>NZ_BEWG01000033.1:93042-138053 GCF_002723835.1 Mycobacterium sp. shizuoka-1 | reverse complement strand
GATCCCGTGGTCGGCCAACATCTGCACGGTCTGGTTGATCGAGTCGAGGTACGCGGTGTCGACGCCCCCCGGCTGGGGCTGCACGCCGGCCCAGATGACTCCCAGCCGCACAACGGTGAAACCGTTGTCCGCCAGGAACTGTGCGTCCTGTTCGTCGAAGCCGCTGGCCGACGGCAGGTAGGGGGCGAGCTTGTAGACTTCGTTGAGCCCGTGCACGATCACGACCTGCCCGTCACTGGTGGTCAGCCAGGTGCCGGTGGTCGACAGCGGCGGCAGCGGTCCGGTGTCCGGTTGTGCGACGGCGGCGGCGCCGGAATTGCCGACCGCCCCATGACTGCCCAGCCATCCGGCGGTGCCACCAGCACCACCGAGTGCGGGCAGCCCGGTCGCGCCGCCGCCGACGCCACTGCGGCCCGCGGCGCCGCCGTCTCCCCCGCTGCCCAGGAATGCGGCACCGTTGCCGCCGTTGCCACCGCGGCCACCGTCGGTTCCGTCGCCGCCGGCGCCGCCGACACCGCCGATGCCGAAGACCAGCCCTGTCCCGTCGCCGCCGGCGCCACCGAACCCGCCTGCCTCGCCGGTATTACCGGCGCCCCCGGCACCGCCGATCCCACCGATCCCCATGAGCGACCCGCCGTTTCCTCCAGCCCCTCCCGCGGCACCGGCGCCACCGGCTCCCCCGGCGCCGCCGTTGCCGAACACCCCGGCCGCTCCGCCCGCACCGCCGGCGACCCCAGCCTGGGTGCTGGTCCAGCCGGCACCGCCGTCACCGAGCAGCCACCCGCCGGCGCCACCGTCGGGATGGCTCTGGGTTCCGGCCGTGCCGTTGCCGATCACATAGGAACCCGCCACGGTGTTGATGACCTCGTCGACCCGCCGACCGACGTCGCTGGTGATCCACGCCTGCGCGACCACATGCAGCGGGGTGTAGACCACCTGGTGGACCACGGCGGTCAGGTTGGGCGGCGGCGCAAGCCGGCCGGCGACCGCCGACGCCGATGTCACACCGCTTCCGGAGCGGTTGGCCGCGTACGAGCCTTCCAGTGCCGCGGCCAAGCCCGAGATCGCTTCGGCGCCCCTCGCAGGGTTTCGACGTGCCGGGGATGCCGACGCCGTGGCCCGCGGCGTGGTGGTCACTTTTTGCGTCGATCGTTTGCGAACCGCGGTGGGTTTGACCGCTCGCGGGCCCGCATGACCGGCCGAGGCGGCGGAGTGGCTCGGGGCGGCGCTGCCGGTGTCGGCCCACGCCACCGCGTTGGCGGAGGCCAGTGCGGCGCCGATGCCCAGCGCGATTGCCAAACCACCGACCCGGCCGATATGAGCAGAAGCCTTCATGGATTTGTGTATACGGGACTGCGCCTGTGCCGGAGCCGATTTGCGGCAACCGTCCTATTTGCCGGAGTTGCGGGACACGGTGCACGATGACTCATGCTCGGGCATCTGGGAATCAATGTCGCGGATCTGGCGGCGGCCAAGACTTATTACGACGCGCTGCTGCCCCTGGTTGGGTTCGAGCCGTTCCTCGACGATCACGACCAGTTCGCCTACCGTCCGGCGGCGGGCAAGCCCGGCACCTACCTGTTCTTCTACCCCGCCGGCGAGCCGGAGCCCTATTCGCCTCAACGGCCCGGACTGCAGCACCTGGCGTTCATGGTCAGGACCCGCTCGGCGGTCAGGAACGTCCACCGGTTCGTGCAGCAAACAGGCGGGGAGGTCGTGCACGAACCCCAGCACTTCCCGCAGTACCCGCCGCCGTACTTCGCGACCTTCTGGCTCGACCCGTTCGGCGTGCTGCTCGAGGCCGTCTGTCATCACGATCGCGAGTGACCACGCTTCGATAGCTCAGGAGCACAACCGAATTCGGTGACTCCGGCCCGAAGGCCGAAGCCACCGATTCGCCTGCTGCGCTCTAGCCGTCCTGTCCGGCGGAGCCGTTGCTGGTGGTACCGGTGCCACCCTTGCCGCCGTGTCCCGGACGACTGCCGGCCAGACCACCACCGGTGCCGCCGTTGCCGCCGTTGCCGCCCTTGCCGACTCCGGTGGTCGCAACGCCGTTGCCGCCGTTACCACCGTCGCCGCCGGAGCCGGTGTACGCACCGCCGCCGCCGCCGTTGCCGCCAGTGCCGCCACGGCCGTTGCCGATGGTGGCGGTGCCGGTACCACCGGTGCCACCCTTGCCGCCGTTCCCGGCGAAGGTACCGCCGCGGCCGGCGTTGCCGCCGTCGCCGCCGACGCCGTCACCTGCCACCGACGTGCCATTGCCACCGGTGCCGCCGTTCCCGCCAGTGCCGGCCAGGCCGGAATGTCCACCCCGACCGCCGGTGCCGCCGGTGGCGGTGCCGGTCGTCGAGACCACCGAGCCACCCTTGCCCCCGTTTCCGCCGTCGCCGAAGGCTCCGGACGCGCCTCCGCGACCGCCGTTGCCGCCGGTGCCGTCGCCGGTCAGAGCCAGGTTGGAGCTGCCGTCGCCGCCACCACCGCCATTGCCGCCGAACTGACCGCCGTTTCCGCCGTTTCCGCCGTCGTTGGGTGTGCCGAGCACGGCGTCGGTGGTGCCGTTGCCGCCGTTACCGCCGTTTCCGATACCGCCGGAGTCACCGCCGTTACCGCCCTTGCCGCCGAGAATGCTTCCGTTGCCGCCGTTTCCGCCGTTTCCGTAGAAGCCGCCGTTACCGCCCCGGCCGCCGTCTGCAACGGTCAGCGGATTGCCCGCGCCACCGTCGCCACCATTGCCGTAGATCAGGCCGCCGTTGCCGCCATTGCCTCCGGTGACGCTGCTGCCGCCGTTACCGAACATTCCGGCGTTGCCGCCGTTGCCCGCACCGGCCGTGCCACCGTTGCCTGCGAACAGCCCGCCGTTGCCACCGTTGCCACCGGCGAGGCTGTTGCCACCGTTGCCGATCAGCCCGGCATGACCACCGTTGCCGAGTGCGCTGTTACCGCCGGAGCCGTAGAACAATCCGCCGTTGCCGCCGGCCTGGCCGGGCAGCACTCCGGCCGCACCGTTTCCGATCAGGAATCCGCCGTTCTGACCCGGCAGAACACCGTCGCCGATCATCCCGCCGGTGAAGACCAACGTGAGCGGATTGGCCAGGATCGGCTCGGCGAACGCGTTGATGATCGTGATCGGATCCAGGCCGGGAACGCCGGGCGCGGCGTTCGCTTGCACCAGGGCCCGGGTGACAGCGCCGGCCCCGGAGTCACCGATCACCGAGGTGGTCGGTGCCCCGCTGCACATCGTGGCGAGTGCGCATGCCGGCGACTCCGGCGAGGCGGGCGCCGCGGATGCGGTCGCCGCGCCGATCGCACCGGAGACCCCGGCCGTCAAGGCAGCACCGACCATGACGCCCCCGGCGGCACGCTTGGCCACCGTCGCGCGGGCGAAGATTTCTTTACGGTGTTTGCCCATCGCAATTAATTCGGACATGGTTCATTCCCTTCGGAGCCCGGATCCCCCGATCCGGTGATTGATCTACTGGTGGATATGAGGTAGCTGAGGACACAAAGGACCTCGGCCAAGCAGATTGGACCCCCGGCCACAGTGCCTGCGCCTCAACCACTGTGATCAGTAAAGAAACCCCACGAACTCAGGCCCACCCCCGACCCATGACACCCGCCTAGCGCTGCTGAAGCGGACAGCAATGACCGTAACAGTTAGCTGAGAAAAATATAGTTGAAATTCGTCAAAGATTTTCAGCCATTAATTGACGCGCATGAACTATTTCAGCGTCGTTTGCTTGAATCGTTAATAAAGAGATCTTTGCGGCATTAATTAACTTCGCAACAGCGAAGGCTCACCGTCGAGACGACGTCGGCCCGAGCGCACCCGGACGGGCTCGATGAGGGTTCCCGGCGGATCGGCGGCGACGACACACGTGCGGGGAACCACCCGCCGGGTAATGCCAAACACCAACTCTCAGAAGCTATTCCGCTGTGCGGAAATAGGGCTCCACCGTGCCGCTGAGCTTGACCACCATCGGGTTGCCGCGACGATCCTTCGCAGTGGGGACTTCGACGCGCACCCAGCCCTCGGCCACGTCGTATTCGTGAACGTTGGTCTTCTCGGCGCCATTGAAGCGAATACCCACGTCGCGCAGCAGCACCTCTTCGTTGTAGAAGGGGCTACGCGGATCGATCGAGAGATGATTCGGCGGGACGTCTGGGGTCTGATCCTCGGACATGATCGCTTTCGTTGAAGGCTGCGCTGGGCTCCTGGGTTTGACTGTCAAGAAATCTACGCGCCGTGCCGTAGCGGGGTGCGCGTAGGGCGTGCCGAGCCACTCGGCGATCTCTCCCGCTACTACACCCACCCAGCAAAAAACCCGAAGTCATCTGACTTCGGGTTTCCTACAAGTGGAGCTAAGGGGACTCGAACCCCTGACCCCCACACTGCCAGGAGCGGGCAGAGTCCGTGACCAGGCACGATAGGTCGCAAGTTGTCGTGTAGGGGACGTCGTTGAGGCAGCAACTGTCGTCAGCGTTGTCGTCAAAACTGTCGTCACTCGCCTCGTAAAAGCGGTGCCACTAACGGGCCGCTCCCCATGCGGCCGTCCTGTCGCTGCGATCGGTTGTGTCAAGGGTGGCGAAGCCACGACGAAGTCGCGCCGAAGGCGCTCTTTACTCGGCCGATCAGCGGGCCAGACACTTCGGAAATGGAGGGTGGCAGCCGACCAGCTGCGCGTCGCGACCGCCGCCGGGGTCTCGTGACAACAGGCGTCTCGGCGTCGGTGGGCAAAGGTCGGCTTACGGGGCGATTGCCGCTTCAGACCGCTGCTTATGGGCCCAGAAAAACGCTGGGTGAGCTCTTAGGCTCGATTGATGGCTTCCTCACCGCTTCCTTCCGGTGCTCGTAGCGGCCGTCCAGCCCGGTGGCGACGTTGGATGCTCGAGGGGCTGTACAGTTTCGACCGCCGCGCAATCGCAGACTGGACAAGCCTGATGTCCAGCAACCTCCAGCGCCCTCAAGGCGCGGCGCCGACCGCGACCACCCGCTACATCGTGGACCTCATTCATTACACGACCGATCTCCGATATGCAGCACGGGTGCTGGCGGCACACGGTCATCCAGCCGGCCGCGCCTCGCTGGCCGATGCCGCGCTTGACTTCAATTCAGCATTAGATGGGCTTTGCGCCGCCCGCGACAAACTGCTGAAAGTTGTTTCCGCTGAACAGGTTACCGACACCGACGGCTAGGCGAGGTCGCATCTAAGCGGCCCGTGTTACGTAGGACCACGCGACCCCCGGGAAGCGGCGGTGGCACGTTTTCGCAGTTCAGCAGCAGTTGTAATGGTTTCAGGGCAGCTCGTGACATTGACGGACGCGCACGCCGTTCGGCATCGCGCAAGCCGTTTGGCCCCAAAGTGGTCCCAGCAGAGAACGGTGCCGCGAACAACCACGCTCGTGGTCAGGCGGGGCCCCTCTCAGGGGCCCAGGAGTGCCTTTATCTGAGACAGATTAGAAACTCTGTTGCATAGTTGATCGCGTAGTGCTGAGTCGTGTGCATACTGATCACGTGGCGACAAAGTCATTGCGCTGGGGCGCGTCCGCTGCGGCGGATGGGAGATCAGGGCGCGACCGATTGCTCGACGCCGCTGAGCGCTGCCTTGAGGTGCAGGGTCTCGCAGGCACCACTATGGAGGACATCGCCAGAAATGCCGGTGTGTCACGGGCGACGGTTTACCGGTACTTCGCGAGTCGCGAGGCCGTGATCTCTGGGGTCATCATTCGCGCCACCGAAGAATACCTACGCCGGATGGAACCGCGGTTGTCCGGCCATAGTGACTTAGGTTCTGCGATCGTTGATTTCATCGATCACACTGTGATTGCGGCCCGCCGAAGGCCCATCATCGGCGTCCTATTCGGCAGCGATCGTGAACTCGCGGGTGTGGGCCTTGCCGAGGGAACATCGACCATGCTTTTCGAACTCGTCACCGAGTTTCTTCGGCCTCTCTTCGCGACGCACTGGAACCAGTTGGCGCCCGGGGTCTCCGTTGATGACGCCGCGGAATGGATACTTCGCACCGTGCTGAGTCTGCTCACCGTTCGTGGCCCAAGGGATCGAAGCAGAGACGGACTGCGCACCTATCTGCAACGTCTTCTTCTACCCGCAATCGTCTCTGGCCAAGACGCAACGTGATGTAACAAGTCAGGCGTAGTGTCTCAAACACCAGCCCCCACACCGAGGAGAGGTGAACATGTCCGCGAACTTCGCCGCATTCGACGCGCAGGTCGCCAACCAGTTAAAAGGGGCGGCGTTGACGGCCGGCGGCCTGGCTGGCTACTTAGGATTTCGTCATACCGATTTCTTAGCGGGACGCCTCGTCGTCGAGATGGACGCCCGGGACGACTTAAAGACGCCCTTCGGCTCGTTGCACGGTGGCTGTCTGTCGGCGCTCGTTGACCACTGTCTCGGCGTCGTGTTCTATCCCGTCATTCCTGCCGGATCCTGGGTTGCGACCACCGAATTCAAGCTGAACCTACTCCGACCGGTGTCCAGCGGCACGTGCGTCGCGGTAGCCGAGATCATCTCGCTCGGGAAGAGCAGCGGTGTCGCGAGAATCGATATTACCAACGACGGGCGGGCTGTGTGCGCTGCCCAGGGCACTGTGACTGTTGTGGGCCAGAAGGCGGCCTCGTGATGTCCCCCGGGCTCGGCAGGCGGCGCAGGGTAAGACCTGTCCTCCAGCGAGTGCCCACCACCGACGGAGTCTCCTTGGCGGTCGACCTGTATCCGTGCGCGAAGCCGCGGGCAGCCGTATTGCTGCTACACGGAGGAGGCCAAAGCCGTCATGCGTGGGATGCGACAGCGCAGCGCTTACACGCACGCGGCTACCTCGCGGCGGCCTACGATGCGCGCGGACACGGGGATAGTGACTGGGACCCGGATGGCCGCTATGACCTTGATCGACTCGGCGGCGACCTGCTCGCGGTGCGTTCGCACGCGGCAGGTGGGCACCCTGTTGTGGCCATTGGAGCTTCCCTCGGCGGTCTGACGATCCTGGGCACTCACCTACTCGCATCACCTGACCTGTGGGACGCCGTGGTGCTGGTGGACATCACTCCACGCATGGAGATGCAGGGCGCACGGCGCGTCGTCGCATTCATGGCGGCGCACCCCGACGGTTTCGCCGATCTTGAGTCTGCCGCCGAGGTTATCGCCGCGTACAACCCACACAGATCGAAGCCAAGCAGCCTCGACGGACTACGGAAGGTCTTGCAGCAGCGCGCCGACGACCGTTGGGTATGGCGGTGGGATCCGGCCTTTGTGGCGTCGAATTTTGGCTTCCTGCAAGGTAATCCAGATGAGGGCGCAGCGGAGTTCGACCGGATGAGCATGGTGTTGATCGACGGCGCACGGCAGGTATCTGCTCCTACGCTTCTTGTGCGGGGGCTGTTGTCGGACGTGGTGTCGGAGGAGACAGTGAACGACTTCGTCGACCTCGTGCCGCACGCGCGCACGGTGGACGTGACCGACGCTGGTCACATGATCGCTGGAGACGACAACGACGCGTTCTCCGAAGCCGTCATCGATTTCCTCGACGAGGTTGTCTAAATCGAGCTAGAGGGAGAGCTTGTCCCGGGCACGTTCAAGCTCGGCCGGGTCGTGGCATGCAGTCACCAGGACACGCGACGCCCAGGGGCGCGTGCTGATGTAAGCGACGGTCGGCCAGGTCACGAGAATGCCGAACGCCAATAGCGCGGTCGCTGCGGGATCCGACAAGGAACGCACCCCTTGACGAATGGTCCCCAACGACTCGTTTGCTCGAAGTTGCCCGCCGTGCCCGTCGCAGCAAAATGCACAGCACCACCGCCGCACCCACGAGCTGCAAAATAGGACCTTCTGGTATCGCTCCGATACTAGCAGTACCATAAATACAACACATCGGAGTGTTGAACAGGAGACCGACATGCATACGCAGTGGATCGAACAGCGCACCGTCCAGCGAGTTTCGTTGCGAGAAGGCCTGGTTCTGAGTCTCGACGACTACAACGAACTCGTCATCGCGCGGCCCATGAGGCTGACCTTGCCGGCGATCGGGTCGCATCCGTCCGAAGAAGTGCTTATCGATCCCGCCCGGGTGTCGGCTCAGGAGCGTCCACTACTCGATTTGGCCGGCGCAGTGTGCACACGGGCCTGGTGCGATGACGAGGGGGCGCTGCATTTGGGCTTCTCCCGCGGGCATTGCATCGATGTCGATCCCGACAGCCACGAGACGGCGTGGGAGCTGTACGGCAAACGGCATGGCTACATGGCTTGCCTCCCGCATGGACGTGTGCGCGTCGTTCGCCATGACCTGGTCGATGACGAAACTGACGGTGCTGCAAATTGATTCGATGATTCGGAGCCGGGTTGCCGAGATAGCCGCCGTTTGCCCGGGGGTCGCGCGGGCAAATAGGAAACCGTTAGTATCGGTGCTATACCGATAGTTCCACTCTTGAGGGGGCGTGACGGTGGCTGATGATGTCCACGGTGTCGGGACCGTTTCTCGACGCGTCCGTCTTGCCGACCCCGCAGCGTCGCCGGAATACAGTGCGCGGCTGGCCAGGCTTGCCGCCTTCACGGTTCACCACAAGGCGCTCGTGATCGGTGGGTGGCTCGCCATTGCAGTGGTGCTAGCGCTGTTGTTCCCACAGCTCGAAACCGTTGTGCGGCGACAGTCGGTCGACCTCATTCCCCGGGACGTGCCGTCATTTCAGACTGTTGACCGCATGAGCGCTGCGTTCGGCGAGCAAGGGTCGAAGACGATGCTGTTCGTCGCCATGGAAAGCCCCGCTGGGCTGACGCAGCAGGCGCGGGATCGATACTCGAGGCTCGTCGAGCGCCTTCGAGCCGATCACGCCCACGTGCTGCTGGTGCAGGACTTGCTGGCCGATCCCGTGATGAAGGCACAAGCCGTCAGCGCAGACGGCAAAGCGTGGTTCCTACCGGTGGGGGTGGCCGGGACTCTGGGTGATCCCACTGCAGCGGAATCGGTGCAGGCAGTCCGCGCCACCGCCCAACGCGCCTTCGACGGGTCGGACATCACCGTCCGCGTGACCGGTCCCCCGGCAACCTTCAGTGACCAAATCGCTTCTGCCGAACACGATTTGCTGTTCATCTCGATCGCAACGGCCGGGTTGATCGCGTTGATCCTGCTGATGGTCTACCGGTCGTTGTTTACCGCGTTATTGCCCTTGCTAGTCATCGGGCTGAGTCTGGCCGTCGGCCGTGGTGTCTTGTCCGCATTCGGGCAGCTGGGCATGCCGGTTTCGCAGTTCACCGTGGCATTCATGACCGCGATCCTTCTCGGCGCAGGAACCGATTACACAGTCTTTTTGATCAGCCGGTACCACGAACAGCGGCGCGCCGGTACCCCTGCCGATCTCGCTGTCATTCACGCGACGGCCAGCATCGGACGAGTGATCTTCGCGTCGGCAGCTACTGTCGCCCTGGCTTTTCTGGCCATGGTCTTCGCCACGCTGAGCGTGTTCGCCGGATTGGGACCAGCGTGCGCGGTTGCCGTACTTGTGGGCTTCCTGGCTACGGTGACACTGTTGCCGCCAGTGTTGGCGTTGGCGGCCCGACGCGGTATCGGTGAACCCAAGCCCGACCGCACCCGCCGGTACTGGAACAGCGTCGCTGTGGCGGTCGTGCGTCACCCTCGGCCGTTGCTCGTTGCTAGCTTGATGATCCTCCTGGCTCTTTCCGGTGCAGCTGCCACGATGAAGATCAGCTACGACGACCGAAAAGGACAACCTCCCACCACGGCTAGCAATGAGGGCTACCAGCTCCTCGACCGACACTTTCGCAAAGACGTCGTCATCACCGAGTTCCTAGTGGTCGAAAACCCCGTCGACATGCGCACCGGGAAAGGGCTGGCCGACCTCGACGAAATGGCATCGCGCATCTCCCAGATCCCCGGCGTGGTCAAGATATCCGGAGTCACCCGTCCGGCAGGCACCCGCCTTGACCAAGCGCAATTATCGTGGCAGAACAGGCAAATCGGCGACAAGATGGCCGGTGCCGTCGCCGATGGCAATTCCCGCCGCGATGACCTCGCCAAGCTCACCGATGGAGCCAACCAACTGGCCAACGGACTCGCGCAGCTCGACACATCTGTACGGACCGCACTGAAACCATTAGGCCCAGTGCTCACCCAAGCACAGTCCGCCGGCCAGGACTTCCAACGGTTTGCCCCACTTCTGCACCAACTCTCAGCGACCAGCCCCAGTATCGACAACGCAATACAAGCCGGCCCAGGCATCCGCCCGCTGGCCGAACGCACACAAGGCGCCATCGACACCTTGAACCCGCTCGTCGACCTGCTCAATGGGTCACCCTGGTGCGTCACAACTCCCCAATGCGCTCAAATCCGCGACCAGGTCCAGATCCTGGTTGCTCTGAGAAACAACGGATTCTTCTCCCAGGTCGCCGCGCTGGGTGACCGCTACGACCCCGCCACCAACGCCACCGTAACCGGCACCATCGCCGACGTTCAGACTGCCGTCAATGCCATGAACAAGGCATTCGGCGCGCTGGGAAAGCCCGCCGATCTCGCGGCCAACATCACCCGGCTACAAGACGGCATCAGCCAGCTCGCCTCCGGTTCCCGCGCGCTGGCCGATGGGGTAAAGACGCTGGCGGACAGCAATATTGAGATGCTATCCGGTATGAGCCAAATCGCCACCCAGCTTCAGAACTCGTCTCGCGCGTCCGCGGGTTCGGATGCCGCGTCCGGCTTCTACCTGCCCGCAGACGCCTTTGCGAACCGCCAATTCGCCGACGTCGCAAAGCAGTTCCTGTCACCCGATGGGAAAACGGCGCGATTCGCAGTGGAGACCAGCAACGATCCCTACAGCGTCGAAGCGATGGACCTTGCCCGCCAGATGACCCAAGTCGCCGATGGAGCCAGGCCGAACACCTCGCTGGCGAACGCCACGATCTCTGTCGCCGGCTTCCCCGCGGTCAATTCTGATATCCAGCGTCTGCTCTCGTCCGACTTCATCCAACTTGCCATCGCCACCCTGGTCATCGTTGGACTCATCCTGGTGGTGCTACTGCGCGCGCTCGTGGCACCGCTGTATCTCCTTGGCACCGTGGTGCTGAACTACCTCGCCTCACTCGGCATCGGAGTCATCGTTTTCCAATGGATACTCGGTCATGAAATCGCCTGGCCTGTACCGCTATTAGCCTTCATCATTCTGGTGGCAGTCGGTGCCGACTACAACATGTTACTGGTATCGCGACTGCGGGAGGAGAGCGGCAGCAATCTGCGTATCGGCGTTCTACGGACGGTCGCCACCACAGGCTCGGTCATCACCTCCGCCGGCCTGATCTTCGCCGCGAGCATGTTCGGCTTGATGATCGGCTCGGTCGCGATCATGATCGAGACCGGCCTCATCATTGGCTGCGGACTGCTGTTGGATACTTTCCTGGTCCGGACGCTGACCGTACCCGCCATCGCTACTTTGCTGCGCGAACGGAGCTGGTGGCCACAACGTCTCGCCACTAGACCAAGGACTGCGGCACCGTCGCGATACCGCCCGACAGTCGACGTCGGCGCGTGAGCATGCAGCTTGCCCTCACATCACGTTTGAGCCGTTGACCGCCCACGGCGCTTGGACTCACTGGGTGGGCGCCCATTCCACCGAATATGGGCTCGAGTGAATGCGGCCGTCTCCGAATAGCCAAGTCGGCGTGCAGTTTCCTCGACAGTGAGTCCCGAACTCAACAGCTCGGCGGCCAGCGCTGCGCGAACCTCGTCTGCGAGTGCGCGGTAGCTGGTTCCCTCTCCCGCCAAGTGACGGTGCAACGTGCGATCGGTGATGCAGAGTTCCCTCGCGATGGTCGCCATGGATGGGATCTGGGTCGAATCTTGGATCATCCGCATCCGCACCCAGGCTGATATGCCACGACGGGTTCGTCGACGGTTCAATAACTCCTCGCACTGGCGGATACAGATCGCCGCAGTCTGGGGATCTGGCGCGGGCATCGGTTGGCTCACCAGATCAGCGGGGACAATCAGGGCGTTGCGCACCGCGTTCTCCACAGTGACCGTCACGTTGTCGATCTCCACCAGACTTGCCGGCAGCTGCAGATCCGCCACCTCCAGTCGCATCGCGATCGGCGCGTCAACGCCACGCATGAGCGGCGGCAAGATCTGCAGGAACATTGCAAAATCGCGTTCGAGCAGAAACCTCCGCACATCGGGAGGAACCTGGGCGTTATCAAGACCGATGACCGCTTCGGTGTTGTTGAGTTCTGGTGCGGCCAGACTCAGGTAGACGGTACTGAGTGCGGCGTACCGGCAGGCGACGTCTATCGCGTCCCCAACGGTTGGACTCGAAATCAGTGCATAACCCAGAATGCCCATGTCGGCGAAGGTGTAGCGCGCACCGGTTTCCGTACCCAGTCCCGGTTGATCGCCGAGTCGGCCGATCAGGTTGCGAATCATCGTCAGTTCCTGACTCGCATGCATCTCGCTGGTCGGGTCCCTCAACCCCTGCGACGTGAGTCCTGTTCCAGACAAACAGATTTCAGGATTGAGGCCGTGGTGTACCGCGGTCTCCAAGATGTGTCGACCCGGCGCCGAGGAGCGCGCCACGTCCCACACCGGGGCCATCGGACTAGGCATGTGTCTGAAAATATCAAATGTCTGTCTGATTCTGTCATTATCGAGCCATTGCGACCGGCCTAACGTCATGTTATGTCGACGGATCTTCTACGGCCCCCACCACGCGCGGTGCTTTCTGCAACTCGCAGCTCCGTCACTGATCTGTGGCGTCCGGTTGCGACAGGGGCTTACCGCGATCTACGGCGCCCACGCACTGCATCGGCGCCGAAGTCGGTGCCACGAACCACATTCGATCCGACGCTCGCCGAGAACATCGCCGACCCCTATCCCGAGCTGCTGCGCATTCGTGAGCATCCGGTGGTCGTCAACGAGCGGCTCGGCGTCTGGATGATGGGGCGCTACGAGGACGTGCACAAGGCCGTTCGCAACAATGAGGTGTTCTCGTCGAGGGACGGCATCATGCTGCGGTCGTTTGTCACCAGTGCTGTACTCACCACAGACCCACCCGATCACACCCGCCTGCGGCATCTGACCGCGCCCATGTTCAGCAAGCGTTCGGTACAGACTCTGGCCACAGATATTCGCGCGTTGTCCGATGAGGCGATCAGGCCACTGCGAGACGGCGACGTCATTGACATGGTCGCGGCGCTGACGATCCCCATGCCCATCAACGTCATTGCCACAATCTTGGGTATTCCCCATCCTCAGTGGCCGGCCTTTCGCACCGTATCCAACAAGTTCGCGAGACTATTCGGACCGCGGTCGGTGCACGAGGTCATGCGATACGTCGGTTCGCTACTTCAGTCCTACGTGCAGATGCGCAGCTTCATAGACGTCGAGATGGGCCGGCGGTCCAGCACGTCGGCAGACGATCTCTTGGGTTGGTTGCAGGCAGCCAAAGAATCCGGCGAGCTCAGCGATCAGGAAGCTTTCTTCTACGCGCTCATCCTTCTGGTCGCCGGCAACGAGACCACTACAAACCTGTTGGGCATGCTGCTCGTCAGGCTCGCCGAGGACCGCGAGTTCTTCCTGACGTTGAAAGCCGACCGCAGCCTGCTTCGCCCGGCGGTCGAGGAGACCGCGCGTTGGGGCTCGCCGGTGCAGTGGGTCACCAGAACCGCTACCGCGCCCTATCGGATCGGCGACACGGTAATCCCTAAGGGCGCAAAGGCGTTGCTCTTCTATGCCTCGGCGAACCGAGACCCGGCGAAGTTCAGCGACCCCGATCGGTTCGACCCTCATCGCGACACGACCGGGCACCTGGCATTCGGCCATGGACTTCACTTTTGTCTGGGCGCTCATCTCGCACGACTCGAAGTGATCACAGCGGTGGACCATCTGCTGGACGAACTCGACGGCCTGGAGCTTGCTGGACCCGTGCGCTGGGGTACCAATCCTTCACTGCGAGGACCTGTTTCGATTCCCTTACGCGTCCGGCGAGGAAGCGCTTCCTGAGCGACTGCATGCCGCCCCAATGTCGCTGTCTCCCAGTTCCATCGGAATATGACGATTCTATGTATCGAGGCCGCTGAGCGCCGCTTCGACGTAGTCGTGGACCGGTGGGTCCGCAGGCCTGCTCGTCCTAGGGATTGATGGTGTTTTCACCGACCTGGCGTCCCCACACATATTCGGTAAGCAATGGCTGCCCGAGTTCGAGGTGGTTGTAGGGAGCCAGTGATGCGCCGGTGTCGGCTACCAGGTAAGGGGCGGGCCAGAAATCCTTGGTGACTGTCTGCCAACATCCAGGGGCGCCGCCCGGGCCGCCTCGCGCATTGGAACGGGGCAGGTTATCCGGATAGACGTACGGATTCGGCGCACCGGTGAGCCCGATACGGAAGTCGATCGAGTAGCCGTTGCCGCCTGCGGATTCAACAGTCTGCGGCAGGATCGCAGCATAATTTCTTATGCTGCACAGGAATTCGGGACTGTAGGTGTTCAAGGTGCCGGTGGTCGTCACCAGGTCAGCCAGACCTCGCACCAGGTAGGGACTTCCCCGCCCCACGATGTCAGCGCCAGCGTTGCCGAAGCCCGCGGCAGCCAGCAGCGCCGCATCGAGATCGGCTCGCTGCTCATTGACGGTGCCTGCCGTGGTCGCTGCATTGTTGAGGAATTTCCAGAAATCGGGTGAGGATTGGGCATAGACGTCGGCGAGGTCGGTAAGGCGTTTGATGTCTTCGCGGATCTGCGGCATTTCAGGGTTGATGTCGTCGAGGACAGCATTGCCCGCGATGATTGATCGGCCGAAGTCGAGGCCGTGCCCGTCCAGTGCCTCGGCGGTGGCCGCAAGAGTCAGGTTGAGTTTGACGGGATCGACTTTCTGCGCGATCGACATCAAGGTTTCGAACAGGGTGTTGAATTCGGTCGTCACGTGCGAGACGTCGATCACCTGCGAGCTCGACACGCGCGCAGATGCCGGTCTCGACGGGCTACGGAAGGCTACATACTTGTTGCCGAATACCGTGCTGGCCTTGATCTCGGCGGTCACGTTGGCCGGGATCAGCTCGATGTACTTTGGAGCGACGTCCAGGGACAGTTTCGCCTTGGTGGTGTCATCTTGCTGGATCGCGCGCACCGCGGCGACCCGGCCGATTTCGACGCCGTTGTAGGTCACTTTTGCCCCGGGCTCCATGACCAGCCCAGCGCGATCCGACACCAGGGTCAAGTGCATGGCCGGAGTGAACTCACCGTGAAATTGCAGGTAGACCGTCGATACCACTACTACGACCAGGGCCAGCGCCACGGTCCCGGCCGTTCGTAACGGTGGATGGTGCCGCCAGTGATTCAGCGTGCGACCAACAGCGGCGCGATTCGACGAACGACTCACGCGGACAGGGGTTTTCATATGACGGGCTCACTGGATCGTGGTCGACTGAACCTCATAAGTGTACCTATAGTAGCACAACGCTACATAGCGTTTTGAAACTGTTAGTAGCGTTTTCTCAGCGCGGCTGGCGGATGGCGATGACGCAGGGTCACCAGGAAGTTTCAGCCAGGCCCAGTGCGAGCCGCCCGGTCCCAGCGACGACAAGCCGCAGGCGAACCGCCGGCGCACCTACCAATTCGCCGTCACGCCTCGGTTCGGGTGCGTGAGTGTGCGGCCAGAAAGTCGTCGACGATGCGGACGCACTGGTCACGGCTGATGGTGCAGAGTCCGGTCATGCGTGCGAAGACCAGCGGACCGACGAGCTGGCACTCAGCCAATTCGAGGTCGAATTCGTCAAGTTCTTCGCGAGCCTGGTCGCTCGACAGGATTTCGTCGAACGGTTTGCGGTATTGCTCGACGACCCTAGAACGCAGGCTGCCAGCCGGGCTGTCCTCATCTGCGGTGCCGTCAGCAGCAGGATCGGTGGGCCCAAGGGCGACCCAAGCCAGCGTGGTGACCTGGATCGGGGCATCGGCAAAGAGTGCGGCCTGCCGGCTGAGGATTTCAATCAGCCTCTGCCGCAGCGACCCCTCGTCGGGTGTCGGTGTAGTGACGTGCGGCAGCAGGCGCTCGAATGTGGCCGCCAGCAACTGTGATGAGCTTGCGAAATGCCGATAGAGGGTGGTGCGAGCCACCTTGGAGGCTTTGGTCACCGCGTCGATCGTGACGGCTTCGATTCCCCCGGTGGTGAGGAGTGCCGCCGCCGCGTCGAGCAGTCGGTTACGCGACCTGATCCGGCGGGGGTCGATGTCATCATCGTCGTCTGCGTATGCCGCCGGTTGAGTGCTCACTGCGTTGTCCCTTCGGAAAATGGGACCTGCGGGCGGCGTTTCCAGCAGGCGTCAAGGTATGGTACCAAGAGTAGCGTAGCGAAACTGTTCGTAGGTTTGTCCGCGGTTACGGAGAACACCCTGGTCGGTAGGCATGGCCGTCGTGTCTACGCGGGAGGGTCTTGGTGCGTCCAGAAGCTGCCAAACGAAGGCTCGTTGCAGTTGCGGTGCGGGCCCGACGATATCGCGAATCAGTGCGAAACAAGGGGATGACGATGGGTGACACAGCACATCCGGGGCCATATCTACTGCCTCCGCATACCTCGACGTGTACCGGGTGCGGGCCCGCGAATTCGCATGGATTGCAGCTGGTTGTCTATCGCGACGGTGACGAGGTCTACAGCGATGTGACGTTCGATGAGCGCCATATCGGCGCCCCAGGACTGGCGCACGGCGGCGCAGTAGCGACAGCCTGTGACGACGTACTGGGCTTCACGTTGTGGGTGGCCGGCACGCCCGCGGTGACACGCAGTCTGACAGTGGAGTATCTGCGACCTGTCCCGTTGCACGAACCGCACAGGATTACTGCCCAGATCACCGGCCGCCAAGGACGTGCTCTTCACGTCAGCGGAACGGGAGTCAGTCACGATGGCATCACCCGGTTCACCGCCAGCGCAGTCTTCGTGACGGTGGGTGTCGATCATTTCGCTGCGCACGGCGACGTGAGCGGATTCGAGGACCTGTTTGATCGGCTAGCCGGCGCGCTTCACCAACCAATTGGTGATCACAGCGTCTGAGCGTGGCGTTGGCAGCATGGCTTCGAAGTTGAGGCAGCATCGCCCCGATAGGGCGGCCGACCTTGGCGGTGTCGACACGTACCGCCGTAACAGTGCAGTAGATGCCGCGATGATGCTGGCAGTTAGCGGCGGTTACGAGGCTGTGCACGTTCGCGCGGTGGCCGCGCAGGTCGGAATCGGCGTCAGCACGCTGTACCGGTACTTCCCCTCCAAGATCCACCTCTTGGTGTCGGCGTTGACCCGCGAGTTCCAAGAGTTTGGAAACAGCCGCGATTGGACCGTCACCGCGTCGACACCGCGCGAACGCCTTCGCTTGCTCGTCGACTGCCTGCACACCGAATGGCAACCAAGACCCGCGCTTGACCGAGGCGGTGACGCGCGCCTTCGTCCTCGCCGACCACACCGCCGCCGCAGCCACCGATGAAGCGATCGACGTCATTGAAGGTCTGCTGGCAAGGACTTTGAGCGGCGGCGAGCCCACGGTCAGAGACCAGCGACTAGCGGGGCTGATCGCTGATGTGTGGCTTGCCAATTTGGCGGCGTTCAGCAGTGGGCGAATATCGGGTGAAGTCGCTCGGGATCGAATCGATAGGGCCATCGACCGCTTTGTGGACGCCACTCATGGCGATCCCGAAGTGGGCTGAGAACCTGTTCTTGATAACAGTAGAGAAAGTTCTCACAGCCTCGATCCGATAGGCATTTTTCGGTCCGTGGTGGCGGACGGGAGCGCCAGCGGACGGGAGCCGCCGCGGCGTGGATCTTTCGCCCAAATCGCGTCGGTGCTGTGTCGGGCACATTCGTAGACTTGCATCGTGGTGACGGACGCGGCACGTGCACGGGCGATCGCCGAGGAGCGACTGGCCGATCTGCCGCATCGGTGGGCCCATGTCTGCGGAGTCGCGGCGACGGCGGAGCGATTGGTCGTCGGCTTGGGCGCCATGGATGCCGACGCGGTGGTGGCTGCCGCGTGGCTTCACGATGTTGGCTATGCGCCGTCAGTTCGATCGACTGGTTTCCACCCCGTCGACGGCGCAGTGTTCGTCCGCGACGAGGGCTTTCCCGCAGTGGTGGTCTCGCTGGTGGCCTATCACACGGGCGCGGTGTTCGAGGCGCGGGAGCGCGGCCTCTTAGACGCGCTGGCCGAGTTCACGGCACCTCCGTCGTTGTTACTAGACGTGCTGACGTGCGCGGACTTGACCACTGGCCCGCAGGGCTCGCCTGTGCGAGCTGAAGATCGAGTCACGGAGATCCTGTCGCGTTACCCCGATGGGGATCCTGTGCATCGTGCGATCGAGCGGGCGGCGCCGAGCCTGTTGGCGGCGGCAGCACGAGTTAGTGCCTCCGCCGGCTAGAGACGACCTTGCCGGGCTACCCGAGGTATGGGCTGTCGCGGCGTTGAAGGTAGTGCTGAATGCGCAGCCGCATCGAGGGGTGGACGTCCAAAGATGCAAGTTCGCCTGGTGACGTCCAGGCGATGTCGGTGCTTTCCGAGTCGACTCGCAACTGTCCACCGAGCAGCCGGGTGGTGAAGCACAGCGAGAACTGTTGACGGACTTCACCGTCGGCGTAGGCCATAACGTGGCGAGGATTGGTGTAGACGCCGATGAGTCCGCTGATCTCGACGTCGAGACCGGTTTCCTCTTTCACTTCACGAACCGCCGCGTCGACGATGGATTCGCCCAATTCCATTGCGCCACCCGGCAATGCCCAAAGGTTATTGTCGCGGCGGCGAATTAGCACGATGCGATCATGTGAATCGGTGACGACGGCGGTAGTGGAGGGCACCACACTGTTTGCGGCTGGCGCGTGGGGATCGTTGTAGTAGTCGGTCCGGGCCATACGGTTCTCCAATCGGCAGGTCAGGCGTGCGTGGGTAATGGTTGGGCGGTGTTCCACACCCGTTCGAAAGAGAGTTGGTGATCGCGCCACAGCTCGGGCGCGTCGTCACGTCGAATAAAGAGGACGGGATTGTCGCTGGCGGGAGCACCGTATAGGTGCGGGTTGGCAATCAGGGTGTTGTCCGCGCGGAACATCGACGTGTACAGCGGTGTGGCGTGTGTGCGCACCTCCAAGCCTGGGGCGTCGGCGAGTGAAGCCAATCGTGCGAGTGTGATCTGGCAGCGAGCTGCTAGAACTGAGCCAATCGTCTCCTCTTCCCCGCGTTGGCTTACCGCAGCGCAATCGGGATCACCCACGATGAAGCGAATGGCGACTCCGCGTTCGGCCGCGACTGCGAGCGTTGAGCAGAACCTGGGAATGCCGTCGAAGAGGAAGGTGCCCCCGTAGACCAGGATGTCGATCTGCTCGGCGGCGCCGCCGAACAGTTGGGTCCACACGGCGACAGGGACGTCCGCGCGGCTTCGGTACACACTGACCGCGACCGTGCCGGTACCAGGTGGGCGCAGGGTGGGAAAGATGTCTGGCCACAGCGTCTGCGGATCACAGCCCAGTGCGTCGGCGGTGGCGCGCGCGTTGACCGCCTGGGGCAGTGATTCACCCCTGACCCAGCGGCCCACCGTCTTGACGTCGACACCGGCGGCTGTTGCGAGTCTGGCTTCGCTGAAACCCTTTTCACTCATTCGCGTCGTCAGTGCGTGGTTAGGAACAGGTAGCTTCTCGATCTGCTCATGCTAGGAGCGCGGTGCCAGCGTTAGCGACGCCCAAAGCACAAAAGTTGGCGCGCGATTGTCGTCCGAGTGTCCGCGTTGTCCAGGCGTCTGTCCGCTTTGTCTAACTGATGCCCTGGGAATGTCCGAGTTGTCCGCCTGAACTGGTGGTCGCGGCCGAGCGGTCGCGAGAAAACAGCAGGAAGGACAGTTGGAATGAAACTACGTATTAACACCGGCGGTGTGTCATTTGTGTGCACGCGGGCACCCGAACAGCGGATCGCGTTTGACACCGGCCAGCCGAAGCTGGATCGCGAGACGGGTCTGCCGCTGTGGCAGGTCCAGGTGATGGCGCTGGACTCCACGGGCGGCGACGTCATCACCGTGACGGTTGCCGGCGACCCGAATGTGACGGTCGGGCAGCCGATCCACATCGAGGGCTTGGTTGCCCTGCCGTGGAGCCAGGACAGTCGCAGCGGAGTCGCGTTCCGCGCTGAAGCGATCCGCGCTTCAGGTGCACCACTGGCGGGAGTCGTTGCCGCACCTCGGAATGCGTCACCGAGCGGCGTACCCGGCGGCACGAGCAAGCCGGCCGCCTGACCCTTTCGTCGAGTGGGCGCAGCACCGCAACACCAAGAGACGGTGGTGCTGCGCCCGCTCGGCCGAAGCCTCTCCTTACCCCGATCCCGCAAGCCTGCCGGAAGGTCTGCCATGCCTGGCCACCCACGAGCTCACCGCTCCAACCGCTCTCTTCCGAACCACTCGGACTCCGATGACATTGCCCTCCGTGCAGCCACGGCGCTTGGCAAAGCGACTGCTGCGCTGGTATGGGCGTCGGTGTTGTTTCCGATGATCAGCATTCCGGCCATCACAAGCGTCTGGATGGCCGTCACTTGCGGTCCCTTGGTCGGCCTCTTGGCGGCGATCTGGTCGGCTCTCGCATTGTTCAGCTGGTTTCTGTTATCCCCCCAAACGTTCCGTCAGTGGGTGACGGTACGTCTGCGGGTCCAGTGGCGCACATGGGGTATCTATCGAGGCCGATGGGCCACGGTCTGCACGCTGTGTGGCCTGACCGCCGGTCTCGACGGTCACGTCATGGTGCCGATTCTGCGTTCGGTGACGATCGGTGTCACGAGCGACGTTCTCGAGGTACGCATCCTCACGGGCCAGTCGTTGGCCGACTGGCAATCCCGAGGTGACGCGTTAGCCGAAGCGCTGAGCGCCCAGCGGGTGACCATTCGCTCGACCCGACCGGGCTCGATCCGCATCACCGCCCATCACGGCGATCCGCTGACGACACCCATCCAACTTCCTCGTCCGGCCAGGGGCACCACACCGGACCTGTCCCGCCTGTGGGTGGGGCTCACCGAGGCCGGTGAGCGTTGGCGCCTACCGCTACTGGGACAGCACATCTTGGTCGCAGGCGCGACCGGCTCGGGCAAGGGCTCGGTGCTTTGGTCAATCATTGCCGCCGTCGGCCCCGCCGTGCGGGCGGGCTGCGCACGCCTCGTCGTCGTAGATCCCAAGGGAGGGATGGAGTTCGGGCGCGGACAAGTGTTGTTCACCTCGCTCGCCCATGACAACGGTGAACAGACACTCGCTGCGCTGCGGGCGGTTGTCGCGGTGATGCAGAAACGTGCGCAACGGCTGCGGGGGAAGACTCGGCTTCACACTCCGAGTGTCTCCGCACCACTGATTGTATTGATTATCGACGAAATCGCCTCGCTGACTGCCTATCTCGGGGACCGCAGAACACGCGCCGAGGTTGAGCAGCTGCTGGGGCTGCTGCTGTCCCAGGGCCGCGCAGTCGGTATCTCGGTGGTCGCCGCGGTACAGGACCCGTCTAAAGATGTTTTGCCCATCCGGCAGCTCTTCTCCATCCGGGTCGGGCTGCGCATGAGTGAAGCCACCCAGACCGCGATGGTGCTCGGAGCCGCCGCCCGAGAAGCCGGCGCCTTGTGTGATGGAATCTCCACCGGTACTCCCGGTGTCGGTTACGTCTGCACTGACGGCAACGCTGAACCGTTGCGAGTTCGGGCCTTCCACGTCACCGATTCCGCCATTGATGATCTCGTCGCTCGCTTTGCCCCCACAAGAGCGCATCCTCGGACCGCCGAGACTGAAGGTCGCCAGTCGTGACCACTGCTGCGCTGGGCATTGCGGTTTCGACACTGCCAGGCCTTCCGGCCGGTACCGACACCATCGGCGTGGTGGCGCAGATGGTGCGTCGCGCCGCCTCCCGCGACTTCGAGACCTGGTGGAATAAAGCGGAGAATGCTGGGTTCTGTGCGAATCCGATCCGTCTGACAGGAACCGACAGCTTCGGTCGCGAGCTTCGGGTGTGGACCCGATGCAACAACCGACGCGCTGTCGCCTGCCCGTCCTGCTCTGATCTCTATGCCCGCGATACCTGGCAACTCGTACACGCCGGCGTGCACGGTGGCCATCACGATCTGCCGCCCACAGTCGCCGAACACCCTCAGGTGTTCGTCACGCTGACCGCGCCCAGTTTCGGGGCCGTGCACACCACACGCGATGACGGCCAGCGAGGCCAGGCTCGGCGGTGCCACGACCGGGGCCGGAATGCCCACCAACGTTGCCAGCACGGGAGACCCCTGTGGTGCAGCTCCATCCACCACGAGGGCGATGCTCATGTCGGTCAGCCGCTCTGCGAGGACTGTTACGACTACATGGGGCATGTCCTGTTCGCCTGGCATGCCCCTGAACTGTGGCGGCGCTTCACCATCGCCCTGCGCCGGCTGTTGCGTAGACGCTTACGCGCGCTCGGCGAATCCCCCACCGCTGCCCGAATCAATTTCGTGAAGGTGACCGAGATGCAACGTCGGGCGATCCCGCACTTCCACGCCGTAATCCGCCTCGACGAGCCGCCACAGCCGGGCCAAGCCCCAACACCACCCAAGTCCTCAATCACAGCCACCGACCTGGCCCTCCTAATCCATCAGGCCGCAAGCGGCGTCGCACTCACTGTCGCCGCCCCAGCACACGGCGCTGAAATCAGTAGCCGTGTAATACAGTTCGGCACTCAGACGGATGCGCGGCCATTGCGGTCGGACAGTAGTGACTGCGGCGGGGCAACACCTCGCCAGTCGCGTCGGTCGGTCCCGGCCTACCTGGCCAAGTACGTGACCAAATCCGTCGCCGACTTCGGCGTTGGGGTCCGACGGATGTCACCGCTCGCCGTTCCCGATTTAGACGTCCCCACACATATCCGGGCGATTCTGACCACAATTCTCGATCTAGCCGATCATGGCGCCTACTCGGAGATAGACCGCTGGCTGCACACTCTCGGCTTTCGTGGGCATATCACCACCAAATCCCGGCTGTTCTCCACCACGATGAGTGCGCTGCGCGAGCATCGAGCTGAGTGGACTCGGGAGCAACGCCACCGCTCAGACCTCGCGACCGACGAACATGATCGGGCGCTTCACGGTGCCGAAGAAGAAGTGGAATGGACATTCGATCGAGCCGGGCTGGGCAATCTCGGTGAACGCACTTTGGTCGTGTCTGCGGCGCACCGAATGATCGAACATCGCCACATCGTCCGTGCGAATCGCTGGACGCACGATCAATCCTCGCCACCAGACTGGTCGACATGACTACGCCCGTATTCGATCGCGAGAAGACCGGTCCCGGGACCCTGCGAATAGCTGAAATTGCCTCGCCCGCAGCACAACCCGTATGTGTTACTTCACCCCCACAAGCCGTACGCCGGCATTCCGAATTACTTCCACACGGAGAGGAAAACGGATGCATACTGAATTCAGTGCTGAGCTGATCACCGTGCAGGCCGCGGCGGATCGTCTCGCAGTCAGTCGATGGATGGTGTACCGGCTGATCTGGGACGGACGTGTCAGATCGGTACAGATCGGTAGGTGCCGGCGGATCGTGCGGCAGTCTTTCGACGACTACCTATCCGGCTTGATTGAAGGAGCCGCGTGATGGCTGCAGGTGGGAAAGCACGTCGCAACGCGAACGGCCAGGGCGGCGTGTACCGACGAGGTGATGGGCGCTGGGAGGCGAAAGTCTTCGTCGACACGCCGGACGGACGACGGAAGCGCATCAGCGTCTACGGCGATAGTGAGCGTGCCGCCTTGGACGAACTCGGCAAGGTTCTCGATCAACAGCGACGCGGCATACCCACTGCAACAACGACGTTGACGGTCGCTGAGTACATGACCTACTGGCTAGAGCACATTGCGGAGCCTAGCGTTCGGCGCACGACGTATGCGACCTATGAGGGCGACGTGCGCCTGCACATCATCCCGGGAATTGGCAATCGGAAGCTGAAGTCACTGCAGGCCTCGCATATTCGCGCATGGCTGACCGGATTGCAGACCCGATGCCAATGCTGCGCCCAAGGGAAGGACGCAGCGCGAGGGCGCAAGTCGCAGGCACGGTGCTGCGCTCTCGTGCCTGCCAAGTGCTGCAACGACGCGTTGTCTGCCAGCTCGATTCGCCACATTCTGCGCGTTTTGCGGGCTGCTCTGCAGGATGCGGTCGACGAAGAGATGTTAAGCCGCAACGTCGCCCGACTCGTTCAGTTGCGCGTGACCGATGACCGGAAGGTGCGCTCTTTCACGCGGGCTGAGGCGATGCGCTTTCTCAAGACCGCTGAGACGACGCGACTTTATGCACTGTGGGCAGTCGCGCTGTCGATGGGACTCCGTCGTGGTGAGGCGCTCGGGCTGCAATGGTCCGACGTCGATCTAGACGCTGAGCGGATTACAATCAGGCGAGCGTTGCACCGCGTGGACGGCCAGCTGAAGCTTGAGAACGTCAAAACTGAAGGATCCGTCGCAGTTCTGCCAGTACCTCGGACGCTTGTGCCGATTCTGACTAACCACCGCCGGCGCCAGCTGGAGGAGCGCCTGGCCGCCGGATCAACGTGGCGCGACACGGGACTGGTTTTCACGACCCCTAAGGGCGGCGCGTTGGAGCCGCGCAACGTCAACCGAATGTTCCACAGCCTGTGCGCGAAGGCGGAGGTGCCGCAACTTCGCGTCCACGACCTCCGACACTCGTGCGCCACCCTGCTCTTCACAATGGGAGTTCAGCCGGCGACGGTTCAGAAGATTCTGCGCCACAGCTCAATCACGGTGACGACGGGAACCTATGTCGAGGTCATCGAAGCCGTTCAACGGGATGCTTTGGACTCGATGGGCTCACTGTTCGCCTCCAACAGCCTCGGCGACGAAACCGGGTAGCGTTCGCCTGATGGAATTCAGCGGATACGTTCAGCTTCGAGTCCGTACAAGTCGACCGCAACGACGCGCGATCGAGTGCCGCAAGCCGACGATGACGTTGCCGTTGTCGAAATATCAAAGGTCTCTGGTTACGACGGCAACGGCTGAGACGGAAAAAAGCCGAATCGGCCTTCCCCCGCAACGCCTGTGAAAAATACGTCGGTTGACTCCTTCCGGAGTCCAGATGGTGGATCCATGTTCTCCATGATGATGACCTGCCCACCAACCGACTGCTGAATGTCGTCGTAGAACCGCGCAGCAATGCCGATGTCGAGAACCTCACGATCGACGGCTTCGCCAGGCTTCGGTGGGCGATAGGTCACCAATGGTGAATCCAGAACGACAAATCCAGGGTGTGGAAGATCATTTTCAAAGCAATACTGAGCAAGGCCAATGGTGAAGGCGGAGTGGAGGATTGCGCGAACGCCTTTACCGTGAGCAGAGCGTAATTGATCGCCCGCTATCAGATCCTGCTCATCCCGGTCATAACGGACCTCATCACCATCAGGGACCTGCCACGCGGAAAGCCTCTCACCGATCGCTTTAGAGAAGCGCCGCACAGTACTCCCTCCAGCAAGCCAAAACTGCCGCCCTCGACCCCCCTGGTGAGCGTGACGTCTTCACCAGTCGGCGTCCGAATTCCCAATAGGACTGTGCTGTAGCCCGCGCGCTGCGGAATCTCCCGAAGAGTGGAACCACGAAGCATGAAGTCAATGGCGTCGACAATGAACGACTTCCCTGTGTCAGAGGGACCATGGATGACAGTCGTTCGTGGCCCGAAATCAACCGTCGCTGGAGCCTTGCCGGGCCCCACGAAAGTCAGATGCGTCAGGCTAATGCGGTTTGCCATTGTTCCCGTCCGTATCGGGCCAGTGAAATTCTTCGGACCAGGAATCGAATATCGCCTTTGTCTGCCGTCGCAGATTCGCTTCGTCCAGATCGGGAAAACTTCCCAACACCCATCCGACACGATCGCGCAAGCGATGTGAGTACGACGAGCCCAAGACTCCCACGAAGTGCAGGGCGCCGTCGCCGGCAAGAAACCGCACCCCGTTCATTCCAACCGCAATCTCGGCGAGATGCAGCCTCAGCAGAAGACCAATTCCTGCCTCGATAGATTCACGCTTGGCCGCAATCTCGCCTGCACGGATCGGCAGAGCCGGATGCAGACTTTCAGGGCCACCGACGTCCCTGCTGTGGAGCACGAAGTGATCAAGCAGGACAAGCTGATTCAGGTCGAGTTCAGCTGGGAAGGCCTGGGTCAAGATCATCAACACGCGGATGCCGACCTCCAAAGGGCCGTTCAGCGGCGATTCATTGATGCTTTGCGGCCTCCGACGGTCGCCCGCTGGACCGTTCGGTGCCCGATTGTCGTAGTCATTCATTGCGCGACATCCATTGAATCCGATCGACGTTCGCCAGCTGGTGGCACATGCCCTGTCGATCATCGATCTCGACCACCGAAATCAGACGATGCCGACTCAGATCCAGCTGTCCAACTAGCGAAAGCACACTCGTCAAACGTCTCAGGCCCGTGGCGTGGTGGTCCTCGACTACATCGATAACACCCGAATGAATGTCATCCTGCAATCGCTCAAAAGTCCCCGGCGGCACTGAATCCCGCGCGTACACTCGTAGCGCCTCCGCCTTGTAGAAGTTCTCGCGGTGGCGGCGAAAGCGTTCGCCCACTCTGGGATTTGATGCCACTGATTCGGGTTGGAGGCTTTCCTCGGGGTGTGCTTCGGCGTAAACATCAACCAGTTGTTGTACGTATCTCCGTTCGTGTGTCGCCAAGTCACCGGGAGCTGGCACATGAGCGGGTCGCGGCTGAAGCGCTGTGGCGAATCGGTCGCTGTACCAACAAGTTGTCTTATGCAGTTCAAGCACATCAGTCAGCTCGACGGATCGGAACATCGAGAAATCCGTGACCGACGCCAGTTCCTGAACCGAAGAGACGAGGTCCGACTCAAGGCCCCTCGCGAGGGTGCTGTCGTCGTCGGCCAAGTGGTCGAGGAACTTTTTCCTCAACTTCTGCGGGCTGCTGAGCATCCGACCGCAGTTTGTACTGCAACCGCGGGGAGCCAAGATCTGGTAGCTGTCCGGCAGAACGCACTCTCCGACAACAGTTGCCACGAAGATCTTCAGAATCTCGGGAAGTATGTCTCCTAGGGCGAGAGGTTCTGCATAGTGCTTGCACTGGAAACAGTCCCAAGCACCTTCTAGGCCGTTTGCAGTCTTGAACGCCGCAATGTCCGCGCCCCTGTCACCGGCTCCACCGAACCGCTTGACCTGAACGTAGCCGGATCTCAGGGCATGCACCCATTCAAGGATGAATAGTTCCCATTGGACGTCGTCGTACAGGGAAATGCGTGCCATGGGCGATATTGGTGGCCCGGACAGCGCGACACCAGTCTCTCCATGTAGGGGTTCTGGTATGTCGCGAAGACCACTAGAGGGACCCCCAGGAGCCTGGCTATCTCCGCTCTGAGCTGCGTTCAACCGACTCTTGCCTCCCGGCGGTCAGGATACGACAAGTCGTAGGATCGCCAGCCGAGACACGACATGCCCCGGCCGGGAGGCTCACGGTTCGCGAGCAGGCATCATGCTGCAGCGTGACGGAAATTCGACGATCGGAGCGGGGACGCTGACCGCCGCTGGTTGGTTGGGACCAATGGCATGGCCATCACCCCGCCACACCGCAGGGGCCGTCACGCCGCAGGGGCGGACTGTGTTGACCGACAGCGCCGTGGCGGCCATCCGGGAGCTGATGAGAAGGGGGCGATGCGCTCCTGCTCACGGCTGAGATGAACCGAACTGTCGTCAGAACTGTCGTCAAACGACCTTCTGAGCACTCAATCGAGTGCTGTTTTGCCTGGTGGAGCTAAGGGGATTCGAACCCCTGACCCCCACACTGCCAGTGTGGTGCGCTACCAGCTGCGCCATAGCCCCAGGTGTGCCCACCGAAGTTACACCACCGGCACCGGTGCCTCAAAATCGCTGGTCACATGTGGCAAGACCGCATCGAAATTGAACCCACGCAGACGCCTACTCGCGCTTTTCCTGCGTCAGTGCAATCTCGCGAGGCGCTACGGCCTACGGCAGCTCGCCCGCGGCCTCGGGGCCCAGCGGCCGCGGTGGGGTGGGCTCCAACGGCGGGGCATCGCGGGTTTCCGGAGCCAGCAGCCAGCCGACCGCCGCCAGCACCAGGATCGCGCCGCTGATCGCGAACGCCGATTCGAACGAGAAGTGCTGGGCAATCTGCCCGACCCCGAAGGAACCGACGATCGACCCGAGGTCCGACATCATCTGGAACGTCGCCACCGCGGTCCCGCCTCGGGCCTTGCCGATGATGTCGGCCACCGCGGCCTGCTGCGGCGCGGTGAACACCCCGGTGCCCGCGCCGGCGACGAACGCGCCGACCAGGAACACCGGCAGCGATGTCGCCGCCCCGACCACCGCCGTCGTCAGCCCGGCGGCCGCCAGACCCGCGATCAACAGCGGGCGCCGACCGGTCCGGTCGGAGAAGCGGCCCGACGGGATCACCGCCGCGACGTTCCCGGCCGCGAACGTGGCCAGCGCGGCACCCGCGATCCCCGGCCCGCGATGCAGCGCCTCGGTGATGAACAACGGCACCAGGGCCACCCGCAACCCGAATGCCGACCACCCGGTCGCAAAATTGGACAGCAGCGCCGCCCGGTAGGCCCGATGGCGCAGCGCCACCCCCAGCGTGACGGTCAGCTCGTCCGGCGGGGCCGGCGCGGCCAGATGCGAATGCCGCAGGCTGATGAACACCACCGCGGCCGCGATCAGCAGCGCGGCGCCGTAGATGAGGAACGGCGCGGCCAGGCCCAGCCCGGCAGTCAGACTGCCCATCAGCGGGCCGGCCACCGAGCCGACCAGGAACGCGCTGGAGAACATCCCGGCCACCCGGCCGCGGGCGTCGTGCGGGCTGATCCGGATCATCAGCCCGAGCGCCGACACGAAGAACATCGTCGAGCCGATGCCGCCCAGCGACCGGAACAGCAACAGCTGCCAATAGGTGTGGGCGAATGCGCACGCCCCGGTCGACAGCGCCACGATCAGCAGGCCGCTGACGTAGATGCGCCGCTCCCCCAGCCGCTGCACCAGCATGCCCGAGGCCGGGGCGAAGATCAGCCGCATGACGGCGAAGGCGGTGATCACAAACGTCGCCGCGCTGATGCTCACGCCGAAGTTGCGGGCGAACTGCGGCAACACCGGCGCCACCACGCCGTAGCCCAGGGCGATGACCGCATTGGCGGCGATCAGGACCCAGACTTCCCGCGGAAGCTTGGCCTGCGCTTCCGACGGACAGTCACCCTCGGCGACGGAACTCACGAGATGACTGTATTCACCACCTCACGGGCGGCGTCCTGCACCTCCGCCAGATGCTCGGGGCCCTTGAACGACTCGGCGTAGATCTTGTACACGTCCTCGGTGCCCGACGGACGCGCGGCGAACCAACCGTCGGCGGTGGTCACCTTCAACCCACCCAGCGGCGCGCCGTTGCCCGGCGCCGTGGTCAGCTTGGCGGTGATCGGCTCACCGGCCAGCTCGGTGGCGCTGACCTGCTCCGGCGACAGCTTGGCCAGCCGTGCCTTCTGCTCGCGGTTGGCCGGTGCGTCGACCCGGGCATAGATCGGCGCCCCGTACTTCTCGGCCAGCTCGGCGTAGCGCTGCGACGGCGATGACCCGGTCACGGCCAGGATCTCCGAGGCCAGCAGGGCCATGATGATCCCGTCCTTGTCGGTGGTCCACACCGACCCGTCCCGGCGCAGGAACGACGCGCCCGCCGACTCCTCTCCACCGAAACCGATTGTGCCGCTGATCAACCCGTCGACGAACCATTTGAAGCCGACCGGGACCTCGATGAGCTTGCGGCCCAGGCCGGCCACCACCCGGTCGATGATCGAGGAGCTGACGGCCGTCTTGCCGACGGCGACGCTGGCCGGCCAGTCGGGTCGGTGCGAGTACAGGTAGTCGATCGCCACGGCCAGATAGTGGTTGGGGTTCATCAACCCGGCATCCGGCGTGACGATGCCGTGCCGGTCGGAGTCGGCGTCGTTGCCGGTGGCGATCTGATAGGAGTCACGGTTGGCGATGAGCGACGCCATCGCGTTCGGCGAGCTGCAGTCCATCCGGATCTTGCCATCGGTATCCAGCGTCATGAACCGCCATGTCGCGTCGACCAGTGGATTGACCACGGTCAGGTCGAGGCCGTGCCGCTCGGCGATGGCCCCCCAGTAGTCGACACTGGCCCCGCCCAGCGGATCGGCGCCGATGCGGATCTTCTCGGCGCGGATCGCGTGGATGTCGACGACATTGGGCAGGTCCGAGACGTAGGCGTCGAGGTAGTCGTGGCGCTGCGCGCTGTGCAGAGCCCGGGAAAGCGGTACTCGCTTCACCTCGGCCAGGCCACCGCGCAGAATCTCGTTGGCGCGCTTGGCAATCGCACTGGTGGCGTCGGTGTCGGCCGGACCACCGTTGGGCGGGTTGTACTTGAACCCGCCGTCGCGCGGCGGGTTGTGCGACGGGGTGACGACGATCCCGTCGGCGGGTCCGGACTTCAGCCCGCGGTTGTAGGCCAGAATGGCATGGCTGACCGCCGGCGTCGGTGTGTAGCGGTCGGCCGAATCGATCATCGCCACAACGTCGTTGGCGGCCAGCACCTCCAGCGCCGACACCCACGCCGGCTCGGACAACCCGTGCGTGTCGCGGCCGATGAACAGCGGGCCGGTGGTGCCCTGCCCAGCTCGGTACTCCACAATCGCCTGTGTGGTGGCCAGGATGTGCGCCTCGTTGAACGCCCCGTCCAGACTGGAGCCGCGATGTCCCGAGGTGCCGAACACCACCTGCTGGTCGACGTCGTCGGGGTCGGGGTGCACCGTGTAGTACGCGGTCACCAGATGGGGCAGATCGACGAGGTCTTCGGGAAGCGCCGGCTTACCGGCGCGGGGGTTAGCCGCCATGGCGCCAATTCTGCCTTCCCAAGGGCGATACTTGCTCGCGGATTCATCGACGGTTAAGGGGGTTGCCCATGTTCGGCCATGACAACCGTGAATTGGCTGCGGTGTTCGCCGGCGGCGCCATCGGCACCGCCGCCCGCGCCGGCCTGGCCACGCTGCTCGTGACCGATCCGGCCCGGTGGCCCTGGGCGACGTTCGTGGTCAACATTGTCGGGGCGTTCCTGCTGGGCTACTTCACCACCCGACTGCTGGAACGGCTGCCGGTCTCGAGCTACCGTCGGCCGCTGCTGGGCACCGGTCTGTGTGGCGGGTTGACGACGTTCTCCACCATGCAGGTGGAGACGGTGCGGATGATCGAGCACCACCACTACGGCCTCGCCGCCGGCTACACCGTGGCCAGTATCGCCGCGGGCCTGGCGGCGGTGTACACCGCGACCGTCATGGTCCGCCGGGTCAGGATCCGCGCGTGAGCGTCGCGGTATGGGCCGGTGTGCTCGTGATCGGCGGACTCGGCTCGGTGGCCCGTTTCATGGTCGACAAGGCCGTCGCCCGCCGCGCCGCCCGGTCCTTCCCGTTCGGCACGCTGACGGTCAACATCTCCGGTGCGGTGCTGCTGGGCTTCATCACCGGATTGACACTGAGCCACCAGGCCGCACTGCTGGCCGGCACCGCCTTCGTCGGCGCCTACACCACCTTCTCGACCTGGATGCTGGAAACCCAGCGCCTCACCGAGGAGCGCCAGATCAAGCCGGCCGTGGCCAACGTCGTCGTGAGCGTGGCCCTCGGTCTGCCCGCCGCCATGCTGGGCCAGTGGATCGCGAGCCTGATATGACCCATCTCAAGCTGACCACCTACTTCGGTGAGCGGGCCCGGGCCGGCTCGCGATTCCTGGCCGAGGCCATGCTCGACACCTACGCCGAACATCAGGTGGCCGCCAGTGTGATGCTGCGCGGGATCGCCAGCTTCGGTCCGCGCCACGTGATCCGCAGCGATCAGTCGCTGACTCTCTCGGAGGACCCGCCGGTCGCGATCGCCGCCGTCGACACCGAGGAGGTGATCGGCGCGCTGATCGGCGACGTGGTCGAGATGACCCCGCGCGGCCTGATCACCCTGGAAAGGGCCCAGCTGCTCGGCAGCGATCTGGCGCAGGCGCCGATGCCCGACGGCGACGCCGTCAAACTCACGATCTACATCGGCCGGCGCCGCCGGGTGAACGGTCTGCCCGGCTACTACGCGGTGTGCGATCTGCTCCACCGCCATGGCTTCGCCGGGGCCACCGTGTTCCTCGGCGTCGACGGCACCGCACACGGTCAGCGCCGCCGCGCCCATTTCTTCAGCCGCAACATCGACGTGCCGGTGATGGTCATCGCGGTCGGCACCCGAGCCCAGGTGCAGCAGGTGCTGCCCGGCCTCGAGGAGGTGCTCTACCAGCCGCTGATCACCGTCGAGCGCATCGGTGTGTGCAAACGCGACGGCCAATTGCTGGCGCGCCCGCCGGCGCTGCCTGCCGTCGACGCCCACGGCCGCGAATTGCGCCAGAAGCTGATGATCTACACCTCCGAATCCACCCACTACGACGGCGCGCCGATCCACCGCGCCCTGGTGCGCAAGCTCTGGGAATCCGGAACAGTCAGCGGTGCAACGGTATTGCGCGGAATCTGGGGCTTCCACGGTGACCACAAACCGCACGGAGACAGGCTCATCCAGTACGGCCGTCAGGTACCGGTGACCACGATCGTCGTCGACACCCCCGAGGTGATCGCGGGATGTTTCGATCTGATCGATGAGGTGACGGGCTCGCACGGCCTGGTGACCTGCGAGATGGTGCCCGCCTTGGTGATGCTCGACGGCGGCGAGCGCCGCGGGGCCACCGACCTGGCCGACTACCGCTACTAGCTGTCGGCCAGCACCGTCAGCAGGATCACCGCGTCGTCGACCGCGTGCAGGCCGTGCCGTTCGCGAGGGACGACCAGCAGATCGCCTTCGCGCCCCTCCCAGGTGTCCTCGGCCGTGGTCAGCCGCACGGTGCCGCGCAGCACCTGCAGCGTGGTCTCCCCCGGGCTGTGGTGCTCGCTGAGGTCACGCCCGCCCGCCAGGGCGATCACCGTCTGCCGCAGCTGATGGTCGTGGCCCCCGTGAACGGTGTGCGCCGATCGCCCGCTGTTCGACGAGCGGGCCGCGGCCAGGTGTTCGTCGGCCAGCGCCGACAACGAAACCGAATCCATGACTTCCTCCATCAGAAGTTGAGCAACTCGACGCCGCCCACGAGCAGCGCGGCCACCTTGATCACTTCGAACACGACGTAGACGTAATGCGCGCGGGACCGGCCGGCCTCCGCCTGGCCGGCGTCGGCCAGCACCGCGTCAGAGCGTCGCCTCAGGGCCGGCCGCACCCCGATCACTTGGATCAGCAGGGCACCGATGGCCACCAGGACAGCCGCGGTGACACCGGCACCGGGTGTGCCGACCACCAACGCGGCCACGACGATCGCGGCCAGCACCGCTTCGCAGGCATTGAGCGCGCGGAAGACGAGCCGGCCGATCCCCAATCCGAGCTGGATGGTGATGCCGGGAGCCCGGAATTTCAGCGGCGCCTCCAGGAAAGAGATCGCCAGCACCATCCCGAGCCAGAGGAACACCGCAGCCACCGCGACCGCTGCCCAGTGCTGCACCGTTGACTCCTCACTGCCTGTGCGCCCCGGACCCCAACTGTGCCAGACGTGCCACGTCCACCGGGCGGAGTTCGCGTAGCGCAACGACCGACGGGTGAATTCCTATCGTGGCCAACGGATTCTGACAGTCCGAGCCTGGGATCGCGTCATGATGGACCCATGCGCGATGACCCGGTGGCCCAGTTGAAGCGTTGGGAGGATGCCGGCGCCCACTGGGCGGTGCTCGATCGTCACGCCCACTCGGTGACCGTCGCCCTGTATCGCTGTGACGGCGGCGAGGAGGTCGACCGGTTCAGCTCGGCCGACCCGGCGCTGCTCGCCTATGTCCGCGAGCGGGACACCAGCTGGTGAGCCCGCCGGCTCACAACCGGATGAAACCGCCGTTCCACCAGACTCCCCAAGCGGGTAGGTCGGCGTTCCAGACCACCGGCAGCCAGGGCGCCCACGGCGGCGGTGGCGGCGGCGGCGGTGCCCATACCGGCACCACACCGTCGATATCGCCACGATGGCCGGGTGGCGGCAGATAGCCCTGCCCCGGCGGCAGGGGATTTCCAGGTCCGCCCGCGTTGACCCCAGGCCCGCCGGGCACCCACGGCGGCCCGGGTGGACCGGGTGGACCAGGCGGATCGGCCTGGGCCAGACCGGCCCCGATGGTCACGGCGGCGGCCAGGCCCGCAACGGTCAGCTTGGCAATGCTCGTGATCGTCATGGTGGGAAGTGCTGTACCCGATTGATGCTGTCGGGTAAACACGAGGACATGCGCGGGACGGCTTGGGGCGCGGTGGCCGGAATCGGCCTCACCGCGATGACGGCCTGCGGTGAGAGCAGTTACACCACACCCACGCTGACCACCACAGACACCGCCGGATCGACCAGTTCGACCACCACTGCGGCAGCCGCACCGGCGTCGTCTGCGCGCAGCGTGAAGTGGGTGGACCTGACCGCCGGCGACTGCCTGGCCGACCCGCCACCCGCCGACCCGGCGGTGGTGATGGTCGACGTCGTCGATTGCGCCCGGCCGCATCGGGCCGAGGCGTATCTGCGCGCCCCGATTCCGGTGAACGCGGCCCTGGCCGACGTCGCCACCACCGAATGCGCCACCGGGCTCGAGCGCTACACCGGGGCTCCCCGCGCCGCGACCTACACCAGCACCTACCTCATCGACTCCGATCAGGACCGAACATCGGACAACCCGTTCCCGAGCACGGTGATCTGCCTGCTGCAGGGCGCCGACGGGCAGCCGCTGACCGGCACGGCCCGCCACTCATGACACACCGCCACCGGCTCGATTGGGCGTCATGGGTCCAGCCCGGTAGGGTCGGTATGTTGTCTAACCACTACCTAGGTCAAAGCGCGGCCGATCTGAACACAAGGATCTGATGGCCCATGCGCGCATCGTATGACCCAGAGGTGCTCAACCCCTCCGGCTTCGCCGGCGCCAACAAGCGGCCTATTTCGCTGCTGCTGATCGAGGACGACCGGGGCGACGCCCTACTGGTCGAGGAGCTGATCGACGACGCCGGCGCCGACATCACCGTCGAGTGGGCGGCGTCGATCGCCATCGCCGAAGAGACACTGTCGACCGGTCGGCCCGATTGTGTGCTGCTGGATCTCAACCTGCCGGACGCGAACGGTATCTCGGCCGTCGACCGGATCGCCAAGATCGATGCCACGCTGCCGATCGTCGTGCTCACCGGCCTCAACGACGAACACTTCGGCATGTCCGCGATGGCCTCCGGCGCCCAGGACTACCTCGTGAAGGGCCACGTCGAACCCGAGACGTTGCACCGCTCACTGCTCTACGCCATCGAACGTAAGCGCGCCGAGCTCACCGCCGTCGATCTGCACACCAGTCAGGCGCGCGCTCAGGAGAACGCCAGGCTGGAACGAGCGCTGCTGCCATTGCCCCTGCTCGACGACGATCCGGGGGTCACGATCGTCACCCAGTACCGTCCCAGCCGGGAGAACGCCCTGCTGGGCGGCGACTTCTTCGACGTGGTCCAAACCCCCGACGGCACCGTGCATGTGATGGTCGGCGACGTGTCCGGTCATGGTCCCGACGAGGCGGCGCTGGGTGCCGCGCTGCGAATCGCCTGGCGCGCCTTGACTTTTGCCGGACTGCGCGGCAACGAACGCATGCGCCGCCTGGAACAGATCCTGCGCGCCGAGCGAGCCGGATCCGGAATTTTCGCCACAGTGCTCAGCGTGGCGCTCTGGCCGGACGGGCGGGGGTTCACCGCCGTCCGCGCCGGCCACCCCGGGATGCTGCTGCACGGGCCGGGCACCGTCGAATGGCTCGAGCCCCCGGCCGGACCGGCACTGGGGCTGGGCGCGCAACAGTGGCCGCAGAACGAGCTGGAGCTGCCCGACGGGCATGGGTTGGTGTTGCTCACCGACGGCCTGTTCGAAGGGCATTCCGGCGTGGGCAACCAACGCCTGGGCGAGGACGGCCTGTTGGAACTCGCCCGTTCGCTCGCCACACTGCCCGGCCCCGAGTTCGTCGTGTCCCTCATCGAAGGGGCCGAAGCCCGTGCCCAGTCGAACGGCGGGATCACCGACGACATCGCGGTGGTGCGGGTCCAGCGGACCCGCCGATGAAAGAGGTCGAGGGCACCCGGCTGTCCGGCATGACAGTGCGGGGCTGGCTCAACCTGGTCCTGGTAGTGGTCGGCGTCGTCGTGTTCGGCGGCGCACTTCTGGCCGCGGTGCTGCTGAACCGCACCGACGACACGAGCCGCCAACTCGTCGACGACATCCAGCCCGCTCGCATCGCCGCCTACCAGCTCCAGGCAGCCCTGCGCGACCAGGAGACCGCGATCCGCGGTTACGTGATCGCCGCCGACGCACAATTCCTCGCCCCCTACTACGACGGGCAGAAGTCCGAACAGGAGGCTGCGCAACGCATTCGACAGCAGCTGGCGGGCCGCCCGGACCTCATCGGCGATCTGGACGCAATCGAACAGGCTGCGGCCGCGTGGCGCAGCCGCTATGCCGATCCGTTGATCGCCAGTGTGACGCCGGGGTCGCCCAGCGGCTTGACGAGGGCGAATGCCGAAGCCGGCAAGACACAATTCGATTCCCTGCGAGCACTGTTCGACACCCAGAACGAGCATCTGGCCAGCGCGCGCACCGACGCGCTCGATCAACTCAACACGGCCAAGACCTGGCGTGACCGAGTCCTCGCCACCGTCATCGCCGCGTTCGTGATCACCGGATTCGCCATCGCGATCCTGATCCGCAACGCCGTCACCCGCCCGCTGGAGTCGCTGGCCGCGGCGTGCCGGCGGATCACCGGTGGCAGCTTCGGCGAACACATCGACCCACAGGGCCCCAAGGACATCCGCGCCATCGCCGCCGACGTGGAAGACATGCGGCGGCGCATCGTGGAGGAACTCGAGGCATCCAGCGCCGCGCGTAGTCAACTGGACGAACAAGCCGACGAGCTGCGCCGCTCGAACGCCGAACTCGAGCAGTTCGCCTACGTGGCCTCCCACGACCTGCAGGAGCCGCTGCGCAAGGTCGCCTCGTTCTGCCAGCTGCTGGAGAAGCGTTACGGAGACCAACTCGACGAACGCGGCATCCAGTACATCGATTTCGCCGTCGACGGCGCCAAGCGGATGCAGGTGCTGATCAACGACTTGCTGACGTTCTCCCGAGTCGGCCGACTGAACGCCACCCAGGTCAAGGTGAACCTCGACACCGTGCTCGATGCCGCGATCGCCAACGTGGCAACCGCCATCGAGGAGACCGGTGCCGAGATCACCCGGTCCGGCGACCTGCCACGGGTGCTGGGCGATCCGACACTGCTGACGATGATGTGGCAGAACCTGGTGAGCAACGCCGTGAAGTTCCGCCGTGACGACCAGGCCCCCCGCATCGCCATCACCTGTGAACCCGGCGCGGGTGACCACGAGGGACAGTGGATGTTCACCTTCTCCGACAACGGGATCGGTATCGCCGACGAGTTCGTCGACAAGGTGTTCGTGATCTTCCAACGACTGCATGGCCGAGATGCGTACGCCGGCACCGGGATCGGCCTGGCACTGGTCAAGAAGATCGTCGAGCACCACGGCGGCGACATCTGGATCGACACCTCCTACGACGGCGGAACCTGTTTCCGCTTCACCCTGCCCGCCATGACCGCCGCCGAACCCCAGCCGCAATTGGAAGGAACCGCATCATGACCGATACCGGTCGCGCGATCGACGTCCTGCTCATCGAGGACGATCCCGGAGACGAACTGATCACCCGGGAGGCCTTCGAGCACAACAAACTCAACAACACCTTGCATGTCGTGCACGACGGCGAGGAAGGGTTGGACTACCTGTACCGGCGCGGCCAGTTCGCCGAGGCGCCGCGGCCCGATCTCATCCTGCTGGACCTGAACCTGCCCAAGTACGACGGCCGCCAGCTGCTCGAGATGATCAAGTCCGACGACGACCTGCGCTCCATCCCGGTGGTGGTGCTCACCACCTCCTCGGCCGAGGAGGACATTCTGCGCAGCTACAAGCTGCACGCGAACGCCTACGTCACCAAGCCGGTCGACCTCGATCAGTTCATGAGCGCGGTTCGCCAGATCGACGAATTCTTCGTCCAGGTCGTGCGCCTGCCGGGCGGTCAGTCCCGGTAGGCGCGGGCACCGGCTATCCCTTCCGGGATAGCGATCCCTCCCGAGGGGGTCTGATCAGACCGGCTCCACGGTGCTTGCATGGTGATGGTCGTCACCACCGAGCCAGGAGCACACCACCATGGGATTCTTCACCGACGCCGCCGACCTCGACAGGTACATCGGCGGAGTTTTCCGAGATGCCGGAGAACACCCCGAGTCGGGACCCAAGCTCAAGGCCGCCAACCTCGTGATGCGGGTGATCTACACCGACCCCGACTGCGAGATGACGATGGTGTTCCACGACGACTATCGCGTCATCTCGGGCCCGTCCGACACCAAGGCGGACGTGACACTGTTGATGCGCGGCGATACCGCCGACCAGTTCTGGCGCGGTGAATACAACCTTGCCATCGGACTGGCCAAGGGCCAGGTGAAGGCCAAGGGGCCGGTCAACAAGATCCTCAAACTGGTTCCCCTCACCAAGCCGCTGTTCCCGATGTACCGGGAGAAGATCGCCGAGAAAGACGCATCGCGTGCCTGAGACCATGCGGGCCGCGGTGCTGCGCGCGCCGCACCGGGTCGAAGTCATCGACGTCCCGAAACCGGTGATCACCGAGCCCACCGACATCCTGGTGCGCGTCGAAAAGACGGCAATCTGCGGGACGGACCTTCACCCCTACGAGGGCCGCTTGACCGTCGAATCCGACATCATCCTCGGACACGAGTTCCTGGGCGTCGTCGAAGCAACCGGGACCGCGGTGACGCAGGTGCACCCGGGCGATCGTGTGGTCAGCTCCTGTGTCGTCAGCTGTGGTGCGTGTTATCAATGCCGCCGCCATCAGCCCGGAAACTGTGCGGGATCACGGATCTTCGGGCTGGGATTGGCGTTGGGTGACCTCGACGGTGGGCAAGCCGAATACGTCGTCGTGCCCAACGCCGACCTGACCGCGCGCCTGGTCCCCGGCAACGGCAGCGCCGACGACGAAGACATTCTCTTCGCAGGCGACATCATGACGACCGGTTACGAGGCAGTCGCCCGCGCCATGCGCCCCGGTGACACCGTCGCGGTCGTCGGCGCCGGCCCCGTCGGACTGTGTGCCGCCATGGCGGCCATCGCCCTGGGCGCACTCCAGGTGATCGTCGTCGACAAGGTCGGCGAACGACTCAAAGAAGCCGAGATCCTTGGTGCGGTCGCCGTCAACGCCGCCGAAACCGACCCAGCCGACGCCGTGCTGGACCTCACCGACTGGCGGGGCGCCGATGTCGTGGTCGACGCGGTCGGCCACGAGTCCGCGCTGTGTTCGGCGATCTCGCTGGTTCGAGCCGGCGGAACGCTGTCGATTCCTGGTGTCTACAACGAGGACTCGATCACCCTCCCATTCGGCGAGCTCTACCTCAAAGGTGTGCACATGCAGATGGGGGTGTGCCATGTCACCGAATACATCGACGAGGTGATCGCCCTGACGAACGCAGGCAAGCTCAGTCCGAGCTCGATCATCTCCCATCGAATGGGCCTCTCGGACGCCGCCGAGGCCTACCGGATGTTCGAGGCCCGCGAAGCCACCAAGGTCGTCCTCGACCCGCAGGCGTGAGCTGATTCCTCTTCTCGCCCAACCACATCGATCAGACCTAGGAACCACGATGACCGCTACCGACGGTGAGCTCTTCGCTGCCGATCTGTCCTGGGACGACGACGACACCGTCGATGTCCCGCCCACCAACGAGGTCGCCGCAACCCGCAGTTACGACGCCGTCAACATCAGCAGCGACGCGTTCTGGGACCTCGACCTGCCCGAACGCGAACCGGTGTTCGCCGAGCTGCGTCGCAGCCGACCGGTGAGCTGGCAACCTCCGATCGAGACCGCAGTCTCTCCCGACCCGGACGACCCGGGGTACTGGGCCGTCGTGCGTCATTCGGACATCGTCGAAATCAGTCAGAACAACGACGTATTCGTCTCGCGTTACGGTGTGATGTTCGACATGCTGCCACCGGTGTTCCTGGAGATGGCAATGTCGTTCTTGGCGATGGACAACCCCCAGCACCACAAGATTCGCAGGTTGGTCAGTTCGGTGTTCACCCCGCGCCAGATACGGCGCATCGAGGGCGATATCGCCTCGCGGGCCAAACGTATCGTCGCGGCCGCCGTGGCCAAATCACGCGACGGAGAATCCGTCGACTTCGTCGGTGACATCGCCCGACACCTGCCGACAGAGATGTTCGGCGACATGTTCGGCTTCCCCGAGGAACTGCGGGCCGCCGTCGTCCACGCCGCCGACGAGACGCAAGCCTGGGCCGATCCCGAGTTGTTGGCCGGTCGCGATCCGGCCGAGGTGCAGGTTGAGGCGGCACTTCGCATCCACGAGATGACCGAGAGTCTCATCGACTTGCGCCGCGATCAGCCTGCCGAGGATCTTCTGACCGCACTGGTGCACGCCGAAGTCGACGGCGAGCGCCTGTCGGAGTTCGAGATCGGCGCGACGATGGTGTTGTTCTCGGTGGCCGCCAATGACACCACTCGGCACACGTCGAGCCTGGCAGCCAAGGCACTCAACGACTTTCCCGATCAGCGCCGGTGGCTATGGGAGGATTTCGAAGGCCGCATCGATGTCGCGGTCGAGGAGTTCTTGCGCTGGGGTTCGGTGGTGCAGAACTTCCGCCGCACCTGTGTCAGCCCCTACGAATTGGGCGGCCAGCAGATCCTGCCCGGCGACAAGGTCGTGATGATGTATGCCTCGGGTAACCGGGACGAGACGGTGTTCGAACAACCCAACGCATTCGTGTTGGACCGCAAGCCCAACCCCCACTTGGCATTCGGCGGGGGCGGGATCCACTACTGCCTGGGCAGCCAGCTGGCCAAGGTGATGTTGCGATCGCTGTTTCGCGAGCTGCACACGCAGACACCCGATTTCGCCACCGGCGAGCCAGCTCTGGTGCGAACGAATTTCATTCGCGGTGTGGTCAGCATGCCGTTCGAGCCGGGAGCACGACGATGAGCACCTGTCGGGTTGTGCTCGACGCGAGCCGGTGCGCGGGAATCGGGCTCTGCGAGGCCGCCATGCCCGAGGCCTTCTCTGTCGACGACGACGGGCACCTTCACCTTCGGGCGACCGAGTTCACCGAAGAACACCGTGCAGAACTCGAAGACATCGTGGCGCACTGTCCGACACAGTCCCTGTCGCTTCAGATCATCGACTGACGCGAGCCCCTCACGCGCCGGCCGACTGGTAGAGCATCGCGACAGCCTCCACCCGGTTTCCGGCCCGCAGTTTCCGCAGAATGTGCTTGACGTGCTGCTTGACCGTGCCTTCCGAAATCACCAGATGGGTCGCGATTGCGGCATTGCTTCGACCTTCGGCCATCAGCTCGAGGATCTGAAACTCCCTCGCGGTCAACACATCGCGAACCGACCGGACGGCCCGCCTGGTGACCCCGAAGGCCAATGCGAACTCAGCGCTCTCGGGATCCGCCGACAACGGCTGGTCCAACGAGAATTCGCCCACACCGTCCACCTTGTTCTGACTCTGGGTCGCAGCGCTTCTCATCAGCGCACCGACATCGCGCAGGCCGTCGGCGAGATGCGCTCTGCTGAAGGCCAACTGCAACGCTCGGGCGTAGGTCGCCAAGGCGTCACAATCCGAGGGGCCCGGATCACGCCCTTGCAAATAGCAGTCGGCGTGCAGCAGACCCACGACCTGATTACCGGACAGGATCGGTGCCGCCGCGTACGACCGCGACCGCGAGGCATCGGCGATCGGCCGGTGTACTCGCGAATCGGTCTGGACGTCGGTGACGATCATCGCCTCCCGGCGCCGCACGATTTCCGTCTCGTGCAGCCCCGGAACCAGCTGCTGCGGCTTGGTCTGGCCAACTCGGTTGATCTCATCGGCCCATTGCGGGTCGTCGGCGATGTGCACCGATCGCGACACCCACAGTCCATCGATCACCCGGGAGAAGATCGCACGATCAAAGCCGAGGTAGCTGGTCAGCTGGGGGGCCAGGCTGACCAGGGTGGCCATCGTCGGAGTCGCAGACTCCAGTCGGGAGATTACGTCGCCGAGCCGCTGGGACGATCGAGCCGCCCGGGTCAACGCAGCGTCGGCGAGCGTCAACCGGCGGAGCAGATCGAGTACCGCGACCGCCGCCGGCCGGTCGTCGAGGAACTCGGCCAGCACCGACCAGGCGTCGTCGACGATCGACTGCGCGTCAGCCGCACGGGGTTGCCATTTCGGATCATTCGTGTCCGCGATATCGCGCAAGCCGTCGAGAATCGCCTGTACCCGCTGCTCGTCACCGCCGGGCATCGCCGCAACCGCCGGCTGCGCGCGGGTGTGATCCATCGCACAAGGATACATAGCGGCGACCAGTGAAACATCACGTTCTCGGCGACTCGGAGATCGTCCGATTCGACCGCTCCCGCGCGTGGCAGCAAAGCAGGGCGAACATGTCGGCAGGCCATCAGCACGGCTCCGCGCTGCACTGGCGGTCCGCCGCCCATCCGCCGAGCGGCACCGATTCGCCGTTGGTCCGCGCCGGCGACATGCACGGTCGCGCGGGAAAAGATGCAGGAAAACTGGCTGTCTGCCCACTGCTTGGCCGACGCACCCGGCCTGGCAGGGGCCACGCCTAACTCTTTGGGGGTAGAAATTCGCCCCCATCGAGGAGCAGCAACCGTAGCAACGCTCACGATAGCGTTCCGCCATGCCGCCGGCCGTCATCGTCGAGTCCGGGTTGCCGACCCATTCGGCGCCTGGCGGGCTGCTGTGACCACAACCTCTCCCCTGGCCAAGCCCGTGCGCGCCTTCGGCGGCTTCATCGGCATGTCGCTGGACACCCTGGTGGGAATGTTCCGCCCGCCGTTCGCGTGGCGCGAATACCTGCTGCAGACCTGGTTCGTGGCCAGGGTCTCGGTGCTGCCCGCGCTCATGCTGACCCTGCCCTACTCGGTGCTGCTGGTGTTCACCTTCAACATCCTGCTCGGCGAGTTCGGCGCCACCGACTTCTCCGGCACCGGTGCCGCGATCGGCACGGTCAACCAGATCGGACCCATCGTCACGGTGCTGGTGGTCTCCGGCGCGGGCGCCACCGCGATGTGCGCCGACCTCGGCGCCCGCACCATTCGCGAGGAGCTCGACGCGCTGCGGGTGATGGGCATCAACCCGATCCAGGCGCTGGTCGTGCCCCGAGTGCTCGCGGCCACCACTGTGGCACTGGCGCTTTCGGCGACCGTGATCCTGGCCGGGCTGACCGGCGCCTACATTTTTTGCGTCTACATCCAGCACGTCTCACCCGGCGCCTTCGCCGCGGGGCTGACCTTGCTGACCGGGATGGGTGACGTCATCGTCTCACTCACGAAGGCCACGCTGTTCGGCTTGGCGGCCGGGCTTATCGCCTGTTACAAAGGGATTTCCGTCGGCGGCGGTCCGGCGGGGGTCGGCAACGCCGTCAACGAGACCGTCGTGTTCACGTTCATGGTGCTGTTCGCGATCAACGTCATCGTGACAGCCGTCGGCATCCAGTTCACCGTGTCGTGAGGACCGAACGGTGAGCGTCAGTACGCCGAGCAAGCTGCACCCCAGACTGGCCGACAGCCTGCAGGGTGTCATCGGCGGCTGGAATCGGATCGGGGCTCAAACCCGCTTCTATGCAAAGACATTGGCGGCGATCCCCGAGGCGGTGACTCGCTACCGCAAGGAGCTGCTGCGGCTCATCGCCCAGATGGGGCTGGGCTCCGGCGCGCTCGCGGTGGTCGGCGGTACCGTCGCGATCGTCGGGTTCCTGACCATGACCACCGGTGCGCTGGTCGCCGTCCAGGGCTACAACCAGCTGTCGTCGGTCGGTTTCGAGGCGTTGACCGGATTCGCCTCGGCGTTCTTCAACGTGCGGCTGATCGTGCCCGGCACCGTGTCGGTGGCCCTGTCGGCCACCATCGGCGCAGGCGCGACCGCACAGCTCGGCGCGATGCGCATCAACGAGGAGATCGACGCGTTGGAGGTCATCGGGATCCGTTCGGTCACCTACTTGGCGTCCACCCGGGTGCTGGCCGGCGTCATCGTGGTGATTCCGCTGTACTGCATCGCAGTCATGATGGCCTTCCTCGCCGCCCGCACCGGCACGGTCGCCATCTACGGGCAGGGATCCGGTGTCTACGACCATTACTTCAACACCTTCCTGAACCCGACCGACGTGATCTGGTCGTTCATGCAGTCGGTGGCGATGACGATCGTGATCATGCTGGTGCACACCTATTACGGGTTCACCGCCAAGGGCGGCCCGGCGGGTGTGGGTGAGGCGGTGGGTCGCGCGGTGCGCACGTCCATGGTGGTGGCTGCCGTCGAGATCGTGATGATCTCGCTCGCCGTCTACGGCCAGTCCGGCAACTTCAACCTCGCCGGGTAAACATGGCGGAGCTACGTGGTGAGAACCGTCTGGCCGACGGCTGGTGGACGGTCATCCTCCTGCTGGCGATAGGCGCGTTCTTCTTCGTGACCGCGACGGCATTCGCCGGTACGTTTCGCTCCTACGTCCCGGTCACGCTGGCATCGGACCGCTCCGGACTGGTGATGGAGACCGGCGCCAAGGTGAAATTGCGTGGCGTGCAGGTCGGGCGGGTCGGCGGAATCAGCGGCGGGCAGGGCGACGCGAGTCTGCGTCTGGAGATCGATCCGGACCAAATCCGCTACATCCCAGCCAATGTCGGCGCCCAGATCAGATCGACCACCGCGTTCGGCGCAAAATTCGTCGACCTGGTCTACCCATCCGAACCCAGCGCCCAGCGCTTGACCGCCGGCGCAGTGCTGCGGTCGGCCAACGTGACCACCGAGGTCAACACCGT
>NZ_BEWG01000033.1:55951-92935 GCF_002723835.1 Mycobacterium sp. shizuoka-1 | reverse complement strand
CTTCGAGAACGTGGTCAACCTGCTCGACATGGTCGACCCGGCCAAGCTGAACGCGGTGCTGACGGCGGTGGCCGACGGGGTGCGCGGGCAGGGCCCGCGGATGGGCCAGGCCACCACCGATCTCAACGAGGTCCTCAAGGCACTCAACGACCGCAACGACACCATCCGCGAAGACTGGCGCTCGTTCAAGAACTTCAACGACACCTACGCGGCGGCGGCACCCGACATCGTGGCGATCCTCAACGCGGGCAGCACGCTGAGCACCACCATCGCCACCCGGGCGCCGTCATTGGACAACCTGCTGCTCAACACGATCGGGTTTGCCGACTCGGCGCGACAGCTGCTCGAACAAAGCGAGGACCCGCTCGTCCGTGCGGTCAACATCCTGGAGCCGACGACCAACCTGCTGATGAAGTACAACCCGGTCTACACCTGCTGGCTGCAGGGCGCGTACTGGTCGTTGACCACCGGGGACGCCTACAACATCTGGGGCGGGAGGGACGGCAAGTCAGCGAACTTCGACGTCGCTCTCCTACTGGGCAACGATCCTTACCAGTACCCCGACAATCTGCCGATCGTCAACGCCAAGGGCGGCCCCGGCGGCAAACCGGGATGCGGGTCCCTTCCCGACGCCACCAAGAACTTCCCTGTCCGCCAGCTCGTCACCGACACCGGCTGGGGCACCGGTCTGGACCTGCGACCCAACCCCGGCCTCGGCCACCCCTGCTGGGCGGACTACTTCCCGGTCACCCGGGCAGTGCCACAGCCGCCGAGCATTCGCCAGTGCATCCCCGGCCCGGCCCCCGGCCCGGTCGTGCCGCCTGGCATGCCGCCTTTCGGGGCGTCCTGGTACGGGCCCGGCGGTGTTCCGCTGTGGCCGGGCGTCCCACCCGCACCGGATCCCGTTGCCGCGCAACCGCAGCCGGGCCCGCCAACTGGAGGCCAGCCGTGAAGGACAACTTGCGGGGTACCGTGTGGCGCCTCGGGATCTTTCTGACGGTCTGCCTGTTGGGCGCGTTCGCCCTGCTCGCCGTCTTCGCGCAGTTCCGATTCAACAGAGGACAGACCTATGACGCCGTGTTCACCAATGTCACCGGACTGAAGCCGGGGGACTTCGTGCGCGTCGCCGGGGTGGAGGTCGGCAAAGTCGAAGACATCGCGATCAACCGCGACGCCACCGTGCGGGTGGCGTTCTCGGCGAGCGACCAGGTCAGTCTCACCGAAGGCACCCGCGCGGTGATCCGGTACGACAACGTCATCGGCGGGCGCTTCCTCGCTCTCGAGGAGGGTGCGGGCGGTGTCAAACGCCTACGCCCCGGCGACACCATCCCGGTGAACCGCACGGCGCCGGCGCTGGACCTGGACTCGGTGATCGGCGGCTTCAAGCCGCTGTTCCGCGCGCTGAGCCCCGAGCAGGTGAATGCGCTGAGCGGCCAACTGGATCAAGCCCTGCAGGGCCAAGGCCCCACCATTGCGTCCTTTCTCGACCAGGCGTCGGTGCTGACCAACACCCTGGCCGATCGTGACCAGTTGATCAGCGAGGTGGTCACCAACTTGAACGTAGTGCTGGGGACCCTCGGCGGGCAGAGCGCCCAGCTAGACAAGGCGGTGACTAACCTGACCGGTCTTGTCGCGGGCCTCAATGCGCGAAAGACGAACATTGCCAACGCTTTCAACAGCACCAACGCGGCGGCCGCCTCCGTGGCCGATCTACTCGGCCAGGCCCGCGGACCGTTCCAGAAGGTGGTCCACGAAACCGATCGAGTATCGACGATCGCGGTGGCCGACCACGAATACCTCGAAAAGCTGCTCGACACCCTGCCGGACAAGTATCGGCAACTGGGCCGCCAGGGCATGTATGGCGACTTCTTCAGCTTCTATCTGTGCGACCTGGTGTTGAAGCTGAACGGTAAAGGTGGACAACCGGTTTACGTGAAGGTCGCCGGACAGGACACCGGGCGGTGCACGCCGAAATGAAGTCCTTCTCCGAACGCAATCCGTTCGTCCTGGGTGCCGTGGGCGCAGTCGTCATCGCCGGTGTTGTGATGGGCGCGTTGAACTGGCAGAAGCTGCCGTTCCTAAACCCGGGTCGCAACTATTCCGCCTACTTCGCCGACGCAGGCGGACTGTTCACCGGCGCGGGAGTCGAGGTGTCGGGTCTCCCTGTGGGCAAGGTATCCAGCATCGCGCTCGACGGGCCACGAGTGCTGGTGAAATTCCGCATCAACGGTGATGTGCACCTCGGCGAGCGCACCACAGCGGCGATCAAAACCAAAGGTCTGCTGGGCACCAAAATGCTCGACGTCATCCCCCGCGGTGACGGCGGGCTGTCGGGTCCGATCCCCCTCGAGCGCACCACCTCGCCCTACCAACTACCCGATGCTCTGGGCGACCTGACCACCACCATCAGCGGCCTCAACACCGATCAGCTGTCGGCCTCGCTGGCGACGATGGCGCAGACGTTCGCCGACACGCCGCCAGATCTGCGAAACGCGGTCAACGGCGTGGCCCGATTCGCCGACACCCTCGACAAGCAGGACGCGCAGCTGCGCAACCTTTTGGCGAACGCGGCCAAAACAACCGACGTGCTGGCCAAACGAACCGACCAGATCGTCACGCTGGTGCGCGAAACCAACTCGCTGTTGGTCGCGTTGCAGGCCCAGAGCTCATCGCTGGATCACATCTGGCGCAACATTTCCGCGGTATCTCAGCAACTCAAGGCGTTCATCGCCGACAACCGCCAGCAGCTGAAGCCGGCACTGGAGAAGCTCAACGGCGTGCTGACGATCGTCGACGATCGCAAGCAACGCATCCAAGACGCGATCAAGCGCCTCAACAGTTATGCGATGTCGCTCGGCGAATCTGTCTCCTCCGGGCCATTTTTCAAGGCGTATGTGGTCAACTTGCTCCCCGGTCAGTTCGTCCAGCCGTTCATCGACGCCGCGTTCTCCGATCTCGGCGCGGACCCCGCCACGCTGCTGCCGTCGCTGCGTACCGACCCGCAGACCGGCCAGCCGGCAACACCAGCACTTCCGGTGCCCTACCCCAGAACCGGGCAAGGCGGCGAACCGAACCTGAATCTGCCCGATGCGATCACCGGCAACCCCGGCGACCAGGGCTGCGGTCCGCCGGGCCTGCCATTGCCCGGACCCACCGGTTGCTACCCGTATCGCGAGCCGCTGCCGGCACCGCCACCGGGCGGCCCACCGCCGGGCCCGCCGGCAATATCACCGCCGCAGATCGCGTCGGCGCCCGCGCCAGGTCCGACCTCGATCCTCATCCCGGCACCCGGTGAGCCGCCGGCCGACAGCCAGCCCGGAGGTGGGTAATGACACGATTGCGCAACTCTCGCACCGCACTTGCCACGCTGTTGGTACTGACCTTGCTCGCCGGCCTGGTGGTGGCGGTGCGAGCGGTCGACCACATCTCCCGGACCGAAGTGATCGGATACTTCGACAACAGCATCGCCTTGTTCCCCGGTGACGACGTCCGGATTCTCGGAGTGCGGGTTGGTGAGGTCGAGAAGGTGGAGCCACAGCCCGACGGCGTGAAGATCAGCTTCTGGTTCGACCGCGACAACAAGGTCCCCGCCGACGCCAAAGCCGCGATTCTCTCCCCGATGCTGGTCACCGGCCGAGCCATCCAGCTGACGCCGGCCTACACCGGCGGCCCGGTGATGACGGACGGCGCGGTCATTCCGCGAAACCGGACAGCGGTACCGGTCGAATGGGACGAAGTCCGGGTGCAGCTGAAGCGCCTCACCGAACTGCTGAAGCCCAGTGCGCCGGGTGGGGTGAGCACCTTGGGATCGTTCATCAACACGGCTGCGGACAACCTCCGCGGCCAGGGCGGCAACATCCGCGAGACGATCATCAAACTGTCGCAGGCAATGTCGGTGCTCGGCGATCACAGCGGGGACATCTTCGCCACCTTCAAGAATCTCTCCATCCTCGTCAAGGCCCTTGAAAGCAGCAGTGATCTGCTCGGCCAGCTGAACCAGAACCTCGCTTCGGTGACCGGTCTACTCGCCGACGATCCCACCAAGATCGGTGATGCGTTCGTCGACATGAACTCGGTCATCGGCGACGTCAAGCAGTTCGTCGACGAGAATGGGGAGACCCTCGGCACCACCTTCGACAAGCTGGCCTCGATCAGTGCGGCGCTCGACGAGAGCCGTGAGGACATCAAGCAGACGCTGCACATAGCGCCGTCGACAGTGCAGAACTTCAACAACATCTACGAGGCGAGCAACGGTGCCTTCACCGGGGCGCTGGCAGTCAACAACTTCGCCAACCCGATCTCCTTCCTGTGCGGCGCCATCCAGGCGGCCTCTCGCCTCGGCGCTGAGCAGGCGTCGAAGCTGTGCGTGCAGTACCTGGCGCCGATCATCAAGAACCGGCAATACAACTTCCCGCCGCTCGCCGAGAACCTGTTCGTCGGAGCCCAGGCCCGGCCCAACGAGGTGACCTACAGTGAGGACCGGCTGCGCCCCGATTATGTTCCGCCGGCCCCGGCGCCCGCTTCCGAACCCGTTGCCGCATCGGTTCCCCAAGCGCCGTTGCCGGCCGAAGCCGCCGTACCCACCGTCGCTACCGACCCGACTGGCGGATTGACCGCAATGATGACGCCGCCCGGGGGTGGCTCATGACGCGCCGAAGCTCGCGACGCCGACTGGCCGCCATCGCGCTGATCGTGACCGTCGCCGCCGGGTCGTCCAGTTGCGACCTCACCGGCTGGCAAGGACTCAATTCGCTGTCGCTGCCCGGCACCGCCGGCAACGGCCCAGGGTCCTTTCTCATCCAGGCTGAGATGCCCGATATCAACAACATTCAGCCCAACTCCCGGGTCCGGGTCGGCGACGCCACAGTGGGCCATATCAGCAAGATCGAATTGCAGGGCTGGCATGCGCTGGTGACCATGCGAATCGACGGCAATGTCGACCTTCCGGCCAACTCGACGGCCAAGATCGGGTTGACCAGCATCCTGGGTTCGCAACACATCGAACTGAGCCCGCCGGCGGGTGAACCACCCCAAGGACATCTGCACGAAGGGTCTCTGATTCCGCTGGACCACTCAGCGTCTTATCCCACGGTCGAACAGACGCTGGCGGCGGTGTCGACAGTGCTCAACGGCGGCGGGCTGGGCCAGATCCAGGACATCACAGAGGCTTTCAGCACAGCGTTCCGAGGCCGGGAACAAGATCTGCGGAGCATGATCGCCGAACTGGACAAGTTCGCCGCGAACTTCAACGGCCAGACCGACGACATCATTGCCGCGACCGACAGCCTCAACAAGCTCGCCGGCACTTTCGCAGCGAATCAGCCGGTACTGGACAAGGCGCTCAAGACCGTCCCGGAAGCGCTCGCAGTCCTCAATGAGGAGCGCGACAAGCTCGCCGAAGCAGCCGATCAGCTCGGCCGGTTCGGTGTGCGAGTCGTCAGCACCGTGGACCAAACCAAAGCCAACCTGGTCAAGGAATTGAAAGATATCGGGCCGGTGCTGGAATCGCTGGCCAACGCGGGGCCCGCCATGACACGGGCGCTGAGCCTGATCCTGACTTTCCCGTTCCCCAACGAAACGATCGAGAAGTGGCAACGCGGTGACTACGCCAACATGACTGCGATCGTGGACCTCACGTTGAGTCGCATCGATCAGGGCATCTTCACGGGCACTCGATGGGAGGGCAACCTCACCGAACTCGAAATGCAGTGGGGCCGCACGATCGGCCAGTTCCCGAGTCCGTACACCAAAGAGAACCCCTTGGTCGTCCCCTATCGCTTCGATCAGGGGCCCTAACATGCACCTCAGTCGACGAATGTTGTTGCAGTTGGCGGCTTTCACAGTCATCGCTTTGACTGCCATCACTGTGATGGGTCTTCAGTTCCTGAAGCTTCCGGCCAGACTGTTCGGCGTCGGGCGCTACAGCGTCACGATGCAACTTCCCGAAAGCGGCGGGCTCTACGGCACCGGCAACGTCACCTACCGTGGCGTCGAGGTCGGCAAGGTGCAATCGGTCCGTCTCACCGATACCGGAGTCACCGCGGTGCTCTCGCTGACATCGGCGATTGAGATTCCCTCTGACCTGAAAGCGGAGGTGCACAGCCAGTCCGCGATCGGTGAACAGTACGTCAACCTGGTGCCCCGCAACGGAACATCGAGACCGCTGCGAGACGGCGACGTGATCCCCGAATCCGACACCTCGGTCCCACCGGATATCAACTCACTGCTGAATGCGGCCAATGCCGGCTTGAAGGCAATTCCGCGGGACAACCTCAAGACCGCCATTGACGAGGCCTACACCGCGGTCGGCGGGCTCGGGCCGCAGCTCTCAGACATTGTCAAGGGCTCGACGACGCTGGCCATCGACGCACGCACGAATCTCGACCCGCTGATCGATCTCATCGACAACGCCAAACCGGTTCTGGATTCCCAGACCAACTCCGCGCAAGCGATTGAGGCGTGGGCATCACACCTTGCGACGGTGACCGGCGACCTGGAAAAGAAGAACGACGCCGTCGCCGGCTTCATCGACCAGCAGGGCATCATCGTGGCCTCCGATGAAGCGCGCAAGCTCATCGAGCGCCTCAAGCCCACATTGCCGGTTCTGGCGGCCAATCTGGCCAGCGTCGGCCAGGTCGCCGTCACCTACCAGAATGACATCGAGCAGTTGCTGGTGGTACTGCCGCAAGCGGTGGCGGCAGGGCAGGGAACGTTCGTGGCCAACGCCAACACGCAGCAGGCATACAAGGGCGAGTATCTGTCGTTCAACCTCAACCTCAACCTTCCGCCCGCCTGCACCACTGGATTCCTGCCGGCCCAGCAAGCGCGCATCCCCAACCTGGTCGACTATCCGGACCGTGCGGCGGGCGATCTGTACTGCCGCACACCGCAGGACTCGCCGTTCAATGTCCGCGGCGCACGGAACATCCCGTGCGAGACCAAGCCGTGGAAACGTGCGCCGACGGCAAAGCTGTGTGAGAGCGACGAGCAGTACGTGCCGCTCAACGACGGGATGAATTGGAAAGGCGATCCCAACGCCACGCTGTCGGGTCAAGACATCCCCGAAATACCACCGGGATCCCCGCCCGCGGAACCGGACATGCCGGCAGCGCCCCCACCACCGGCCATGGTGGGCGTCGCGGAGTACGACCCGGCAACGGGTACCTACGTCGGTCCGAACGGTCGCGTCTACACCCAGTCCCAACTCGCCCAACCGGCCAAGGGAGACAACTCATGGCAGTCAATGTTGCTGCCGCCCGGGTCGTAATCGCCGGCACCCTGGGTGCCATGGCGATGATGGGTAGCATCGGCGCTGCCCAGCCCGCCCGCGCGGACAGCGTGGCCTATCTGGTGAACGTGACGGTCCGGCCGGGCTACAACTTCCCCAACGCCGATGCGGCGCTGGACTATGGGTACCGTGTCTGCGACAAGATCGGCCGGGGCGAAGGGTATCGGCAACTGGTCGCCGAGGTAATGGCCGACTTCAACAGCGGCGACGCCTACCAGGGCGTCTACCTGATCAACCAGGCGGCCAATGAACTGTGTCCGGCGCTCATCTGGCAGCTACGGCAATCCGCCGCTGGCTACACCGGCCAATAGGAAGTTACCCGATGTCTCACAACAGGATTGGGCGATCAGCCGCGGTGTGCGCCGCCGTGCTGGGCATACTTGTCGCCGCCGCGCCCCCCGGGCATGCCGACAACTCTCGACTCAACAATGGCGTAGTCGCCAACGTGTACACCATCCAGCACCAAGCCGGCTGTACCACCAGTATCAAGAAAGACCCTGCACTTACGCTCGCTGCACAGTGGCACACCGATGATGTCATGAGCAATCGCGCTCTCGACGGCGATATCGGTTCGGACGGCTCTACACCGCAATCACGCGCCGCTGCTGCGGGTTTCAAGGGGACAGCCACCGAGACCGTCGCCATCAATCCCGCGTTGGCGATCAACAACATCGAGATACTCAACCAGTGGTATTACAGTCCGGCCTCCTTCGCGATCATGTCCGACTGTGCCAACACCGCGATCGGGGTGTGGTCGGAGAACAGTCTGGACCGCTCGGTCGTCGTGGCGGTCTATGGCAGGCCGGCCTAGGTCAATCGGCGCGGGCGACCAGAGCGATCAGCGCCGGTCCGCCCCCCGCTGAAGATCGGAATACCCCCCAAAGAGGGACGCAGCCGACCCCGAGCGGCACTAATGTCACGCCGGTGAGCGCCACCTCGACCTGCTCACCGAAGACTGAGTAACGCCGCCGGTCATCGGCGGAACCTTTCCCTTGACCACACCGCCCAGGCACACGAACAGATCAAGACCACCCGAGCCTTCGGCAAGACAGTTTTGGAGTTTGCATGACTGACACCCTCGTCACGTACGAAGCGCGCCCGGTCCTCCCCGAACCGGACGCCCCCCTGGCGGCCTACCTGATCCTCGATGACCCGCGGCGACGGAATGCGCTATCGGACGCCCTGCTCGGCCAGCTGATGGACGGCCTGCACCGCGCGACCGCGGACCCGGGCGTCCGAGTGATCGTGCTGACGTCGTCCCATGAAAAAGTCTTCTCCTCCGGCGGCAACCTCGACGCGTTCGCCGACACCCGCCCGACCATCACGAAATACGCGGGTCTTCACTCGTTCCCGGACCTTTTTCGCACTCTCACCGCGATCGACAAGCCGGTGGTCTGCGCCGCCAATGGCGACGTGCTCGCCGGGGCACTCGGCGTCGCGCTTGCCTGTGACCTGGTGATCGCCAAGCGATCGGTCAAGGTGGGCTGCCCAGAAATCAACATCGGCGCTTTTCCGTTCATGATCTCGGCCCTCATCTTTCGCGCAACCGGACGGCTGACCGCTAACGAGTTGATGATGACCGGGCGGCTGCTGTCGGCAGACGAAGCGCTCAACGCCGGCCTGCTGAACCGAGTGGTGGCCGACGAGGACTTCGAAGAGGCGGTTTCGGAGTGGGTCGCCACCATCGCATCCAAGTCACCGCTGCTGCTCGGATTGGGCAAGAAGGCGCTCGCCGCAACCAGGGACCTTCCACTGGACGCCGCGCTGGACTATTTGCAAGCCCAGTTGGCGCTGGCCTTCACCACGGAGGACCTGGCGGAGGGCGTTCGCGCCTTCAAAGAGAAGCGCGCCCCAATCTGGCGGAATGTCTGACCGAACAAAATGAACAGCTTCTTCAGGCAGCGTGGCGCTCGCGCACGGTGATTCACTAGCACCAACGGATATCGTCAGTTCGCCGACGATGCATAATAAACCTCGAGAAACATCGGAGGTGGGGATCATCGGCGCTGACCCGAGCGGTGAGGTACGAACCCCGGTGCGTACCCGAGATCCCGAACGCAAGGCGCGCATCATGGCCGCCGCCGCGGATCTCGTCGCACGCAAGGGGTACCACGCGGTGTCAATCGCCGAGATCGGCGCGGCCGCCGGTATCACCGGATCCGGGGTGTATCGGCATTTCGAGAGCAAATCGGCGGTCCTTGTCGCGTTGTTCGACCGCGTCATCGACGACCTGCTGCGCGACGAGCAGGAGATCCTCGACGTGACCACCGACCTGCGCCGCGCCCTGGACCAGCTCATCGCCGGCCAGGTCGAATTCGTTGTCGGAGACCGGGAGTTGGCGCAGGTCTACCACAATGAGATCAACAATCTTCCCGACGAGGATCAGCGCCGGTTGCGCCGCAAGCAACGCCTTTATCTCGAGGAGTGGGTGCACCTGGTCGACGAGCTGCGCGACGACCTCAACGATGCCGAGGCGCGCACCGTTGTCCATGCCGCGATCGGGGCGATCCAGTCGACGCTCTTCCATGGCGTCGGACTGGCGGAGGGCCGGCTGCGGTTGCTGCTCACCGAGGCGGCTCGGGCGGTGCTGGGCATCACCGACTGAGTCCGCAGGATCAGCGCACCGCCGGTGAAGCCTCACGCGCGCTGACATCAACGCGGCTCGAAGCCTGCGCATCATCCGCTGGGCTTGTCGGCAGGAATCTACTCAGGCCGTACACCACAACGGCGCACAGCGCGATGGACAAGATCGTCGAGGCCGCGACGAGCCCATCGGTCGACAGCCCGCCGTCCAGGTGCAACGCGATGATCACCGGCGCGCCGATACCAAAGTTTGCGCCGAAGAAGGTGATCGGGAACACCACAAAGAGGCTCAACAGACCCCAGTTCGTCGAGACCTTCCGCCACAGCAGGACCGCCACCACCGTGAACAGCAGGGTCTGTGTCCCCTCCAACACACCGATGACGACGGGGTAGTTCCAGATCCGCCCGACATACGGTCCGTAATAGGTGTAGACGTCGGTTCCGGTCCCAATGACTTCGAACACGGTTGACATCGCTATCTCCGCACCCCACACGAAAAACAGGCCGCGGTGAGTCAGCCGTCCCTCATAGATCAGCCGGCCGGCGTACAGCGATGCCGCAGCGTAGAGGATGACGTAACCGCTGTGCGTCCAAATGGGTTGCACCACACCGAATGCCGAGAAGTGGCTGAACGCCGCGCCCGGCGTTCCGTCGTCGTGGGCGTCGTAGAACCACAGGTCGAAGGCCACGTCGTAGAGTGGCTCGGCGAAGGCTGCGACCCCGGCTGCCAGAATGGTGAGGACATAGAACGGCGTTCGTTGCCGCAGCCCCATCAAGACGGCGACGGCGAGCATCGCCAGGACGATCAACCAGCTCGCCCACATGAAAATGTTCTGCCAGAGCAGATTAAGCGGATGCTGCATCACCGCGTCAGACATGCGACCCATGGGGATGAATCTATGATCGGGCCCACACCTTCACTGCATCACTGAGGGGGATTTCCCTCCCCCCACCGGGTAGTGCGGCGACTATCGGAACCGCCGTCGTGTCAGGCTGCATGCGTGTACGTAGACGGCAATATCGGCGGCAGCATCGACGGCACTGGCGGGGCGGATCTCGCGGTCCTCACTCAACAGATAGCGGCCGCCGAACAAATCGGATTCGACGGCATCTGGTCTACCGAGGTGAGCCGGGACCCGTTCCTTCCACTGCTGCTCGCCGCGGAGCGCTCGAGCACCCTGCAACTGGGCACCGCGGTCGCCGTCGCCTTCGCCCGCAGTCCGATGACGATGGCAGCTGTCGCCAACGATCTGAACACCTTCAGCGCGGGACGGTTCGTACTCGGGCTGGGTTCCCAGATCCAGGCCCACATCGAGCGACGATTCAGCATGCCCTGGTCGGCACCGGCCGACCGGATGCGGGAATACATCGCTGCACTGCAGGCCATTTGGCACTGCTGGCAGACCGGTGAAAACCTGGACTTCCGCGGCGAGCACTATCGCCACACCTTGATGACGCCGATGTTCAGCCCGGGACCGAATCCGTTCGGCTCGCCACGGGTCATGCTCGCGGCAGTCGGGCCGAAGATGACCAGGGTGGCCGCGGAAGTCGCCGACGGGCTGTTGGTCCACGGGTTCACCACGGCACGTTATCTGCGGGAAGCGACGATGCCGACCGTAGCGGATGGTCTGCGCGCCAGCGGCCGCGGTCGGGACGACTTCAGCGTGAGTTACCCCGGCCTGGTCGTCACCGCAGCCGATGAGAGCGGCTACCTCGATGCGCTGCAGCAAGTGCGCCGGCAGATCTCCTTCTATGGGGCCACACCTGCGTACCGAGCCGTGTTGGATCTGCATGGCTGGGGTGATCTGCACACTGAACTGCACCGGCTCTCCAAGGTCGGCGAATGGACGGCCATGTCGGCCTTGGTCGACGACGAGGTGTTGTCCACCTTTGCCGTTGTCGGCGAGCCGAAAGAGGTTGGCGCCGAGATTGTCCGGCGCTTCAGCGATACCGTCGACCGGTTCACCCTTTACACGCCGTACCCCCTCGACGACACCACTCGCGCGGCCGTCGTCGAGGGGGTCAAGTCGGCCGGCTAGGCCTTCGTTGCCGCGTCCGCCGCGGCCTTGTTCAACAGAAACTCGCCGATGTAGGTCTGAGTTTGATCGGCGTTGAGCGGCTGGAACATCGACGCCGCCGAGTCGCGGTAGAGCCGCTCGAAGATGGTGCCCTTGCGGAAGGACTCACCGCCGACCATGCTCATCGCCCGGCGGGCCATGTACATGACGTTCTCGGAGGTGAAGGTCTTCGCGATGCCAAGATAGGGGAACCGCAGTTCAGGCGCCCAGTCCTTGTCCCGGCCGTGGATCAGATCCTCACAGGTCTGGTAGACCACCCGCTTGGACAGCTGCACCTTGGTGGCCATGTCGCCGATGCCGTCGATGATGTGGCCGACATTCTTGACCTCGGTGTCGGCCGCGACGATCGCGCCGAAGGTGGCACCCAGGTGCTTCTTGGAGAGCTTCGTCACCGACTCCTCAAGGATGCGGTACTGCATGCCGAGGTAGATGCTGGCGAACATCAGCGAGGCCCACTCCAGCACACCGAAAGCACCTGCGCGCCAGGGGCAGATGAAACCATCCTCGGGGACGTAGTACCCATCGAAATGGATGACCTGGGTTCCGGTTGCGTGCATGCCGAGTGCATTCCAGGTCTTCTCGATACGGACACCGTCGCCGATGCCGTTCTCGTCGACCTTGAAGTCGCCGACGAAGAGCTTCTCGGCCGCGATTCGGCCCTCGAAGGTGTCCGGCAGATTGCCTTCGGCGTCGGTCTCGGTCGCGTTGGTGGTGATGATGTCCGCGGCCTCGCACAGGGTGCCCCAGGTCTTCTTACCGTACAGCTTCCACCCACCGCCGGGCTGCGGCACCGCCTGCATGTCGGCCAGACCTGAGAAGCCGGCGCGCTTCTCGGAGAACGGGCCGAAGATCAGGTCGCCGTCGGCGACGCGGCCCAGCCAGTGCTTCTTCTGCTCCTCGCTCATCAGGTTCCCGGCGATGCCCACCATGATGTAGTGCATGTTGTAGGCCAGGGTGATCGCCGAGTCACCGCGAGACAGCTCCGAGACGATCTTCGACACGTGCAGGATGTTGCCGCCACCGCCGCCATACTCCTTGGGCACCGGCAGACCGCCGAGACCCGACTTCTTGAAGACGTCGATGGACGGATAGGCGAAAGTGTTCTCCTGGTCGTACTTGGGGCCGATCTCGCGGAAGAACTGCGACACTTCCTGCGCCTGGGCGAAGTAAGGGGCGAACTCCTCGTCCGTCATGTCCTGGTTCAGCATTGATCTCTCCATCTCAAAGTTGGCGCTGACTGAGCCCGATGGTGCTCCCGAGGACGGTCACGCACACCCCTCACAGGGGGGAACTCGGTCCAACGACGGGGGATGCCCTCCCCCCTTGGGGCAGTCGGTTTCCTCCCGGAGGTAGTCGCCGCCGTAAAAACCCCTCAATAGCGTCGTGAATGTCCCTCCCCCCACAAGGAGAACCGTCATGAGCCACGCATTCGCCGTCAAATGGCTGAAGGCGTTCCGGGAAAGCGCCGAGGCCGTCGTCGCGCTCTACGCCGACGACTTCCTGTTCGAAGACCCGATTCTGGGTCAGTCGATCACGTCGAAAGATGAACTGCTGCGCGTCTTCGCCCCCTACGCCAACAAAGACACCGAGAACGGCATCGGGATCAACAACTTCCGCATCGACGAGGTCGTCGGCGACGAGAAGGCAGCCATTTACCGCTGGACGTGGCAAGCGCCCACCGCCGCAGCGTTCGTCGGTGTACCAACCAACGGCAAGGTTCCGGGAGCGCGGGGCATCACCTTCCACATCTACGACTCCGACGGCCGGATCAAGCGCGAAGAGAGCTTCTGGGACTGCGCCACCGCCGTGCGAGATCTGGGACTGCCCGTCGACCCCACCGCCGTCGCCAAGTCGCCGGCCCTGGTCTGAGAGGAACTTCGCATGAGCCTGGCCACAGAACACGCACAACGGTGGGTGACCGCACTGACGTCGGACACCGCAGCCGCCGTCGCGCTCTACGCCGACGACATGGTCTACGACGACCACGCCGACTCCGACCACGTGATCGACACCGCGATCACCAAGGCTGAACTGGAGCCGCGGCTCGCTCCGTTCGCCAACAAGGACACTGACAACGGTGTCGGGGTTCACCGGTTCACCGCCCCCGAGGCCTTTCAGTTGGCCGGGGTCAACGGCAACCCGGCCGTCGTCATCCTGTGGGATTGGTCCGGCGAGGGACTCGACACCTACCGCGGTGTGCCCACCCACGGCAAAAACCTGCACACCCGCGGGATCACGTGGCACCAGCTCGACGCCGACGGGAGGATCGCCCGCGAGACGACCTACTGGAACGACACCCCGGTATTGCAGGAACTGGGCCTGCCGATCATCACCCCCGAGTACTGGGTGGAGGGGTTTGATCCGGCGGCGCTGGCAGCGCAGTGAGTCGGCAGGACCGCGGCATGTGGGGGGTGCTGCCCGACGTTCTCGATCGGGCGTGCACCTACTACGCCGACCAGGTCGCAATCGTCGACGGTGAGCGAACCGTCACCTATCGGGAATTGCACCAGTGGCGAAACCGAATCGCCCACGCTCTCATCGCCTCTGGGGTGCAGAAGGGTGAACGCGTCGGACTGTTGATGCCGAACTGCCTGGAGTTCATCCCGATCCAGCACGGCATCTGGGCCGCCGGCGCGGTCCTGGTTCAGATGCCCACCCGCGCCGCGGCGGACGGGTTCCGCTCCAATCTGGCCCAGACCGACGCCACCACGCTGGTCTATCACGCCAAGTTCGAGAGCGCTGTCGCGGCGATCCGGGCCGAACTGCCGAAACTTCAGACGGTGATCCGGGTGGGCACGCCCGAACGGGTAGAACTCGACGCGCTGGACTTCCACGAGATCGTGGGGGGCCAACCGGACACCCGACCCACCGTGGACATCGGGGAGCACGACGAGGCCTACGTCCTGTTCACCTCAGGCAGCACCGGCGAACCCAAAGGTGTTGTCAATTCCCACTTCACCTGGAGTTACTACAGCATCTCGGCCGGCCTCGAGATCGGTGACATCGCCTTCGGCGAGGTCTTCGCGCACGGGGCGCCGCTGACCCACTTCTCCCAGATCTTCGTGATGCCGACCTTCGTCCGCGGCGGAACCAACGTGATGCTGCCCGGACTGGAGGTCGAGGGCTTGCTGACCAACATCGAGCGGCACCGGATCACGGCCACCGCGCTGGTACCCACGATCATCTACCTGTTGCTGGACCATCCCCGCCGGGAGGATTTCGACCTCAGCTCGCTGAGGACGGTTGTTTATGCGGGCGCTCCGATCGCACCCGAGCGCCTTCGCGAGGCGTTGGAGGTGTTCGGTCCGATCTTCATCCAGACCTACGCCGGCACCGAGCAGGGCTACCTCTCCTGTCTTCGCAAGAACGAACACCGAGTCGACGACCCGCTGTGGACAGCGCGACTCGCCTCGGCCGGCAGGCCGATGTTCTGCGTACAGCTGAGCATCCAGGACGACCAGGACCGTCCGGTGCCGTCCGGTGAAACCGGTGAAATCTGTTCGCGCCAACTGGGACAGATGCTGGGTTACCTCGATGCCAGCCGCAACTGCGAAACGGTGCGGGACGGGTGGGTGCACACCGGCGATGTCGGCTACCTCGACGAGAGTGGCTTCCTGTTCATCGTGGACCGCAAGAAGGACATGGTCGTCAGCGGGGGCTTCAACGTGTTCCCCCGTCAGGTCGAGGACGCGCTGTCCAGCCATCCCGCAGTGGCCCAGAGCGCCGTCATCGGCGTTCCGCACCCCAAATGGGGCGAGGCTGTGCTCGCCGTCGTGGTCGCACGGACGGGCGAGATCACCGGCCCCGCGCTCGAATCCGAGCTGATCAACCACGTCAAGGCCACGCTCGGCTCGGTACCCGCGCCCAAATCTGTCCTGTTCGCCGACGAGTTGCCGTTGAACCCGGCCGGAAAGGTCGACAAGAAGGCCATCCGCGCGCCCTACTGGCGCGGCCAAGTCCGCCAAATCGGCTGACACTAAGGAGCTGTCATGACCAACCACTACTCCATGTACATCGACGGCAAGTGGGTCGACGCCGAGGAGGACTACGAGATCCGCAGCCCGGCAACCGAGGAGCTGGTGGCCACCGTCGCCAAGGGCACCACCGACCACGTGGACGCGGCGGTGGCGGCGGCGCAGGGGGCGTTCGATGAGGGAACCTGGCGGCGCACCCCGCCGGCCGAGCGCGCCGCGCTCATCAACACCGTCGCCGAACGAATAGCCGCCCGCGCCGACGAACTGGCCGCGCTGCAGTCCCGGGAGAACGGCGCGACGATTCGGATCACCGGCGCCCTGCACGTCGGCTTGTCAGTGGGCCAACTGCAGTATCTGGCCGCCATCGCGCAGCAGTACCAATGGGAGACAACCGGTCCGGCGATCGAGCCAATACCCGCCGCGGGCATCGTCGTCCGTGAGCCGATGGGTGTCGTGGCCGCCATCGTCCCGTGGAACATCCCGCTGCTGACCACGGTCTGGAAGGTGGGCCCCGCGCTCGTCGCCGGTAACTCGGTGGTACTCAAGCCCGACGAACACGCGCCGCTGCTTCCTCTGGAACTGGCTCGCGAATTCGAGGCCGCCGGCCTGCCGCCCGGCGTGCTGAACGTGGTCACCGGCGACGGCGAGCCTGTCGGCGCCCACCTGTCCGGGCATCCCGGCGTCCGCAAAGTCGCCTTCACCGGGTCAACCGCCGTCGGGAAGAGCATCTTGCGCCAGTCCGCGGACACGGTCCGCCGGGTGACGCTCGAACTCGGCGGCAAGGGCGCCAACATCATCCTCGACGACGCCGACATCGACATGGCCGTCGACGGCTCGCTGTTCGCCTGTATGGCCAACAACGGCGAGGCCTGTGAAGCAGGGACCCGACTGCTGATCCCGTCGAGCCGTCGCGACGAGATCATCGGCAAGCTGGTAGAGCGGGCGGCCACGCTTAAACTCGGCGACCCCCTCGATGCGACCACCCATGTCGGACCGATCATCTCGGCCAGTCAGCGGGACCGGATCCTCGACTACTTCCGGATCGCCGAAAACGAAGGGGCCACCGTTGCTCTCGGCGGGCGGGCACCGTCGGGTCCGGAATTCGCCAAGGGCTACTGGATCGAGCCGACCATCTTCGTCGACGTCACCAATGACATGCGGGTGGCCCGGGAGGAGGTCTTCGGGCCCGTGCTGGTGGTGTTGACGTACGACTCGGACGACGAGGCCGTCACGATCGCCAACGACACCACCTACGGTTTGTCGGCCGGTGTGTGGGGCAGCGACGAACGCGCTCTGGATGTCGCCCGCCGACTGGAGGCCGGATCGGTGTGGGTGAACAACTGGCACATCATTCACCCGGCCTACCCGTTCGGCGGCTACAAGGAAAGCGGTCTTGGCCGCGAGGGCGGTCCGCATTCGATCGACGATTACGTCGAAGAGAAGTTCATCGCCTTGGACCGTTCCGGCGGGATCGAGAACAAGGCGTTCGCGATCGTCATCGACCCCGCCCAGAACTGACAGCCGCCATGTCTGACGCCGACATCGTCATCGAGCACAACCGCCCGCTGCGTCTCGCGGTGGCCGACGGCGATCTCGTCTGGGATGACCGGGTGCCCGTGGTGCGCGTGCGCGGCGACGACCTCGGTGACCTCGCACGCAAGTCCGCCCGCGTCCGTCGCGACCGGCCCGATGTCGAGGTGGTGGCCGACATCGACGTCGTCATCGCTGCGGAGGCGTGGGCGGCACGAGCAATGATGGCCGACGATTCCTCCGAAACCCAGGAGCGGACAATGCTATACGTCGGCACCCCGACCGGCCTGGCTGGCCTGGTCGCCGACATCCACGCCTTGGGCATCGCCGACGGCGCGGTGCTGATTCCGCGGGGTGCCGGCGTGGCCGACCTCATCCGTGAGGCGGTGCTGCCGGTCTTGCAAACCCTGACGGCAGCGCCGGCTTTCGGGCCGCAGGCACGCCCGGCATGAGGGTCACCGCCGACGACTACCGCGCAGCGCTGCGCTGCCACCCCGCCGGCGTCGTCGTCATCACCTTGATGTCGCCCGGCGGACCGGTCGGCTTCACCGCTACCTCGTTTGCCTCACTGTCCTTGGATCCGCCTTTGGTGTGTTTCAACATCACCCACACCTCATCCAGCATCGCCGTGTTACGCGAGGCGCGTTCGATCGCGGTGCACCTGCTCAGCGACAACCAGATTGGGGTGGCCCGGCGGTTCTCGGCGAGCGCCGACCTACGATTCGCCGATCCGGCGCTGTGGACCACGCTGGACACCGGTGAACCACTGCTGATCGGCACGCCCACCTGGATGTGTGCCGACGTCCACCGGCTGATCCCAGCTGGGGACTCGACCTTGGCGATCGCCGAGGTGACCCGCATCCACCGCGAACCGGCAGCCGGCACAGCGACACCCCTGCTCTACCACAACGGCACGTACTCGCGTCCCGGGGCGCTGGAGAACTGAGGTCAGCGGTCCTGGAGTGTCCAGGCGATCGCCTGCGCACGGTTGACCGCACCGTACTTGCGCAGAATGTGCTTGACGTGCGACTTGACTGTGCCTTCGGTGATCACCAACTGATCGGCGATGGCCTGGTTGGTCGCACCAGTCACCATCAGGTCCAAAACCTCGGCCTCACGCTCGGTGAGTTGCACAGTGCCGGAACCCGTTTCGACGTCTTCCGCCTCCGGATCGGCGGCCCTGGCCGATTCCATGCCCGCCTCGCACAACGCGTCGATGCGGTCGACCGCACCGAAGAACAGTTCCCGCACACTGTCGCGTTGCGTGCGCAGTCGTTCGAGCAACATAGCTCGCTCGTAGATATGGCTGAAGCCATCTGCGAAGGCCCACAACACGTCCCGGTCAGACTCGTCGACCCGGCGGGGCAACGGGTGGTGGTCGGTATGCAGGAATCCGATCACCTCGTCGCCGTGCAGCAAGGGCGCCACGACATAGGAGCGGGACTGTCCGGCCGCGACGATCAGCGGACGATAGACCGGAGCATCCGAGGTGTCGTAGACCAGCGAAGGGCGTCGCCGGGAGAGCATCTCGGCCTCAGGGGCCGTGTCGGTGAGCGGGACCCGCTGATTGATCCACGCGCTGAACCATGACGTCGAGGTACTGTCACCGCGGTCATGCAATATCAGCGGCTTCCAGCTGCGGCTCTCGACCTTCGACAGGACGGCTCGGTGAAATCCGCAGCGCAAGACCAGTTCTTCGCACGCACTGTCCACGAGGGCCGAGGAGGTAGGCAGGCTACGGAGACGCGCCAGTCCGGCCGCGCAGTCCGCCAGCCGCTGACTTCGCATCGCAGTGTCGTGCAGGTACCAATCCATCGCGAGGTGCTGGAGGTCGAGGATCAGATCGCACAGCTTCTGCGCTTCGGCGACATTGCCGGCCGGAGTGCGGCGCAAGCGCTCGATACACGCGTGCGTCAGCGCAGAGGTCATTTCTGCAGCGCGCCACGGCACGTCCCACTCGACGGCGGGAAGACTCAGCGTCGCACCGAGTTCCGCTTGGGTCCGATCGCTTGCCGCTTGCAGACGCTCGACCAGCTCGATCTCCCGGGACCACCACTCCGTCCTGGACCGTGCCGTGCTGGACCGAGTGCCGTCGCCGGCCAGGGAAACACTCATCGCGGCCGCCGTTCGTCGGATCGGGTCTCGCGCAGGTAGCACGCGATGGCCGCGGCGCGGTTACCGACGGCCAGTTTGTGCAGGATGTGTTTGACGTGCGACTTCACCGTACTCTCAGCCACGGTGAGCCGATCGGCGAGCTGGGAATTGGTTGCTCCGCTGGCCAATAGGGCCAAGACCTCACGCTCGCGGGCGGTCAGCCGCGACATGCGCCCCGACTCGCGTACATCACTACCGCATACCGGTTGTGGCGCAGCACGTTTTGCCGCCGCAGCCAAGCCGAAGTCGGTCGCCAAGGCCAGCGTCTCCCCCGGATCAGCCAGGGCGCGAATTGCGTCGGCGCAGACCTCGGCGACAGCATCGCGCTGTTGCTCGGCTCGTTGCGATAGAAGCGCCCGCTCATAGGCCACCCCGACGCCCTCGGCGAATAGCCGGAGCAGGTCCCTGTCCATCGCGGCCACTGGTGGCGCCCCGACCATTCGGTCCGCATGTAGCAAGCCCACCACCGTCGACATCGCCACCAGTGGCGCCACCACATAGTCACGGCAATTCATCCAGCGGACCAGCGGGGCGTACGCGCGCGGTTCACCCAGCGCATCGTTCACCAGTGCCGGCAGCCGCCGGCGCACCACCTCGGCCTCCACCAACGGGGACGACAGAGCAATGTCGGCATCCTCGAGGACGGCGTCGAGTTCGAGGCTCACCTGTCCGTCGAGCCCCCGGCAATACAGGGCCTGGGGCGACCACAGTGAACCGCGAACGCTGGAGAACATCACCCGGTCGAAAACGCCACTGGCGCACAACTGCCGAGGCGCGGCAGCGATCACATCGGCCGGGGTGGTTTCGGTGCGCGTGCACGCGAGGGCGTCCAGCACGGCGCCCAATGCGCGAGCGCAGCGGTCGTCCGCACCTTGCGCGTCCCGCAGACGCGCGGCGCTGGCCTCGGTCAACGCGTCGGCGATCTGTGCCAGGTCGAGGAGGTCGGCAGGGGCGCCGGTACCGATGCTGTTGCTCCTTGCTCGGTGGCCACGGATGCGGTCCGCGGTTAACTAGTTGCCCTATCATTCGTGACCTGTATCACTTTGTCAACCAGCCTTGAGCGCGCCTCGACATGCTGTTGAACTGCACGCTCAGCGCATCAGGCGGACGATGCCAGTTGACAGGAGCGACCACCAATTAGTTATTCTTGATTCACTAACTGCCTCGTTCGATTCAAGGTTGGTCAATGCCCATCCCACCACCGTGGCGAGACCGGCTCGCGCTGCCTGCGATCGCCGCTCCCATGACCGCCGTCTCGGGTCCGGAGCTGGTCATCGCGGCGTGTTCGGCAGGCGTGATCGGCGCATTCCCCACGCACAACGCCCACAGTCCCGGCGAACTGGACGACTGGCTGACCGAGATCGCCGGGCAGCTCACCCCGGCGTCCGCGCCGATAGCCGCGAACCTGGTGGTTCACCGCAGCAACCGCCGATTGGCCACAGACCTGGGCTGCCTGCAGCGCCACGGGGTCGAACTCGTCATCACCAGCGTCGGATCACCAGAGGCAGTCGTCGCCCCACTGCACGAAGCCGGAGCGCAGGTGTATGCCGATGTGGCAACCCTGGAACACGCCCACCGCTCGCTGAGCGCCGGGGTCGACGGTCTGGTGTTGTTGACCGCCGGCGCGGGCGGCCAAACCGGATGGACAAACCCGCTTGCGTTCGTCCGTGCGGTCCGCGCGTTCTACTCGGGACCCGTCGTGCTCGCCGGCGGTATCACCGATGGCAGGTCGATCTTGGCGGCCGAGGTCCTCGGCGCGGACCTGGCTTATCTGGGTACCCGATTCATCGCGACGCACGAGAGCCGGGCAGAGCCCGGCTATCGGCAGGCGTTGGTCACATCGACCCTTGATGACGTGCGGTTGTCTGCCCGGGTCGGCGGCATTCCCGCAAGCCTGCTCACGTGCTGGCTGGACGCGGCCGAGCAGTCGACCGAGCAGAGCGGGGGCTTCGACCAAGATCGACTGCTGTCCAATCGGACCGCCTGGAGCGCCGGCCACAGCGTCTCGGGAGTCTCGGCGGTGACCTCGACCGCCGCCCTGATCGCGACGCTCGTCGATCAGTACGGCGCCGCCCGCCGCGACCTCATGCAGCTAGTGATGGACCGCTAGCTTGACCGCCTGCCGACACAGAGGTCTACCCCTAGCGGATCGTCTATATCACCAGATAGAGGTGACTATCGGCATTCCATTTCCATTCTCCGCCTTCTCATTTAGTGTTTCATCGTTCACTATCCGGGTGCGGCCGCATCTGCGCTGCCGCCGCGACAAGGGATTCTGATGCCGGCTCTACGCACGGAAATCGACACCTCCTCAGCCAGCTACCTGGCCAACCTGGATGTGCAGCGGGCAGCCGTCGCCGCCCTCAACGAACAGCTTGAACTCGTGGCCGCCGGCGGCGGCGCTCGGTACGTCCAGCGGCATCACGATCGCGGCCGCCTGTTGGTCCGGGAACGCATCGAACTTCTCATCGACCGCGACGCTCCGTTCATGGAACTGTCCGCACTCGCCGCCTGGGGTACCGAATTCAACGTCGGCGCCGCGATCGTCACCGGAATCGGCGTGGTGTCGGGCACCGAATGCATGGTCATCGCTCACGACCCCACCGTCCGGGGCGGCACGATGAACCCGTACACGCTTCGAAAGAACCTGCGTGCGCTGGAGATAGCCCGAGTCAACCGGCTGCCGGTGGTCTATCTCGTCGAGTCGGGCGGTGCCGATCTGCCGACTCAGGCCGAGTTGTTCGTTCCTGCGGGCCGGATCTTTCACGAATTGACCGAGTTGTCGGCGATGGGGATCCCCAGTGTCGCCCTGGTGTTCGGCAACTCCACCGCCGGTGGCGCATACGTGCCGGGCATGTGTGACTACGCGGTGCTGGTCGACCAGCAGGCCAAAGTCTTTCTCGGCGGTCCTCCGCTGGTGAAGATGGCGACCGGCGAAGACGCCGATGACGAGGCCCTCGGCGGCGCCGACATGCACACCAGAGTCTCCGGGCTCGGCGACTACTTTGCCGTAGACGAAGTCGACGCCATCCGCATCGGACGAGACATCGTGACCCATTTGAACTGGCGCAAACACGGACCCGGCCCGACCCTTCCCTCCGACGATCCGCTCTACGACTGCGAGGAACTGCTGGGAATCGCTTCCGGCGACCCCAAGATGCCGTTTGATCCGCGTGAGGTGATCGCCCGGATCGTCGACGGCTCGCGTTTCTCCGAATACAAGCCGCGGTGGGGCACCAGCATCGCCACCGGTTGGGCCTCCATCCACGGCTTCGGCGTGGGCATCCTGGCTAACACCCGCGGTGTGTTGTTCTCCGAAGAGTCCAAGAAAGCAACGGAATTCATCCTGCTGGCCAACCAAACCGACACCCCGCTGATCTTTCTGCAGAATGTCACCGGCTACATGGTCGGCACCGAATACGAGCAGGGCGGGATCATCAAGGATGGCGCCAAGATGATCAACGCCGTCACCAACAGCACCGTCCCGCACATCACCGTCAACATGGGCGGTTCGTTCGGCGCGGGCAACTACGGCATGTCGGGCCGCGCCTACGATCCGCGATTCATGTTCAGCTGGCCCAACGCCAAGCTCGCGGTCATGGGTGCTCAGCAGCTCGCGGGCGTCCTGTCGATCGTGGGCAAGGCGGCCGCCGCGGCCGCCGGCCGCGACTTCGATGAGAACGCCGACGCCCGGCGCACCGCCGAGATCGAGGCACAGATCGAACGGGAATCACACGCCTTCTACGTATCGGCCCGGATCTACGACGACGGCGTGATCGATCCCCGTGACACCCGATCGGTGCTCGGCATGGCGTTGTCGGCCGCTCATTCCAATGTCATCGAGGGGCGCCGCGGTTTCGGCGTATTCAGGATGTGAGGACCGTGTTCACCAAGCTGCTCATCGCAAACCGTGGCGAGATCGCCGCACGGATCATCCGTACCGCCCGCGAGATGGACATCGCCACCGTCGCTGTCTTCTCCGACGCCGACCGGGACGCCCCGTATGTCCGACTGGCCGACGAGTCGGTACATCTGCCCGGCACCGCACCCGCCGATACCTACCTGCGCGCCGATCTGATACTTGCGGCGGTGGCGCGCACCGGAGCCCAGGCCGTCCATCCCGGCTACGGCTTCCTTTCGGAGAACGCAGATTTCGCCGCCGCGTGTGCGGATGCCGGCGTGGCGTTCGTCGGACCCAGCCCGGCGGCGATCACCGCGATGGGATCCAAGATCGCGGCCAAGGAACTGATGGCGGCGGCCGGCGTGCCGGTGCTGCCTGGGTCCACCGTGGAAAGCGGCGTCGACATCGATGCCGATGCGCTGGGCACTGCGGCCGACGGCATCGGTTACCCCATCCTGGTCAAAGCCGCGTTCGGCGGCGGCGGGCGTGGCATGCGCATCGTCACCGACGCCGCGTCCCTGATCGAAGCGGTGCAGAGTGCACGCCGAGAGGCGGCATCGGCGTTCGGCGACGGCACCGTGTTCCTGGAGAAGTTCGTGGAATCCCCCCGCCACATCGAGGTGCAGATCTTCGGCGACAGCCAGGGCACGGCCGTTCACCTCGGCGAGCGGGAATGCTCAATCCAGCGGCGCTATCAGAAAATCATCGAAGAGGCGCCCTCGACCGCCGTCGACCCGGCGTTGCGGGAGGAACTCGGCCGGGCGGCTGTCGCAGCCGGCGAAGCGCTGGCCTACCAGGGCGCGGGCACCGTCGAGTTCGTGATGGCACCCGACGGGTCGTTTTACTTTCTCGAGGTCAACACCCGACTACAGGTCGAGCATCCGGTCACCGAGATGGTCACCGGTATCGACCTGGTACGCGCCCAGCTTCAGGTGGCCGCCGGGCAGCCACTGCCGCCGGAAATGCGGACCGCCTCCGCGACCGGCCACGCAGTCGAGGTTCGGCTGTACGCCGAAGATGTTGCAGCCGGGTTCATTCCGGTCGCGGGACCGCTCACCGCGCTGGAATTCCCCGAGCTGCCGGGCATCCGGGTGGACGCCGGATTCGAGTCCGGATCGGTGATCAGCACGTTTTACGATCCGATGCTGGCCAAGGTCATCGGCTACGGCGCGACTCGCGAGGAGGCCTGCGCGCGGGTCGCGCGGGCGTTGACCGATACGCGAGTCCATGGGGTGGCCACCAATCGGGATCTGCTGATCGCGATCCTGCGGGAGCCTGAATTTCTCTCCGGCGCCATCGATACCGGCTATCTGGACCGTCACGACCCAGCGGCACTGATGACGACGACGTCCGACGTGAACGCCCCCATGATCCATGCTCTGATAGCCGCCTTGGCCGACCAGGCGCAACGCCGTGGCACCACGAAGGTGTTGCCCGGGCTGCCCTCCGGCTGGCGCACGCTGCCCAGCGCTGACCAGCGGGTGGCATTCCTTGTCAATGGCGAGACGTTGGACGTCGCCTACCGATTCGACCGCAACGTGCTCACGGCCTCGGTGGTGGGTCAAGAACTTTCGGTGCGCTTGGTCAACGCCTCACCCGATCTGGTTGATGCCGAAATCGACGGCGTTCGTCGCCTATACAGGGTGATGCGGCACGGGCTGGACCACTACGTGGACAGCGCGCTGGGCTCGACGGGCCTGCGCGAGGTCGAACGATTCCCAGATCCGACGTCGCTCAACGAGACCGGATCTCTGGTGGCCCCGATGCCGGGCGCGGTGGTGCGCATCGAAGTCATCCAGGGCAGCCGAGTTCAGGCCGGCACGCCCATCGTCGTACTCGAGGCGATGAAGATGGAACACACCATCCGGGCCCCTGCCGACGGGGTGGTGGCCACGATCTCGGTGACGGCCGGGGATCAGGTCGAATCCGGCCAGGTGCTGGCTGTGGTCAGTGCGGACGAGCCGGCATGACGATCCGAAGGACACGGTGATGAGTCTGGACTACCCCGGCCTGCTGGCCGACCTACGAGGGGAGACCGATCATCTCGTCTCTGTGCTCAGCGACCTCGACGTCGACGACTGGCAACTTCCCACCCCCGCGGCGGGGTGGAGCATCCAGGATCAGATGTCGCACCTGGCCTATTTCGATGACGCGACTCACCAGGCCCTGGCGGATCCGATCGCGTTCCGAACCCACGCCGACGAGCTGATGGCCGGCGGTATGGATTTCCCCGACCGGATCGCCGCCGAGCACCGCGTCCTGACCCCCGAGCGGATCTTGGAGTGGTTCGTCGACGCGCGCACCAGCATGCTCGCCGCCTTCGAAGGCGACGATCCCAAACGCAGGCTGCCGTGGTTCGGTCCGGACATGAGTGTGGCGTCGTCGGCGACCGCGCGGCTGATGGAGACGTGGGCACACGGCCAGGACATCTACGACACCGTCGGCATTGCCCATCCGCCGAGCACCGGGTTGCGCGGCATCGCCCATCTCGGAGTGGCGACCTTTGCTTTCGCCTACCACCTCAACGGCAGGCAGGTCCCTGCCGAACCGGTGCGGGTCGAACTTCAATCACCCGACGGCCAATCGTGGGCGTGGGGTCCGGCCGACGCGGTCAACCGGATCCACGGCCCCACCGAGGATTTCGTGCTGACGGTGACTCAGCGCCGGCACTGGACGGAGACCGCGCTCACCGCGGACGGCCCGATCGCGACGGACTGGCTGGACATTGCCCAAGCCTTCGCAGGCGCACCCAGCCGACGAACGGTGACAAAGTGACCCGGGCTGTCCGGATTGGCAACGTGTCGGCCTTCTACGGCGACCGGCTCAGTGCCATGCGCGATCTGGTCGAACGAGCCGACATCGATGTGATCACCGGCGATTATCTCGCCGAACTCACCATGTTGATCTTGTGGAAAGCGCGCCAGAAGGACCCGAACACCGGCTATGCGCGGACGTTCCTCACCCAATTCGAACAGGTCATGCTGGGGTGCGCCCAGCGCGGTATCAAGGTCGTCGTCAACGCCGGCGGACTCAATCCCGCGGGCATGGCCGAGGCCGTCCGAGCTCTGGTGGCTCGGTCCGGCGTCACCCTCAGCGTGGCACACGTCGAAGGCGACGATCTGATGCCCAGCCTTGACCGGTTCCGGGCGGACGGTGTGCCCTTTGCCCACCTCGACACCGGTCGGCTTCTCAACGATGCCGGGGTGCAGCCGGTTACGGCGAATGCATATCTCGGCGGCTGGGGTATCGCCGCCGCGCTGTCCGCGGGCGCCGATGTCGTCATCACCGGTCGAGTGACCGACGCTGCGTTGGTCGTCGGTGTCGGAGCATGGTGGCACGGTTGGGAGCGCACCGACTACGACGCCCTTGCGGGTGCGGTGGCCGCCGGACACATCATCGAATGCGGGCCGCAGGCGACGGGCGGCAACTACTCGCAACTGCATGAGGTCACCGATCGCCGCTATCCCGGCTCCCCGATCGCCGAATTGGCTCGTGATGGAAGCTTTGTCATCACCAAAGCTGCCGGAACCGGTGGCGTGGTATCCCCGGGGACCGTCACCGCTCAACTTCTCTACGAAGTCGCCTCCCCGCGCTATGCGAACCCGGATGTGATGGCCCACTTCGACTCTCTGACCGTCAGCCAACAGGGGCCGGACCGGGTGCTCGTCGCCGGCACCACAGGCTCGCCACCACCGCCGACGCTGAAGGTGGCGATGAACTATGTCGGCGGCTACCGCAACACCATGACCATGGTCTTGACCGGTCTCGACATCCAGGACAAGGCCGACTGGGCCGTCGCAGAGCTCTTCGAAATACTCGGTGGGAGGGATACCTTCGACGACGTCGATGTCCAACTTCTGCGCTACGACAAGCCCGATCCGACGACGATGGCGCAGGCCACCGCGCACCTACGGGTGACGGTCAAGGACCGGGACAGAACCAAGGTGGACCGGGCGTTCTCCAACGCAGTGGTCGAACTCTATGTCGCCGGCTATCCGGGCTTCCACACCACCACCCCGCCGACATCGGCGAGCGAATTCGGCGTGTACTGGCCCACCCTGGTCCCGGCGACATTGGTCGAGCACATCGTGGTACATGCCGACGGTTCACGGCAGACGATTCCGCAGGCCGGCGAAACCGCGGAGTATCGGCCGGAGGTGTCTGTTACGGCACCCCCAACCGGCCCAATCGATTTCGGCCCGACCTGCCGACTGCCACTCGGCACCGTGACAGCAGCCAGGTCCGGCGACAAGGGCGGAAACGCGAATGTCGGGGTATGGACCGACACCGACGAGCGCTGGGAGTGGTTGCGCGCCCATTTGACCGTCGACCGATTGCGGGAGCTCGTCACCGAAACCCAGGGTCTGCAGGTACTGCGCTACGAGTTCGCCAACCTGCGTGCGCTCAACTTCGTCATCGTCGGCTTCCTCGGCGAGGGCGTGGCCTCCTGCACACGACCGGACCCGCAGGCCAAAGCACTTGGCGAGTACCTACGAGCTTTGCAGACGGACATCCCCGACAAGTTGGTGCAGTGATGGACTTCACCGAACCCGCAGAACACCGTGACCTGCGCAAGGCGGTCGCCGCGATCACCGACCGGTACGGTCCCGGCTACTTCGCCCAACGGGCCACCGCCGGGGAGCCGACGACGGAGCTGTGGAAAGACCTTGGTACCCATGGGTTCATCGGGATCAACTTCCCCGAACAGTACGGTGGCGGAGGCGCCGGCATGGCTGAACTCGCGATCGTGTGCGAAGAGACCGCGGCCCGCGGCTGCCCGCTGTTGTTGCTGCTGGTCTCCAGCGCCATTTCCGGTGAGCTCCTGAGCCGCTACGGCAGCGACGAGCAACGGCGAGAGTGGTTGCCGCGGATGGCATCCGGCGAGACAAAGGTTGTCTTTGCGATCACCGAACCCGATGCGGGTTCCAACACCCATCAGATCACTACCGGGGCGGTCCGCGACGGCGGCGACTACCTGCTCAACGGCACCAAGCACTACATCTCCGGAGTTGACGAGGCCGAGGCGCTGATTGTCGTGGCTCGTTCGGCACAGGAGAAGTTGTCGTTGTTCCTGGTGCCCACCGATACCGCCGGGTTGGTCAAACACCGCCTTCCGGTGGGGATCAGCGTTCCGGAGAAGCAGTTCACGCTGCACTTCGACAACGTGCGGGTGCCGTCATCGAGTCTGATCGGCACTGAACACGAGGGTTTCCGCCAAGTCTTCGACGGCTTGAATCCGGAGCGGATCACCGGGGCCGCGGTGTGCGTGGGGGTTGGGCGGCACGCCGTCGCGCGGGGCGCCGACTATGCCCGCAGTCGGACGGTGTGGGGACCGCCGATCGGCGCCTATCAGGCCATCGCGCATCCGTTGGCCACCGCGCGGATCAACGTCGAGCTCGCGGCGATGATGACGGCTAAGGCCGCGTGGCTCTTCGACCAGGGGTTGCCGGCCGGGGAAGCGTCCAACATGGCGAAGTACGCAGCCGCCGAGGCCGCGGTGGAGGCGGTCGATCACGCGATCCAGGTGCACGGTGGCAACGGTTTGGCGACGGAGTACGGCTTACTGCCGCACTGGGGGCTGGCCCGCCTGCTGCGCATCGCGCCGGTGAGCCGGGAAATGATCCTGAATTACGTGGCCCAGCACACGTTGGCGCTACCCCGATCGTATTGAGGACGACATGAAACTCGGTCTGCAGCTTGGTTATTGGGCCGCACAGCCTCCTACCAACCATGCGGAATTGGTGGCGACGGCCGAGGAGGCCGGCTTCGACACGGTGTTCACCGCCGAATCCTGGGGTTCGGATGCCTTCACGCCGTTGGCCTGGTGGGGTCGCGAAACCACCCGCATGCGCTTGGGCACCTCGGTGGTTCAGCTCTCAGCGCGCACGCCCACCGCATGCGCGATGGCGTCGCTGACGCTGGATCACCTCTGCGGCGGCCGGCACATCCTGGGCCTGGGGGTGTCGGGCCCGCAGGTGGTCGAAGGCTGGTACGGGGCTCGCTTCCCCAAACCGCTGGCGCGCACCCGTGAGTACATCGACATCATCCGGCAGGTCTGGGCCCGCGAGGCACCGGTGACCAGCGCCGGCCCGCACTACCCGCTGCCACTGTCCGGCGAGGGCACCACCGGTCTGGGCAAACCGCTCAAGCCGATCGTGCATCCGCTGCGCGCCGACATCCCGATCATGCTGGGCGCCGAGGGCCCCAAGAACGTCGCGCTGGCCGCCGAGATCTGCGACGGCTGGCTGCCGATCTTCTACTCCCCGCGGCTGGCCCCGATGTACAACGAATGGCTCGACGAAGGCTTCGCCCGCCCCGGCGCCCGGCGCAGCCGCGACGACTTCGAGATCTGCGCGACCGCCCAGGTGGTGGTCACCGACGATCGGGCCTCGATCCTGGACCTGATCAAGCCGCACCTGGCGCTCTACATGGGCGGAATGGGCGCCGAAGACACCAACTTCCACGCCGACGTCTACCGGCGGATGGGCTACGCCGACGTCGTCGACGAGGTCACCCGGCTGTTCCGCTCCGACCGCAAAGACGACGCCGCCAAGGCCGTCCCCGACGAACTGGTCGACGACTCCGCGATCGTCGGTGACATCGACTACGTCCGCAAGCAGATCGTCGCCTGGGAAGCCGCCGGCGTCACCATGATGGTGATCGGCGCCCGCACCCCCGAACAGATCCGCGAGGCCGCAGCCCTGCTGTAGCTCACCCGCCCTGCCCGGCGAAGAACTGCCCGCTGGCCGCCGACGGGTCGAACGGGGACTGCCAGGTGTGACCGCCGCCGTCGATACTGACGAACTCGACCTGAGCGCCGTTCGCGCACCCGGCGGCGACCAGCCGGTTCCCTCCCACCACGGGAGTGTCGACCGGCGCGGGGCAGTGATCGGAGGCGCGCCACCGCTCGGCCATCGCCGGCGCCGACACGATGTCACTGGCGCCGCCGCGTCCGACCATCGGGCCGCCGCCGTAGGGCACCACCGGGTCTGCGGTGCCGTGAACCGCCAGCACCGCAACGGGTTTGGAAGGATTGCACGGCACCCCACTGCCCAGCGTGCCCGCCACCGGCACGATCGCGGCGATCAGATCGGCCCGGTCGCAGGCCAGGCGATTGGCCATGAAGGCACCCGCCGACATCCCGGTGACGAACACCCGGCCGGGTGCGATTCCGTAGTCACGGGAGAGCCGAGCGATGAGTGCGGACAGGAACCCGACATCGTCGATCCCCTGCCTGTCCGGGATCGAGGCGCCGCGGCCGTCGGCCCAGCTGAAGTCGATGCCGTCCGGGTAGGCCACGACGAAACCGTGCTGGTCGGCGATCGCGTCGTACTGGGTCACCGCCGCTTGATCACGACCGGTCTGGCCGGCACCGTGCAGATTGAGTACCAGGCCGTTGGGCTGCGCGATTCCCGCAGGCGCATGCACCACATATGTGCGCTGCAGGCCTCCGAAGGTCAAGGCCCCCGGCGGATCGTCGGTGGCCGAGGCCTGCGCGGACGGAAGAGCGATCAGAAGCAGGCAGACGGCAAGAATGGCGGTCACACGGCACAGCACAGTTCCAGTCTGCCTGTCGCCTCGCGTCGGCCGGGCCGTGATCGAGACCCGCTCACTGACTCGTCACCCCGAGGTGGGCGACGAGTCACCTGCCGGCTACCGGTTGCCGCGAGCGCAGTTTGGGGTGGCCGGCTTGGTCGGCCAGGTGCACACGTCGAGGTAGGTGTTGGTGTTGTAGCCGCCACCGTCGAACACACCGTACGCAGCGCCGTTGGTTCCGGTGTAGGTGGCGCCGCCCCCGCCGTCGCCGCCGGACGTCACCATGGTGGTCACCGTCCAGCCCTTGCCTTCCAGGGCAGCCTTGTAGGCCGTCATCACGTCATTGGGCGACCCGTCGACCTTGAAGAACACGTGGACTCCCCCTTCGGCGAGGGTGTCGGGGCCCTTGGTGACCTGGGTGTTGGCCGGCGTCGGCACGAGCGATTGCAGCTGGTCGGTTCCCACCGGGGCCGCGCTTGCCGGTGTCGAAGCCGAACTCGGCGAAGATGACGCCGACGCCGCACTCGTCGACGCCGCACTCGGGGAGGTCGACGCCGTGCTGCCGGAGTCGGACTTGCTGCATGCCGCACCCGTCACTGCGACGGCCATCGCAACGGCTGCCACCACAGACCAACCACGTTTCATCAGTGCCTCCTGTGCACGCGCAGGGCTAGCGCAATCCTGCGCAGATTAGCCCGACGTGGACTTTCCCGGTTGCGACACGGTCACAAATGCATACCTATCGATACAGGAAGGGTCACAGGAGACACACAAATCCCTATCGTCACTTTGGTCACCAGACGTCAACCGCGACGTCCCACTCCGAAAGGCGTGCCGTGTCGCCGCATTCCCGTCTCCCCACGCTGTCGCTGGCGTCGGCGCTCGTCGTCGGACTGTGTGCGTCGACCGGCGTCGCGCCGCCGGCCAACGCGGACCCCTGCGAGGGCGCTTCCGCGGCAGCGCAACCCGCCGCGAATCAGGCCTTCCAGATCCCTCAGCCGTCCGCGATCGCCCCCTTCGACCGTCCGATCGGACACAAGCCCGTCGGCGCGAATGACCAAGCCCCACTTCCGACTTTGGGCAAACTCCTGATCAATGCGCTGATGCCCAACTCCGCACAGGTACAGAAGCAGGCCGCGGTCGCCCCGACGCCGAAACCCGCACCGGCCCAACCACAGCCGGCACCGGCCGCGGCGGCCCCGGCACCGTCGACCGCACCGCCAGGCACCTCGGTCGTCGGCTGGGTCACCGGGCCGGACAGCCCCAACCAGACCATCCAGAAATTCGCGATCACCGGAACCGACCTCGGAATCATGTGGGACAACGGCGATCCCACCCACCGCCAAGTCCTGTTGGCGTTCGGCGACACCAACGGCTTCTGCATGATTCCCGGCAAGCAGTGGCGCTACAACACGCTGATGCGCAGCACCGACGGCGCCCTGACCAACACCATCGCAGTGCCCGACGGTGTGGTCGGCAACAAGTACTCCGGCTCACCGGTGTGGCGCCCCGGCATCGCCAAGCAGGTCATCAACAGCATCAACGGCGCTCCGGCCGAGACGGGCATCATTCCCACCTCCGGGGTCGCCGTCGGGCAGAACCAGTTCCTGAATTTCATGTCGATCAAGAGCTGGGACAACTACGGCGCGTGGACCACCAACTATTCGGCGATCGCGACCTCGACCGACAACGGCGAGACCTGGGGCGTCTACCCCGGCACCGTACGGCAACCGTCCAACGGCAACGAGAACTTCCAGATGGGCGCGTTCCTCAAGCCCGGCCCGGGCGATCCGTACATCTACTCGTTCGGCACCCCGAACGGTCGCGGCGGCTCGGCTTACGTGGCGCGGGTGAACCCGGCGCTGATCCCGGACCTGACCAAATACGAGTACTGGAACGCCGACAGCAACTCCTGGGTGCCGGGCAGTCCGGCGGCCGCCACCCCGGTGATCCCCGGCCCGGTCGGCGAGATGTCGGCGCAGTTCAACAACTACCTCAAGCAATATCTGGTGCTGTACTGCAACGGTAACAACGACGTGGTGATGCGCACGGCGCCCGCGCCGCAGGGCCCGTGGGGGCCGGAGCAGATGCTGGTGTCCTCGATGCAAATCCCCGGCGGCATCTACGCACCCTTCCTGCATCCGTGGTCAACCGGCAGAGAGTTGTACTACAACCTGTCGCTGTGGTCGGCCTATAACGTGATGCTCATGCACACTGTGCTCCCCTAGCGTCCCATTTCTGGGACACTCAGCGACATGGACCAGAGCGACCCCCGAGTCGAAGACTCCATCCCGACCGAGGTGCTGGATGAGATCGACACCGAGCAGGCGGCAGAGATCGTCGTCGACGCCGCCATCCGCAAGACCATCTCGCCGGCCGAACTGGGCCGGATGCTGATCGACGCGGGTCGCAGCGTCACCGATGAGGACGACCTGCTCAGCCTGCTGCAACGAGTGGCCGGTATCGCCCAGCAGGCCGTCGACGGCGCCGACCACACCGGCGTCACCATCGACCTCGGCGGCCTCACCTACACCGCTGTACACACCGACGAACGCACCCTGCGCATCGACAGCGAGCAATACGAGGCCGGCGAAGGGCCCTGCCTGCACGCCGCACGCAACCGCACCACGGTGCTGCTGGACTCCGACGAGGCCATGGCTCGCTGGCCAGACTTTGCCGCGGCCGCCCGCCGGGAGGGCATCAACAGCTTCCTGGCCGCACCGCTGTTCACCGCAGACCAGACCCTCGGATCGTTCAATCTGTACGGCCGGTCCTTGCACGCCTTCGACAGCATCGACGCCGAGATCCTCGATCTGCTGACCACCGCGGTCGCTCGGGCGATCGGGGACTTCGCCCGCTTCAAGTCCGCGCACGACACCGCGGAGTCGATCCAGCGGGTGCTGCAGACCCGCGCGCCGATCGAACAGGCCAAAGGTGTGCTGATGGCGATGCGCGGGATCGACGCCGACGAGGCGTTCGATGTGCTGCGCGTGCAGAGCCAGCAGTCCAACGTTCCGGTCCGGGTGCTGGCCATCGACTTCCTGGAGAAGGTGACCCGCAGCAACGGAGACCAGGGTTAGAACGTGTTGACCAGGGTCCGGCGTTCGGCCATCTCCCGCGACATCGTGTAGTGGTGGTAATGCGTGGCGCATTTGACCACGCATACGAACAACACACCCGGGTCCGGCCGGCGACGCAGGATCGTCAGCATCCGGCGGCGATAGATGCGCCGTAGCGCCGGGTCGGGGACGTTCTTCATCAGCAGCAGGAACAAGCCGAACGCCCGGGCGCCGTCGAACAGCTGCGCCTTCCGTCGTCGCCACGGGTGCTCGCTCAAGTACTGATTGCGCGCCCGGCCGAAGTCGAATTTGCGTGTGAGATAAAGGCTTTCCAGACGGTCGAAATAGAAGTCAGGGTCGTAGAGTTCGCGCATCAAGTCGACGTAGCCGTCACGGAGCTCATCTCGACTCATGTTCAGTGGGATCACGTTGGTGCCGAAGGTCTGGTCGTCGTCGAGATCGAGGCGGCCTTCGCGGTGCAAGCGCGCGTGCAACGGGGTCTTCGGGATCGCCGCGAGCATGCCGACCATCGCGTGCATGATGTCGGTCTGCGCAATGAAATCGGCCTGCTCCTTGAAGATCCGGGCGTCGTCGTTGTCGAAACCGACGATCATGCCGCACCAGACCTCCAGACCGGAGTCTTGCACTTTGCGCACCCGGTCGACGATTGTCCCGCCCTTGCGCACGTTCTGATACTTCTTGGCCTCTTTGAGCGAGTCCTCGTTCGGGCTCTCGATGCCGATGAAGACGACGGTGACGTTGGCGGCGACCATCAACTCCATCAATTCGTCGTCCTCGGCGAGATTCAGCGACGCCTCGGTGAAGAACTGCAGCGGGTAACCCTCGCGGGCCTGCCACGCCGCAACGTCTTTGAGCAACTCCTTGACGGCGACCTTGTTGCCGATCAGGTTGTCGTCGACGATGAACGCGATGAACAGATTCTCCCTGCGCATCGCCTCCAACTCCGCGATCACCTGCGCGCTGGTCTTGAGCCGAGGCTTGCGGCCGAACGTGACGATGATGTCGCAGAACTCGCACTGGAACGGGCAACCCCGGCTGAACTGGACGCTGCCGAACACATAGTTCTTGGTTTTCAGCAGGTCGTAGCGCGGCACCGGAACCGTGGTCATGTCGGTGCGCTCGGCTTGCTCATAGCGCCGGTGATGCCGGCCGGCCGCCCAGTCCTCGAGGAACTGCGGCCAGGTCGTCTCGGCCTCACCGACGAAGATGACGTCGGCAAGGCCGTCGAAGTAGTCCTCCTGCACGGTGACCCACGGACCACCGACGACGGTGAACACGTCACGGACTTTGAGTTCGCGCAGAATCTCGCGCATCCGGGTGCGCTGCACGATCATCCCGGTGAGGCCGACGATGTCGGCCCGGGCGACCATGTCGAAGTCGATGTCCTCGACGTTCTCGTCGATGAGCGTCACGTGATGTTCGGCCGGAGTCAACGCTGCCAGCAGCGGAAGGCAGGCCGTCGGGACGTTGCACTTCTTGCCCAGCAACGGGAGGGCGTGTTCCAGGCCCCAGTAGGACACCTCGAACCGCGGATTGATGATGACAATGTTTGCCACAGTCGTCTGCTCCGGATCGGACTCGTCGACGTTGAGCGGCGTTGCTTGCCAACCGGAGCGTAGCAACATCGCCTCGCGCGGCGGCTCATTCGCCGATAGTCGGGACGGGACCGAATGCAGTCCCTTCCGGGTAGACGGTAACGCTGTGCCCTCGGTTCGGTCACGACCTTCGGACGTCGCTGCCGGATCGGTACAGACGGTGGTGTGATGGACAACCGAGTCAGGAGGGTGTGGACATGGATGCGGTCGGAGCGCTGAGCTTTCTGCTCATCGCGACTGCTGCGCTGGCCGCGCTCGGTGGGTATGTCGCCGGCGTGGTGCGCCAACGGCGGCGGCGGAGCACCCGCTATTTCGTCCTCGGCGTGGTCACCGGATTCCTGGCGGCAGTGGTCACGCGTCGAGTCCCCGGGCCGCGAAGATTCGTGCTTGCGCAGTGGCTGGACAACCCGCTGACGGTCGCGGCACTGCACCTTCGGCGGGGCTTGAGCCGCACGGGGATCAGCCGCTGACGCTCAGTGCACCTCGGCTGCGTAGCCCGGACCGGGAGACGGCGAGGCGGGCCCGACGGGCGACGACGTGGGTCCCGGAGTCTGCTGGCCCGAGCCCGGCAGCGGACCGTGCACCGTCGCGTCCGGGCCATAACCGGTAGAAGCAGGGCTGTAACCGGGTGCCGGCCCGTAGCCCGGCACCGGCCCGTAACCGGGCGTCGCCCCATAGCCGGGCAGGTGCTGGCTGGAGCCGGCCAGCAGCTTCGCCGCGGCAAAGGAGGCCGCCTGGGCGGTGTAGCCGGGCACGTACCCCTCGGTGTGTCCGCTCCATTCATTGCCCGGGCCTGCGTGACAGATGGGGTCTGCGGGGTTGCACATGTCGACGGCTTTGTCGCCCAGCAGCGTGCTCTGGGTGGCCAGCGAGCCGCCGGTGCGGCCGGCCACGTTGCCGAACGTGGCCACCGCCGCGATGTTGTCGACGTACTGCGGCGGCAGCGAGCTGCCCCAGGTGATGCCGCCCAGCGGGACGCCGGCCACAATGTCGATCACACTGGCACCCTGCGAGAACCCGCCCAGCACGATCTGGGTGTCGGGGCAGGCCGACACCGTCGACTTGATGTGCGCGATCGCGTCGTTGGCGCCGTCACCGCCGTGCAGCTGCAACTTGCTGGCTTTGTAGTCCACCGCGTAGGTGTCGATGTTCATGCCGGTCTGCGCGCGCAGCGAGTCCACGAAAGCCGCCCCCACGCGCCCCAGACCAGCGGGTTCATCGGTGCCGCGGGCGAAGATCACCTCAGCGTCCGGACAGTCGGCTGC
>NZ_BEWG01000033.1:0-55924 GCF_002723835.1 Mycobacterium sp. shizuoka-1 | reverse complement strand
GAACGGCAAGCAGCAGCCCAGCAGTAGCGCAGGCCGTGGCGACGAGCCCGGACCAGCGGGCTGAGCGTGCGCGGCCCGGGCGGGAACCACGCCGGCCGCCAGACACCATGCCTGTAGCTACCCCGGGCCTCGTCGGGATAAACCTTTGCCGGGATCGGCCCTGCGTGCTTACCGGGTGCGCGGCGGATCGCGATCCATTTGGTGGTCGCGATCATCAACTCACCGTTGTGGTTCTGAGCGCGGCACGGTTGGACCGGCGTCAGGCGGACAGCCCTTCGACGACGGCCAGGGCGGTCAGGTAGCGGACCTCCTGGGTGGCGGCGCGATCGCTGAGGAACTGGCCCGAGGCGCCGGCCTGCGCGGCCATCAGCGCGCGGGTGAAGGTTTCCGGGGCGACGGTCAACCGCCGCCCGGTTTTGGCGATCAGCTCGACGAAAATCCCCTGCAGCCCTTCACGAAAGCGTTCGACTCGGGCGTCGAGCGCGAGGGCGAGTTCGGACTGATGAGCCGCGCGGGCCACCAAGGCGGCGTGCAATGCAATGCGCGGTTGGTCGGCGACGCCGGCCTTGAGCAGTTGGCGCACCACACGATCGGTCTCCAGAACGCCCTTCGCTCGCAACAGGGGCGCGGCCGTCTGGCGTAGCCGCTCCACGAGGGCGTCGTTCTGATGCTCGTACACCTCGAAGAGCAGGTCCTCCATGCCGTCATAGCTGGAGTAGAAGGCCCCCCGGGTGTAGCCGGCCGCCCGGCACACCTCCTCCACCGAGAACCAGGTCCGGCCACTGTCCCGGATCAGTGCGTCGGTGGCCTCGATCAAACGGGCCCGGGTGTTGGTGCGCCGGCGGGTCGCCGGGGCCTCTGTGACCTTCACCGCATATCGCCCTTCCGACTCGATACATTCTGTATTGAATACATATTGTATTGAAGGATCCACCGAGACGGCAACCCAGGAGGTCACCATGAGCCGACGCACTGCGGTCCAGGCCCCGCCGGCGCATCCCGGCACCGACCGGGACGCGATCATCGTGGCGCGGGGGTTGACCTTCAACGGCGAGCACGGCCCGTTGTTCAGTGACGTCGACCTGACCCTGGACCACGGCCTGAACGCGGTGCACATGCCCGGCGGCCACAGCCAGAAGGCACTGCTGCTCACCCTGGCCGGCCGGCTCAAGCCCAGCGCGGGCACGGTGACCGTATTCGGCGAGACCGCACCGCGGGCCATCCGTCGGCACTGCGCGATCGCGGCCTTCGGCGACATCGACGATCTCGACGAGGCCGTCACCGTCGAGACGGTCGTGACCGAACAGCGCCGCTGGCTGGCTCCCCTGTTCCGGCGCTCCCATGATTCGGACCGAGACGTGCTGGCCGAAGTGTTCGGCGAGATCGACCGCCCGGCACCATCGGACTACATCGGCGACCTCGGTGACCTGGAGACATTCCTGCTGCAGATCGCCCTGGCGCTGTGCTCGGACCGACCGGTCCTGGTGGTCGGCGATCTCGAGCAGGTCCGCGACAACGCGCGACGGGCGCAGGCGGCACAACGCCTCGGCGTCATCGCCGCCGACCGTCTGGTCGTTGTGGGCGTGACGAACTCGCTCGGCGACGAGGCACCCGAACACGACGTGCACATCCCCAATATCGCGGGAAAGGACTGAAGAGATGGTGGGCGGACTTGCCCTCGGGTCGGAGATCAAGCGCTTCGCCCGCAATCGAATGACGCGGATCGCCGTCGTCGTCCTGATGCTGATGCCGCTGACCTACGGTGCGCTGTATCTGTGGGCGTACTGGGATCCGTTCGGCCACGTGAACAAACTCCCCGTCGCACTGGTCAATTCGGACCGCGGCACCGAGGTGTCCGGCGAGCAAATGAACGTCGGCGCCCAGATCGCCGACGGGCTCACCAATGACAAGAGCCTGGACTGGCACCTGGTCGACGACGCCGAGGCACGCGACGGAGTGGCGCACGGCAAGTACTACTTCATGCTGGAATTGCCGCCGGACTTCAGCGAGGCCATCGCCTCGCCCACGACCGGCAATCCCCGCAAGGCGCAGCTGATCGCCGAGTACAACGACGCCAACAACTACATTTCGTCGAGCATCGGCCGCACCGCGTTGGAACAGGTGCTCAACGCCGTGTCGACCAGGATCTCCGGGCAGGCCGTCAACCAGGTGCTCTCGGTGATCACCACCTCCGGGACGGGGATCAAACAGGCGGCCGACGGAGCGCAGCGGCTCTCCGACGGCGCCGCCCAACTCGACACCGGCGCAAGCCAGTTGGCGGCCGGACTCGACAGCGCGCGCAGCGGTTCCGCACAGCTGGCGGCCGGCTCCCGCACGCTGTCGGACGGCATCAACACCGCCACCGACCCCCTGTTGAAGATGACGAACCTGCTGGCGCAGATCGGCACCCAGAGCGATCAGATCAACGGCCAGGTCCAGGACAGCTCGTCGGCGCTGAGCGAGGCCTCTGACGAACTGCAGACCATCACCGGCGCCCAAGACGCTGCGGCTCAGTCGTTGACCTCGATCATCGACAACCTGTCCGCCAACCAGGATCCGGTGTCGGTGATGGCCACCGCGAAACTGCGTGACACCCGCGACCAGCTACTGGCTCATGAGCGGACCCAGGACATCCAGGGCAAGCTCGACAAGGCACGTGCCGCCGCGAACTCAGGGGGTCCGGTCGGTTCCGCGCTGACCGACATCTCGGCCAAAGGCAAGGAACTCACCGACAAGCTCAATCAGTTGCGTGACGGCGCCCAGCAGGTGGCGTCGGGCAACGCAGCGCTCAATTCCGGCATCGTCAAGCTCGACGACGGTGCACGGCAGCTGAAAACCGGTGCTGCGCAATTGAGTTCCGGTTCAAATGAACTCGCAACCAAGCTGGCCGAGGGCGCCCGGCAGGTTCCCGACTGGAGCCCTCAGCAGAAGGACGCCATCGCCCAGGCGATCGGCGGGCCGGTCCAGCTGACCAGTTCACATGAGAATTCGGCGCCGAACTTCGGCACCGGCATGGCACCGTTCTTCCTCACGCTCGCACTGTTCTTCGGCGCCATGCTGTTGTGGATGGCATTCCGCCCGCTGCAGAACCGGGCCATCGCCGCCGAGATCAGTCCGCTGCGGGTGACATTGGCCAGTTACCTGCCCGCGGTCCTGATCGGGATTCCGCAGGCGGTGATCCTCTACTGCGTCGTGCGGTTCGCTTTGCACGTGCACGCCGAGCACCCGGTGGCGATGCTGGGCTTCATGGTCCTGGTTTCGTGCGCGTTCACGGCGGTGGCACAGGCGATCAGCGCCCTGCTCGGCCCGGTGCTGGGCAAGATTCTGCTGATGACACTTTTGATGCTGCAACTGGTCAGCGCCGGCGGGCTCTACCCCGTCGAGACCACCACCAGACCGTTCCAGGCTCTGCACCGGCTCGACCCGATGGCCTACGGCGTCAACGGACTACGCCAGCTGATCCTCGGCGGCATCGACGACCGGCTCTGGCAGGCACTGATCTTCATGGTCGCCTTGTCGCTGGGGTCGATCCTGCTGACCTCGCTGGCCGCGCGGCGCAACCAGTTGTGGAACCTGACCCGGCTGGTGCCGAGCGTCAAGATGTAGCGAGAACAAAACAGGCCAGGCCTTTCGGCCTGGCCTGTTCTCGGTGGAGCTGCCGGGAAGATCTGGCCCATGTTGCTCTCAACATGGACTACGTAAACGGACTACCTTGCGAACTTGACTCCTCACGCGTAAGCATGGCCGTGTACAAGCATCAACGCCTCCTAGAAGGTCAATAGACTCGGACGCCAGTTCCCCATGATCAGCGAGATGCTGTGAACTCAACCTGGGGTTGTGCCACCGTCGGGATATCGCAGGAATCCGTTCTAACTGGGCATTCTATGGCCCCATTCCATCCGCTGACCTTGAGGATCACAGAACCGCAAATAGAAGTGGCGAGAACAACTAACTGCATCGGCTAACGAGCCCTAAGACACGGTAGTCTTCTACGGCGCGCATCGTGGTCATTGGCGCCTGCATACCCTCCTTCCTCAAGTCTCAAGAGTGAGAACGGCGCGCTTCGTGAACAGGCTAAGTTCTTTCAATCGACGGAAAATGGACCGAGATAGTAGTCTCTGATGCACTTTCGTTCACTAATGTCCTTTAATTGTCGACATGCATCTACCAAATCCACGCCGCCAGCACTTCTTGGCCGCCGTCCTGCCGATGCCATCCTGGCACGCGGGCCTGTTAACACAGTTTCGTCTCCGCAGAAACCATGACGATGCTAAGCGTGTATCGCCGGCACCGGTCCTTTACAAACTTAAGGCTCTTCCATGTCGTTGATCTATCGGGCCATTTGGCAGGATCAGGACCTTAGCGATGTGTGCGACCTAGCTGCTGAGACCTTCAGCCGATGGGTAACTTCAAAGTGGCGCTCAATAGTGGTGCCCGAAAACGGAGTTGCTTACGGAGTCGACAAGCAGGGCGCTGAGCAGGTTGAGCTTGAGGTCCGCACAAGCGGAGCCAGCGATCCCGACACGGGCATATCGTGCATATACCGTGCTGACCTCATTGAGACGCGCAGCGGCAATTCACGATGGCACACCACGCTGCGCAGTTGGGAGGCCAGTGAACCGGACAAAGATGCATTAGAGCGGTGGATCTGGGTTGACGTTGAGGTTGTAGGGGACGTCGACATCGCGCGACTCGCCAGTGCCGCACCAAGACTCGTCAACGACCTACTCGGCAGGGGTGGGTCGCCAACCGTGGATGGCGACTTATTGAAACCACTCAATGCAGAGATCACCGGATTTGCCGCAGGCGAGCAACTAGCAGAGACAATCTCCCGGCCCGACCGGACACTCCCAGTTATCGTCGTCAACGATGACGTGCAGTCTAGATGCAAGGCGGCTGACCACGACCTGTATCTCCCGGACGTAGTCGAGGCCGTACGCCGCGCCACAGCCGGCATAGCAGTGGTCTATACGATCGACAATGAAGCTGCGGACGGAGTAATCGACGCACTCGGCCGCTCACACGGGGTGTGGGACGGCGCGATGAGGGTCTACCTCACAGATGTGGATCCGGCGGCTTCCGGCAACGCTTGGCGCCATAGGTATTTCACCGCCAACCGTTATGCCGGCTCCAAGACCACCGCACGGCAGGCCGTTGGGCGACTGCTCGGACCGGTATCTGCCGTGCGGAGGCCGCCCCAGAGTTACCCCGCTGCGAAGCGTCTGCTCGAGCAAGTCGGAACTTCTGGTGACCACGAATTGCTGCTCGAACTTGCAGACACACAATTGCGCGAAGCAGACAGCGCTATTGCGGAACTGCGTGAGCAGATCCGCGATCGCGATGAGTCCATTGAAGGTCTCGCACTCGACCTCGGCGTGGCTGCCGAAGAACGCGCTTACGCTTTACGGCAGATTGAGGAACTCGAGCGTCACGTGCAGTCGCTACAGGGGCAACTGAAGGCTCCCGACGAGTTCTATGCGCTCGAGAGGGATCAGCAACCACCCGCAACCGCTGCAAGTTTGTCACACGCTGCCGAACTGGCACGGGAATACCTCTCCGACCGGCTTGTAATCCCCCCCGCCGCCCTACACGACCTTGATCAACTTGACGCAGCCCCGACATCAGCAGCGTGGGGCCAAACCTCCTGGGAAGGATTCCTCGCCCTGCATGCATACGCGTCCGATCGCGCAGCCGGATGGGATGGAGGCGGATTCTGGGAGTGGTGCAAGCACTCAGGTAATCTGCGCGCGTGGAGGGCAACTGACAAGAAGCTTGCGATGGTGGAATCCGAGAGTGTCAACAACTCGCCGAAGCTGAGGCGCACAAGGGAGTTCCCGGTGTCAGTTGACGTCCAACCAACAGGCAAGATTTTTATGCAGGCGCACCTGAAGATCGCGACGGGCGGTGGAAACCTCGCACCCCGCATTTACTTCCACTTCGATGACGGGCACTGCCGAACGCATGTTGGCTTCTTCGGTCCTCACAAGTTACTTCCAAACACCAAGACTTGATCTGACGGTATGTGACGAAAGCTCTTTCGCTAGCGGCGGACCTAAGCCGCCCCGATAAGCGAATCGCCCGTTCAAATGTCGGAGAGTTCGGAGGTCAGCGAGGAGAGTCCTCAGCCGGCCAAACTTGTTTTTCGCTTCCGTACGCAACAAAGATGCAGGCCAGGCCTTTCGACCTGACCTGCATTAACTCGTGGAGCTGCCGGGAATTGAAGCCGCATATAATGCCGTTGAGCTGCGAATACGCGAAACGCGTCAGCACGGGCCGACATGGGAAAACATGAGCCGACATGGGCTAGGTGCTGACCACCGTCAGCACGCTGCCACTCTTACTCGCTGACAGAGTGGGGTACGCCGCTCGTACTCGCGGGGTCTGCCGACTTGGGATAGCTTCGGCCCCTATGACGCATACGCCCGGACAGCGCCTCAGCTCAGAGAGCTTGAGAGAGGACGACTTCCGCCCGTTGCCACTGTTGGTAACCAGGCCCGAGGCCGCTCGCATCCTGTCGCTCTCCGAATCTGAAATTGACAACCTGCGCCGCGCTGGGCGTTTGCATGCCAAGCGCCACGGGAAGAAGGTACTCTTCCCGGTCACCGAACTTGAACGATTTGTCGACCTGCTTCCGTGGGAAGTGGATCTCGACCGATGAGCGTAGCGTGATGCGCTCAATGCGCAGGTGCGCGTGACGGTCTCGCGATAGCTACGCCAGCGAAGCGCGCCCAGGCGCGCAGATACTTCCCAAGCGAGTGCACGGTCCCCGGTGCCCAGTCTGCGGAGAGCGCCTCCGCCACCGTGGTTCCGACCTCCATCGGTGAGGCGTCGGGCTTCTGCTCTAGTAACGACAAGCCTGGGGAAACTCCGGGCACTCGCGATAGCAGATCTCGAAGTACGGGTGCGCTCAGTTCCCCATGTTGGACGAGCTGATGTTGAACAACAATGCGGCCACCGTCCTCCTCACGAACGGCGTCGATGTCGAGCAACGGTCGCAGGGCGCTTCGTCTCCGAGGCACGTCCACAGCCGTATTCGAAGCAAGTTCCCTCAATAAGGCGATGCTCGGGCCGGGGGCGGCGTGAGGGAAGCCGCCGACCGTTCTGCGCCTAAGCGGCGCACCAAGTAGCTTGCCGACTCCGTGTGCGCCTTCCGCAGCGGAGACCCAGAGCGTTTGAGACTTCATCGTCGCTAGACCGGCATACTCGAACCACCTCAGGAAGACACGCCCGTAGGTGTTCCATGTATTCGTCGTGACTTCGATCGCGGGGAATGCCGAAGGTAACTCGGAGGCGAACGCGCTGACCGTCACGCTGCCGACACGTTCTTCAATACCCAGAAACGCGCTAAAAGCCCTGTGCCGCTTGATGGACTGAGCAACACGCTTCCGGATCGCTTCCTCGCGGTCGTCGGCCTCCCAGACCTCCGGCAAGAGACGCACCCGATTGGGCTCGTACGATGTCGCGCCAAGCAAACGGAGTTCGCGACTGAGGTTGAACACGGCGTTCTCGCTGGTAGAAAGGCGCTCGGCGAGATCATGCACAGTTGCGTCGCCGTTGTCTATCTCAACTTCCCTGAGCAACCTAGCCACAGAGTTCGGGCTCTGCCGCAGAATGTACGAGTCTTCGACTGGAACACGATTCGTGTTCAGATAGTCGCGGAAGATATCCCAGTATGTATCCAGTCGCTCGCCCACCTGCACGATCAAGCGACGATTCACAAGGGATTCGACGACTGGCGGCGTCACTCGTTCGATCACTTCGCTGATCGCGATAGGTGCGTGCCGAGCGATGAAGCGCACAGCTTCTTGCTCTTGCATGTTCAACTCCGCTAGATCGGCGTCAAACAATCCCTGCACGTTTAGCGCCTCACTTGCCAGCTTTTCTTGCGTCGCACCAGCTTCGACCTCACGGATCAGATGACCCGCAAGTTTCTTGAAGAGCCAGGGCAGACCTTGGCTGTATTCGCGTAGACGCGTTCGCAAGTCGCGTGCGAGCGTCTGCCCAAGCTCACGCTCTAAGCGTCGGAGCAACGTCTCGACTTCCGAAGCCCCAAAAGGCCCCAATGCCAGAACGGTAGCGCTTGAACGGATTTCATCTCTCAACTGGTACGGGTGGCCCTCCGTCCAGCCGACCAGATCAGTTTTCCATGCAAACCCCACCATCAGGTTGCCCGCAGTCTCCCTCGTACTCAGAGCGAGATCTCGAAACTCTCGGGTCAGGGCTTCATCGCGGAACACGTTCTCGAACTGGTCGAAGAACACAATGAGCGGTCCCGCTTTCCATTCTGCCTCCGAAAGGGTCCGCAACGAGCTAGGCAGACTTGCCCAGCTCGCGTTCGCCGGTAGGTCGAGAACCCCCACCAGGGCCGCCTCCTGCGCGGCCTTGCTTAAAGCCTCCGTCACAAAACGCCGAGAGCTGGCCGTTCTAGAGTCCACCACCAGCGCAAAGCCAGCTTGATCGGCAGCCAAGGCTTTCAGGCGAAGCGCAGCCGAACTCTTCCCCCATCCGGATTGCGCATTGAGTACAAGTACGCCAGCGTGCTCTCCAACCGCCTTCTCCATCGCTTGCACGACGTTCTTCCGTCCAACGAAGAACTTCGGCGACGTAGGTAGCTGGTATTCGAAATCAGACTCGCTACCTGCTACTTGAACGATGAGCGGAGCTGCCTCGCTCGGGGAAGTTGGCGTTGCTGCCCAAGGTTGGCGGGCGTCTTGAACTGGCGCGCTTTTGCAGTAATCCTCCGCTTGGAGTAGCTCTTTCGTGCGTTCTGGAACATTCCCTGTTGAGCCCCAGACGTACACCTGTGCTGGTGTCCGAGTGCCAGGGTCCAGCTCTATGCATGCGGCGTAGATGCCGTCCTCTGAAATGACGACGGCGTCGTCACTCTTGAGATTTAGGTCTACCGGGCACGGAACTAACGAACGACGTTCCAACAAGGACTCGTAGATGTTCTTCCCTGTGAGACATCGAAAGCGTGGATCATTAGCTTCGATCAGCTTCGCCTGTTCCTGACCCTGCCCGGTCAGACGCGGAATGGCAACAAAGAAGCCTTGGAGATCAGCGTCGACGTACCGCCCCGTGACAAGCTTGCTGTGGAAGGTGCCCAGCATGTGGGCGGGCACCGGACTGCTGTATGCCTTGCATTCCGCGATAGCACGATGATTTGTGAGTCCATGTACTGCCGACACGTCCAGTTCGATGCCGTTCGCGGTGGTGTTCAGGCTCTCGCGAGTTGGCTCGTTGTAGCCGTACGTGTTTAGGAGAGAGGCCACGAAGCTCTCGAACAACGCTCCACGCTTGTTGCTCGACGCGGCGTCGGATTCGTCGCTCGCGAGTATCAACACATGTGGATCTACCACTCTGAGCGGTTGAACACTCTGCGGAGGCACCGCACCGTCTGTCATGCCTGACATTGTCGCTACAGGAGGCCTGCGCCAAGCGGCATTGCGGGCTGAAAGCCTCGGGTGTCGCCAAGCGCTCCGGCGGGGGGAGGATGCAGCAGTCATCCGTATTTCGAGGTCTCGAAACTAAAGAACTGAGACGTTGGTGGCGGGACTCGTTAGAGAGCAGAAACTCCCAGGACGGTGTGTCTCAGAACATGAATCAAAACGCCTGTCTCAATTGACACGTTCTGCGACTTTTGCGACACTAGTGGCATGGCAGTCAGCACCGCATCCGCCGCGACCGGAACCCAACTCGGCTACGCCCGCGTTTCGACCGGCCATCAGTCACTCGACCAGCAGGTCGATGCGCTCGCCGCAGCGGGGGTGGACACCGCGCGCATCTACAGCGACAAGCTGTCCGGCACCTCGACACGCGAGCAGCGTCCCGGTCTGGCGGCCCTCTTGGACTACGCGCGCGAGGGTGACGCCATTGTGGTGGTGGGCATCGACCGCCTGGGCCGCAACGCAGCCGAGGTCATGACGACGATTCGCGAACTTGGTGAACGCAACATTGTGCTGCGGTCGCTGCGGGAAGGCATCGACACCTCGAACGCTACGGGTCGCATGGTGGCCGGTGTCCTGGCGAGCCTGGCTGAGCTAGAACTTGAGCTTGGTCGCGAACGCCGCGCTTCCGCGCGTGAGGCGCGGCGTGCGCGTGGGCAACACATTGGTCGCCCAAAGGCACTCGACAGGTCGAAGGCGGCGCTGGCTCAGCGGATGCATGCGAGCGGGGAGTCGGCGAGCACCATTGCCGCCACTTTGGGCGTGAGCCGGGCGACGGTCTACCGCGTGCTTGCCGAGGCCGCTCAAGAGCGCGACTGAGCTTGTATGCCGGGACTCGTCTCGGTCATGGATCGCAGAATGCGTTGTCGCGCTGTGTCGTTGGCTAGTAATCCCAAGGCCCAGGTCCCATCGCGGGTCCCCACTGGCCGGGACCCATCATTCCCGGCCCCCACGGTCCCGGTCCCATCATTCCCGGCCCCATGCCAGGTCCCCACTGTCCGGGAACGGATTGCCCAGGTGCCCACTGTCCGGGACCCCAGCAGTCGGGATGCCAGATGCCGTCGGCGTCCCAACATCCCGGCGGGTCTAGCGGGTTGGGACCTTGGGCCGCGTAGGGGCTTCTAGAGACGGGGGCCGGCACAGCTGCCGACTTGTCATTTCCGGTGGTGCCGCTGCTTGGTGCGGCACACATCACCGACCCGGTGAGCGCGACGACTACGGCACTGGTGATCGTCCACGTCGTGACGGTGGCCATGATCTTCACCCCTTCTCGTTCCGTCTGAGGGTGTCGCGATGAGTTACTTGCTTGGGCTGACATCTAATTCGGCGTACATGCCGGTCCAGTAGTGACCGCTTAGGTTGCAGATCAACTCGTAGCGTCCAGGCGTGAGGTTCACAGAGGTCCATCCACTGGCCCCTGGCGCGATGCCGCTGTTAGCGGCGTTCTCGTCACCCTTGTCTGCACCGCAGGAGCGTGAGGCTTCACCCACGCTGCCTGCCTCATCGACCTTGCCGTCCGGACCGCTGGGACGCTGGCCGGGATACTGGCCCTTCCCGAGAGGCAGGATCACCAATTCGTGGTTCAGGGCACCGGCATTGGTAACTCGAAAGGACACTTGCCCAGGCGGGACCGTGGCCGGATTGAGGACAATGCGCATCATCGCCATCATCCCCATCGGCGCGCCTTGATTGCCGCCTTGACCTGGCCCCATCCCGCCGCCGGGACCCATCATCCCTGGCCCCATCATGCCGCCGGGTCCCATCATCCCGTGCATATCGGTAAGGGTCACGTCGACAACGGTGCCCGGCAACGCCGGTGCGGAACATGACGGGATCGCGGGGGACCGCCCCGGCCCCATCATGCCGGGACCCATCATCATCCCGGCCCCCGGCTGCCCGGTTCCCATCATCCCGAAGCCAGGCGGGTACGGCAGACTCGCGGCTATCTGGTTGTGCCGCATGGCTGTTCCGATACTCAGTGCGACCGCACAGCCGATAGCGACAATTAAGGCTGCCACGGCAATGACCAAGTCACGCGTTCTGCGAGGAGTCTTCATGGCGGTCAGCGGTGTTCGCGCAACAGCGCCATGCGCTGACGGAACTCATCCCCGTCGATCTCTCCCCGCGCGAACCGGTCGGCCAGTCGGTCTTCGGCACGCACCCCGTCCGGTGCTGCACCGCCCCGGTGATGGAGGCTCGCGCTGCCCGAGAGATAACGGACAGCGAAAATGATCGCCACCACTACAGCGACAACCAACAGCACCATCAGCACGCTCATGGTCACACCGCCCCAGCCCCAACCGCTGTGCCAGCCGTTGCCCCACCCGTATCCGCACATCGCCGCCTCCTAAGAAGAGCTAAGCCCGTCCTCCTGTTTGATGAGGTCAGCATGCGCGGGTCGCTCCACTACGCAGTAGGGCCGATAGTCCCCTTATCTATAGACTGCTATAACATCGCCGAATGGAGATGATGGCCGTACCGGCGGAGTTACAGCGGGTCGAGCTGGCCCCGGCGGCGGCACTATTCCGTTCCCTCGGGGACCCCACCCGCCTGGCCATTGTGCGCAGACTGGCCGCCGGCCCGGCGCGCGTTGTGGAGCTGGTGCAGGCCGTGGGATTGGCTCAGTCCACCGTCTCCAAACACCTGGCCTGCCTGCGGGAGTGCGGTCTGGTCGCCTCCGAGCCGGTCGGACGGGCCTCGTTGTTTCGCCTCACCCAGCCCGCACTGATTGACCTACTTTCGTCGGCCCAGATCGTCCTGGAAGCTACCGGTGAAGCTGTGGCCGTCTGCCCGACCTACGGCATGGACGGCTGCACCGACGAAACGCCATGACCAATACCGGCAGCGAACCCAGCAACGCTGAACTCACCCGGCTGACCCGCAAGGCCCTGCACCTGGCGCAATTCACCATCGCCTACAACATCGCCGAAGGTGCCATCGCGGTAACAGCCGGACTCCTTGCTGGACTCATATCAGTCATCGGATTCGGATTCGACTCGGCCATCGAATCCCTCACCGCAATCCTGGTCGCCCTGCGCCTGTCGGCCCGCCTGCGCCACGGCGTCGCCGACGAGGGCAAAGAACGACAAACCCTGCGATTCGTCGCCATCTCGTTCTTCATCCTCGCCGCCTACGTCACCGTCGAAGGCATCCGCAACATCACGAGCGGCGAGACACCACACAGCTCCCCAGCCGCACTCATACTGCTCGCGGCGTCGCTGATCGTGATGCCCGTCCTAGCAGCGGCGAAAAAGCGCATCGGCATAGCCCTGCACGACAACCTCATCCTGGCCGACGCCGCCCAAACTAAAATCTGCGTGCTGCTCAGCGCCTCCACCCTGCTCGGAGTCGGTCTATTCCAACTGACCGGAGCCGCATGGCTCGACCCCGTGGCTGGGTTCGTCATCGCGGCCTTCGCCATCCACGAAGGCCGAGAAGCCTGGGCCGGTGAACTCGTCGAAGACTGAGCGAAAGGGAACCTGACACAGACGATGGGGGTGGGGGGTAACCCCATAACTCACCTCACCCCGCCTCGTACGGCCAGCGACCCCTCTCTCTCCGGCGGTATTCAGCCCGACAAAGGCCAATGCGTTCCCTTGAGACGCCTCGTAGTCGCGGCAACGTAGAGCTGTCCCCTGGAATATCCCGCTGCTTGCCCAGCCTTCCGCACAGCGGCTCCTTCTACGGTTTCTTGGCCCTTTGCGCGAAGGTCGGCGAGGTGCCCGTCAAACCATTTCTGGCATGAGATTTTCTCCGTAGCCGAGCTTTGCGGCCTGCGCGATTCCAAACTTACGACGGTGGCGGAGCGTTCATCCTGAACGCACTGTTCATCCTCCCTGAACTGCGAAGACAACCCCTGAACGCCCTGTTCACCCTGAACAATCCCTGTTAGCTGATAGCGGGTGCCGCCAGCCACGGAAATGGGCACCACTAGACCGTCATCAGCCAACTCGGCGACGGCCTGCGGAAGCAGCTTCCGACGATGCGGCTTCCCCATCGCTGACTTCACGTCGCTGGCGGATGCTGTGCCGCCCTGCTTCGTCAGAAATGCGACCACGCTGTTCCTAACCGATTCCAGTTGGTAGTCATCGCGCCCCTCATAGCGCAACGCGTCATTCTTGCCGCGCTCCCGGAGGACAGCGGCATGAATCTCGGCTTCCTGCTGTCGGAGCAAGGCGCGAGTCTGGTCGGAAACCTTCATAATCTGCCCGGATAGGTCCCAATCGTGCTTGGTAACCGCAAGGCGCTGGTGCATGATGGCCAACAGCGCTGCCACCTTGCAGCGCGTGAGCAAAGCGTGACCGTCGAGCGGGTCTCCGTCGCCGCGCTGGCGCGCAATGTGGCTGCTTAGAATAAGCTCTTCTATCTCAGGCGTTGAATACACGATGTCGATAGCATTGCCGTCGCCTGGCGGCGTCCATATCGGCATTGTCGTTGACAACGGTTTAGGTTGGGGAAATGACCCGTCGGGGATATTGGGATCGGTCACTGATGCCCATAGAAACCGTTGCGGAGTACCGCCGGTCACGTCGTTGAAAAGGACGCCTGTGTGACCTGGCTGTGCACCAATCGAAACACACGCCCTATACGAATGGGCAGGGACATTACGGCTGGTGTCCTTAGTAGCGTTAGCCTGCCCGAGCTGTTCACCCATTGCCAAACTCTTTAGCGTCGGCAGCAGGATACTTCCGTGGGCACTTGATAGACCCGTAAGCGTATCTATCTCCGGAATATCGAAGATGACCGGATTAACCTCAGCCGCGTCCCGCTTAGTGAACTGTTCGGCGATCCCCTGGCCTGAACCGATGGGCAATGTGAGGACATCAGTTGGCCACGCCAAAGCTGCGACCTTTGCGCTAGCACCCTTACCGGTTCCTGATCTACCGACGAAAGCGCAGAGCAGGTTCAGGCTGGCGCGGCCACCGATTACAGGCGGCAACTGCACGTATGGCGGGACGCAAGCAGCGACACGCAGCAATACCCCGAAGAGCACCGCAGTAGGCGATACGTACCGCGTCCGCGCCCAACCGTAGATGCTGCTTAACTGCTCACTGTCGGAGTTAAGGAAGAAGTCTTCTGCCAGATAGGCGTTTTCCCTGTTCACTAAGTTCCCTCTGTTAAGTGGAGATATTCGTGTCTCTGATGACAATGACTAATGAGTTAAGACGCAGCACGCGTTAGCGCGCGCTTACCAAGCGGAGAAAACTCGGCCACCGCGTTAGCAGCGTGCTTAGCGGGCTGCTCGAATTGCTCGTCTATCCATGTCATTACGTCGACACGGCGATACTTGAGCTTCCCGGCAATTACCGCAGATGGAGGACCTTTACGACCACCCTTAGCGCGCCAGTCTTTCTGAGTATTAACCGGCACTCCGGTCAACTCAAAGAACTCATCCATTCCCATGAGGAGAGATTTTGTCATTTGTACGGTTCTAACTGACGGATGCTACTGACGAGCACTGTGCTCCCCATTCTTTAGGCAGGTCGTTCCGTCCCGTTCCTACCTATACATATCGTCGCATCCGAGGACGTTCCCTTTCGTAATCTGTCCACAAAGTCGGACAAATTCGAACCGAGAACGGCGAGAAATCGCAGCTCACGGGCACTGCTGCGTGTCCAACTTTCTGGACACCTCAACCCAGCAGCATCTTGCTGATGGCGTCGGCGGCTGCAACGTGACTGGTCCGGTCGAGGTGTCCGTACCTGTCCACCGTGGTCGTGATGGATTCGTGGCCTAGATGCGCCTGGATGACGGGTAGCGGCACGCCGGCTTGGATCATCCAGCTGGCACACGTATGCCGCAGATCGTGCGGCGTTGGAGACTTGAGCAACACGGACTTCTCCGTGCTCTGCGGGTCCGCCGCCTGCGCCCTTGCGCGTGACTTGTTCCACACGTTTGTGCGCCAAGACGACAGCCGGATCGGTTCTCCTCTAGTAGTGGTGAACAGCCACTCATGTGAGTAGTCCAGCCGGTCAAGCACGGCCTCCGGCACGTTGATCGTCCGATTAGACTTCTGCGTCTTCGGTGGACCCATCGTGTAATGGGTGCCGTCTTGCTTCCATGCGCGGGCGATCCGCACCGTGTTGTCAGTACGGTTAACGTCGGACGGCTTGAGTGCTGCGGCCTCATTGAACCGGCAGCCCGACGCCACCAGGAACTCAACCAGCGGTTGATAGTGCTCAGTGAACGATGCCTTGAGGGTTTGAAACTCGTCGCGGGTAAGGAACACGGTTTCGCGTTCTTCCGTCCTCGGTAGCTTGACCCCGTCGCAGGGGTTGACTGCCAGAAGGCCATCCTTGACTGCCTGCTTCAATGCGCCGGACAGAAACCCGTGCTTGTTCTGCATGGTGCCTGTCTTGGCTCCGGCCTCCTGCATGACATTGACCCACCCCGCAACATCGGCGCGCGTCAACTTGCTCAACGGCAAAGCACCCAACGCGGGGCCGATGTCATTGCGGACATAGCGCCGATACTCAGTGAGCGTCTTACGTTCGACGCCCGACAGGCTGTCGATGTGTTGCCCCAGGAACTCCGTCACAGTGAGCAGCGACATTGCGGGTCGCGTGTCCGAGATGCCGGCCTTCGCCAATGCCTCTACCGGTCCGAACGCGTCAACAAGCGCACAGAAGCGGTCGGCCTCTTTTCTGTCTTGGAATGTGACGGACGATTGTCGACCAGCTCGTCCACCGATGCGATAGGTGACTCCATAGACGGTCGCGCCGTCCCTCTTGGTGCGCTCACGAACAAAGGCCACGCCGGGCATACTAATCGCAGTGTGCTGACTAGGTGCTGACGTGGCCCTCGTTCGACCAGATTTAGGTCTCTGACCTGCTATTCAATTGTGGAGCTGCCGGGAATTGAACCCGGGTCCTACGGCATTCCCTCAAGGCTTCTCCGTGCGCAGTCCGCTGTGTCTCTACTTGGATCTCCCGGTCTCGCAGACCCGCCGGGATGACGATCCCAGTCGCTGTTAGATGTCCCGTTGGGTCCCGCGACCGGACTCAACGGTGGATCCCTCTAGATGACGCCAGGGTCCGGGTCGAGGGCTCTCCCGGTCTGACGGACTAGCTAACGCTTAGGCAGCGAGAGCGTAGTCGCGCTGATTGGAATCGGCGCTTAATTGGTTGCAACGACGCTTACGGTGGTCTCTTGCCTGCACCGGCACGCTTCCCTTGATTCGATGCGCGAAGTCGAAACCGTTCAGCCCCTCGCACCCCGGCCGAGGTTCGGCCGGACAGTCAATGGTACGTGAGATCCAACCGCGAATTGAAGCGCTTTAATCCCGGGGGGCCTCGAGATCGACGTTGCGGCGGGCCTGTCCTGGGACTTTTGCGCCCGTGTGTCGGTTTGGGCGGGCAAGTTGCCCGTTTGCGCCCCAGAAAATGAGACTTTGTCTACATTGAGCCGGTGCCTGACAGCGTGCGGGTCCGCAAGAGCCAGCGGACCCGGGAGCGGATCGCCGCCGCGGCGGCCCAGCTGGTGATGGCCGACGGCCTCGCGGCGGCCACCACCGACCGGATCGCCGCCGAAGCCGACGTGGCCAGGGCCACCTTCTTCCGGTACTTCGAATCCAAGGAGTACGCCGTCGCCGAAGGGTTCACCGCGACCTGGATCTCCGCGATCACCGACGCCGTGCGGCGCCAGCCCGAACCGCTCTCCCCGACCGGCGCCCTGCTGGGAGCGTTCGACGAACTCGCCGCCGGGTTCGAGGCGATCTCCGGACAGATCGCCGAGATCGAACAGCAGACCCGCGAATCGCTGAGCCTGCGGGCTTGGACGCTGCTGTGCTACCTCAGCTTCGAGACCGCCATCGCCGAGGCGGTGGCGCCACGACTGCACGATCTGACCGTCGACGATCCCCGGCCCCGCCTCATCGGCGCGCTCACCATGGCCGCCGTCCGCATCTCCCTGGACGACTGGCTGCGCGACGGCGGCTCACTGCACCACCGAATCTGCCGCGCTATCGCGTCGATGGCGCCTCAACCGATCGACGACGAAGGGTAGCGGCTGACCATGAGTGGCGAACAGTCCTTGGCGGCATGGGGTTTCGTCCGCAAAGTGCTCGACGACATCACCGAGCAGATCAAGCAGGACGCACGTGACGAACGCGAGCTGCTCGAAGGCCTTCGGGTGCTCAACCGGGTCACCGCGCTGTGTACCGAGCTAACCATCGACGCCGACCTCGACGACCCGCACTTCGTCCAGATGACCACGCCGCAGCGCTACGTCGGCGGCCCCAACCCGCACGGCAGCTACCCGCTGGCCAGCATCAGCGGCGACCGGGCCTACCGCGTCACCGGCGTCCGGGGCACGTCGACCTACCTGGGCATCCAGGTGCTGGCCGGCACCGGCCTCAATCCCCGCCGGATGAGCAACTACGTCTCCGACCGTGACCTGATCCTCGACGAGAACGGCCGGTTCACCCTCATCTTCTCGGCCACCCCACCCCCGGACATCGATCTGGCCGGGTCCACCTGGGTCCAGATTCCCGACGACGCCAGCTCCATCGTGGTGCGCGAATACATCGCCGAGACCACCGCCGCCGTCCCCGTCCGGCTCGACATCGAACTGCTGGGGCCACCGCGCCGACCACAGCCGATCACCGACGAGGTGCTCGCCCAGCAGCTCACCGCGATGGGCTGGATGATCGTGAAGCTGACCACCCTGCACCGCACCGTGCGCCCGGACCTTCTCGACACCCCCAACAGGCTGATCACCTCCGAATCCGAGGCGCTGGGCACCGAGAACACCACCCCGGACAACCTGTACATGCTCGGCGTGTTCGACCTGCAACCCCACCAGTCCCTGCAGCTGGAGTTCACCCCTCCCGAAACCCGGTACTGGGCAGTGACTCTGGAAAGCCTCTGGCATGAATGCCCAGAGCCGCTGCGCACCTCGAGCTCGGTGACCAACAAGGGCGTCGACGCCGGCGCCGACGGCGTGGTCCGAATCAATATCGGCGCCGACGACACCGGCGACGGATATTGGCTCGACACCGGCGGGCGCACACGGGGATTCGTCACCCTGCGCTGGCTCGACCATCCCAGCGCCCCCGAGGTGACCACCCGCGTCGTGGAGAAGGAGGTGCAGCGATGACGAGCGCTGTCGAGGCCCGGCTCGACCCGGAGAAACTCATCGAACAGGCCTGCGAGCTGGCCGGCAGCGACGACTTCGGCGTCGACGACGGCTGGCGGGACAATCTGTCCCGGCTGGTCGGAGATTTCGTGGCCGAGGCCGACCTGTCGCCGCTGGGTGTGGAGATCGCCGCCGCCGACATCCTCGTACCGCTACGCAACCGGCTGCAGATCACCGGCTGGCGCAACCTCCATCCTGAGATCGCCGACGAGCGCATCGAGCAGCCGATCTTCATTCTCGGCCAGCCCCGCACCGGCACGACGATCCTCTACGACCTGCTCGCCCAGGATCCCGACCTGCGGGCACCGCTGACGTGGGAGGTCGACCAGCCCTTCCCGGTTCCGCAGCCCGAGACCTATGACACCGACCCGCGGATCGCCGAAACCCAGGCGCAGCTGGAGATGACCGAGCAGCTGATGCCCGGCTTCATGAAGTTCCATCCGATGAGTGCGCGCGGCGGGCAGGAATGCGTCCGGATCACCGCAGGCACGTTCTGCAGCATGATCTACAGCACCCAGTACCGGCTGCCCAACTACGCGCACTGGCTGCATTACGAAGCCGACCACAGCGCCGCCTACCGCTACCACCGCACCTACCTGCAGCACCTGCAGTCGGGGGTTCCCGGCCAATGGTTGCTCAAGAGCCCCGCGCACACCTGGCAGCTGGACAAGCTGCTCGCCGAGTATCCCGATGCGATTCTGGTTCAGACCCATCGTGATCCGCTGGTGGTCATCTCCTCGATCAGCGCCCTGATCGCCCATCTGCAGAAGCTGGCCAGCGACGGCGCGTCGGTCGCGCGGGCCGCCGGGCTGTGCAGCGCCGAAATCCAATTGGGGCTCGAACGCACGATGCGGATGGTCGACGACGGGGTGATCGCGCCGGACCGGATCATCGACGTGCAGTTCGCCGACTTCATGACCGATCCGTTCGCGACGATCAGGACGATCTACGGCCAGCTGGGCCGCGAGCTGACCCCGGTCGCCGAACAGCGGATGCGCGAGCACCTTTCGGCCAACCCCGGCGACGGCGGCGGCAGCCGATACACCTGGGCGGACACCGGCCTGGACGCGGCCGAGTTGCGCGAGCAGGTCCGGCCCTATCAGGAGCGGTATCACGTCCCCAGCGAGCCGCTGCGCTGACGCCCATCACCTAGCGAGCGTGCACGAATGCTACGCAGCTATCTGCGTATTGCGGGCAGGCGCGCACGGTCGCGCCAAGGCTCAATGCACCGCGATCATGCCCACGGCCACCAGGGCCAGCACCATGCCGACCACCTGCCAGCGGGTGACCCGCTCGCGCAGCACCACGATCGCCAGCAGCACCGTCGCCGCCGGGTAGAGCGACATCAGCACGCTGGCCAGCGACAGCATCGAGGCCTGCAACGCGAGCAGCATCGCCACGTTGGCCCCGGTGTCCAGCAGTGCCGCGGCCACCGCCATGTTCAGCGGGAATCCGCGCGGCGCGCGGAAGTTCCCGGTGAACGCGGCCACCAGGAGTACGACAGCCGTCGCCGACACCCGGGCGAAGAACAGCGGCCACAGCCGGGCATCGACCGGGGCCTGGTGGATCAGCACGAAGTTGAGCCCGAACGCCAGCCCCGACCCGACGGTCAGCCACGCCACCGTCGCGGTGAACCGGTGCGGGCGCACATCCTCGTCGGTGGCTTCCCGGCTGACCAGCACCACGGCGAACAGCGCGAGCACGATCCCGATTCCGGCGATCAGCCCGGGCCGCTCCCCCGCGGCCAACCCGACGCTGACCGGCACGGCCGCCACCAGCACCGCCGTCAGCGGCGAGACCACCGAGATCGGGCCGGCCCCGAGCGCGGCGTAGAACCACCACACCCCGAACGCCTGGCTGACCCCGCACAGCAGACCCCACACCACCGCGGGCGTGGTCACGTTGCCGCCGACGACTGCGGCCAGGATCCCGAGCAGGATCATCGCCAGCGGATAGGAGACCAGCACCACCCGCAGGGCGGCGACTCGTCGGGCCGCGATACCGCCGACGAAATCGCTGACGCCGTAACCGATTGCCGATGCCAGCGCCAGCAGGACCCCGATCAGAACTTGCCCTTGACCCGGCGGCCGAGCTCGCGGATCACCTCACGCTGCGCGTCGCGGCGGGCCAGGTCCTGGCGCTTGTCGTGGGCCTGCTTACCGCGCGCCAACGCCAGTTCGACCTTCACCTTGCCGTCGGAGAAGTACAGCGACAGCGGCACCAGGGTCAGGTTGCCGTCGCGGATCTTGCCCACCAGCGTGTCGATCTGGCTGCGGTGCAGCAGCAGCTTGCGGTTGCGCCGCGGCGCATGGTTGGTCCAGGTGCCGTGGTGATACTCCGGGATGTGCAGGTTGCGCAACCAGATCTCGCCGTCGTCGACGGTCGCGAACGCGTCGGCCAGCGACGCATGGCCCTCCCGAAGGCTCTTGACCTCGGTGCCCTGCAGCACGACACCGCACTCGTAGGTGTCCAGGATCGAATAGTTGTGGCGCGCCTTGCGATTGGTGGCCACGACCTTGTGGTCGGGTTTCTTGTCCGGGTTCTTGGCCACCGCTACCTCCGGACGTAGAGGCGCAGCGTGACGTAACCGGTGAGACCGGCCATCAACACGCCCACGCCGAACATGATCGGAGAGATGTAGAGGATGTCGGCGTAGTCGATCCTGGCGATCAGATTGGCTTGGTAGAACTGGTTGAGCGCGTTCTCCAAGAACAATGCCCGCACCACGATCAGGCCGACGATCGCGATCACGACACCGATCGTCGCCGCCAGCACCGCCTCCAACAGGAACGGCAGCTGGGTGTACCACCGCGTCGCGCCCACCATGCGCATGATCCCGATCTCGGTGCGCCTGGTGTAAGCCGCGACTTGAACCATGTTGGCGATCAACAGGATCGCACCGACCGCCTGCACGACCGCGACTGCGAACGCGGCTGCGGACAGCCCGTCGAGCACCGCGAAGAGCCGGTCGATCAGCTCCTTCTGGTTGAGCACGTTGAGCACCCCGGGCTGGCCCTGCATCGCGGCATCGAAGTTCTTGTGCTGCTCGGGATTGTCCAGCTTCACGATGAACGACGCCGGGAACGAGTCCTTGCTGGCGACGTCCTTGTACTGCGGGAACTTGCGGATCGCGTCGTCGTAGGCGTCGTCGCGGTTCAGGAACCGCACCGAGCGCACGTCGTCGCGCTGCTCGATCTTGGTACGCAGCGCCTTGCACGGGTCGGCGTCGCAGGTCGGGTCGTTGGCCGACACGTCGTTGGTCAGGAACACCTGGGTCTCGACACGGTCGAGGTAGATGGTGCGCGAGTGGTCGGCCAGGCGCACCACCAGCAGACCACCGCCGAACAGACCGATTGAGATCGCGGTGGTCAGGATCATCGCCACGGTCATCGTGACGTTGCGGCGAAGTCCGGTGAAGACCTCGTTGATCAGGAAGCCGAAGCGCACTTATCGATCCATTCCGTAGACACCACGCTGCTCATCGCGGACGAGCCTGCCCAGGGACAGCTCCACCACGCGCTGACGCATGGAGTCGACGATGTGGTGGTCGTGAGTGGCCATCAAGACGGTGGTGCCCGTCCGGTTGATCCGTTCGAGCAGATCCATGATGTCCTTGCTGGTCTCGGGGTCCAGGTTGCCGGTGGGCTCGTCGGCCAGCAGCACCAGCGGACGGTTCACGAACGCCCGCGCGATCGCCACCCGCTGCTGCTCGCCGCCGGACAGCTCGGCCGGCAGCCGGTTGGCCTTACCGGACAGGCCGACCATCTCCAGCACCTCGGGCACCACCCGGTTGATGGTGTCGGGCTTCTTGCCGATCACCTCCAGCGCGAAGGCCACGTTCTCGAACACGGTCTTCTGCTGCAGCAGCCGGAAGTCCTGGAACACGCAGCCGATCACCTGGCGCAGTTTGGGGATGTGGCGGCCGGAGAGCTTGTTGACGTGGAACTTCGACACCTGGATCTCGCCGGAGGTGGGGGTTTCCTCGGCCAGCAGCAGGCGCATGAACGTCGACTTGCCCGACCCCGACGGGCCGATCAGGAACACGAACTCACCCTTGTCGATCTTGACGCTGACATTGTCGAGGGCGGGCCGCGCCGACGACTTGTACTGCTTGGAGACATGGTCAAGGGTGATCATCACGGCACGCCAGTGTAGCTGTCCGGGCCGGACGCGCCGGTTACTGCGTCGGCGCCGCAGGCGTGACCATCGGCCCCTGCCCCGGCGCCGGCGTCGGAATCGGCGTGGTGGTCGGGGTCGGCAACCCGGGGATTTCCAGCGGTGCCGGGCCTGGCGTCGTGGTGGTCGTCGGCGACGTCGGGGTGGTGGGTGACGTCGGGGAGGTCTCCGACGTGCTCGGTTCGGTGGTCTCCGTCGTCGTGGTGGTCGTGGTCGTCGTCGGCGTCGTGGTCCTGGTGGTCGTGCTGCGATCCCGGACGTCGGTGCGCGGCACCCACGTGTAGGACGGGTCGGGAATGAAGCCCGGCGGCACCACCTGATTGGCCGGTGCCTCGGTCGGCGCCACCTGCGGCTGGTAGGTCGCATACAGCCACCACACCGCGATGAATGCGGCCAGCAGCGCCGCGGTCGACGTGCGGACGCGCCCCCACAGGATGTAGTTGGGCCAGCCGCGGCCTTCTCTGCGCGTCGGGGTCAGCTTCACTTCGACGTCACCGGCCCTTGGGTCTCCTCGGCGCCGCCTGCGGTCGCCGGGTGCACGATGGCCTCGACCACCGGCGAGTTGTCGGCCGGGCTGGCGATACCGGCGCGCACCAGGGCGGCGATCACCAGCACGCGCAGCTTGCGGCCGACTTCGAACTGCTTACCCGGCAGCGTGCGCGCCACCATGCGCAGGTTCACGGTGTCGAGTTCGATGCTTTCCACTCCCATCAGCTGCGGGGCGTCCAGAAGCAGGTCCTTCAGCCCAGGGTCGGCGATCGCCTTCTCTGATACCCCGTGCAGCACGTCGTTCACCAGATTCAGGTCGGCGGCCGTCGGCACCGGGATGTCGATGACGGCCCGCGCCCAGTCCTTGGACAGGTTCTGGGTCTTGACGATCTGCCCGTTGGGGATCGTCAGCACCTCCCCTTCCGACGACCGCAGCTTGGTCACCCGCAGCGTGACGTCCTCGACTGTGCCGGTCGCCTCCTTGGCGATGCCGGCGACCGTCAGTGAGACCAGGTCACCGAACCCGTACTGCTTCTCGGTGATGATGAAGAACCCCGAGAGCAGGTCCTGCACGATGCGCTGCGCACCGAAGCCCAGCGCGGCGCCCAGCACCGCCGCCGGTGCCACCAGCGAGCTGACCGGAACGGCCAGCACGTCGGTGACCTCGACGACCACCATGACGGCCAGCAGGGCGATCGCCACGTAGGAGATCACCGAGGCGACGGCCTGGCGGTGTTTGGCACTCTCGGTGCGGACCAGCGCGTCGCTCTCCCGGAAGTCGGCGTCGATGCGCCGCGATATCTTCTGCGCCGACCAGTTGATGAATCGGGCGGCCAGCAGGCCGCCCAGAACCAGCAGCGTGATCCGCAGCCCCCGGGTCAGGATCCACTCGCCGATGGTGCCGTGCCAGAAGTCGTGCCAGCGATTCGAGAACTCAATCGCCAGATAGTCGGTTCTCGCGGCCGAAGCCACGAAATCAGTCGTCGTCATCTCGTCGGTTGCGCCACCGGATCCCCGCCTCCAGGAATCCGTCGATGTCCCCATCCAGTACCGCCGCGGGATTGCCGACCTCGTACTCGGTCCGCAGATCCTTGACCATTTGGTAGGGGTGCAGAACGTAGGAGCGCATCTGGTTGCCCCAGGAACTGCCGCCGTCGCCCTTGAGGGCGTCCATCTCGGCGCGTTCCTCCTGGCGTTTACGTTCGAGCAGCTTGGCCTGCAGGACTCGCATCGCCGACACCTTGTTCTGCAGCTGCGACTTCTCGTTCTGGCAGGTCACGACGATACCGGTGGGAATGTGGGTGAGTCGAACCGCCGAGTCGGTGGTGTTCACCGACTGTCCGCCCGGGCCGCTGGAGCGGTAGACGTCGACCCGCACGTCCTGCTCGGGAATGTCGATGTGGTCGGTGGTTTCGGTGACCGGCAGCACCTCGACATCGGCGAACGAGGTCTGACGCCGGTTCTGGTTGTCGAACGGGCTGATGCGCACCAGACGGTGGGTGCCCTGCTCGACCGACAGCGTGCCGTAGGCGTAGGGGGCGTGCACGGCGAACGTCGCGCTCTTGATGCCGGCTTCTTCGGCGTAGGAGGTGTCGAACACCTCGACCGGATACTTGTGTTGCTCGGCCCAGCGGATGTACATCCGCATCAGCATCTCGGCCCAGTCGGCGGCATCCACCCCGCCGGCGCCGGATCGGATGGTCACCAGCGCCTCGCGCTCGTCGTACTCGCCGGACAGCAGCGTCCGGACCTCCAGCTGTTCGACGTCGGCCTGCAGCGACTTCAGTTCGGCGTCGGCTTCGGCCAGCGCTTCGGTCCCCCCTGCCCCGTCTTCCTCGGCGGCCAGCTCGTACAGCACCGGGAGGTCTTCGAGGCGGGCGCGCAGACCTTCGACCCGGCGCAGTTCACCCTGGGCGTGCGACAGCTCGCTGGTGACCTTCTGGGCGTGGCTCTGGTCGTTCCACAGGTTGGGGTCGGCGGCTTCGTGCTCGAGTTTGTCGATCTTGGCCCGCAGCCCGTCGATGTCGAGCACTCGTTCCACCGTCGTCAAGGTGGAATCGAGGGCGGCGATATCTGACTGACGATCGAGGTCCACGGGTCCTCAGGGTACCGGCGTCGCGACACGTTGTGATCCACGGCAGCTCCTGAGACTTCTGGGGCCTGTGCGCCGGTTGCGCGTCTAACATCACTTTCGTAACAGGATGTGCGCCGCGCAGCCCCTTGCGGCGCTTCTCGACTGCGATGCGACAGCCCCTTGCGCGCGGCCGGGTCCGGACAGAAAGCGCGAGAATGCGTCCTTACTATGTCGCGATCGTCGGTGCGGGACCTTCGGGATACTTCGCCGCGGCGTCGCTGCTGAAATTCGCCGACATCTCCGTTGCCGACGGCGGACCCGACGTGCGTGTCGACATGCTCGAGATGCTGCCCACCCCGTGGGGCTTGGTGCGCTCGGGCGTGGCGCCGGACCATCCTAAGATCAAGTCGATCTCCAAGACGTTCGAGAAGACGTCGACCGATCCGCGGTTCCGCTTCTTCGGCAACATCACCGTGGGCAAGGACGTCCAGGCCGACGAACTGGCGCAGCGCTACGACGCGGTGATCTACGCCGTCGGCGCCCAGTCCGACCGGGCGCTGCGGATCCCGGGTGAGGAGTTGGCCGGCAGCGTGGCCGCCGTCGACTTCGTCGGCTGGTACAACGCCCACCCGCACTTCGAAGAGATGATGCCCGACATCAGCAGCGGCCGTGCCGTCGTGGTGGGCAACGGCAACGTCGCGATCGACGTCGCCCGCATCCTGGTGACCGACCCCACCGTGCTGGCCAACACCGACATCGCCGACCATGCGCTGGAGTCGCTGCACGACCGAGGTGTCGAGGAGGTGGTGATCCTGGGCCGCCGGGGTCCGCTGCAGTCCGCGATCACCACGCTGGAGCTACGGGAGATCGGCGAGCTCGAGGGCGTCGACGTCGTGCTCGACCCGGCGGACCTGGCCACCATCACCGACGAGGACGCCGAAGCGGCCGGCAAGATCGCCAAGGCCAACATCAAAGTCCTGCGCGACTACGCCGGGCGGGAGCCCACCCCCGGTCATCGCCGCATCGTGTTCCGCTTCCAGACGTCACCGATCGAGATCCGCGGCACCGACCGGGTCGAGGAGATCGTGCTGGGCCGCAACGAACTGGTGTCCGACGAGAGCGGCCGGGTCGTCGCCAAGGACACCGGCGAGCGCGAGACGCTGCCCGCCCAGCTGGTCGTGCGCGCGGTGGGCTACAAGGGCGTCCCGGTCCCCGGCCTGCCGTTCGACGAGGGCGCCGGGACCATCCCGCACGAAGACGGCCGCATCGCAGGCAGCCCCAACGAGTACGTGGTCGGCTGGATCAAGCGTGGCCCGTCGGGGATCATCGGCACCAACAAGAAGGACTCCCAGGACACCGTCGACACCCTGCTCGCCGACCTCGCCGGGGCGCAGTTGCGTGAAGTCGCACCCGAGCACGCCGACGGGCTGGTCCGCTGGCTGGTGGAGCGCCAGCCACTGTTGGTGACCGACGACCACTGGCAGGCCATCGACGCCTACGAGCGCTCGGCCGGCGAACCGCACGGCCGGCCGCGGGTGAAGATCGCCAACGTGGCCGAACTGCTGCGAATCGGCCACGCGTAGCGATCAGACCTGGCAGGTCTCCGGCTCGCGGTCACGGGACAGCCCGCCGACCGGGCCCAGCGTCCGCGCCACCAGCGGGGTGCAGGCCGCGGTCAGGGCCAGCGCCGCCGACACCATGATCACCGCGAACGCGCCGTAGTTGTCGACGACCACGCCGCCGATCGCGGTGCCCAGCGCGCCGCCGACCAGGGCGCCGCTGTTGAGCCAGCCGAACGCCTCGGCGGTGGAGTTCTGGGCGATCTTGCGGGACACCATCACGTACAGCGCGGCCAGCGCGGGCGCGAAGCCCAGCCCGGAGGCGAACAGCGCGGCCAGCTGCATGGCGTAGCCGTCGACCATGCCGAACAGCGCGGTGCCTACGGCGACGACCGTCATCGACAGCGCCAAGCCGCGGACACCGAGGCTGCGATGTCCGAAGAACACGCCACCGATCAGCGAGCCGAGGCTGGCCACGGCCAACGCCACACCGGCGGAGAGGTTGTGGTTGCCGAACATCGCGAGCACGCCGACTTCCAGTGCCATGAACGACGCAACCAGCGCCAGGCTGGCGGCCATGGCCAGGATGACCGCGGGGTTGGCCAGAACTCGGCCGAACGCGACCGTGCTGCGCACGATCGTCGGGCGCAGCCGGCGGGCGCTCAGCAGGAACCACACGGTGCCCGCCACCGTGACCGCCGCCGAGAACAGCAGCGGGATCGCCGTCGAGATCGCCGACGCCAGGAACGTGGCGGCCACCGGACCGATCACCCAGATCAGTTCCTGGGCGGTGGTGTCCAGCGCGAACAGGGCCCGCAGCCCGTCACTGGGCACCAGCTGCGGATACAGCGCGCGGGCCGCGGGCAGCAGCGGCGGCACCGAGGCGCCGATGAAGAACCCCAGCACCATCAGGACGGTCGCGGGGGCATGCACGAAGGCCAGCGCCAGCATGGAGATGCCGTTGAGCACGGCGGCCGACACCAGCGTCGTGACCATCCCGAGTCGCCCGAGCAGCCGCGCGGTCATCGGCATGGCCAGCGCTTCACCGATGCTGGTAGCCGCCACCACCGCGCCTGCCACTGCGTAGGACCCGGTACGGGCCTGCACATGGAGCAGGATCGCCAGCGACAGCATGCCCAGCGGCAGCCGTGCGAACAGCTGTGAAGCGGTCACATTGACCACGCCCGGCACCCGCACGAGCTCGACATAGGCGCGCACGGTTATCACTTCCTTCATCGGTCATCGTGCTTTACGTCGCCTCAACTGTACCGTCCAGACGGTACAGTTGGAAACCGATTAAACTCGGCCGATGACGACCTCGCGCGAGCGCATTCTCGACGCCTACGCCGAGGCGCTCGCGGTCGACGGGGAGCGCCACGCGACCCTCGACGCGGTGGCCGCACGGGCCGGGGTGTCCAAGGGCGGCCTGCTCTACCACTTCCCGTCCAAGGATCAGCTCGCCGAGGCCCTGTGCGATCGCCTGATCACCCTGGCCGCCGACGACGTGGCCAAGATGCGCAGCGCGACCGACGGACCCGCGCGGCACTACATCCGCACCTCGCATTACGCGGACACCCCGCTGGACCGCACCCTGGTCGCCGTCGCCCGGCTGCAGCAGGCCGGCGATCTACGGGCACGGGCGGCGATCGAGATGATCTCCGACCAGTGGCTGACCGCACTCACCGAGGCCATCGGCGACCGCGACGTCGCGCGAACGATCAAGCTGATCGGCGACGGCCTCTACCACCACGCGATGTCCAACGCGCTCGGCGGTCAGCCGCGGGCCGAACTCGACGAGGGGCTGCTGGCGGTGATCGACCGGATCATCGAGGGGTGCGTGAACGTGCCGCGGAGCTAGCTGGGCGCGAACCACCAGTTGTCCGGATTCTTCGGCGAGTACACCACCGGGATGAGCTGGCCCATCGTCGGCCAGCTGTCCACGTCGACCGCCATCCGCTGATACACCACATGTTCGCTGACCGTGGGGCCGGTGATGACGCCGCTGATCGTGACGAACTGCGAGCCGGTCGCATCCGGGCGCGGGCTGACCCCGGTCACCAGCAGAGTGCCCTGCGCGGCCTCGCCACGCGGGCCGCGGCGCATGAAGCGCGGGCCCAGCACGAGGACCAGCGCGCCGACGATGAGCAAGAGCACCGCGAATTCCCACATGCGGCCATGGTAGGACTGCTGCCATGAGCGACGCGTGCGGAGCGAATCAACAGCGGACATGCCGGACCCGAGCCTGCGAGGGCACGGCATGAGCGAGGTGTGCGGAGCGAAACAACAGCGGACATGCCGGACCCGAGCCTGCGAGGGGGCGCAGTGAGCGGCCACGATGTGCAGGCAGACCTGGCGGTGGCGACCGAACTCGCCGACCGGGCCGACGCGATCACTCTCGACCGGTTCGGCGCCCTGGATCTGCGGATCGACACCAAGCCCGACCTGACGCCGGTCACCGATGCCGACGAGGCCGTCGAGGCCGAGCTGCGAGCGGTCTTGTCCCGTGAGCGCCCCGACGACGCGATTGTCGGCGAGGAGTACGGCGGGACCGCCGCGTTCGAGGGCAGGCAGTGGGTGATCGACCCGATCGACGGCACCAAGAACTTCGTCCGCGGCGTGCCGGTGTGGGCGAGCCTGATCGCCCTGCTCGAGGACGGCGTGCCGGTGGTCGGGGTGATCAGCGCCCCCGCTCTCAACCGTCGCTGGTGGGCCGGGCTCGGCCTCGGCGCGTTCGCCAGCGTCGGCGGCGGACCGGCGCGCACGCTGGCGGTTTCGGGTGTGGCCGACCTGGCGTCGGCCAGCCTGTCGTTCTCGAGCCTGTCCGGCTGGGCCGACCTCGGGCTGCGCGAGCAGTTCGTCGAGCTGACCGACGCGGTCTGGCGGGTGCGCGGCTACGGCGACTTCTACTCCTACTGCCTGGTCGCCGAGGGCGCGGTCGACATCGCCGCCGAGCCGGAGGTCAAACTCTGGGACCTGGCTCCGCTGGACATTCTGGTGCGCGAGGCCGGCGGCAGCTTCACGAACCTGGCCGGCCGCCCCGGTCCGCATGGCGGGAATGCCGTCGCCACCAACGGATTGGTGCACGAGGCGACCCTGGCGGCGCTGGCACCGCGCTAGATCGCGTCGAGTCGACGCCGCCCTCCCCACGGTCGGCTGTGAGCTACCCAACACAACCCGGCACCGGAAGAGCTTCCGAGTTCTACCTTACTTTGGAGTAAGATAGCCGTCAGCGAGTTCTGACCAGCACCGCCCACCGTCGACGAGGCTGACGACAATGACGAATACTCTTCCGCACACAACAACGAGCGCCCGGGCCCGCGACAGCGCGGTCGGACAGTTCAAACACAAGCGGTCCTTCACCGACATCGCACTGGCGGTCATCACGCCGGTGGTCGGCCAGGAGTTCCTGGACCGCTACCACCTCAGAGATCCGTTCAACCGCGGCCTGAAATACGGTGTCAAGCAGGCGTTCTCGACCGCCGGAGCGGCCACCAGGCAATTCAAGAAGGTCCAGAGCATCGGTAAGCCGCCGACTCGGCTGAAGACCGGTGGCGCCGACTATTTCGACCTCACTCCCGACGACGACCAGAAGATGATCGTCGCGACGGTCGACGAGTTCGCCGAAGAGATTCTGCGACCGGCCGCCCACGATGCCGACGAGGCGGCGGCCTATCCCCCGGACCTGATCGCCAAGGCCGCGGAGCTGGGCATCACCGCGATCAACATCCCCGAGGACTTCGACGGTATCGCCGAACAACGCACCACCGTCACCAACGCCCTGGTCACCGAGGCACTGGCCTACGGCGACATGGGTCTGGCGCTGCCGATCCTGGCGCCAGGCGGCGTCGCATCGGCACTCACCCATTGGGGCAGCGCCGACCAGCAGGCCACCTATCTCGCCGAGTTCGCGGGTGAGAACGCCCCCCAGGCGTGCGTGGCGATCGCCGAACCCCACGCCCTGTTCGACCCGACCGCCCTCAAGACCACCGCGGTACGCACGCCCAGCGGCTATCGCCTCAACGGCATCAAATCATTGGTTCCCGCCGCCGCTGACGCCGAATTGTTCATCGTCGCAGCACAACTCAACGGCAAGCCGGCGATGTTCATTGTCGAGGCCGCGACCGCCGGGTTGTCGATCAAGGCCGATCCCAGCATGGGCATCCGGGCCGCCGCACTCGGCCAAGTGGAGCTGACCGACGTCTCGGTTCCGCTGTCGGCACGACTCGGCGAGGATGGTGCCACCGACGCGGATTACTCCGAGGCAATTGCGTTGTCCCGCTTGGGCTGGGCCGCATTGGCGGTCGGCACCTCGCACGCCGTGCTCGACTACGTGATCCCCTACGTCAAGGAACGCGAAGCGTTCGGCGAGCCGATCGCGCGCCGTCAGGCGGTGGCGTTCATGTGCGCCAACATCGCGATCGAACTCGACGGGCTGCGCCTGATCACCTGGCGCGGCGCCGCCCGCGCCGAACGCGGCCTGCCGTTCGCCCGCGAGGCTGCGCTGGCCAAGAAGCTGGGCGCTGACAAGGGCATGCAGATCGGCCTGGACGGTGTGCAGCTGCTCGGCGGCCACGGCTTCACCAAGGAACACCCGGTCGAACGCTGGTACCGCGATCTGCGGGCCATCGGCGTCGCCGAAGGTGTTGTCGTCCTGTAGAACTCACGGCCAACGAACGGAAACGAACTGCCATGGCAATCAATCTCGAAATGCCGCGCAAGCTGGAAGCCGTGATCGAAAAGGCCCACCAGGGCGCCGCGGAGATGCTGCGGCCGATCTCGCGCAAGTACGACAAGGCCGAGCACGCCTACCCCGTCGAGCTGGACACGCTGGCCACCCTCTTCGAGGGCATCTCCGAAGCCAATACGATTTCGTTCGCCGGTACGGAGGCCTTCCGCGACAGCGACGCCGGACCCAAGGGAAACATCAACGGCGGCAACATGTCCGCCCTGCTCAATGCACTGGAGATCTCCTGGGGTGACATCGCATTGCTGCTGTCGGTCCCCCGTCAGGGGCTGGGCAACGCCGCGATCTCAGGCGTGGCCACCGACGAGCAGCTGCAGCGGTTGGGCAAAAACGTCTGGGCCGCAATGGCGATCACCGAGCCGTCGTTCGGCTCGGATTCGGCCGCGGTGTCGACCACGGCGGTGCTCGACGGTGACGAGTATGTGATCAACGGCGAGAAGATCTATGTCACGGCGGGTTCGCGCGCCACCCACATCGTGGTGTGGGCGACGTTGGACAAGTCTAAGGGCCGCGCGGCGATCAAATCGTTCATCGTGCCGCGCGATCATCCCGGGGTGACCGTCGAACGCCTCGAGCACAAACTGGGCATCAAGGCCTCCGACACCGCGGCGATCCGGTTCGAGAACGCCCGGATCCCCAAGGAGAATCTGCTCGGCAGCCCGGAGATCGAGGTGGAGAAGGGCTTTGCCGGGGTCATGGAGACCTTCGACAACACCCGCCCCATCGTGGCCGCGATGGCGGTCGGTGTGGCGCGGGCCGCGCTGGAGGAACTGCGCACGATCCTGACCGAGGCCGGCGTGGAGATCTCCTACGACAAGCCCGCCCACGCGCAGAGTGCGGCCGCCGCGGAGTTCCTGCGGATGGAGGCCGACTGGGAGGCCGGTTACCTGCTGACCGTCCGGTCGGCCTGGCAGGCCGACAATGCGATCCCGAACTCCAAGGAAGCGTCGATGGGCAAGGCCAAGGCCGCCCGGGTGGCCAGCGACATCACCCTCAAGGCCGTCGAGATGGCCGGCACCGCCGGCTATTCCGAGCAGACCCTGCTGGAGAAGTGGGCCCGTGACTCCAAGATCCTCGACATCTTCGAAGGCACCCAGCAGATCCAGCAGCTGGTGGTGGCCCGCCGGCTGCTGGGTCTGTCGTCGACCGAGCTGAAGTAGTCAGGCGACCGCGGTCAGCTCGCGCCGGGTCTCGTCGTCGAGTTCGATGTCGGCGACGGCCAGGTTCTCCTCGAGGTGGCCCAGCGACGAAGTGCCCGGGATGAGCAGGACGTTGTCGGCGACACTCAGCGTCCACGCCAGTGCGATCTGCGCTGGCGTGTAGCCGAGCCGGTCGGCGGCACCGGTGACGAGATGGTGGGTCAGCACCGGATTGACCTCGTGGAAGGCCGACCCGAGCGGGAAGAACGGCACGAACGCGATATCGCGGGCGATGCACTCGTCGAGCACCGGTTGCGACGAGCGATCGACGAGGTTGAACGGGTTCTGCACGCAGACGATGTCGGTCATCTCCAACGCGTGCAGCAGTTGTTCATGGCTGACGTTGCTGAGCCCGATACCGCCGATCAGACCCTCGTCGCGGGCGGCGATCATGGCGCCGAGCTGGTCGGTGAACAGGGTATCGGCCTCGTTCTCCATCACCCGCAGGTTGACCGCGGCCAGGTGATCCACCCCGAGGGTGCGCAGGTTCTCCTCGATGCCGGCGCGCAACTCGGCCGGCTGGTTGTAGGGCAGCCAATCGCCCTGGTCATCGCGGCGGGCACCGACCTTGCTCACCAGGGCCAGGTTCTCGGGGTAGGGATGCAACGCCTCCCGGATCAGTTCGTTCGCGACGTCGGGGCCGTAGAACTGCGAGGTGTCGATGTGGTCGACGCCGGCATCGACCGCACGTCGCAGGACCGCCAGCGCCTCGTCGTGGTCGCGCGGCGGCCCGAACACTCCCGGCCCAGGAAGCTGCATGGCGCCGAATCCGACGCGGTGGACGTTGTAGGCGGCCAACGGGAAGCGTGTCATGGGGCCATCCATTCGCATTGTGATCGAATTATTTGATGTCGAACTATCCTGCCCGCACGCTACGCTGCTTGTCAACCAACGGAGGTGAAGCGACATTCCGAAGCCTGCTCACGACAGCGAATCCCGGCAGCGGGCCGCCGAACTCGCCGACGCGTTCGGCCGCGCCGGCAAGACCCTCGTCCGCGCGCTCGACGAGCGACTCGGTGACCACGGGGTGTCTACCCCGCGCTCGAAAGTGCTATTCGAGGTGGACCGCTGCGGTCCGGTCCGGCTCACCGATCTCGCCCGGACGGTCGGCATCACGCAGGGCACCGCCTCCACCCTGGTCGACGCGCTCGTCCGGGACGGTCTCGTCGAACGCTGCGCCGACGATTCCGATCGCCGGGTGACGCTGTTACAGACGACCGCGACGGGCCGGCGCCAGGCGCAGACGTGGGCGGTCGCCTATACCGCGGCGTCGCACGAGTTGTTCGGGGTGCTCTCTGGCGACGAACAGGTGGTCCTCACCGACCTGCTGCACCGGCTGGCAGATTCGGTCGGCGACTGAGCTGATTACGTGCGGTCGCGGCGAGCCCGCCAGTCGCCGATCTCGGACAGGCGTCGTCGCTGCTGGGCCGCTACCCCGGCATCGAGACCCCGGCCACGCTCCTGGAGATGGCCGATGACTCGCTCACGGTGCTCGACGGGGTTGGCGTCGTCGTACTTGAACTTGGCCTCGACGCGCTCGACCGCGAGCCGCACGCCGCGGATGCCCGGCAGCATCCGGCCGTACGGGTCCTCCCCCACGGCCACCTCGGCGTGGCGGCCCTCGGGCTGGAAGTCATCGAGCTGCGCCCGCAAGATGTCGACCTTGCCCTGTGAGTCATCGACAATCGTTGGACGGCAGACGAATTGGACGGACGCGTAGTAGCTCGTCGGCACGCCGTCCTCGTCGGGGCCGCCCGCCTTGGCCCGCCAGTAGGTCGGGATGTAGGCGTAGTCACCGATCACCGCCAGCCGTACCTCGGCGGCGGCCTCCACATGCGGCCACACCGGATTGGGCCGCGCCAGATGGATCAGCAGCTCCTCGCCCGCCACGGTGAAATGGGTGGGCAACAGCAGCGGGGCTTGGCCTGGATCGCGATTGTTGACCGCGAGCACCCCGAATCGGTCAGTCGTCGACAGCCACTCCTGCCACTCGGCGGCATCGAGCGCGGCGTCCCAGGGATGGATGAGCATGTCGGTCTATCGTTCCGGTACCTGCCTCGTCACGCAACAGGTTTGAAGGTGAGGTGCAGTTCGCTCAGGCCGCGCAGCAGGAACGTCGGTTCGTAGCGGTAGTGACGATCCCCGGCGGGTCCGTGCTGTGTCTCGTCGATGGCGATGTCGGTCATGCGATCCAGGAGCCGGTTGAGCGTGACCTTCGCCTCGACGCGGGCCAGCGGCGCACCGGCACAGGTGTGGATGCCGCGGCCGAACGTGATGTGCTCGCGAACGTTCTTGCGGTCCAGCCGGAATTCGTCGGGCCGGTCGAACTTGCGCGGGTCGCGGTTGGCCGCGCCCAGGCACAGCATCAGCACGGTCCCGGCCGGGATGTGCACCCCGCCCAGCGTCGTCGTCCTGCGCGCCAGCCGGAAGTCGACCTTGGTCGGGCTCTCGATGCGCAGCGATTCCTCGATAAAGGTGCCGATCAGGCTGCGATCCGCGCGCAGTGCGTCTTGGAGGTCGGGCCGCTCGGCCAGCACCCGCGCGGACGCGCTGAGCAGTTTGACCACGGTCTCCTGACCGGCGGCGAACAGGAAGGTGGCCTGACGGACGACGTCGACGACGTCCGGCGTCGTACCGTCGGGGTAGGTCGCTGCCGCAAGCGAACTCAGGACGTCGTCGCGTGGCTGCTCGCGTCGCTCGGCGATGTAGCCGGTGAATTTGCCCTCCAGCCACTCCAGCGGATTGACCGCGACGGGAGTGTGGTCGAGGGCGCCGACCGCGCTGCCCGGCTCCTTGCCTGCGCCCAGACTCGCGCGAAACTCCGCACGGTCTTCGGCAGGCACCCCCAGCAGATCGGCGATCACCAACGTGGCGAACGGCTTGGCATACTCACCGAGTAACTCACACGTGCCGTTGCCGATAAACTCGTCGAGCTGCCGGTCGGCCAGCTCCCACATGAAGTCTTCGTTCTCCTTCAGCCGCGCGGGCGTCAGCAGCCGACTCAGCAGGGAGCGGGCGCGCGTGTGCGCCGGCGGGTCCATCGTGACCATCAACTCGTTGATGGGAAAGAGGTGGCGGTGCGCTTCGATCTGCTCGGAGATGTCGTCGCCCTCGGGAATGAACGGCAGCGGCGGGAACGGGCCGCCGATCGCATTCACCGCCGAGAACGTCTCGTAGTCCTTGAACGCGGCGACCGCCTCGTCGTATCCGGTGACCGCGACGACACCGTAATTCGGCTCGCGGAACACCGGGTTCTGCGCCCGCAGGTAGGCGAGATAGTCGTAGGGATCCTGGGCGATGTCCTGATCCGAGAAGTAATCGGCGGCTGCCAAATCGGTCATTCCTGGGGGCCTTTCACGATGCTGATGGCTTGCCGGGGGCAGGCGGCGACGGCGGCCTCGACGTGGGCGCGCAGCTCGTCCGCGGGTGACTGATCGCAGATGGCCTGATCGTCGGCGTCGACGTCGAAGACCTCTGCGGCCAGTTCGACGCACAGGGCGTGGCCCTCGCACAGATTCCGGTCGACCTGCACGCTCCAGCGAGCCGCGGTCATCGAACCCTCCATCGGTTTGACTATTGATCGATCGATCAAATTCTACGATTGGACATGCTTACCATGGCCGGAAATCAGCGGTCAAGAGGCGACCCGGGCGACCGACTAGCCAACTGGCCGACCGCCCTGAGAGGATGGCGACCATGGCGCCGACACCGAAGTCCAAGGACAAAGATGCCGGCGCGCGTGCCCGCCTGATGGAGGCGACCGCTCAGATCATGCTGGAGGAGGGGTACGCCGCCGCCACCTCAAGGCGGGTGGCGACACGCGCCGGAGTGCGATCCGCCCTGGTGTACTACTACTTTCCGACGATGGACGACCTGTTCGTGGCCGTGTTGCGGTCCGGCTCCGAGGCGTCGCTGGCCCGGATGCGCCAAGCGATAACCGCCGAGGAACCGTTGCGAGCGCTGTGGTCGATCAACACCGACCAGCGCTGGACGGGCCTCTACACCGAATTCGTCGCCCTGGCCAACCACCGCAAGGCCATCAGCGCTGAGCTCAAGTCGTACGCCGAGCGGGTGCGTGACATCGAAACTGCCGCTGCAACAGTCGCTCTGCGCGCACACGGCTTCGACCTGAACGAATATCCGCCCGTGGCAATCTCGATGCTCGTGGCGCAGATTGCGCGCAGTCTGTGCAACGAAAGCGCGATCGGGATGACCGAGGGACACGAACAAATGCGTGAACTGGTCGACCGGTTCTTGAATCGGTTCGCTGCCACGCAGCAGGCACCGGCTACTTGAGCATGCTCCCGGCGTCCACCGTCATCGGCAGACCGGTGACGTAGCGCGCCTCGTCAGAAGCCAAGAACAGCACCGCATTACTGATGTCGACCGGCTCGACCCAGCCGATCGGCAGCACGTGCATCATCTGGGCGACCACCGCCATATCGTCAGGGCCCGGGTTCTCCAGATCCGGACGGAACAGCTTCATGGTGCCCTCATTCATGAACAGCGGGGTGTTGACGTTGGTGGGATGCACCGAGTTCACCCGGATGAAATGCTGGCCGAGCTCGACGGCGAAGGTCCGCATCAGACCGACCACGCCGTGCTTGGCGGCTATGTAGTGACCGGTGTGCGGATACGCCTTCAGCCCGCCGACCGAGCTGGTCAGAATGATCGAACCGCCGCGACCGGCAGAAATTAGATGGGGTACAGCGGCTTTGACGGTCTTCCAGACACCGGAGAGGTTCACGTCGATCATGTCGGTCCAGTCCGCCTCGCTGGTGTGGTCCAGCGTCTGTCCGCCGTTGCCGATACCGGCGTTGGCCACGATGATGTCGAGTCGCCCCAGTTGTTCGACACCACTGTCAACTGCCGCCTTGAGCGCGTCGTAGTCGCGCACGTCGACCTCCGCGGTCACGATCCGGCGGTTGAGACCCTTCACCAGGTCGGCGGTCTCGGCCAGGTCGTCGGGCGTGGGTGCGGGGATGTCCTCGTTGCTGCTGATGCGCTTGCACACATCGACGGCGATGATGTCGGCGCCCTCCTGCGCCAGCCGAACCGCGTGGCTGCGGCCCTGCCCCCGGGCCGCACCGGTGATGAACGCGACCTTGCCCTCGACTCGTCCAGTCATGAAAATCCTCGTCTCCGAATGAACTCGACGCGTACCGCGCCTGACCACCACACCGCGATCAAATTTGATCGATCGATAAAACACTGTCGCAGGCGCACCCTCGCGTGTCAACCGCCATCGGCGGTCAGGGCATCCCGATCCGGATGTTCTTGACCTGAAGGAACTCGTGCAGTCCCTCGAGTCCACCGGTGCGGCCGAAGCCGCTCTGCTTGTAGCCGCCGTACGGACCCTGCGGCGACATGTCGCTGTACGTGTTGACCCAGACCGAGCCCGACTCCAGCCGCCGGGCCACCCCGTGGGCCCGGGCGAGGTCGCGGGTGTGCACGAAAGCGTTGAGCCCATAGGCATTGTCGTTGGCGATGGCGACGGCCTCGTCGGCGTCGCCGAATCTGATCACCGACACCACCGGACCGAAAGTCTCGAGCTGCGCCAGCTCGCAGGCATTGTCGACGTCGCCGAACACCGTCGGCTCGATGTAAAACCCGTCGGCCAGCGCACCGCCGATCCGCCTGCCACCGGTGAGCAACTGCCCGCTCTCCCGCGCCGCGGCGTCGTCGACCACCGCCAGGATGCGATCGGCGGCTGCCGCACTGATCACCGGCCCAAACGTGACAGTGGGGTCGAGTGGATCCCCGATCGACGCTGCCGCAATGCGGGCGAGGAAGGCCTCCAGAAACTCCTCATACACGCTGTCCTGCAAGAGAATCCGGCTGGCGCAGGCACAACTCTGCCCGGACTGCATCAGCGGTCCCTGATGCGCGGCCAGCGAGGCGGCGGACGCCAGGTCCGCATCGGCGAAGACGATGTTCGCGGACTTGCCGCCCAACTCCGCCACCACGGGTGTCAGGTTGGTCGTCGCCGCGGCGATCACCTTGCGGGCGGTCACCCCGCCACCGGTGAAGTGCACCTTGCGGATGCCCGGGTGCCGGGCCAGCGCGTCTCCGCCCTCGGCGCCGGCGGGGACCACGTTGACCAGTCCGGGTGGCAGCCCGGCTTGCAGACACAGCTCGCCGAATCGCAGTGCCGCCAGGGGTGCCAGTTCGGACGGCTTGAACACGACGGCATTTCCGGCGGCCAGCGCCGGAGCCAGGCCGGACGCGGCGACGGCCAGCGCACCGTTCCACGGGGCGATCACGGCGACCACGCCATAGGGCTCGCGTTCGATCAGGTTGATGTCGAAGGACCCGTTGACGGGGCTGCTCGTCCCGTGTGGCTTGTCGACGTAGCCGGCGTAATGGCGCAGGAATCGTTCCAGCAGCAGCGCGGTCCCGGCGAATGAAATCGGCACGGCATAGTCGCGAACGTTGAGTTCGGCAAGCTCGTGGAGGTGCTCGTGCACCAGGTCGGCGAGGTCGATGAGCAGATCCCGCCGCCGGTCCACCGTCAACGACATCCAGTGCCGGTGCGCCTGCCAGGCGGCGGCGACAGCACGATCGATCTCCGGCGGACCGGCCAGTGCGACAACAGCGTTCACCTGCCCGGTCGCCGGATAAACGTGATCGTGGGTACCCGCCGAGGAACGAGTGATTCGCTCGTCGCCGATCAGCAGTCCCGCGACGGTGGTCACGGCGCGCCGGCCTCGACGCGCCATTCCTCGAGCACGCGCTGACTCTGTTCAGCGATGACCTGATCGAGATGCGACGCCTTGGGCCAGCCGTAGTACGCAGCGAAATGCAATGCCAGCTCCGCCATCTCGCCGAAGGAGACATCGCGGCTCTTCAGGGCGGCATAGACATGGCTGACGATCGGTATCACCGTGTCCTGCAAAGCCACACACGCCACCGTGATCAGCCGGCGTTCCTTCATCCCCAGTCCGGGACGAAGCCACATCTCACCGAAGACGAAGTTCAGGATTCCCGCTCCGGAGTACGGATTGTCCCGGGACGGCGCGAACGGTATGCAGTTGATGTCCTTGAACGACTGCTCACCGACCAGCAGGCGCCCTTCCGGGCTGGTCGGGGTGATCAGCGGCAGCAACGGCTCCGGCGGTGGTAGGCGCTGCCCGCGGTCGCGATGGATCCGCTCCCATTGCTCGTCGACGACCATGTTGAACAGCGACGCCTTGGGCCATCCCGCGTAAACAGCGAAATGCAGGACCGCTTCCCGGATCTCGCCGACGGAGAGGTCACCACTGTTGAGTGCGGCATACACGTGGTCACGCAGCGGCGCCTCGGCGTCGGCGGCTGCCACACAGGCCAGCGTGACGAACCGTCGGTCGCGGCGGCTCAACCCCGGACGCGACCAGATCTCGCCGTACACAAAATCGATCAGTCCGGTGACCACCGGTGAGTCGTCTTCAGGCGCAGGGAATGTCATCACCTCGGCGAACGCCCGCCTGCCGCGCTCGCGCCGCTCGCTGTCGCTCATCGGATGGTGACCCCGGCGTCGACCTTGAGCTCGGTGCCGGTCACGTAGCGAGATTCGTCGGAGACGAGATAGAGGACCGCGTTGCTGATGTCGATCGGTTCGGCCATCACGATCGGCAGCGCATTGACAAACAGCGGTACCAGGTCGGGCCGGCGCTCACCGAGCACCTCGTGCAGGGACTCCGGCCGCATGCCGGTCTCCACGCCAGTCGGGTGGACGGTGTTGACCCGGACATTCACCGCGGCAAGCTCGTTGGCCAGCGCCCGGCTCAGCCCGACGACACCGTGTTTGGAGGCGGTGTACGGAGTGTGCAGCGGCGTCCCCTTCAGCCCGGCCGCCGAGCTGATGTTGACCAGGCTCCCGCCGTGGGAGACCAGGTGCGGCAGCGCCGCCGCGCAGGTGTTCCAGGTGCCGATGAGGTTGACGTCCAGCACCGTTCGCCACTGCTCGGGCGTGGTCATGTCCCAGCTTCCGACGGTGAGCACCCCGGCGTTGGCGACTGCCGCGTTCAGCCCGCCGAGCCGCTCGACGCCGTCGTCGACGGCCGCCGCGAGGGCCGCGGCGTCTCGCACGTCGACGACGTGGGTGACGGCGCGCCGCCCGTGGCCTTCCACCAGCCGGGCCGTCTCCTGCAGGTCCTCGCGGGAGGCAAGCGGATACTCCACCTCCGGCAACGACCGGCAGATGTCGACCAGAATGAGGTCGGCGCCTTCTTCCGCCAGTCGCACCGCGTGACTACGGCCCATTCCGCGGGCCGCTCCGGTGACCAGAACTCGCTTGCCGGCCACCCGTCCTGTCGTCTCGGTCATCAGACTCCTAGAGCTTGTTGCAGAAGCCGGCGTCGACCGGGAAGGTCACCCCGGTGACGAATTTCGCCTCGTCGCTGACGAGGTAGGCGATCGCGGCGCTGATGTCCTCGGGCTCGAGCATGTCCACCGGCAGGGGATTCTGCAGGTGTGGACCCCCGTCGGGGTAGTTCTGCAGGAACTCGACCATCGCCGGGTTGACGGCCATCATGGTGCGCACCGCGGTCGGGTGAACCGAGTTGACCCGAATACTGTGCGGGGCAAGCGCGTTGGACAGGGTTCGCATGAGGCCGACGACACCGTGTTTGGACGCCGCGTAGCCCAGTCCCCCGCCCAGAAGTCCACCGAAGCCGCGCAGACCCGCGGTCGAACTGGTGAACACGATCGACCCGCCCCGCTGCCCGGCGATCAGATGTCCGATCGCGGCCTTGGCGGTGTGAAAGGCGCCGACGAGGTTCACGTTGACGACGTCGGTCCACTGTTCCAGTTCTTCGTCGATGGTCAGCTCACGGAACGTCATCGTGGCGATGCCTGCGTTGGCGCACACAATGTCGAGTCGGCCGAACTGCTCGACCCCGCGGTCGAGCGCGGATTTCACCGCATGGAAGTCGCGGACATCGGCGACCGCGGCAATCATCTTGGCGCCCTTGGCCTCGACGAGCGCGACGGTTTCGTCGAGTTCGGCCCGGCTGGCCATCGGGTAGCCGTTCGACGCGATGTCCGCGCAGATGTCCACGCCGATGATGTCGGCGCCGTCAGCGGCCAGCCGAACCGCATGGCTGCGCCCCTGGCCGCGGGCCACCCCGGTGATGAATGCGACTTTGCCGTCCAAAGAGCCCATCGATACCGCCTTCGCGTCGCCGGTTTCCTCGCGCAGTAACCGTGTTACTGCGGTAAAGTAACCCGGTTACTCTCGACATGGCAAGGGGTTTGGTCGAATCGTGGTCAACGACGGCAGCGCGACGGGCGCCGCGGTGGACAGCCGCGACCGGGTGATCGACGTCGTGGTCGACATCCTCGAGTCCCAGGGATACGACGCGGTCCAACTCCGCGAGGTCGCACGACGCTCGCGGACCTCACTGACCACGATCTACAAGCGCTACCCCACCCGGGACAGCCTGATCCTCGCCGCGCTCGAGGCCTGGATGGACGAGCATCGCTACGCCGGGCTCGCCGAGCTGGCGCCCCGCCCCGGCGAATCTCTGCATGACGGGCTCATGCGCGTGTTCCGCACCATCTTCGAGCCCTGGGAACGCCATCCCGGAATGCTGCAGGCCTACTTCCGTTCTCGCTCGGCACCCGGCGGCGACCGCCTGGTGAACCGGGGATTCGACGTCGTCGCGTCGACCACGATGAACGTGCTGGCCGGCGTCGACCGATCGTTCGTCGACGATCTCGACTCGATCCTGACGAGCCTGGTCTACGGGCTGTCCGGGCGCTTCGCCGCCGGCGAGATCGCGATCACCGACATTCTGCCCACCATCGAGCGCACCGTGCGGTGGTTGACGGTCGGCTACGAGGCATCTCGCCGGTGATCGACCGGCGGACGCTACGGTCTTGGCTATGGATTCCTTCTCAGCACTGCTGGCACGTCAGGACGGCGATCAGATCACCGCTGCGATCGAGACTCTCGACGCCGCCGAACTGCCGCCCGGCGACGTCACGATCCGGGTCGCCTATTCCAGTGTCAACTACAAGGACGCGCTGGCGCTGACCCCGCGTGGCGGGGTCGTGCGGCAGTACCCGATCGTGCCCGGCATCGACCTGACCGGCGAGGTCGTGGATTCCCAGTCCCCCGAATTCGCCGTGGGCGACCTGGTTTTGGCGCACGGGTACGACATCGGCACCGGACATCACGGCGGGTACGGCGAATACGTGCGGCTGCCTGCCGAGCAGGTTGTCGCGCTGGGTGCGCTCACTCCGCGGGAAGGCGCAGCGATCGGTACCGCAGGATTCACCGCCGCGATGAGCGTCGAGGCGTTGGTCGCCCACGGCATCACCCCGCAGGACGGTCCGATCGTGGTGACCGGTGCGACCGGCGGCGTCGGATCGGTCAGCGTCGACATCCTGGCCGCGGCCGGGTACGAGGTGGTGGCATCCACCGGCAAGCCCGAAGCCGAAGAGCACCTCAAGGCGCTGGGGGCCGCGCAGGTCATCGGCCGCCTGCCCGAAGACCCTGATGCCAAACCGCGTCCGCTGGGCAAGACGCGCTGGGCCGGGGCGGTCGACTGCGTCGGCGGCGCCACGCTGGCCGACGTCATCAGCACGCTGAAATACGGCGGTGCGGTTGCGGCCAGCGGCCTGACCGGCGGACCCGGCCTCAACACCACGGTGATGCCGTTCATCCTGCGCGGCGTCGCACTGCTGGGCATCGACTCGGTACAGCTGCCGATCGGCCCGCGCCGCGCGCTGTGGGAGCGTCTGGGCGGCGACCTGAAGCCCCGCCACCTGACCGACGTCACCCACGAAGTCGATGTCAAGGATGTCGTCGGAGTCATCGACCAGGTGCGGGCCGGAAAGTACTCCGGCCGGGCGGTGGTCCGGGTCACCGGCGGCTTCTGACCCGACACACGAAAGCGGGCCGTCGGCGCAATGCCGGCGGCCCGCTTTGACGTGAACTGCTAGGCGGCGCCCAGGTACTTCTGCAGGTCGGGCTTCATCGCCTGAAGCTCGCGACCCCAGTAGGCCCAGTTGTGGGTGCCGTTGTCGGGGAAGTTGAACACACCGTTCTTACCGCCCGCGGCGAGGTAGTTGTCGCGGAAGGTGATGTTGGTGCGGATGGTCAGGCCTTCGAGGAAGGTGGCCGGCAGGTCGCCGCCGCCCAGCTCGTTGGGCTGGCCGTTACCGCAGTAGATCCAGATGCGGGTGTTGTTGGCGACGATCTTGGGGATCTGGACCATCGGGTCGTTGCGCTTCCAACCGCTGTTCGGATCCTGGGTCGGACCCCACATGTCGTTGGCCTTGAAGCCGCCGGCGTCACCCATCGAGATGTTGATCAGGAACGGCCACGAGCCCTCGGAGGGGTTCAGGAAGCCGGACATCGACCCCGCGTAGATGAACTGCTCGGGGTGGTACACCGACAGGATCAGCGAGGCCGAACCCGCCATCGACAGACCGATCGCGGCGCTGCCGGTGGGCTTGACGTCGCGGTTGGCTGCCAGCCACTGCGGCAGCTCGGAGGTCAGGAACGTCTCCCACTTGTAGGTCTGGCAACCGGTCTTGCTGCAGGCCGGCGAATACCAGTCGGCGTAGAAGCTGGACTGGCCACCGACCGGCATGACGATCGACAGACCGGACTGGTAGTACCACTCGAACGCCTGGGTGTTGATGTCCCAGCCGTTGAAGTCGTCCTGGGCGCGCAGGCCGTCGAGCAGGTAGACCGCAGGAGAGTTGGGGCCGCCGCTCTGGAATTGGATCTTGATGTCATGGCCCATCGACGGCGACGGGACCATGAGGTACTCCACCGGAAGGCCGGGGCGCGAGAACGCGCCCGCAGTTGCCGACCCGCCGACAAGGCCGATCAGGCCCGGGAGGGCCGCCGTGACGATTGCGGCGACCGCGAATCGGCGCGGCCATCCGCGCACCTTGTCAAACAAGGACTTCACAAATCCACCCAGCTTTCTATTACCCCGGTACTCGGATTGCAGCCTTGAGTAAAACATGCCGTCTCGAACCTGTGAAAGTCCGCCACGTTACCCAGCCCCGGATCGGGCCTTGTCAGCGGGTCAAACAAAAACTAATGTCACTTTTAGTTTTTCGCCTGCCCGTACTTCGACGCCGATCTCGGGAGATTCCATGGAATCCTTCACTCACCTGCGCAAAGGCACGACCCCGCGGCGTCCGCACGCCGACCTCGACGGCCTCAAGGACGACGAATTGGGCCGTGGTGGCTTCACCGGCCGAACCGCCAACATGTACCGCCGCAACGATCCGACCACATTTCGGGCGAGTGGGCCGTTACGGCCGCTGGATGTGTTGTCCAGTGAGCTCAAACCGAGCGATGCGACCGACCCCGCCGGGGCGCCGCTGCTGCTGTTCTCCAACGCCGACTGCCGCATCTCACTGAGCCGGCGCACGGCGGCGATGCCTTTCTATGTCCGCTACATCGACGGCGACCTGCTCTGCTTCGTCCACCAGGGCTCGGGCCGCCTGGAGACCGAGTTCGGTCCGCTGACCTACCGCACCGGCGACTGGATCTACCTGCCGAAAGCGTGCACGTGGCGCCAGACGCCCGACTCCGACAGCACCTGGCTGATCATCGAGGCCGCCGACGAGTTCCGGGTGCCACCGGCCGGCCCACTCGGCCGGCACTGGCCCTTCGACCCGTCTCAGGCGGTCATCCCCGACCCGGCTCCCCTCGACGACGGCGACGGGCCGCACCACGACGGTGAATATGAGGTACGGCTGTATCACCGGCCGATCGACGCTGTCGAGACGACGACGCTGGTGTATCCGCACAATCCGCTCGACGTAGTGGGCTGGCGCGGCGACAACTACGCGTTCACCTTCAACGTGGCCGACTACAACGTGATCACGTCCGACAGCGTGCACCTGCCACCGATGGTCCATCTCTTCATGGAGGCGACCGGCGTCTACGTGTGCAACTTCCTGCCCAAACCGGCCGAATCGGTGCCGGGCACCGAACGCACCCCCTGGTATCACCGCAATGTCGACTACGACGAGATCGCGTTCTTCCACGGCGGCTCGCTCTACGGCATCCCGATGCCGCCCGGACTGATCAGCCACGCCCCGCAGGGGGTACACCACGGCGCACCCGAGAAGGCGCGCGAACGCGCTCGCCGCAAATTCGACGAGTACAGCAGCGTGGACTGGCAGGTGATCGCGATCGACACCCGAAAGCGCCTGGTCCCGTCCGCGGACGTCCTCGCCAACGACCTCGGCCAGCACTGATGGTCACGCCGGTCAAGCGGGCTTACGAGCGCATCCCGTACCTGATTGCCTACCAGAACAATTCGGCCGTGCGCGACGTCTACGGCGGGGTGGCCGAGCTGGTCGTGCTGGAGAGCTACCTGCTGAAGCCGACGACGCCGTCGGACACCGGAGCCGCCGGGCCGGCGACATCGGACACCGTGCTGGTGTTCATGCACCCGATCGGCGGCGGCGCGTATCTGCCGATGATCAATGCGCTGGCCCGCGCCGGTCACCACGTCATCTACTGCAACAGCCGCTTCCGTGGCACGGACTCCGGGCTGCTGATGGAGAAGGTGGTCGAGGATCTTGGCGAGTGCATCAAGGACGCCAAGCACCGGCTGGGCTACTCCAAGGTCGTGCTGGCCGGCTGGAGCGGCGGCGGGTCGCTGTCGGTGTTCTACCAGCAGCAGGCGCAGCACCCAACGATCACGGCCAGCCCGTCCGGCGACGGCCCGGATCTGACCACGCTGGGCCTGATCCCCGCCGACGGGATCATGTTGCTGGCCGCGCACATCAGCAGACACGGCACGATGACCGAGTGGATGGACGCCTCGATCCTCGACGAGAGCGACCCGACCAAACGCGATCCCGAACTCGACCTGTACAACCCGGACAATCCGAACCAACCGCCCTACACGCAGGAGTTCCTGGAGCGCTATCACGCCGCGCAGATCGCCCGCAACCGGCGAATTACGGCGTGGGTCAAAGAGAAGCTCGCCGAGCTGAAGGCTGCCGGAAGGCCCGATGACGAGTTCTGTTTCGTCGTGCACGGCACCATGGCCGACCCGCGCTGGCTCGACCCGACGGTCGATCCCAACGAACGCGCACCCGGCACCTGCTACCTGGGTGACCCGCAGGTGGTCAACATGAGCCCTGTCGGGCTGGCACGGTTCTGCACCCTGCGCAGTTGGCTGTCACAGTGGAGTTATGACGACGCCAATGGGGACGCCGTGAAGGCCGGCCCCGACATCGCGATTCCCGCGCTGGTGATCGGCAACCTCGCCGATGACGCGTGCACGCCCAGCCACACCCGCCGGCTGTTCGAGGCGATCGGGCACCCCGACAAGGAGATGCACGAGATCCCCGGCGCCAACCACTACTACTCTGGCCCCGACCAGAAGGAGACGCTGCGCCAGGCGGTGGCGATCGTCACCGACTGGCTGGTTCGGCACGACTTCGCGAAGGCGGACTAGGTGACACCAACAGGTTCGCTCGACGGCATTCGGGTGATCGAGGTCGGCACCCTGATCTCGGGACCGTTCGCCGGCCGCCTGCTCGGCGACATGGGCGCCGAAGTGATCAAGATCGAACCGCCCGGCGCCCCCGATCCCCTGCGCACCTGGGGTCAAGCCGAACTCGAGGGCCATCACTTCTTCTGGACGGTGCACGCCCGGAACAAGAAAGCCATCACCCTCAACCTGCGCGAATCTCGTGGCCGCGACCTGTTTCTCGATCTGGTGGAACGCTCCGACATCATCGTGGAGAACTTCCGGCCCGGCACCCTGGAGAAGTGGGACCTCGGCTATGACGTTCTGCGCGAACGCAACCGGGGCATCATCCTGGTGCGAGTATCCGGGTACGGCCAGACCGGCCCGGAGGCCAAGAAGGCCGGCTATGCCTCGGTGGCCGAGGCCGCCAGCGGGCTGCGGCACATGAACGGTTTTCCCGGCGGCCCCCCGCCACGGCTGGCCCTGTCGCTCGGCGACAGCCTGGCCGGGATGTTCGCCGCGCAGGGCGCACTGGCGGCGTTGTACCGGCGCACCGTCACCGGCGAGGGACAGGTCGTCGACGCGGCACTGACCGAATCCTGTCTGGCGGTGCAGGAATCGACGATTCCGGACTACGACATCGGTGGCGTGGTCCGCGGACCGTCGGGCACCCGGCTGGAAGGCATCGCACCGTCGAACATCTATCGCAGCGCCGACGGCAGCTGGGTGGTGATCGCCGCCAACCAGGACACGGTGTTTCGCCGGTTGTGCGCGGCGATGGGTCAGCCCGAACTCGCCGACGACGAGCGATTTGTCAATCACGTTGCCCGGGGCCGTAATCAGGACGAGCTCGACGCGATCATCGGCGACTGGGCCGCCGCCCGCGAACCCGATGACATCATCGCCACCTTGAGCGAAGCCGGTGTGATCAGCGGCCCGATCAACACCGTCGCCGAGGTCGTCACCGACCCCCAGTTGCTCTCCCGCGGGATGATCGCCGACCACTGGGACGAACGGATCGGCCGAAATGTCAAGGGGCCGGGCGTGGTTCCAGTGCTCTCGGAGTCGCCCGGCACCATCCGGTCGGCCGGGTCCGCCCGCCCCGGTCAGCACAACACCGAGGTCTACTCGGGCCTGCTGGGCCTGACCGGCGGCGAGATCGCCGACCTCGAGTCCGCGGGGGTGCTGTGAGCCGGCTGCCCGACCATGTCACGATCCGCGAGGTCGCCCTGCGCGACGGCCTGCAGATCGAAGACCCGATTCCGTTGTCGGCCAAGCTGGAACTGCTCGATGCCATCGCCGCGACCGGGGTTCGCGAAGTGGAGGCGACGGCGTTCGTCTCGCCGTCGAAGGTTCCGGCATTGGCCGACGCGCCCGAGTTGGCCGCCCGCCTCGGCGACTATCCCGACATCGAGTTCTCCGCACTGGTGGCCAGCCCCAACGGTGCCAGGCGCGCGATCGCGGCCGGCCTGCGCTCGCTGGAGTACGTGGTGTCGGCGGCCGACGGGCACAGCCGGGCCAACGTCGGGCGCAGTAGCGCGGAGGCCACCGCGCAGATCGCCGAGATCGTGGCGATCGCCCACGACGCGGACGTGACCGTCGAGGTGATCATCGCCACCGCCTGGGACTGCCCGTTCGACGGGCCGACCCCACCGCATCGCGTGCTCCAGATCGTCGACGCCGCATGCGAATTCGGTGCCGACCGGCTGGCGATCGCCGACACGATCGGCACCACGACCCCGGGGCGGGTCACCGCACTGATCGATCAGGTGGCACCGCGCATCGGCGACCTGCCGTTGGGCGCCCATTTCCACAACACCCGCGGGGCCGGCTTGGCCAGCGCCTACGCCGCGGTGACGGCCGGTGTGAGCAGGCTCGACTCGTCGGTCGGCGGGCTGGGTGGTTGCCCGTTCGCGCCGGGTGCCAGCGGCAACATCGCCACCGAAGACCTGGTCTATCTGTTGCGCGACAGCGGCATCGGTGTGGACGTCGACCTCGACACCGCGATCCGCGCCGCCGCCGTCGCACAATCGGCCGTCGGCCATCCGCTGCCCAGCGCGCTGCTGCGCGCCGGCGACCGGATCCGGGACTGAGCGGACGCCGCCCCTCATGGACTCGACCCGGGTGGATCGATGGTTGTGGGCGGTGCGGCTGACCAAAACCCGTCCCGACGCGGCCGCGGCGTGCCGGGGCGGGCACGTGCGGGTCAACGACCGGGTGGCCAAGCCCTCGACGACGGTCTCCCCCGGCGACGTGGTTCGGGCCCTGGTGGGCGACACGACGCGGGTCGTGGAGGTGGTGCGGGCGATACCGAAGCGGGTCGGCGCGGTCGACGCCGCGACCTGCTATCTGGACCGCACTCCCGCGCCGCCCAAGATTCCGGTGATACCGGTGGCGGCTCGCGAGCGCGGCGCGGGTCGTCCGACCAAGCGCGAACGCCGGGCGCTGGACAGGTGGCGCGCGGGCCTGCGATGACCCGCCGGGCTCACTTGCTCAGCGTGAACTGACAGACGTCGGTATAGCGGTTACGGAACAAGTCAGCGCAGCCGGTGAGGTACTTCATGTAGCGGTCGTAGACCTCTTCGGACTGGATCGCGATGGCCTCGTCGCGGCGGGACTCGAGGGCCGCTGCCCACAGGTCGAGCGTCTTGGCGTAGTGCTGCTCGAGCGACTGGATCCGATCGACGGTGAAACCGGCCTTGCCGGACAGTTCTTGAACCAGACCCCGGGTCGGCAGGTGGCCGCCGGGGAAGATCTCCACCGAGATGAACTTGAAGAACCGCAGCATGCTCATCGTGATGGGCAGCCCGCGCGCCTCCATCTCGGCCCTCGGGATCTGCATGATGGAGTGCAGCATCATCACGCCGTCGGCGGGCAGCACGTCGTAGGCGAAGTCGAAGAATGCGGGATAGCGGTCTGCGCCGAAGTGTTCGAAAGCGCCGATCGACACGATGCGGTCCACCGGCTCGGAGAACTGCTCCCAGCCCTGGAGCAGCACCCGGCGGCTGCGCGGGGTGTCCATCTCGGCGAAGGACCGTTCGACGTGAGCCTGCTGATTGCGGCTCAGCGTGAGCCCGACGACGTTCACGTCGTACTTTTCGATCGCCCGGCGCATCGTTGCGCCCCAGCCGCAGCCGACGTCGAGCAGGGTCATACCGGGCTGCAGGCCGAGTTTGCCGAGCGACAGGTCGATCTTCGCCAGCTGCGCTTCCTGCAACGTCATGTCGTCGCGTTCGAAGTACGCGCAGCTGTACGTCTGCGTCGGATCGAGGAAGAGCCGGAAGAACTCGTCAGACAGGTCGTAGTGCGACTGGACGTCTTCGAAGTGCGGCTTCAGGACAGGTGCGGTGCTCGCTGGTTGTGACAAGGGAATAGCCTTCGACGTGTGCTGTGATTTTGCGCAGCTCCAGTCTGTTCAAGAGCCTCCCCAACCCGCGTTCAAGCTTACGCACCGATGTCAAGAACGGCGCCCCGACGCGGCCGTCGGGTGCGTTGCACCAGGTCAACACGAATTCTCAGGGAGCGCCGCGCTCTTGAAAACCGGCGAAACAAAAAGTAACGTCAGCTTTAGTTTTGCACCGGCAAGCACGGGGGCCAACCTATGGAACCGTCCAGCCGTCCGCCGATCGCGGACGGGGCCAGCGACGGCCCGCGCGCATTGAGCTCCAAAGGCAGACAGACCCGCCGGGCGATCGAAGACGCAGCTCGTAAGCTCTTCGCCGAGCGGGGATTTCACGGCACCACCCTGGTGGATATCACCGCGGCCGTCGGCCGATCGCCCGCGGTGTTCTACCGCTACTTCGATGACAAGGAAGATCTGCTGGCGGCGCTGGCCGACTCCTTTCTGCACGATGTCGTCCTGCCGTCCGGCCTGCGCTTGCATCTTCCCGAGTCCCCGGACGACACAAGCTTTTTCGTCACCGTCGTGACCGCATACTGGGAGATGTTCAAACAGAACATCGGCATCATGGTCGCCGTCGACCAACTTGCCGCCACCGAACCCCGGTTCGCCGCGCTGCAGAATCAGTTCCGCCAGTTCGGTATCGACATCGTCACCGCATCGGTGCGCCGGGCCCAGGACCATGGCTATGCCGCCGGCCTGCAGCCCGAGCACACCGCCCTGGCGATCGCGCTGCTGTTCGAACAGTTCACCACCGTGTGCCTGCGCCCGGACAGCGCGGGCTTGGGCCTGCGACTCACCGATGGCGAGGCCGTCACTACCCTGTCCACCATTTGGAAGAAAACGCTCTACGGCTTCTGATGTGATTGGAGATCAACGTGGATTTCACCCTGCCCGACCATCTTCCGGCGCTGCTGGCCGAGATGGACGCCTTCATCGAGGCCGAGATCAAACCGCTTGAGCGCGAACACATGCAGTACTTCGACGAGCGCCGCGAATTCGCCCGCACCGATGTCGAAAACGGCGGCATCCCCCGCCGCGAATGGGAGGACCTGCTCGACGAGATGCGCCGCCGGGCCGACAAGGCCGGCTGGCTGCGCTACGGGCTTCCGTCGAAGTTCGGCGGACGCGACGGCACCAACCTGGACATGGCCGTCATCCGGGAACATCTGGCGCACAAGGGCCTCGGGCTGCACAACGACCTGCAGGACGAGTCGTCGATCGTCGGCAACTTCCCGCAGGTCATCATGATGGACCGGTTCGGCACCGACGAGCAGAAGAGCGAGTGGATCGAAGCGATGCTGACCGGCACGCGCTCGATGGCGTTCGGCCTCACCGAACCCGACCACGGCTCGGACGCCACCTGGCTGGAGACCCGCGCCGAACGCGACGGCGACGACTGGGTGATCAACGGCTCCAAACGCTGGAACACCGGGGTGCACCGAGCCACCCACGATCTGGTGTTCGCCCGCACCTCCGGCGAGCCCGGCCAAGCCCGCGGCATCACCGCGTTCCTGGTCCCGTGCGACGCCAAGGGCTTCGAGGTGCCGTTCTACTGGTGGACGTTCAACATGCCCACCGACCACGCCGAGGTCGAACTCCGCGATGTGCGAGTACCGGCCGACGCCGTCCTCGGCGAACTCGACCACGGCCTGGAGGTGGCCCAGACCTTCCTGCACGAGAACAGGATTCGCCAGGCAGCCAGCAGCCTGGGCGCCGCCCAGCACTGCATCGATCGCGCTGTGGAGTATGCGGGTAAGCGGGTGACGTTCGGCAAGCCGCTGTCGGTCAACCAGGCGGTCCAGTGGCCGCTGGTGGAGCTGCAGACCGAGGCCCAGATGGTGCGGCTGCTGGTCCGCTATGCCGCGTGGGAACTCGACCGCAACCACCACCTGGAAGTGTCCGACAAGGTGTCGATGGCCAACTACCGCGCCAACCGCCTGGTATGCGACGCGGCCGACCGGGCCATGCAGGTGCACGGTGGTGTCGGCTACAGCCGCCATGAGCCCTTCGAACACATCTATCGCCATCACCGCCGCTACCGAATCACCGAGGGCGCCGAGGAGATCCAAATGCGCCGGGTCGCTCAGCGGATGTTCAAGTTCGGCAAGCCGGCCCGCTGACGTGACCGCAGAGACGCTGTCCGACGATCTGGCCCAGGTGCTGCGACCGCTGCTGGGTGCGGCCACCGAGATCGACAACCTGCGCGCGCTCACCGGCGGAGCCAGCCGCACCACGTGGGCGTTCGACGCGGTGACCGGGTCGACCCGGCGCCCCCTGATCCTGCGAACCGGCCAGCCCGACGACCTGCACGCCGGAATGGAGTTGGAGGCGGCCGTTCAGACCGCCGCCGCGGCGGCCGGTGCGCCGGTTCCCGACGTACTGATCGCCTCCGATTCTGTTGACGCACTGGGCAATCCGTTCTTGATCTGCGGTGCGATCGCCGGCGAGACCATCGTGCGCCGCATCCAACGCCAACTCGACGACGACGGTAGGGCCGCGCTGTTGCGGCAGTGCGCGCAGGCGCTGGCCGCGATCCACCGCTCCGCCGCCGACGCCCCCGGCCTGGCCGCGCACGACGACGTGGCACAGTGGCGGCAACAGCTGGATGAAATGAGGGACACCACAGCGACATTCGAATGGGCATTTCGATGGCTGGCCGCACACCGGCCGCCACCGTCTCCCCCGCGACTGGTGCACGGTGACTTCCGGATGGGCAACCTGATCGTGGACGGCTCGAACCTGGCTGCCGTACTGGACTGGGAGCTGGTCCACATCGGCGAGATCTATGAGGACCTGGCCTGGTTCTGCATCCGGGCCTGGCGGTTCGGCGCACCGTCCGGCATGGCCGCCGGCGGGCTCGGCAGTATCGACGAGTTCGTCGCGGCCTACGAAGCCGCCGGCGGAGCACCCGTCGACCGCGAGGCGCTGCGCTGGTGGCTCGTGGTGGCCACCCTGCGCTGGGGGGTGATCTGCCGGTTCCAGGCCGAACGTCACCTGTCCGGCCAGACCCGATCGGTCGAGCTCGCCGCGATCGGGCGCCGGGTCTGCGAGACCGAATGGGACCTTCTGGACCTGCTGGAGGGAGCGTCATGACCGGCCTGACCGGGCGGCCCACCGCCGCTGAGCTGGTCGCGGCCGCGGCCGAGTTCCTGGAAGGAGAGGTCCGCGCCAACACCACCGGGTCGGTCAACTTCCACGCCCTCGTCGCGGCCAACGCGTTGCGCATCGTCGAGCGCGAATTGCTCGACGACAGCACCGCCGAGCCGCTGGCCGCGCTGGCCGGGCTCGGCTACCTCGACGAGGACGCACTGGCTGCGGCGATCCGCGCCGGTGAACTCGACAACCGCGCCGACGACGTCATGGGATGTCTGCGGACACTGGTCCGCCATCGGCTGGCCATCGCCCACCCCGGATACGACCGACCCGACGGAGAGCACCGCTGATGGCCGCCGAGAACCGGATCCGCGCTGCCGCCGACCAGTTGTTCGCCGCGATCACCGCCGGGGACGTCGCCGCCGTGAGCGCGCAGTGGTCCGACGACATCACCGTATGGCGGCAAGGCGGCGGCCGCGAACGCGACAAGGCGCGGGCGCTGAAGGTCATCGACTGGTTCGTCAGCGTGACCAGCGACCGGCGCTACGAGATACTCGACCGGCACGTCTTCGACGGCGGCTTCGTTCAGCAGCACATCCTGCACTGCACCACCGGCACCGGTGAGACATTGGCTCTGCGGGTATGCCTGGTGGTGCAACTAGGAGAAGACGACCTCATCCGGCGCATCGACGAATACCTCGATCCGGCCGAGCTGTCCCCACTGCTGCCCTGAGGGGTGTGGGAAAGGAGATCCATGTCCGACCTGCAGGCTGTAGTCGGCAATCCCGACGCCGCCGGGCGTTGGCAACTGGCGCCCGAGCGATCCTCGGTGCGGTTCAAGAACAAGACGTTCTGGGGCCTGCTCACCGTCACCGGCGAGTTCACCGACGTGCGCGGCCAGGGCCAGCTCGCCCCGGACGACTCGGTGTCCGGTGAGCTGGAGATCCGGGCCGGGTCGTTGACCACCGGGATCAAGAAGCGCGACGAGCACCTGCGCTCGGCCGACTTCTTCGACGTCGACCAGCACCCCGACATCCGCGTCGAGGTGAGCGCACTGGAGCCCACCGGCCCGGACACCGCCAACCTCACCGCCACGATCAGCGTTCGGGGCATCACCCGGCCGCTTCCGCTGCCGGCCAGGATCACCACGCTGGGCGACGGCTCGGTGCAGCTGACCACCACGGCGACGATCGACCGCACCACGCTGGGGGTCAGCGGCAACATGATCGGGATGATGCCGGTGATGACCACATTGATCGCCGACGTCGTCTTCGCCAAAGCGTGATTTCGGCGNNNNGCCGAAATCGCCATTGGCCCAGTAGCATCGGCTCCGTGCCCCGCCCGGATGCGCCATCCCTGCACGTGCTGGTCTACAGCAGCAATGCGCGCACCCGGGAACAGGTCCGCCTGGCGCTGGGCAAGCGCGTCCATCCGGAACTGCCGGAGCTGACTTATACCGACGTGGCGACCGGACCCATGGTGATCCAACTGATGGACGCCGGCGGCTTCGATCTGGTGATCCTCGACGGCGAAGCGGCACCGGTCGGCGGCATGGGCATTGCCAAACAACTCAAAGACGAGATCGACGACTGCCCGCCGGTGCTGGTGCTGACCGGCCGTGCCGACGATGCCTGGCTGGCCAACTGGTCGCGAGCCGAGGCTGCGGTGCCGCACCCGATCGACCCGATCCGGCTCGGCGAGGCGGTCGTAGATTTGCTGCGCATGCCAGCGCAGTGACGTAAACGCCAAATACGCTGGCGCCCTTGCCCTCTCGGATGGAGACGGGCCGCGCTCAGCTCTTCGAGTCATCCTAACGAAATCGCGACAGCGGGACTCAAGATCGCTAGGCTGTGTCGTAGCTCACATCTCCAGCCCAAGCGAGGAGTGACACAGCCACATGAGTCTCTACACACCCATCTTGGTGTTGGGCGTTATTGCGGCGGGTTTTGCGGTGGTGTCGGTGGTGATTGCGTTGGTGGTGGGGCCGCGGCGGTTCAATCGGGCCAAGTTGGAGGCCTATGAGTGTGGGATCGAGCCGGTGGTTGGGGAGCCGGTGGGTCAGCGGTTTCCGATCAAGTATTACCTGACGGCGATGTTGTTCATCGTGTTCGACATCGAGATCGTGTTTTTGTATCCGTGGGCGGTGTCGTTTGATGCGTTGGGGA
>NZ_BEWG01000032.1 GCF_002723835.1 Mycobacterium sp. shizuoka-1 | reverse complement strand
CGCCGGGGGCGTGGTGGTGGGGTCGGCGGTTGCGACACCCACGCCCGTTGTCATGGCCAGCACCCCGGCCGCAATCAGAGTTGATAGACGCACGTCAACCAGGGTAACCCGGTGACGCATAGCCGACCTAACCGTCTGCTAAGCAGTCTTGCTGAGCAGCGGCAGCAGCATCCGGCGACGGTTGAGGATCGCGTCGTCGAACTCGTGCTCGGCCTCGGCGACCGACCCGACGACCGGGAACACCACGTCGCTGTCGCGGCGCAACCGCCGGTTCACCGCATCGCTGGCCACCACGGCCCATTCCACACCGACCGCGTTGCAGATGTCGTCGATGTCGCAGAGCAACCGGATCGACTGCGGGGTGAATGCGCTCACCCCGGACAGGTCGAGAACGAACGGCTTGTCGCTGAGGACCAGCTTCTTCGCGTACTCGGCGACGTGGTCGATGTTGGCGGAATCGATCCGACCGCTGACCGCGACGACGGTGGCCACATGGCGGGAGTGTGCTCGGATGTGGGCGCCCTTGTAATCGACGGTGGGGTTGCCGTACCGCGACGTGAAGCTCGACATGGGCTGCTCCATTCGGTCCTGTGACGTGTGTGGCGGACTGTGGGCCCGCCTCAACTTGACCGCAACGTTATGCCGCAAATTTAAGGTCCCTGGGAGCTGTGGCTAAAACTCTGTTAAGAACCCAACTTTCGGACGGGCCGCCGAATTCGGGCAACGTCGACCGCCGATTCGGCTAGCGCAGAGCAGGCAGAACGTCGTCCGTAAGCAGACTTACCGACTTCCAGGCTTCCTCCACCGGCATGCCGCCGACCAGCGGATGCATGACGATCGGGCCGTAGTTTGCCGACGCCCGCGCCTCGTCGATCAACTGGTCGGGAGTCAGGATCCGGTACCGCCCGGAGGCTCGCACTTCCTCCAGGGTCCGCACGCCGGGCAGGTGCATCGAGGACCGGGACGGCTGATCCGACCACCCGCCATAGGTGACGGCTTCCCACAGGATGTGCTCGCCGAGTTCGGTCCACGCCCGCTCGGGATCCTCGTGGAGATAGATCATCCCGCGGTTGACCGCGGGCGGCATCAGCACGAACGGCCGCTGGCCGGCCTCGCGGCACAGTTCGGTGTAGTACTCCGCGAGATCCGGGCGGTGATCGGGCAGGCTCAGCGGCAGGCCGAAGCGCACCGCACGGCGCGCGGTGGCCCGCACCCCACCGCCGACATAGAGCGGCGGATGAGGCTTGGACCAGGTTCCCGACACCACTCCCGAGCCCGTGGTCCAGGCGTCCAGCATCGATTCCAGCAGCTCGTCCATCAGCTCACCGCGGCGGCTGAAGTCCACCCCGAGGGTCCGATACTCCACCTCGCGGTAGCCCAGCCCGACGGTGGTGTGCAGCCGCCCTCGGCTCATCGCGTCGATCAGCGCGATGTCCTCGGCCATCCGGATCGGGTTCCACAGCGGTCCCAGTGCGCAGTCGATGCTGGCGAAGATGTTGGCCGTGCGGGCCAGGAACATCCCCGCGATCATCACCGGATTGCAGCTCCAGCCGTGCCCGGTGACATGGTGCTCGTCGACGCTGATCGCCGCGATTCCGTGCCGGTCGCCGAATTGCGCCAACTCCAGTGCCGCGGAGAGCAATTCACCCTGCACCCCGGGATCACCGCCGGGCGAGGCGAAATTGAAGCGCAAGATCGCGAGCATCTGAGCACTGTATTGCCGCAGTGACCCCAAACCCGACTCAGCCGGGTCACGATTTGGCTGCTGTAGGCCTCCTGGGCAGGCAGCTGTCGGCGGCCGTCGCTACCGTGGCGCCGTGCGCGAGGAGGCGGCCGCAGTACGGACGGCGCTGCAATGGCTGGGGTTGTGGGTGGCCGCGACGGCGCTGCTGGTGTTCGTCGGCATGCTCAACACGGCGGTGTGGGCGCTGGCGGCGATCAGCGCGGCGGCCGCCGTGGTGTGTGGGTGGCGGGCCCTGTTGACCTGGCTCGATCACCGGCGCGCGGCCAGGCGCGATGCGCTGTATCGGGCCAGCGGACAAGCCGCAGTGGATGCCATGACGGGAGTGGAATTCGAGCACTATGTCGCGGCAGTCCTGCGCGGGATCGGCTACGACGTGGAAATCACCAGGGCAACAGGCGATTTCGGCGTCGATCTGATCGCCACCAAGGACGGCACGCGCACCGCGGTGCAGTGCAAGCGCCAGAGCCGGGTGGTCAGCGGCGCCGCGATCCAGCAGGTGGTGGCCGGCGCGGCCGTCCACGACTGCGACGCCACCATGGTGGTGTCCAATCACCGCTACACCAGGGCGGCCGAACAACTCGCCGACGTCCACGGGTGCGTCCTGGTCGACCGCACCCGCCTGGCGCGGCTGTCCCGGACTCAGCCGATGAATCGCTCCCGGTAGGCGCCCAGGCGCTCGGACACCTCCGCGGCGTCGAGTCCCACGTCGGCGAGGTCGTAGACCACCTCGCCGTACCGGCCCCGGGGGTGCGCGGCGATGAAATCGGCCATCGCAGCACGCACACCGTCGTCATAGGGCTGGCCGGCCAGCTCATAGATCGCCGACAGCGTGCCCTGCTCGTCGGCCATGAAATCGGTGAAGCGGACGTCGATCGAGCGGTCGGCAGGCAACAGGTCGCGGTCGCGCAGACAGCCGCTGAACAGATCGTCGGCCCGGTCCAGCCAGTACCGCGCGATCTTCTCCGGATCCGGCCGGGCCGAGGCCATCCGGGAGGCATAGGCGATCATGGTGATCATCGACCGGGTCACTTCCACCGGATCTCGATGCGTCACAACGAATGTCGCGTCCGGGAAGGTGGCGTATAGGGTGCCGAACTGTTCGAGGTGTTGCGGCGATTTCAACACCCAGCGTGTCCCGCCCCGCAGCCACTGCATGGCCTGCAGCTGCCGTTTGAGGTAGGCGTAGGAGGGCCCCTGGTCGTGGGACTTGTAATGGGCGGCGAACGCCGGGAGGTGGTAGGTGGTCTCGAAGAGCATGCCGGAGATGTCGTTGGCCAGCAGCTGGATCTCCTCGTGCGCATGCTCGACCGTCATGTCGTGCATGCGCTTGAACTCGGGCATCGAGGCGTCGAGCAGGTCCAGCCCGGCGGTACAGCGGTCGCGACGCGCCTGGTCCTCTTCGCCCGGCGCCGGGAACGGCTCGAGGCTTTCCCAGTAGGGCAGATAGCGCAGGTTGGGGTCGGCGGCGATCAGGTTGTGCAGATGTGTGGTGCCGGTGCGGGGGAGCCCGCAGATGACGATGGGCCGGGCGATCTCGACGTCCTCGATCTCGGGGTGCTCGGCGATCAACGCCTCCAGCCGCAGCCGGTTGATCAGGTTACCGACCAGCTGCTCGAACACGATCGCGACGCCGGTGTCGGACAGCCCGGCCTCCTCGCGCAGCGAGGAGGTCAGCACGTCGAGGCGCTCGCGGAAACCGTCATCGCCCCAGCAGTCGAGCCCGGTGCGCTCGCTGGCGGTGGCCAGCAGCGCCGCCGAGGTCAGCTCAAGGACAGAGCCGTAGCCGGCGAGCGCCTCTCGCATCGGCTGGGCCGCCGCGGGGAACACCGGGTCGGCAAGATCGGTGAACCTGATCGGCTCGGGCCGCACGCCGGCGGTCATGCGGACACCTCCGCGATGTCGACCACCCGGCAGGTCGGGCGGGTGGGGGTTTCCTCGGGCAAGAACCAGCGCAACCAGATGAGCCCCTTGGTGCGGCCGGCCGTCGACACCCAGTTCGGATGACCGGGATCGGTGTCGCTCACCACGATTCGCCACGACCCGTCGGGTTCGTAGGTGACGTGTGCTCCGTTGATGGTCACCCGCTCGTAGGTGTAGTCGTAGGTGTGCAGGAACGGGTTCCACAGGCACAGGTTCCAGAACACGCACGGCGGGGAGGTGCCCTCGATGAGCAGCGCCTGTCCGGGGGCCAGCTCGTAGGCGCCCATTGCGTAGGCGGCGTCGCCGGCGGCCCACCCGTAGGTCTGCTGGGGCACCGGGTACGGCTCGGCGATCTCGTTCGGTGGTTCGACCCGGGTGGGGATGAACGAGACCTGTTCGGCCAGCCAGGTTTTGGCGGCCCGCAGCCGGCGGATGAGGTCGGCGCGGTCACCCTGATTGCGCGCGGGCGGGTCGACGGCTTCGATCTTCCACTGCACCCGCCGGTCGGTGTCGGGATCGTTGAGGTAGTCGCGGGTCAGTGCGACGACGGCGTCGGATTCGAGTTTGAGCCAGGGGCCGGGCTGCGGGTCGGGGCTGATGGTGAACGCGAAGTTGCCTTCGTCGTCGAACTGCAGTGAGCGGTCGTTCATGGTGCCGACGATGCGGTTGCTGTAGTGGCCGTCGTCCGGGCCGCCGTAGACGGTGATCGACAGGTAGACCGAATCGCCGCGGTTGCCGGTGACCCGATAGGTACGGCGGGGATCGATCGGCGCGAGCTGGTAGAAGGCGTCCGAGTTGTCCCCGCCCCAGCGCTGATAGGGCCCGATGACGTCGACGAACCGCGGGTTGTCCTTGTCACCCCACACGTAGGCGTCGACGGCCACCCGCAGCAGGCTGAACGTCAGCCGGTACCCGTCGAGGAGGTCGGCTTCGGCCAGCGGGGGATCGGCCGTCAGAAACTTGCGCTCGATCGAGCCGAGCTCGTCGAGCAGGTCGTGAAAGGCGGCAGAGAGTTCGTCAGACGACATCGTCATTCCTTTTCTCGGGTCAGCACGCCGTGGGTGACCATGGCGCACAGGGTGTCGGCCAGATGGTCGGCGTCGTCGCGGCCGTCGACGAGCGCGCCGTAGAAGGTGGTGCCGACCAGCACGGTGAACAACGTGTCGGCATCGATGCCGGGGCGCACCACGCCCTGTTCGGCGCCGGCGCGCAGCAGATCGGCAAGCTCTGCGCGGATCCGGTCGTCCAGCAATTGCTGTGTGCGGATCTGCAATTCGCTGTCCCGGCGCCGTTCGGCGAGGATGCCCATGGTCGCGGCCGCGACCACCGGTTCCCGCCAGAACGCGACCGCGCCATGCGCGAAGGCCCGCAGGTCGGTCTCGAAGTCGCCGGAGCGGGGCAGTCCCGCCGTCGCGCCGTCGGTGCCGAAGGCCGCCTCGAACACCACATGGGCCTTCGACGGCCAGCGCCGGTAGACGGTCGGGCGGCTGACACCGGCCGCGCGGGCAATGGACTCCATGGACACCTGGTCGTAGCCGACGTCGGTGAGCAGCCGCCGGGTCGCGGCCATGATGGCCTCGTCGGTGCGCGGATCCCGCGGCCGCCCACGCCCGGGTTCCGGGCTCACCGCGGCGTCGCGGGCGGGGACGGTCACGCGAATTATGTTCCACTACGTCACGTAAATCGGCAAGGGGTTTTCGCGACCGATTGAACCCACCGACCGCGGGGAATCGTGACAATGACAGCAGTCCGCCCCGACGGCCCGGAGGTCCGTGTCATGAAACGCTGGATTCGAGCACTTGCCATGGCGGTCGCCGCGCTGACCATCGGGCTCGTCGCGCCGCCGGCCGCCGTCGCCGACGATCAGCTGGCCTTCACCGGCACCACCCTGAGCGGCACCCCCTTCAACGGCGCCAGCCTGCAGGGCAAGCCGGCCGTGCTGTGGTTCTGGACGCCCTGGTGCCCGTTCTGCAACCAGGAAGCCCCCAACGTCAGCCAGGTGGCCGCGGCAAATCCGCAGGTCACCTTCGTCGGCGTCGCCGCCCGGTCGGACGTCGCGCAGATGCAGGCCTTCGTGTCGAAGTACAACCTGAATTTCACCACGCTCAACGACGCCGACGGTTCGATCTGGGCCCGCTTCAACGTGCCGTGGCAACCCGCGTACGTGTTCCTGCGCCCCGACGGCAGCTCGACCTTCGTCAACAACCCGACCTCGGCGATGTCCGAGCAGGAACTCAGCGACCGGGTGCACGCCCTGACCTCCTGAGCCGGGACGTGAACACCGATCTGGCCGGCCTGGCACTGGCCGCGGGGATGGTCGCCGCGCTCAACCCGTGCGGATTCGCCATGCTGCCGGCCTATCTGACCCTGGTGGTGCGCGGCGAGGGCGCCGAGCCCGGCCGCACCGCCGCGGTCGGACGGGCCCTGGCCGCCACCGCCGCGATGGCCCTGGGCTTCCTCGCGGTGTTCGGGCTGTTCGGTCTACTGACGGTCCCGGTCGCCACCGCGGTGCAGCGCTACCTGCCCTACGCCACCGTCGTGATCGGGATCGCGCTGATCGCGCTCGGCGGCTGGCTGGCGGCCGGCCGCGAGCTGACCTGGACGCCGATCGGATCGGCCGGGCGGTGGGCACCGACGGCAAGGCTGGGGTCGATGTTCGGCTACGGGGTGGGCTACGCCGTCGCCTCGCTGTCGTGCACCATCGGTCCGTTCCTCGCCGTCACCGGCAGCACCCTGCGCGCCGGGTCGGTGACCGACGTCGTGCTGGTGTACGCCGCCTACGCCGCCGGCCTGGCCCTGGTGGTCGGCGTGCTCGCCGTCGGCATCGCGCTGACCAGTACCGCGCTGGTCGACCAGATGCGGCGGCTGCTGCCCTACATCAGCCGGATCGGCGGCGTCGTGTTGATCGTGGTCGGACTCTACGTCGCGTACTACGGCCTCTATGAGATCCGATTGTTCAGCGCCAACGGCGATCCGGCCGATCCGGTGATCGCAGCGGCCGGCCGACTGCAGGGCGCGCTGGCCGGCTGGGTGTACCGCACCAGCGCCTGGCCATGGCTCCTCGCGCTGGCGGTGCTGCTCGCCGTCGCCGCGGCGGTCGGGTGGACGCGCGCCCGTCGGCGCCGGAGTTGATTCGGGGTCGGGCACAGCAGCCGTCGATATACTTCGCTGCACGTTCGACACAGGGACAAGGAGCGAATGATGAGACATTCGGTACGAACCTGGGGGGTCGCCGCGGCGGCCGTGCTGGCCTTGAGCGGCGTGCCCGCGGCGATCGTGACCATCGCACCCAGCGGCGAGGCGAACGCTGACGTGTGCGCGAGCGCCGGCCGGCGAGTAACCGTCAGTGGCTGCGCCAGTCTGTCCGACGTGATGGCGCCCTACGTACCGCCGCCGGCCTACTACGCTCCGCTGCCCGAGGATTACCCGCCGCCACCGCCTCCGCCGCCACCGGCCGTCAGCGGATGCGTCGGCTGGAATGGCCGCTGGGTCAACGCCGGCGCCTGCAACTAGCGCGAAACCGACTGCCACACAAGACAAAACCCCGCGGGCAGAGCCCGCGGGGTTTTGCTCATCGATAGGTCAGGCGACGTCGAACCGGTCGGCGCCCATCACCTTCGCCCAGGCGGCGGCGAAGTCCTTGACGAACTTCTCCTTGTTGTCGTCCTGGGCGTACACCTCGACCAGCGCCCGCAGTACCGAGTTGGAGCCGAACACCAGGTCGGCTGCCGTGGCGGTCCACTTGGCGGCGCCCGTCACACGGTCGGTGCCCTCGTAGACGTTCTCCGTGGTCTCCGACGGCTTCCACTGCGTGCCCATGTCCAGCAGGTTGGTGAAGAAGTCGGTCGAGAGCACACCGACCTTGTCGGTGAACACCCCGTGCTTGCTGCCACCGTGGTTGGCGCCCAGCACCCGCAGCCCGCCGATCAGTGCGGTGAGCTCCGGCGCGGTGACACCGTTGAGGTAGGCCTTCTCCACCAGCAACTGCTCCAGCGGCGCCTTCTCACCGGGCCGGGAGTAGTTGCGGAATCCGTCGGCCCGCGGCTCGAGAACCGCGAACGACTCCACATCGGTCTGCTCCTGGCTGGCATCGCCGCGGCCCGGGATGAACGGCACCGTCACCTCGACGCCGCCGTCCTTGGCCGCCTTCTCGATCGCGGCGTTCCCCGCGAGCACGATGACGTCGGCCAGCGACACCTGCTTACCGCCCGCGGCGTTGAAGTCGGCCTGCACCTTCTCCAGCACCGGCAGCACCTTGGCCAGCTCAGACGGCTCGTTGGCCTCCCAGTTCTTCTGCGGCTCCAAGCGCACCCGGGCACCGTTGGCACCACCGCGCTTGTCGGTGTTGCGGTAGCTCGACGCCGACGCCCACGCGGTCTTCACCAGCTGCGGCACCGTCAAGCCGGAGGCCAGCACCGCGCTCTTGATCGCGGCGGCGTCGGCGTCGTCGATCACCGCGCCTGCGGGGGCGGGAACCGGGTCCTGCCACAGCTGCGGCTCGGCGACCCAGGGGCCGAGGTAGCGGCTGATCGGACCGAGGTCACGGTGCAGCAGCTTGTACCAGGCCTTGGCGAATGCCTCGTCGAGTTCCTCGGGATGGTCCAGCCACCGCCGGGTGATCGCGCCGAACTCCGGGTCGACCCGCATCGAGACGTCGGTCACCAGCATCGTGGGCTTGCGGTTCGGGCCGCCGAACGGGTCGGGGATGATCGCCTCGGCGTCCTTGGCCTGGAACTGCCAGGCGTCGGCTGGGCTCTTGACCAGCTCCCACTCGTAGCCGTACAGGATCTCGAGGAACCGGTTGCTCCACTGCGTGGGCTTGTCGGTCCACACCACCTCGAGGCCACTGGTGACGGTGTTACCGGTCTTGCCGCCCGCGAACGGGCATTGCCAGCCCAGACCCTGAGCCTCGATGGCGGCGCCCTCGGGCTCCGGGCCGACCAGATCGGCGACGTCGCCGGCACCGTGGGTCTTGCCCAGGGTGTGGCCGCCGACGATCAGCGCGGCGGTCTCCTCGACGTTCATCGCCATCCGGCCGAAGGTTTCCTTGATGTCGATGGCCGCCTTCAGCGGATCCGGATTGCCCTCGGGGCCTTCGGGATTGACGTAGATCAGGCCCATGGTGGTGGCGCCGTACGGCTCGGCCAGCTCACGCTCGCCGGAGTAGCGCTTGTTGGTGCCCATCCATTCGTCCTCTTCGCCGAAGAGGACCTCCTCGGGCTCCCATACGTCCGGCCGGCCGAAGCCGAAGCCGAAGGTCTTGAAGCCGGCCGACTCCAGGGCCACGTTGCCTGCGAAGACCAGCAGGTCGGCCCACGACAGCTTGTTGCCGTACTTCTTCTTCACCGGCCACAGCAGGCGGCGCGCCTTGTCCAGGTTGGCGTTGTCCGGCCAGCTGTTCAGCGGGGCGAAGCGCTGCAGGCCCTGCCCGGCGCCGCCGCGCCCGTCGTAGATGCGGTAGGTGCCGGCGGCGTGCCAGCTCATCCGGATGAACAGGCCGGCATAGCTGCCGTAGTCGGCGGGCCACCAGTCCTGCGAGGTGTTGATCACCGACAGCACATCGGCTTTGAGCGCCTCGGGATCGAGCTTGCCGAACTCGGCGGCGTAATCGAAGTCGTCACCGAGCGGGTTGGAGTACGGCGAGTGCGGGTGCAGCTTGGACACGTCGACCTGGTCCGGCCACCAGTCCCGGTTGGTCAGCGGCGCATGCGATTTCGGCGTCGGCGCGTCGATGACCGGATTTTCGCTCTCGGACACTTTGTACCTTTCGTGGTGAGTGGGCCGTGATCACTTATGTGATCGCAGAAGTTTCTTTCGACGTGCAGTCGGGACACAGGCCCCAGTAGACGACCTCGGCCTCGTCCAGGACGAAACCGTGGTCGTCGGACGGTGTCAGACACGGCGCCTCGCCGACCGCGCAGTCCACGTCGCCGATGACACCGCACGACCGGCACACGACGTGGTGGTGGTTGTCACCGACGCGGGATTCGTAGCGGGCCACCGAACCGGACGGCTGGATGCGCCGCACCAGCCCGGCGGCGGTCAGCGCGTGCAGGACGTCGTAGACCGCTTGCCGGGACACGTCGGGCAGTCCGGCGCGCACGGCCGAAAAAATGGTGTCGGTATCGGCGTGGGGGTGGGCGTAGACCGCCTCGAGCACCGCCACCCGCGGCCGGGTGACCCGCAGCTGCGCGGAGCGCAGCTGGTCGGCGAGATCCGACATGAAGGTCACGAGGAAATCGTCGTCCCTTTTCTGGAATCAGTCAAGAGTTGATCGCCAAACCCGTCGCCAGGCCAGGTCAGGGATGCTGGGTCTGCTTGTCGCCGGGGTTCGCGGTGGGGTTCAGCGGCGCGATCGGGGATGGGCTGAAATTGTTCACCCCGGGCAGGGTGGCCTTGCTCGTCGGCGACACCGACGGACCCGACGTGGCCGGCGCCGGCTCGTCGTGGGACCCGCATCCCGCCAGGAGGACCACACCGGCCGCAATCACCATCGACCGGGCGACCCGGATCGGTGTGCAACCCTTCATCGACGACCTCTCGAACACCCTCGGCGCGATCACGGCACTAGCGGTAGGACCCCGAAGCTACCCCCTCGTCGCTGCGCGCAAGGCGGTTTGCGCACGGCACGCTCGACATGGCGCGAGGTCGCGGCCCTGCTGTCTGTATGGTGATCGGCGGATCGCGTCCGGCGGCCATCCCGGCTCGCACACCCGGGGACCCAGTCGTCTCGTCAGGAGCAGTTTCGTGCCCCTCAACACCGTCGCGCTCGAACTCGTGCCGCCCAACTCCGATCGCAGCCCGGACGAGGTTCTCGAAGAGGCGCGCAAGGTCGTCCAATTGTCCGCCGAGACCGGCCTGACGGGCCGCATCCGGCACGTGATGATCCCCGGGATGATCGAGGAGGACGACGACCGTCCGATCGAGATGAAACCCAAGCTCGACGTGCTCGACTACTGGTCGCGTATCTCCCCGGTACTGCCCGGCATGCGCGGACTGTGCACCCAGGTGACAGCGTTCATGAACGAGCAGACGCTGGGCGCGCGATTGACCCAGCTGCTCGACGCGGGCATGGAAGGCATTGCCTTCGTCGGTGTTCCGCGCACCATGAACGACGGCGAAGGCGCCGGCGTGGCACCGACCGACGCGTTGACGATCTACCGCGACCTGGTGCCCAACCGGGGCGCGATCCTGATCCCGACCAGGACCGGCGAGGCCGGCCGGTTCGGGTTCAAGTGCGGGCAGGGCGCAACCTATGGGATGACCCAGTTGCTCTATTCCGATGCCATCGTCGGCTTCCTCACCGAATTCGCCGCCACCACCGACTACCGCCCCGAGGTCCTGCTGTCGTTCGGCTTCGTGCCGAAGGTCGAGAGCCGGGTCGGCCTGATCAACTGGTTGATCCAGGACCCGGGCAACCCCGCCGTCGTACCCGAGCAGGACTTCGTCCGCACCTTGGCCGCCAGTGAACCCGACGTCAAGCGGCGGCTGCTGGTCGATCTCTACCGACGCATCATCGACGGCGTGGCCGAGCTGGGGTTCCCGTTGAGCATCCACCTCGAGGCCACCTACGGGATGTCCCGTCCGGCCTTCGACACCTTTGCCGAGATGCTGGCCTACTGGTCGCCGGCGGAGCCCGCCTCGTCGTCGACGTGAAGGAACTGATCGATTTCGACGGCGCCCTGGTCTTCGCCGTCCAGGCCAGGGCGACGTATCCGGGCTTCCCGGCCTGCGAGGGAATGCTGATCGAGGGTCCCCAGGCCTGGGGTGAGTTCTGCCCGCCGGCCGGCAGTGACGACCTCACCGCGGCGCGCTGGCTGACCGCGGCCGTCGAGGGCGGCACGGTCGGCTGGCCGGATGCGGTGCGCGGCCGGGTGCCGATCGCGGTGGCGGTACCCGCGGTCGACCCGGACGAGGCCGGCGCGATCGTCGCCGCCGGCGGATGCCGGTCGGCGGACGTGCGCGTCACCGGTGGACCCGACGATGCCGCACGACTCGCAGCGGTGCGTGCCGCACTGGGGGCCGACGGCGCGATCCGCGCCGTGGTGCAGGGGACGTGGGACGTCGACACCGCGGTCGCGGCGATCCCGGTTCTGGCTGCCGCCGCCGGCGGGCTGCAATTCGTCCAGCACCCGTGCGGCACCGGGGCGGAGCTGGCGGCAGTGCGCCGGCGCGTCGAGGTGCCGATCGCCGTGGACGTGGCCGCCCTCGACGCGGGCAGCCCGGCGCTGGCGGAGATCGCCGATGTGGTGGTGCTGACGGTCGGTCCGCTGGGCGGCGTGCGCCGGGCGCTGCGGATCGCCGAGCGCTGCGACCTGCCGTGCCTGGTCGCCGCGGCGGCGGGGGCCGGCGAGACCAGCATCGGGCTGGCCGGGGGACTGGCGCTGGCCGGTGCGCTGCCGGACCTTCCGTTCGCCTGCGGGCTGGGCACCGTCGTGGCGCTCGCCGGCGATGTGGTGTCCGCGGGTCGTGCCCTGATTCCGGCGGACGGCCATCTGCCGGTGGCGCCGATGGCACCGGGGCCCGACGCCGAGCGGGTCGCCGAGCTGGCGGTGGCCGATCCCGAGCAGGTCGCCGTTTGGCGCAGGCGGCTGAGCGCGGCGCGCGAGCTTCTCTAGCGGCGTTTGAGGACGGCCCGGGTGATGCTGATCCTGTACTGGCTGTACGCCGGCTAGCGCCTGGGCCGCCACGCCGCGAAGGCCAGGCCGAGGCCGACGAGGGCGATGATCGGTCCCAGCACCGACCAGGTCGTCGTGTTGCTCATCGGGCTGCCCTGGACCAGGCCGAAACCCTGCAGGGTGAACAATGTGCCGAACAGCGCGACCAGCACGCCCAGCACACCGATGACATGACGCATGGTCAGCTCCGTTTCTCGGGTTTCCCGGTGGGCATGGCTGCGGACACCGCCCGCATGACGGCCCGCTTCACTGTCGCGACACCCGATTCGGCGGTGGCGCCGATCGCCGAGCGATTCGGTGGATCCAGTTGCAGCACATCGCCTTCGGAGATCCGACCGGCTCGGGTGACCGTGCCGTAGACACCCAGGCAGCGCCGGGAGTGCGCGGCGATGGTGCGGGTGATCTCCTTGTCCCGCTTGAGCTCGGGCTGCTCGTGGGAGGGCATCACGCAACGGATCGTGGGGATCAGCGGCTGCAGATCCGCGTGCGGGGCGTGCAGGGTGCCGCCGCACCAGTCCCATTCCGGGTGAGCCGACGCGCCGGGGGAGTCCACGACGATCGTCGGGCGGAATCGCCGCACGTCGAAGTCGGAGTCCGGCGCGAGTGCCGCCATCGCTGCCAGGCTCTGCTCGGTGATGACGTGCACCGGGTAGGCATCCACGTAGCTGCCGACGGGAGTGGCGTAGCGGCTGATCTCGGCGAGCTTGCGGACCGGGAACATCGACAGGTCGGGCAGCGGTTCGTCGTCGTCGAGGCCGAAGATCGTGCGCAGGTCGGTCTTGGTGGCCATCGGCCCCCGGTACTGATCCCGCCGCGCCATCGGGGGCAGCGGCGCCAGTTCGACCTCGCGGTTCAGGTAGCGCGAAAGCACCTGGTGCACAACGGGATCGGAGCTGGCGACCTCGGTGCCGTCGGGCAATGACACGACCACCTCGGGGGCGCGCCCGGGCCCGGCGTCCGGCGGTGGGGCCTGCGCGTAGCGCGCCGTGCACCACAGCAGCCCCGGCAGGCGCTTGGCACTGGTCGTGGCGCCGAGTGCGACGTCGCGCACGGCCCAGGTCCGGTCGGCGTGCAGACCGAGCTCGCCGATCTCGGCGTCGGTGAGCCGCTCGCCCAGCATCGACTTCACCGGGTAGCGCCAGATCGAGGTGATGCGGCCGGCGGGGATCATCCCGCCAGCCTAGGTGTTCTTCACGGGTAGGTTGTGAACGCGTAGGCGCTCGATTGGTGTCATTCCGCCGATGCCGGTGTGGGGTCGGTGGTGATTG
>NZ_BEWG01000031.1:109636-144256 GCF_002723835.1 Mycobacterium sp. shizuoka-1 | reverse complement strand
GGTCCGGGCCGGGGCGGGCGGCCGCCGAGGACACCATCTCGACCGCTGGGAGCTTGGCCGCGATGACCGGCGGTGGGTCGTCACGCGTCAGGGTGAACACCGTGATCAGGACGGCGACGACGGCGATGACTGCCAGCGTGATACCTCCGGCCCGGCCGGGGTCGGCCCGGATCGCCGCGAGCCAGTCGCGCCGGCCGGTGTGACCGTCGGGAATCCAACTGGGCACCGCGATCTCGTCATCGTCCGCGTCGTCGGCGGTGTCGTCGTCCCTGACGTCGTGCGGGCGCAGGCGGCGGTGCAGGCTGGCCAGCGGCTGCTCGGTTCGCATGCCGCGACCGTAGGGCCCGCCGCCCATGCGAATCCGCTGTGCGGGACGTCCGGTGGCGAAGCTGTGGATGAATCCGCAACTGTGTACCGAACGCCAGCCGAGGAGGACTGCCTTGACCGCCATCACCGACCGCCCCATCCGGGTGATCCAGTGGACGACCGGCAACATCGGCCGCCGGTCGCTGCACGCCATCATCGGCAGGCCCGACATGGAACTGGTCGGCGTGTACGCGCACGGCGCCGACAAGGTCGGGGTGGATGCCGCCGAGCTGTCGGGCTGGCCAGAGCCGACCGGTGTCACGGCCACCAACGACATCGACGCGCTGCTGGCCGCCAAGCCCGACGCCTGCTGCTACAACCCGCTGTGGCCCAGCATCGACGAGCTGGTGACGCTACTGGAGGCCGGCGTCAACGTCTGCGCGTCGGCGGCCTGGATCACCGGCGGCAAGCAGAGCCCCGAGGACCTCGACCGCATCCGAAAGGCTTGCGAGCGCGGCAATTCCACGATCTTCGGCAGCGGTGCACACCCCGGGATGACGAACATGGTCGGGATGGTGCTCTCCGGCTCGTGCGAGCGTGTCGACGAGATCCGCATCACCGAGTCGGTGGACTGTTCCACCTACGAGTCGGCGGGGACCCAGTCCGCGATGGGCTTCGGCTGCGACCCGAGCACCCCGGGGCTGGCCGAGAGCGTGCGGGTCGAGAGCGAGGTGTTCGCCGAGTCGGCGGCGATGATGGCCGATGCGATCGGCGCGACGCTGGACCGGATGACGTTCGACGTCACGTTCACCACCGCCACCGGTGACAGCGACCTGGGGTTCATGACGATCCCGGCGGGCACCGTCGGCGGGGTGTACGGCTACCACCGGGGCTGGGTCGGTGACCGCAATGTGGTCAGCGTCGGCTTCAACTGGATCATGGGAAGCCATGTGGTGCCGCCCAAGCCGCTGGAGCACGGCCACGTGATCCAGGTGTTCGGGGTGCCCAACATGCGCACGGTGCTGCACTGCTTGCCGCCGAAGAACTGGCCGGAGCCCGGCTTCATGGGGCTGGGCATGATCTACACCGCGATGCCGGTGACCAATGCCGTCCCGGCGGTCGTCGCGGCCGCACCGGGGATCGTGACGCTGGCCGATCTGCCGCCGGTGACCGGGCGGTTCGCCGGCTGAGCCCGCTGGGCGGGAATTGATCCGGACTGCGGTCCGTTTAACTCCGGTGAAGTGCCGGGCAGCGGGTCCGGCGCCACCGGATCAAGGAGTAACCCACCATGGCCGCACCGGTTCAGACCACCGACCTCAGCGCAGGAACCTGGGCGATCGACCCCGTCCACTCGTCGATCAGCTTCTCGGTACGCCATCTCGTCGTCAGCAAGGTGCGCGGCACCTTCGGCACGTTCAGCGGCGCCGTGACCGTGGCCGAGGACGGCACCCCGTCGGTGTCCGCCGAGATCGACGTCGCCTCGGTGAACTCCGGCAACGAGCAGCGTGACGCCCACCTGCGGGCGGCCGACTTCTTCGACGTCGGGACCTATCCCACCGCCACCTTCGTGTCGACCTCGGTGACCCCCGACGGCGACGACTATCGGCTCGAGGGCGACTTCACCCTCAAGGGTGTGACTCGGCGGGTCAGCCTGGCGCTGCAGTTCAACGGCGTCAATCCCGGCATGGGCCACGGCGCGGTCGCCGGATTCGAGGCCTCGGTGGTGCTGAACCGCAAGGACTTCGGCATCGACATCGACATGCCGCTGGAAACCGGTGGCGCGGTGGTCGGCGACAAGGTCACCGTGACGTTGGAGATCGAGGCGCTGCGGCAGGCCTGACCGGTCAGGNCGCCCGCGCCGACGTGCACGCCGAGCACCGGGCCCAGGTCGGTGACGACCACCTCCCCGCAGCCGGGTAACGCGGCGGCCAGCGTGGCCGCCACCTCGGCCGCGGCGCCCGGATTGTCGATGTGGTGGACCGCGAGCGCGGCGCGCTGCTCGCCCACCGCCTCGAGCACCTGCTCGACCATCGCCGCCTGCGCCTTGGAGGCGGTGCGCACCCGCTGGGCCAGCACCAGCCGGCCCTGCTCATCGATCCGCAACAGCGGCTTGAGGGCCAACGCGGTACCGAGCCAGGATGCCGCCGTACCGATCCGGCCACTGCGCCGCAGGTTGTCCAGCCGATGGACGACGATGTAGGCCCGCATGCGGGAGACCGCCGATTCCGCCGCGGCGACAACCGCGTCCAGATCGGCGCCCGCAGCCGCCGCGCGGGCCGCGGCCAGCGCGACGAATCCGGTACCCATGGCCGTCGACTTCGAATCGACCACCCGCACGGCGCCGTCGAACTCACGCGCGGCGTACTCGGCGGCGCCCAACGTGCTGGAGAGCTCACCGGAGATGTGGACCGCAACCACGCCGTCCCCGCCGCTGTCGTCCAACGCTTCCCGGTAGGCCGCGGCGAGCTCACCGGGCGTGGCGCCGGCGGTGGTCACGTGCCCTCGCTGGTACAGGTCAGCCGGGACCGCGTCGACCCCGTCGCGCAGATCGTGGCCGTCGACCAGAATGTGCAGCGGCACAACGCGAATATCGCAGGCGCTCACGACATCGGACCCCAGCCGAGCCGACGAGTCGGTGACCACGACAACGGTCATGGGTCAGTCGCGCGCAGAGTCGAGCGGAACACCGGCCTCGGCAAGCGCTTTCAGCATCAGCTCAGCGACACCCTGGTGTGCTTCGAAGTTCCAGTGGATCCCGTCGGGATTGCCCCGGCCGGCCAGGACCTCGTCGGCCACTGCGGCCTTCAGATCGACGACCGGGATGTTGTGCTCGCCGGCCCATTCGTTGATCGCCGCGACCGTGCCCGCCCGGCCTCGATGCGACATGCCGTAGGTGGGGGCGATGTGTACCGAGGGAACCGAGGCGACGATGGGCAAACCCGGGCGGTTGAAATCCAGTGCACCTCGGGTCATTTCGAGGTACTCGACGGTCAGGTGCGGAGGCAGCGCGGGACGGGCGATCGGCGATAGCCTGGGCTGCGCCCAGCCGTAACCGTCGCGTACCCAGCGCCGCAACCAGGACGGCCGGACGTACCGGATCAGTTCGCGCAGCGCGGTGGGCAGCGGCGACGGCAGCGAGTCCATCCCACTGGTCGCGAAGATCACCGCCCCGGCGCGTGGCAGCGCAGCCCAGGCCCGCGGGTCCTGCGTGGCCGCCCACCACACGTCGCGGCTGGTCCAGCCGATCCGGCCGATCAGCTCGACATCCCAACCCAGTTGGCGGGCAACGATATTGGGCCAGATCCTGGGATCATCGGACGGCAGGCCGCCCTGCGGCCCGTAGTAGGACAGTGAATCGCAGAAGATCAGGAGCGTAGCGCGGGAATCAGAGGACATCGTTGGCCACCTGAGCCGAGGCGTTCCAGACATCCAGGCGCCAGCGGATGTCGTCGAACCCCGCGTCGTCCGCGCTGTGACCGGACAGTTGGGCCCAGCTGGCGTTGCCCATCCCGCCCAGTACCGGCCAGCTCTGCACCGGCAGCCGGAGCAAAGCGGCGCACAAGGCGGCGATCAGCCCGCCGTGCGCCACCAGCACCACCGGCCGGTCGGGCTCCTCTGATCCCCATTCCGGTTCACCGGCAACCAATTCCGCAACCAGCGGCAAGCTGCGATCGGCGACGTCGATGCGACTCTCACCGCCGTGCGGGGCCCAGGTGGCGTCGTCACGCCACGCCAGCCGCGCTCCAGGGGCGGCGTCATCCACCTGATGGTGGGTCAGTCCTTGCCAGTCGCCCAGGTGAGTTTCCCGAAGCCGGGTGTCGATCTGCACGCGCAGCCCAGTGCGCTCCCCCAGCGCCACCGCGGTGTCGAACGCGCGACGCAAATCCGAGGACACGATCTGCAGCGGTTGGCGTTTGGCCAGCACTTCGGCCGCGGCGACGGCTTGGGCCCGGCCCAGATCGGTCAGGTCGGTGTCGAGCTGGCCCTGCATGCGGCTGTCGGCGTTGTACTCGGTCTGGCCGTGCCGCAGCATGACCAGCCGGCGCACTCTCATGGGGTGTCCTCATCCGCTGCTGCCGCCGCGGCGGTGGCATCCACGTCGTCGAGGTCTACCGAGACCAGCGGGCAGTCCCGCCAGAGCCGGTCCAGTGCGTAGAAGTTGCGCTCCTCCTGGTGCTGGATGTGGACGACGATGTCGACGTAATCCAGCAACACCCAGCGACCTTCCCGGGTGCCCTCCCGGCGGGCGGGCTTGTATCCCGCCTGCCGCATCTTTTCCTCGACCTCGTCGACGATCGCGTTGACCTGCCGCTCGTTGGACGCCGAGGCGATCACGAAGCAGTCGGTGATGACCAGCTGACCGGAGACGTCGATGACGACGACGTCCTGCGCGAGCTTGGCCGCGGCGGCCCGGGCTGCCACTCCTGCCATCTGGATTGCTTCGTCGGACGCGGTCACGTGGTGATCTCCTCGGTTGTGTACAGGCCGCGCTTGGACACGTACTGGACGACGCCGTCGGGCACCAGGTACCAGATCGGCCGGTTCCCGGCGGCGCGGACGCGACAGTCGGTGGACGAGATGGCCAGTGCGGGCACCTCGACCAAGCTCAACGCTTCCTCTGGCAGCTGGTCGAAGGCGGCCACGATGTGTTGGCCGTTGAGTTCATAGCCCGGCCGGCTGACGCCGACGAACTTTGCGAGCGCGAACAGCTCCTCCCAGTTCTGCCAGGACAGGATCGAGGCCAGCGCATCGGCCCCGGTGATGAAGAACAGCTCGGCGTCGGGATTGAGCGACCGCAGATCGCGCAGGGTGTCGCTGGTGTAGGTGGGACCGCCCCGGTCGATGTCGACGCGGCTCACCGAGAACCGGGGGTTGGAGGCGGTGGCGATGACCGTCATCAGGTAGCGGTCCTCGGGGGCGGTCACCTCCCGGGTCTTCTGCCAGGGCTGACCGGTGGGAACGAACACCACCTCGTCGAGCTCGAACAGCGCGGCCACCTCGCTGGCGGCAACCAGGTGGCCGTTGTGGATGGGATCGAACGTCCCACCCATCACGCCGAGCCTGCGCCGCGCCGAAGAAACCACGGTTGACCAGCTTACGGGAGGCTGCCGGGCGTTTCCCGACGCTGGCGGGCGGCCGCACTGCCCGTGCGCTGGCAAATACCTTAGCGGGGAATCCGCCCGGTTCAGGTAGCATTTCGCCCTGAGTCGAGTTATGCCGATCAAGGGGCGTTCAATGAAGAACTTCGGTAACCGACGGATGACACTGCCTGTGACCGGTGTGGTGGCTGCGGCCGCCGCGGTGACGATGGCCCTCACCCCCACGGCGTCGACCGCGCCGGTGCTGACCGCGGCGAGCGTGGACTACCTGCGCGGCACCAACATCGGCTGGACACCCACCGACCAGCAGTACCGCGACTTCATCAGCCGGGTTCTGGACGGCACCGACACGCCCGCCGACCCCCCGGTGTCGAGCGGTTTCATCGACTACAACGCCGGCTTCTGGCCGGTCTCGAACAACTACATCTTCGATCTGACGTGGAACAAGTCGGTGGCCCAGGGCGTGGCGCGGGTCGAAGCCAGGAACCCTGACGGCGACGTGGTGTTCGGCAACTCCCAAGGCGCGGTCGTGCTGTCTCGCTACAAGGCCGCCCACCCCGAGGGGACGGGTAACACCTTCGTGCTCGTCGAGAACCCGAGCCGACCCAACGGCGGGGTGATGGAACGGTTCGCCGGGCTTTACATCCCGGTCCTCGACATCAGCTTCACCGGCGCGACGCCCGACAACGGCGATACGACGATCGACGTGGCACGCCAGTGCGACGGCTGGGCGGACTTCCCGACCTACCCGTTGAATCTGCTGGCGACGGTCAACGCGATCATGGGCATGGTCTACGTGCACGGGCAAACCCAGACCGAGCTCACCGCGGCCGACATCGAGGCCGCCAAGGCCGGCGGCAGCGCGTACTACCAACAGCACGGTGACACAACGTATTACCTGATCCGGACTCCCCTGGTTCCGTTGCTGATGCCGCTCAAGGGCATCGTGCCCGATCCGGTGCTGGGCGCCATCGACCCGGTGTTGCGCAGGTTCATCGAGATGGGTTACGACCGAACCGATTACAGCGCCCCGACGCGGGCCAAGCTGTTCCCTTCGATCAGCCTTCCCAGTCTGCCGAGTCTGCCCGGGCTGCCCAGCGCCGCCGCCAAGGCTGCGCCGAAGGCCGCCGCAACGGTCGAGACGACGGATCCCGAGACCGAAACCGACACCACCGCCCCGAGCGTGCGAGCCGCCGCGAAAGCGCCGGTGGCAACGAGTAACCCAAAGGCGAACTCGCCCAGAGCGGACACGCCGAAGGCCGACGCCGTCAAGGCAAGCCCGCCGAAAAAGGCCGCCGCGACCGGGGACAGCGGCCACACGAAGGGCACCGGCGGCAGCGCCCGGCCGTCGAAGACCGCCGACTAGGTGTACCTTGGGCGCCCGCGGACGCCGAGATCGACGTTTTGCAGGCTTCTACTCGCACTCTCGCTGCCAAGCGTCGGTTTGGGCGACATCAGACCGGCAGTAGCTGATCGATCACCGCGGCGAGCTGCTTGGCCGACCGGCATTCGTGCATGGTGATCACGTCTTCGTAGCGCGGCACCGCCGAATCGCCGCTGCCCCACAGATGCCGCGGCTCGGGGTTGAGCCAGTGCGCATGCCTGCTGGCGCTGACCATGTGGGCCAGCACGTCGGTGGCGGGATTGCGATAGTTGGTCCGTCCGTCGCCGAGCACCAGCAGCGAACTGCGCGGGGACAATACGTTGTGGAAGTTCTCGGTGAACGAGACGAACGCGTTGCCGTAGTCGGAGTGCCCGTCGCGGGTGTACACCCCCGCCTCGCGGGTGATGCGCTGGATGGCCATGGCGAGGTCCGCGTCCGGCCCGAACAGGTGGGTCACCTCGTCGGTGGTGTCGATGAAGGCGAAGACGCGAACACGGGAGAACTGCTGGCGCAGGGCGTGCACGAGCAGCAGCGTGAAGTGGCTGAACCCGGCCACCGATCCCGAGACATCGCACAGCACGACGAGTTCCGGACGCGCCGGGCGCGGTTTGCGCAGCACGACGTCGATCGGCACACCCCCGGTCGACATCGACTTGCGCAGCGTCTTGCGCATGTCGATCGCGCCGGCCCGGTGGCGGCGGCGCTTGGCGGCCAGCCGAGTGGCCAGCATCCGCGCCAGCGGTGAGACGACCTTGCGCATCTGGCGCAGCTGGTCACCGGAGGCCCGCAGGAACTCCACGTTCTCGGCCAACTGCGGGATGCCGTACATCTGGACGTGGTCGCGACCGAGTTGCTCGGCGGTACGCCGCTTGGTCTCGCTTTCCACCATCCGGCGCAACTGGGCGATCTTCTGCGCCGCAAGTGATTTGGCGATCTGCTCCTGGGTGGGACTCGGATCGTCGCCGTGCGGGGCCAGCAGGCCGGCCAGCAGCCGGCCCTCCAGCTCGTCGAGTCCCATCGCCTTGAGCGCCTGATAAGACGAGTACGACGGACCGCGACTCGAGGTGTAGCGGCCGTACGCCTCGACGATCTGGGCGATCATCGCCACCAGCCGCTCGTCCATGTCCCCGATGTCGGGGTTCTGGGCCAGCAGGTCTGCCAGCATGCCCCGCATCGCCTCGATGTCCTCGGGCGGCAAGCCCTCCGGGGGGTCCCCGTCAGCGTCCTCGTCGACCAGGACGGTGCGCCCGCCCAGGGCCGCCGGCCACCACAGATCGAACAGCGCGTCGTAGGTCTGACGGTGATCCGCGCGACGCAGCACCGCGCAGGCCAGACCTTCGCGCAGTGCCTCCCGATCTCCGAGCCCCAGCACGGTCATCACCCGGCCGGCGTCGACCGTTTCCGAGGGTCCGACCGAAATGCCTTGACCGCGCAAGGCTTCGACGAAGCCCACCAGATGACCGGGCAGGCCGTGCGGAGCCAGCGGTTGTGGGGGTCGCACCCGGCGGACGGCCATCGGCTTAGTTCAGCCGCAGTTCGCCGGCCGCGCGCTGCTGGTCGGACTGGTGCTTGAGCACCACACCGAGAGTCGCGGCGATGGTGGCGTCGTCGATGGTGTCCAGCCCGAGCGCGAGGATGGTCCGGCCCCAGTCGATGGTCTCGGCCACCGAGGGCAGCTTCTTGAGCTGCATGCCGCGCAGCACGCCGATGATGCGGACCAGTTCGGCGGCCAGCGCCTCGGGCAGTTCGGGCACCCGGGACAGCAGGATGCGCCGCTCGAGCTCGGCGTCGGGAAAGTCGATGTGCAGGAACAGGCAGCGCCGCTTGAGCGCTTCGGACAGCTCCCGGGTGGCATTCGAGGTCAGCACCACGAACGGGGTGCGCGACGCGGTGATGGTGCCCAATTCGGGCACCGTGACCGCGAAGTCGCTCAGCACCTCCAGCAGCAGGCCTTCGATCTCGATGTCGGCCTTGTCGGTCTCGTCGATCAGCAGCACGGTGGGGTCGGTGCGCCGGATTGCGGTCAGCAGCGGGCGGGACAGCAGGAATTCCTCGCTGAACACGTCGTCCTTGGTACGGTCCCAGTCGCTGGAAGCCCCCGAGCCCGCCTGGATCCGCAGGATCTGCTTGGCGTGGTTCCACTCGTAGAGTGCCCGGGCCTCGTCGACACCCTCGTAGCACTGCAGCCGCACCAGGCCCGAGCCGGTGCACTGGGCGACGGCGCGGGCCAGTTCGGTCTTGCCGACACCGGCCGGCCCCTCGACCAGCAGCGGCTTGCCCAGCCGGTCGGCCAGGAACACCGCGGTGGCGGTGGCGGTGTCGGGCAGGTAGCCGGTCTCGGCGAGCCGCTTGGAGACATCGTCGATGTCGGCGAACAGCGGCGCCGGGCGTGCCGGGGTTTCAGTCACGGGTTCTCCTGTCGTGATCAGGCAGGTCGGGTGTGGCCGTCTCCCCAGACGATCCACTTGGTTGACGTCAACTCGGGCAGACCCATCGGGCCGCGGGCGTGCAGCTTCTGGGTGGAGATGCCGATCTCGGCTCCGAAGCCGAACTGCTCACCGTCGGTGAACGCCGTGGAGGCGTTGACCATCACCGCGGCCGCGTCGACGCGTTCGGTGAACCGTTGCGCCGCAGCGAGATTGGTGGTGACGATGGCTTCAGTGTGGCCGGTCCCGTAGGTGTTGATGTGTGCGATCGCAGCGTCCAGATCGTCGACGACGGCGACGGCGATGTCCATCGACAGGTACTCGGCGCGCAGGTCGTCTTCGCCGGGGTTCTCGTGCAGGGTGACGCCGGCCCGCTGCAGCGCGCCGAGCAGCCGGAGCCGCCCGGTGTCGGCGATGCCGGCGTCGAGCAGCAGCGTCTCGGCGGCGTTGCAGACGCTGGGCCGCCGGGTCTTGGCGTTGAGGATGATCCGCTCGGCCACGTCGAGGTCGGCGGCCGAGTGCACGTACACGTGGCAGTTACCCACGCCGGTCTCGATCGTGGGCACGGTGGCATCGCGCACCACGGCGTCGATCAGTCCGGCACCGCCGCGCGGGATCACCACGTCGACGAGGCCGCGGGCCTGGATCAGGTGGGTGACGCTGGAGCGGTCGGCGCTCGGCAGCAGCTGCACCGCGTCTTCGGGCAGTCCCTCACCGGCCAATGCGCCGCGCAGCGCGGTGACCAATGCGGCGTTGGAGTGCGCGGCCGACGAGCTTCCGCGCAGCAGGACGGCATTGCCGGATTTGAGGGTGAGGCCGAACGCGTCGACGGTGACGTTGGGCCGGCCCTCGTAGACGATGCCGACCACGCCCAGCGGGACGCGCTGCTGACGCAGCTGCAGCCCGTTGGGCAGGGTACGCCCGCGCAGCACCTCGCCGATCGGGTCCGGTAGCCCGGCGACCTGGCGCAGGCCGGCTGCGATGCCGTCGATCCGCTGCGGGTTGAGCGCCAGCCGGTCCAGCATCGCCTCGGCGGTGCCCGCCGCGCGTGCGGCGTCCAGATCGGCGGCGTTGGCGGCCAGGATCTGATGGGCGTGGGCGAGCACGGCGTCGGCAGCGGCGTGCAGGGCCCGGTCCTTGGCCGTGGTGGTCACGGTTGCGAGGGTGCGTGAGGCGACCCGCGCGCGCCGGGCCGCGTCATGCACCTGGTCGCGGACATCAACGACCGCGGGCGCCTCGACACTCATTACCCCAGGGTATCGGTCTCCCCACCAACCGGCAGGTGGGGGCTAACGTGGCGACGTGGCCCGGGTCTGCGTCGTCGGCAGTGTCAATGTCGATCAGTTCTTCTCGGTGGCGGTGCTGCCGCGTCCCGGCGAGACGGTGCTGTCGTCCTCGCACCGCACCGAACCCGGCGGAAAAGGCGGCAATCAGGCCGTTGCCGCAGCCCGCGCCGGTGCTGACGTGCAGTTCGTCGGGGCGGTCGGCACCGATCCGGCGGGTACCGGTTTACGCGCGCACCTCGCAGCCAACGGCGTCGGGCTGGACGGCCTGGAAGAATCGTCGGCCCCCAGCGGCAGCGCGGTGATCGTGGTGGACGACCGCGGCGAGAACACGATCGTCGTCGCTGCGGGCGCCAACGGCCATCTCAGCATGGCCTCGGCCGCCGCCAGGGCGGCGATCGCCGACTGCGAGGTGTTGCTCGCACAGTTGGAGGTGCCGATCGCGACGGTGGTGGCGGCTGCGCGTGAGGCCCGCGCGGTGGGCGCGACGGTGATCGTCAACGCGTCCCCGGTCAGCAGCGATCCCGGTCTGAGCGAGCTCGCCGCCCTCACCGACGTGGTGATTCTCAACGAAACCGAAGAGGCGCACTGGGATTGGCCCACCACGCATGTGGTGGTGACCCGGGGTGCGCATGGCGCCTCGTACCGGGGCCCGCACGGCGCCGTCGACGTGCCATCACCCGCCGTGGAGGCGATCGACACCACCGGCGCCGGCGACGTGTTCGCCGGTGTGCTGGCCGCGGAGTGGGCGTCGGGTCATCAGCGGGCCCTGCGGCGTGCCGCCGCGGCGGGAGCACTGGCGACGCTGGTGCCCGGCGCCGGCGACTGCGCGCCCGTCCGCGAGGCGATCGACGACGCTCTCACCCGGTACTGAACGCCCTACGGTTGGGGCGATAGTGTGCACGCGATGACACACGACGACGCTCCGCGGCCGCCCGACGGCGACTGGCTGGGCACCCCGTATCTGAGGTTCACCCGGGAAGGCGCCTTCGGGGTGTGCGTCCTGGACCGCCCCGAGGCGCGCAACGCGATGACCCCGGCGATGTATTTCGGCATCAAGTACGCGGTCACCCACGTCGGCCGCGATCCGGACCTGGCCGGACTGCTGATCACCGGTACCGGTGACGTGTTCGCCCCCGGCGGTGACATGGGCGGCGGCGGGGTGGACAACTGGCTGACCTTCGGCTCCGCGCTGGGTATGGATGCGCTGCCGTTCGACACCCTGCGGCAGTCGGCCAAGCCGGTGGTGGCCGCCGTCAACGGGCTGTGCCAGGGCGGCGGCATGCAGATCGCGCTGTGCGCCGACATGGCGGTGGTCAGCGACCGTGCGACGTTCCGCGTGCCGGAGCTCTACCGCGGCATCGCCGACACCTACTACAGCCACATGCTCGCCCGCCTGATCGGCCCGGTCCGGACCCGAGACCTGATGTTCACCGGCCGCACGCTGACCGCCGCGGAAGCGCTGGACTGGGGCCTGGTGGCGCGGGTGGTGGCCCACGACGATCTGCACGATGCCGCGCGCGACGTCCTGGCCCAGTGCTGCCGCACCGCGCCACACGCCCGCTCGGTGATCAAGTCCAGTCTGGACAACTACATCGGGCTCTACGACCGCATCGGCATGCAGGCCAGTCTCGGCGCACCGGAGTCCATCGAGGGCTTCCTGGCGTTCAAGGAACGACGCTCCCCGAACTGGGTGCACCCGGCCCTGCGCATCGACGGCAGGTTGTAGCCGCCTCGCGAACGTAGCCTGGGTTGGATGACACGCGAACAGTCAACCCGTTCCAGTCCCAGCCGCCTCTACGTTCCCTTGATGATCGGACTCGTTCTGGGGGTGACCGTGGCGGCGTCGACCGGACAGTGGTGGTGGTCGACCGTGGGAGTCCTGGCCGGCGCGGCCGTCGGCGGTCTCGCCGAGCTGATCCACCGCAGGTCGCGACGCCGCTGATCAGTCTTCGGGGATCTCGCGTTCGATCTCGGCCAGCCAGATTCGCGCCGACATGTCCGACGGCGCCCGCCAATCCCCCCGGGGCGACAGCGAACCACCGTGAGACACCTTGGGCCCGTTGGGCAGTGCCGAACGCTTGAACTGGCTGAACGAGTAGTACCGCTGCGCGAAAACCTGCAGCCAGTGCCGGATCTCCTTGAGCGAGTAGGCCGGTCGCTGGCCTTCCGGAAAACCGGGCGGCCAGTTGCCGCTGTCGGGATCGCTCCAGGCATGCCAGGCCAGGAACGCGATCTTGGACGGCCGAAAGCCGTATCGCAGCACGTGGAACAGGGAGAAGTCCTGTAGCGAGTAGGGGCCCACCTTGGCTTCGCTGCTCTGGATCTCTTCGTCCTCGCCGGTGGGCACCAGTTCGGGGGTGATCTCGGTGTCGAGCACCGACTGCAAGATCTCGCCGACTTCGTCGTCGAACTGGCCCGAGGAGATGACCCACCGAATGAGGTGCTGGATCAGGGTTTTCGGCACCCCGCCATTGACGTTGTAGTGCGACATCTGGTCGCCGACTCCGTAGGTCGACCAGCCCAGTCCCAGCTCGGAAAGGTCGCCGGTGCCCAGCACGATGCCGCCGCGCTGATTGGCGAGCCGGAACAGGTAATCGGTGCGCAAACCGGCCTGCACGTTCTCGAAGGTGACATCGTAGACCTTCTCTCCCCGGGAGAACGGATGGTCCATCTCGGTCAGCATCAGGTTGGCGGTCGCCCTGATGTCGAGTTCGGCGAAGGTGACACCGAGTGCCAGGGAGAGCTTGACGGCGTTGTTCTTGGTGCGATCGCCGGTGGCGAAGCCGGGCAGCGTGAAGGCCAGAATGTCGCTGCGCGGCCGGCCTTCTCGATCCATCGCATGCGCGGCGACGATGAGCGCATGCGTCGAGTCCAATCCGCCGGAGACGCCGATCACGAGCTTGGGATAGTCGAGTGCCCGCATGCGCTGCTCGAGCCCGGCCACCTGGATGTTGTAGCCCTCGTAGCAATCCTGTTCCAGCCGTGCCGGATCGCTCGGGACGAACGGGAAGCGTTCCACCTCCCGCAGCAGACCGATGTCGCCACCGGGCGGGTCGAGCCGAAAACCGATGCGCCGGAACGACGAAAGCCCGTCCTGGTGGTGACGGCGATTGTCGTCGAACGTGCCCATCCGCAGCCGCTCGGCACGCAGCAAGTCCAGATCGACATCGGCCACCGAGCGGCGCTCCCCCCTCGGGAACCGCTCGGATTCGGCCAGCAGGCGGCCGTTCTCGTAGATCATGGTCTGCCCGTCCCAGGCCAGGTCGGTGCTGGACTCCCCCTCGCCTGCCGCGGCGTAGACATAGGCCGCCAGACAACGCGCGGATGCCGAGCGGGCCAGCAGCGCGCGGTCCTCGGCACGGCCGATCGTGATCGGACTGCCCGAAAGATTCGCCAGCACCGTCGCGCCCGCCAGCGCGGCCTGCGCGCTCGGCGGTACCGGAACGAACATGTCCTCGCAGATTTCGACGTGCAGCACCAATCCGGCGACATCGTCGGCGGCGAACAGCAGGTCCGGACCGAACGGCACGTCCGCGTCACCGATACGGATCGTGCCGTGGATGTCATCACCGGGCGCCACCTGGCGTCGTTCGTAGAACTCCCGATAGGTCGGGAGGTAGGACTTGGGCACCACACCGAGCACCACGCCGCGATGGATCACCACCGCGGTGTTGTAGATGCGATGCAGGTAGCGCAGCGGCGCGCCGACCACCAGCACGGGAAACAGGTCGGCGGATGCCGCGACGATGTCCAGCACGGCGTCCTCGACGGCATCGAGCAGGGAATCCTGCAACAGGATGTCCTCGATGGAATAGCCCGACAACGTGAGCTCAGGAAACACCGCCACGGCGACGCTGTCGTCGTCACACTCCCGGGCGATCCGCAACACCGAGGCGGCGTTGGCGGCCGGATCCGCCAGCACCGTGCGGTGGGTGCAGGCGGCCAGCCGCACGAAGCCGTGCCGGTAGGCGGAGTAGAAATCCATGCCCCATTGTTGCCCGTCGCCTTCTCGGTGGAAACGCGAACCCGCCCGACAGGCGTGTCTGTCGCCGCCGAACGGGTAACCCCGCCCTCATGGCCGATACCGCGCTGCTGGTGGTGGACATGCTCAACGCTTACCGTCATCCCGACGCCGACATGCTGTCCGACAATGTCGCCGACATCGTCGAGCCGCTCGCCGAGCTCATCGGCCGGGCCCGGGACGGCGACGACGTCGAGCTGATCTATGTGAACGACAACTACGGCGACTTCACCGCCGAGCCCAGCGACATCGTCAATGCCGCCCTGACCGGAGCCCGTCCGGATCTGGTGCGTCCGATCGCGCCGGAGAAGGGCTGCCGGCTGATGACGAAAGTGCGCCACAGCGCGTTCTACGCCACGCCGCTGGACTACCTGCTGAGCCGGCTCGACGTCGAACGGGTGATCCTGACCGGTCAGGTCACCGAGCAGTGCATCCTCTACAGCGCACTGGATGCCTACGTCCGCCACTACTCGGTGACGGTGCCCGAAGACGCGGTGGCACACATCGATGCCGAGCTCGGCGCGGCCGCGCTGGCGATGATGGAACGCAACATGAGCGCCGAGATCGTCACCGCCGCTCAGTGCCTCAGGTGAGCCAGGTCACACTGTTCTGCTCCTGCAGGCGGCCGCACAAGTGTTGGCACTCAAGGCTTTTGCGTAGCACTGGGCCGCCTTTCGAGTACGCCCCTACGCGTTCGTTCCGCTGTTCCCAGTCGTAGTTTTCCCGATAGAGCGGCCTGCGCTCCGCAGGCCGAGGAGATCGGGGGATCCACGATGTTGTCAGTACACGCTCCAGCCCACCAGCCACCGTCGCGCGTCGTTGATACCCGGCCGACCGTGCTGATCACCGAACACGAAGTGAAGTTGTTGACCGCCGCCGCGATCGCCGCGGCACCGCCGCGTCCGCGGCCGTTCGCGCGGTGGATCGCCGCTCGCCGCGCGGCCCGCGCGGCGCGGCCCCAGCGGCGCCGCGGCACGCCGGTGCACTACGACTTTCTGGAACACGCCGCGATGGCCCGCGCCATGGAACGGCTGTGAGGCCGGCGGCGCCGTAACACCCACGCAGCGCGGCGCGATTACGCCTACAGCAATTTCACACCGGGTCGGAGGATACGTGCGACGTCGATGCAAGGCCGCCTGCGCCGCCCTGGTCCTGGTGCTCGCCGCACTGCTGGGCGACCTCGGGACCGTCACCGCGCAGGCCGCCCCGGCACCGGTACCCGCGCCGGCCACCAAGGACTTCTCCAAACCGGCAATCGTCGTGCTGGGCTACGGCCTGCTCCCCGACGGTTCGATGCGGATGATCCTGCGGCGCCGCGTGCTGACCGGGCTGGCGGTGGCCCAGATGTTCCCGCAGTCGCCGATCATCGTCACCGGCGGTAACCCGCGCAACGGGGTGACCGAAGCCGCGCAGATGCGCCGGATGCTGCTGTTGCTGGGCTTTCCCGACAACCGGATCATCGTCGAGGACAAGGCCAACAGCACCGTGCAGAATGCGCAGTTCTCGGTGCCGCTGGCCAAGCAGGCTGGCACCTCGGGGATCATCCTGGTGACCTCGACGACCCATCAGGGCCGGGCCGACGGCGATTTCGTCGACGCCGGCGCCAATCTGCTGGCCACGATGAGCTATCCGGACGGGAATCCGACGATGAACGTCACCCAGTTCGCGCGGGACATGCTCAGCCCGCTCACCGACTTCGGCTGATTACTCTGGAGCAGGTGGAAAGTCCCGAACTCGTCGCGGTGTTGGCGGGCCGGCGCGTCGCGGTGCTCACCGGCGCCGGGATCTCCACCGATTCGGGTATCCCCGACTATCGCGGACCGGACTCCCCGCCGGCCAACCCGATGACGATTCGCCAGTTCACCTCGAGCCGGGCGTTCCGGCAGCGGTACTGGGCGCGCAATCACCTGGGCTGGCGGCACATGGCCCAGACCCTGCCCAATGCCGGACACCGCGCGCTGGCCCATCTGGAGCGCGTCGGGGTGGTCAGCGGCGTGATCACGCAGAACGTCGACCTGCTGCACACGAAGGCGGGCAGCCGCAACGTCGTCAACCTGCACGGCACCTACGCGTGCGTGGTGTGCCTGGACTGCGGGCACACCATGTCGCGCGCGGCACTTGCCGACGAACTGGAGGCGGCCAACCCGGGTTTCGCCGAGCGTGCGGAGCGGCTCGGCGGCATCGCGGTGGCTCCCGACGCCGACGCCGTCGTCACCGACACCGAGTCCTTCCGCTTCATCGACTGCCCGGCGTGCGACGGGATGCTCAAGCCCGACATCGTCTATTTCGGCGAAAGTGTCCGCAAAGAGATTGTTGCCCAAGCATTTTCGCTCGTCGACGAGTCCGACGCGCTGCTGGTTGCCGGCTCGTCGCTGACGGTGTTCTCCGGCTACCGGTTCGTGCGGCACGCCGCCGCACTGGGCATACCGATCGCGATCGTCAACCGGGGCGCCACTCGTGGTGACGATCTGGCCACCGTAAAAGTGGACAGCGGCTGTTCGCCGATGCTGGCGCTACTGGCCGACGAACTGGCTGCGCCGATGTCGGCCTGATCTACACCGCGACCAGGTCGTCGGCGTGCACGGCAGGACGGCGCATGTCCGCAGGCAATTCCGAGGTGGACCGCCCGATCGTGGTCGCCAGTTCGGCGGCGTCGTAGGCGACCACCCCGCGGGCGACCATCTGGCCGTCCAGATCCCGCAGTTCGACGACATCGCCACCGAAGAACCGGCCGGTCACCGCGGTGATCCCGGCCGGAAGCAGCGAACGCCGCTGCTTGACCACCGCACGCACCGCACCCGCGTCCAACGTCAGGACCCCGGCGGCCTCGGCGGCATAGCGAACCCAGAACCGGCGGGCCGACATCCGGTCCGGGCGGGGGGCGAACACCGTGCCCACCGACGCATCGCTGAGCGCGGCGCCGGCGTCGGCCGCTGCCGCCAGCAACACCGGAACCCCGGCGTCGGCGGCCAGCAGCGCCGAGGACAGCTTGGAGCGCATGCCGCCGGTGCCCAGCCGGCTGCCCTGCCCTGCGGTCACCCCGTCGAGATCGTCGGGCCCGGCGACCTCGGGGATGAACCGGGCCGGATTGTCCTCGGACGCCTTGCGAGGGTCGCCGTCGTAGAGACCGTCGATGTCGGAGAGCAGGATCAGCGCATCGGCGCCCACCAGATGGGCGACCAGCGCCGAGAGCCGGTCGTTGTCCCCGAAGCGAATCTCGTTGGTGGCCACGGTGTCGTTCTCGTTGACGATCGCCACCGCGTGCAGGGCCCGCAGCCGGTTCAGGGTGCGCTGGGCATTGGTGTGCTGGACACGTTGCGAGATGTCGTGCGCGGTCAGCAGGACCTGCCCGACCGTGCGGTGGTAGCGGGCGAACGCCGCGCTCCAGGTGTTCACCAACGCCACCTGCCCGACACTGGCCGCGGCCTGCTTGGTGGCCAGATCAGTGGGCCGCCGCGTCAGACCCAGCGGCTCGATGCCCGCGGCGATCGCGCCCGAGGACACGATGACGACATCGGAACCGGCCGCCATCCGCGCCTCGATGGCGTCGACGAGCTTGTCCAGCCGGCCCGCGTCGAACAGTCCCGATTTGGTGGTCAGCGCGGTGGTACCGATCTTGACGACGACACTGCGCGCGGTGCGCACCGCGTCGCGGTATTCGCTCACGCGCCGTCCTCGCAGGCTCGGCCGTCGCGTGCCACCTGTCGGTTCGCTCCGCAAGCGTCGCTCACGCCTGGTCCTCGTGCTCCCGACGCTGGCGGCGGGCTTCCTTGCGCTCGGCCGCCCCGATGCGGTCGTTGCGCTCCAGTCGGGCGTCGGTGCCGCGACCGGTCGGCATGACGTCGACACCCGCGGGGGTCTGCGGCTCCCAGTCGAAGGTCATGTCGCCGATGGTGACCGCGCAGCCGGGTTTGGCGCCCCGCTTGATCAGTTCGTCCTCCACCCCGAGCCGGGCCAGCCGGTCGCCGAGATAGCCGACCGCCTCGTCGTTGTCGAAGTTGGTCTGCGCAATCCAGCGTTCCGGCCGGACACCACGCACGATGAAACCGCCGGAGTGGTCCGGGTCGGGCTCCACGGTGAACCCGGTCTGGTCCACCGGAATCGGCCGGATCACCGGGCGCCGCGGCACCACCTCGGGCTGCGCGGCCTGATAGGCGGCCACCATCTCCCACAGCGCGAAGGTCAGCTCCCGCAAGCCCTCTCGGCTCACGGTGGACACTTCGAACACCGGCCAGCCGCGCGCCTCGATATCGGGCCGGACGAAGTCGGCCAGCTCTCGGGCCTCGGGGACGTCGATCTTGTTGAGCACCACCGCCCGCGGTCGGTCGGCCAGGTCACCCAGAGTCGAATCACCCTGCAGGGTAGGTCGATACGCGGCGAGTTCGGCTTCCAGCGCGTCGATGTCGGAGATCGGGTCGCGGTCGGGTTCCAGGGTGGCGCAGTCGACCACATGGACCAGCAGCGCGCAGCGTTCGATGTGGCGCAGGAAATCCAGGCCGAGCCCACGGCCTTCGGAGGCACCGGGGATCAGCCCGGGGACGTCGGCGACGGTGAAGGTGTGCTCCCCCGCCGAGACCACCCCGAGATTGGGCACCAGTGTGGTGAACGGGTAGTCCGCGATCTTGGGTTTGGCCGCCGAGATCGCCGACACCAGTGAGGATTTCCCGGCCGACGGGAAGCCGATCAGCCCGACGTCGGCGACCGTCTTGAGCTCCAGGGTGAGCTCGCGTTCCTCACCCTTCTCACCGAGCAGCGCGAAACCGGGAGCCTTGCGGGCCCGCGACGCCAGCGCCGCGTTGCCGAGCCCGCCGCGGCCACCCTCGGCGGCCACGAAACGCGTGCCCGCGCCGACCAGATCGGCCAGCAGCCGACCGTCGGCGTCCAGGACGACGGTGCCGTCGGGCACTTTCACCTCGAGGTCGGCGCCGTTGGCGCCGTCGCGGTTGTTGCCCATCCCCTGCTTGCCCGACGGTGCCGCGACATGAGGGTGGAAGTGGAAGTCGAGCAGGGTGTGCACCTGCGGATCGACGATCAGGACGACGCTACCGCCGCCTCCGCCGTTCCCGCCGTCGGGTCCGCCGAGCGGCTTGAACTTCTCCCGGTGCACCGAGGCGCAGCCGTTCCCGCCGTTACCGGCGCGGGTATGGATGACGACGCGGTCGACAAAACGGGGCATCGGAGAGTCCTTTCAATCGCCGAGTGCGAACCTGGTGCGAGTTATCGGTCTCGACCTCGCAGTGGATTCACACTCGCGATCGAGACCTACTCCGGTCGCGCGGCGCTGACGATGTTGACGGTCTTGCGCCCGCGCTTGACGCCGAACTCCACCTGGCCGGGGGCCGTGGCGAACAGGGTGTCGTCACCGCCGCGCCCGACGTTCACGCCGGGGTGGAAGTGGGTGCCACGCTGGCGGACGAGGATCTCGCCGGCCTTGACGAGCTGGCCGCCGAAACGCTTGACGCCGAGCCGCTGGGCGGCTGATTCGCGACCGTTGCGCGAGCTGGAAGCGCCCTTTTTGTGTGCCATGTCAGTTCGCTCCCTCGACTACTTGATTCCGGTGACCTTGAGCACCGTCAGCGGCTGACGGTGGCCCTGCCGCTTGTGGTAGCCGGTCTTGTTCTTGAACTTGTGGATGCGGATCTTCGGGCCCTTGGTGTGCTCCAGCACCTCGCCGGTGACCGCGACCTTGGCCAGGTCGGCCGCGTCCGTGGTGACCTTGGCGCCGTCGACGACCAGGGCGACGGGCAACGAGACGGAACCGCCGGCCTCGACCTCGAGCTTCTCGACCTTGACTATGTCTCCAACGGCGACCTTGTACTGCTTGCCGCCGGTCTTGACGATTGCGTACGTCGCCATCGTTTCCTCTGCCTTGCTCTGCGGGCGCGCGCTAACCGAAGCTGCGTGCGCGGGTCTTGGGGTGCGGGATCTTGAGCCCGCTGCCACCGGCGTCGGACGCCTGGCGACAACTGCTCAAGGTTACGTGACCAGCACCGGGAGGGTCAAACCGCCACTCTAGGACGTCGGTGGTCCGGCCGGACGTGCCGCCGACCGGCGCCGGTGCCGACCGGCAGGCGCCACCGGCGCCGCGGTCACGACCGGCTGGTCGAGGTGATATCCGTCGGATTCGGCGTCGTCCTCGTCGTCGTCCTCGTCGTCGTCTTCGTCTTCCTCGTCGTCGTCATCCTCGTCGTCTTCGTCGACGTCGAGGGTGTCCTCGTCGAGATCTTCGTCGTCTTCGTCGAGGTCGACGTCGATCTCATCGTCGTCCGAATCGTCCGACTCCTCGTCCGAGTCGTCCTCGTCCAGGTCGTCGGCCTCGTCGGTTTCGTCCAGATCCTCGTCGTCGACCTGGTCGCCGGTATCGGTGTCGGCGATGTCGGCCTCGTCGGTCTCCTCGATCGACTCCCGCTCGAGTTCGTCGGCCAGCTCTTCCTCGGCCTCGTCGTCCTCGTGTTTGCCGTTGGCGGCGGCCATCGCCTTGAACATCGGATGCTCGCCGGTGTGCGCGGGCACCTTCGCCACAGGCGCCGCTTCTTCGACGCGGCCGCGTTTGCCCCGCTTGCCGCGCCGCCCACCGCCGGCGCCGCCCGATTCGGTCTTGCGTCCGGCGGCTTGCGTGGTGTCCACAGGGTCGGCGTGCAGCACGATGCCGCGCCCGTTGCAGTGCGTGCAGGTGGTCGAGAAAGCCTCCACCAGCCCGGTGCCCAGCCGCTTGCGGGTGAGCTGCACCAAGCCCAGCGACGTCACCTCTGACACCTGATGACGGGTGCGGTCGCGACCGAGCGCCTCGGTCAGCCGCCGCAACACCAGGTCGCGGTTGGACTCCAGCACCATGTCGATGAAGTCGATCACCACGATGCCGCCGATATCGCGCAGCCGCAGCTGCCGCACGATCTCCTCGGCAGCCTCGAGGTTGTTCTTGGTGACCGTCTGCTCGAGGTTGCCGCCCGCACCGGTGAACTTTCCGGTGTTGACGTCGACGACGGTCATCGCCTCGGTGCGGTCGATCACCAGCGTGCCGCCCGAGGGCAGCCACACCTTGCGGTCCAGCGCCTTGGCCAGCTGCTCGTCGATCCGATGCACGGCGAACACGTCCGGACCGTCGGGGCCACCCGGCGGGTCGTACTTGGTCAGCTTCGAAACCAGATCGGGCGCAACCGAACTGACGTAGTCGTGGATGGTCTCCCAGGCGTTGTCGCCGGAGACGATCAACCCGGAGAAGTCCTCGTTGAAGAGGTCGCGGATCACCTTGACCAACACATCGGGCTCTTCGTAGAGCGCGACGGCGGCACCGGCCTTGTTGCCCTTGACCCGCTCGGCTTCCTCGGCGATCTTGTTCCAGCGCTCCTGCAGCCGGGTGACGTCACCGCGGATGTCGTCTTCCTTGACGCCTTCCGACGCCGTCCGGATGATCACCCCGGCGTCGTCGGGCACCACGTCGCGCAGGATCTCCTTGAGCCGCTGACGTTCGGTGTCGGGCAGCTTGCGGCTGATACCGGTCGACGAGGCTCCCGGCACATAGACCAGGTAGCGGCCGGCCAGCGACACCTGGGTGGTCAGACGCGCACCCTTGTGGCCGACGGGATCCTTGCTGACCTGGACCACGACGTAGTCACCGGGCTTGAGGGCCTGCTCAATCTTGCGCTGGGCACCGCCGAGACCGGCAGCCTCCCAGTTCACCTCGCCGGCGTAGAGCACACCGTTGCGGCCGCGGCCGATGTCGACGAAGGCCGCCTCCATCGACGGCAGCACGTTCTGCACGATTCCGAGATAGATGTTGCCGACCAGCGAGGCCGAGGCGGCCGAGGTGACGAAGTGCTCGACGACGACCCCGTCCTCCATGACGGCGATCTGCGTGTAGCGCGCCCCCTCGTGCGGCGGCTCGGTGCGGATCTTGTCCCGCACCACCATGACTCGTTCGACGGCTTCGCGACGGGCCAGGAATTCGGCTTCGGACAGGATCGGCGGACGCCGGCGGCCGGCGTCGCGGCCGTCGCGGCGGCGCTGACGCTTGGCTTCCAGCCGGGTCGAGCCGCTGATGCCTTGGATCTCGTTGGAGTCCCGGTCTTTCTCTTTGCGTGGAGCGCGCTCGTGCACGACGGTGTTCGGCGGGTCGTCTGCCGAGCCCCCCTCGGCGTCCTCGCCACCGCCGCCGGACTTGCGGCGTCGACGCCGACGCCGACGCCGGGTCGCGGCCTCACCGGTGCCGGACTCCTCGTCGCCGTCCTCGTCGTCGCCCTCGGACTCCTCGCCGGTTTCGCCCGCCTCGGCGGTTTCCTCGGCACCTTCCGGGCGCTCGCCGTCCTCGCCGTCGGGGCCGCCCTGCTCGCCGCGACCGCGACCGCGGCCGCGGCGACCGCGGCGGCGGCGCCGGTTGGCGGGCCGTTCGGTCTGGTCGCCGTCGGCGGCCGACTCGTCGTCTTCGTCCTCGTCGTCGTCCTCGTCGTCGTCAGTGGTGTCGGCGCGGGTGACGCGTCGCTCCACCTCGACCGGCTGAGGCGCGACGAACAGCGGCATGTACGCCGACTGCTCGATGGTCTCGATCGTCGTGGTCTCCAGGATCAGCCGCGACTCGGGCTCCTCGGACGCCTCGACGGCGTCGGTCGCCTCGTCGACGTCGGGCGCCTCAGCGGCGTCGAGCACCTCGGGCGCGGCCAGCTCGACCGCCGGGGTCTCGTCGGTACTGGGCTCCGCACTGGCAGCCAGGACATCGCGGACCCGCACCGCGTCGGTGCGATCCACGCTGGAGTGCGGGCTGCGGGTGCGGCCGTCGAGCTCGCTGAGAGCGTCCAGGACGCGCCGGCTGGTGGTGCCGAGCACCCGTGCCAGCGAGTGCACCCTCAGGCGGTCAGGCAGGTCTTCACCTGCGGCTGCCGCCGGGGGTTCCAGCTGCAGCTGGGGCTCAACTTCGGGTAGATCCTGATAGAGGTCATCGTCGGCCACGTATTCTCCTCAAGCCCCCGGGCGCGTCACATCGACGCGGCCACGCGAGGGCTTCCGCTATGTGCCCGGGTTAGTTCCCCCGGGCTTGTTTTGGTCTCGCTCCGAACTGTCCGCTGGGAACTCATTCGGTGCCTGGCTGAATGACGGCTGTGACGGTCGGCGCCTCACCAACGCGGTGGTCGCGCACGTCGTAAGTCTTCATCCGAATGCGCTTTATGGGCACATCCGCGACTAGTATCCCACACCGCAGACCCGATTCGGACGAAGTGGCGCGGGAAGCGGCGTCAGAGCCCGGGAAACCAGAGGCCGATCTCGCGTTCGGCCGACTCCGGGGAGTCCGAGCCGTGCACGAGGTTGAACTGTGTCTCCAGGCCGAAATCGCCGCGGATGGTGCCCGGCGTGGCCTTCTCCACCGGATCGGTGCCGCCGGCGAGCTGCCGAAACGCCGCGATGGCGCGCGGGCCCTCCAGGATCGCCGCCACCACCGGGGCCGAGGTGATGAACTCCAGCAGCGAGTCGAAGAACGGCTTGCCGTCGTGCTCGGCGTAGTGCGCGCGGGCCAACTCGTCGCTGACCTGCTTGAGCTCCAGGGCGGCGATGGTCAGGCCTTTACGTTCGATCCGGCTGATGATCTCGCCGACCACGCCGCGCTGGACGCCGTCGGGCTTGATCAGAACCAGGGTGCGCTCCGTCATTTCGCGCCGCTCCTCCTCATCGCTTCGCTCTGCATCGTCACCGGCGCAGGCACGGCGCACAGCGTACCTGTCAGCCGGGTGGTTGCTGCTGGCCGGGCAACAGGCCACGACGCTGCCTGCGCAGCACTTCGGCGCGCAGGTAGGCGATCACGCCCCACACCACCACGAACAGCAGCCCGACGACCCCGACGGCCGGGTACACCGCGAAGCCCGCGACCAGGATGGCCTGCACCCCCAGATTGACCCAGATGGCCCACGGCCGGCCCTGGATGCCGGCCAGCAGCACCAAGAACACCGCGAAACCGACCAGATACGCCGTCGACCACGCGGTGAGTCCCCCGCCGACCATGCTGACCACCGGCAGCGCCAACAGCACCACGATCGCCTCGAGGATCAGGGTGCCGGCCATCACGCCGCGGAAACTCTTCCACGGGTCCGGCGGAACCGTCGGACCGCCGACGTCGGGGTCGGGGTCGTCACTCATTGCGGGTCCTTCCCGAACAGGGTGCGGGCCGCCCCCGCGGTCACCACCGAACCGGTGATGACGATCCCGGCCCCGGTGAACCCGTCGGATTCGGCGGAGTCCTCGACCAGCGCGGTGGCGGTTTCGATGGCGTCGGGCAGCGTGTCGGCGCGCAGCACCCGGTCCGGTCCGAAGATCTCTTCGGCGCGCGCCGCGAGGACGTCGACCTCCATGGCACGAGGCGAACCGTTGTGCGTCACCACCACCTGGTCGAATGCCGGTTCCAACGCGGTGAGGATGCCGGTGACGTCCTTGTCGCCCATCACCGACAGCACCCCCACGAGGTACCGGAAGTCGAACTCCTCCGCCAGGGCGACGGCCAGCGCGGCCGCGCCCGCGGGGTTGTGGGCGGCGTCGATGAACACCGTCGGCGCGCTGCGCATCCGCTCGAGTCGTCCCGGACTGGCCGCCGCGGCGAAGCCGGCCCGCACGATGTCGACGTCGAGCTGCCGGTCGGCTCCGGCGCCGAAGAATGCCTCCACCGCGGCCAGCGCGACGACCGCGTTGTGGGCCTGATGCTCGCCGTGCAGCGGCAAGAAGATGTCGGAGTACACCCCGCCGAGGCCTTGCAGGGTCAGCAGCTGTCCTCCGACAGCGACCTGGCGGCCGAGGACGGCGAATTCGGAATCTTCTCGCGCCACCGCCGCGTCGGATCGAACAGCTTGGGCCAGAAGCACTTCCATCGCCTCGGGGGCTTGGCGTGCGATGACCGCAACGGTGTCGGTCTGGACCAGGTCGCCGCGCGGCGCGGAGATGATGCCGGCCTTCTCGGCGGCGATCTCGGCGATGGTGTCGCCGAGATACTCGGCGTGGTCGATGCCGATCGGGGTGATCACCGCGACCGGCGCATCGACGACGTTGGTGGCGTCCCAGCGCCCGCCCATCCCGACTTCGACGACGGCGATGTCGACGGGCGCGTCGGCGAACGCGGCGAACGCCATCGCGGTGAGCACCTCGAACTTGCTCATCGCCGGGCCGGGCGGCCCCAGCTCTCCGGCTTGGGATTGAGCGTCGACCAACTGAACGAACGGTTCGATCTCGCGGTAGACCTCGACGTAGCGGGCCGGGGTGAGCGGCTGATTGTCGATGGCGATGCGTTCGACGGCGGATTGCAGGTGCGGGCTGGTGGTGCGCCCGGTGCGGCGGCTGAATGCGGTCAGCAGCGCGTCGACCATCCGCGCCACCGACGTCTTGCCGTTGGTGCCCGCGATGTGGATGCACGGATAACTGCGCTGCGGAGAGCCCAGCATCTCCATCAGCGCGGCGATCCGCGCCGTACTGGGCTCCAGCTTGGTTTCCGGCCAGCGTTGATCGAGCAGATGCTCCACCTGCAGCAACGCGGCGATCTCGTCGGGCGTGGGCGGTTCCAGGGTCATGCCAGTCCCCCCGACCATTGAGTGAGCGTCCAGGACGAGATTTCGGCGACTCTTGCTACCTCAGTGCTCACTCGAGCCCAGCTCGGCACCGTCATGCCAGCGCAGCCAGTCGCGCGGTGATCCGCTCGACTTCCTCGCGGGCCAGCTGCTGGCGGCCGCGGATCTTGGCGACGACATCGTCGGGCGCCTTGGCCAGGAATGCGTCGTTGTCGAGTTTGGCTGTGGTGCCTGCCAATTCCTTGTTCGCCGCGGCCAAGTCCTTCTCCAGGCGACGACGTTCGGCGGCGACGTCGACGGTGCCCGAGGTATCCACCTCCACGTTGACGGTGCCGCCGGAGAGCCGCACCTCGATGTGCGCGCTCGGACTGAAATCCGCACCGGCACTGGTCAGCCACGCCAGCGCGGTCACCGGAGCAACCTGACCGGCCAGGCCCGCCTGATCCAGACCCGACAGCCGGGCAGGCACCTTCTGCCGGTCGGCCAGGCCTTGATCGCTGCGGAACCGGCGGATCTCGGTCACCAGCTTCTGCACATCGCTGATGCGCCCCGCAGCAACAGGGTCGAGGGTGATCCCCGACGCGGTGGGCCACTCGGCGACGACCAGCGACTCCTGACCCGTGAGCGCCTTCCACAACGTCTCGGTGACGAACGGCATCACCGGATGCAACACCTTGAGCAAGGTGTCCAGTACCGCGGCCAGCACCGCAGTGGTGTGCGAAACCCCCTCGGCCAGCTGCACTTTGGCCAGCTCCAGGTACCAGTCGCAGAATTCGTCCCAGGCGAAGTGGTACAGCGACTCGCAGGCCCGGCTGAACTCGTAACCGTCGAGCGCGGAATCCACCTCGGCGCGAACCTCTTCCAAGCGGCCCAGGATCCAGCGGTCGGCATCGGTGAGCTCGGCATGATCGGGCAGCGGTGCGGGCGCTGCGCCGTTCATCAGCGCGAACCTGGTGGCGTTGAACAGCTTGGTCGCGAAGTTGCGGGAGGCACGCGCGTGGTCTTCACCGATCGACAGGTCGCCGCCCGGGCTCGCGCCGCGGGCGAGGGTGAACCGCAGCGCGTCGGCACCGAACAGTTCCACCCAGTCCAGCGGATCGATGCCGTTGCCGCGGGACTTGCTCATCTTGCGGCCGTGCTCGTCGCGGATCAGGCCGTGCAGGAAGACGTTCTCGAACGGCACCTGCGGCCCGCGGGCGCCATCCAGGGTGATCGTCTCGTCACCCGAGACGAACGTGCCGAACATCACCATGCGCGCCACCCAGAAGAACAGGATGTCGTAGCCGGTCACCAGAACGCTTGTCGGATAGAACTTCTCCAGCTCGGGCGTGCGGTCAGGCCAGCCCATGGTGGAGAACGGCCACAACGCCGACGAGAACCAGGTGTCGAGCACGTCGGGGTCCTGCTCCCAGCCTTCCGGCGGGGTGTCGTCGGGTCCGACGCAGACCTTCTGGCCGTCCGGGCCATGCCAGATCGGGATGCGATGACCCCACCACAGCTGGCGCGAGATGCACCAGTCGTGCATGTCGTCGACCCACGCGAACCACCGCGGCTCCAGGCTCTTCGGGTGGATCACGATGTCGCCGCCCCGCACCGCGTCACCTGCGGCCTTCGCCATCGACTCCACTTTGACCCACCACTGCAAGCTCAGCCGAGGCTCGATCGGCTCGCCACTGCGCTCGGAGTGTCCGACGCTGTGCAGGTAGGGACGCTTCTCGGCGACGATGCGCCCCTCGGCGGCCAGCGCCTCGCGCACCTTGACGCGGGCCTCGAACCGGTCGAGTCCATCGAATTGCGTTCCGGTGTCGGCGATTCGACCCTTGGTATCCATGATCGTCGGCATCGCCAGGTTGTGCCTCAGGCCGATCTCGAAGTCGTTGGGGTCGTGAGCCGGCGTGACTTTGACCGCACCGGTGCCGAATTCCGGGTCGACGTGCGTGTCGGCGACGATCACGATCTCCCGGTCCAGGAACGGGTGCGGCAGGGAGGTGCCGACCAGATGCCGGTAGCGGTCGTCGTCGGGGTGCACGGCGATCGCGGTGTCACCGAGCATGGTCTCGATGCGGGTGGTGGCCACCACCAGATGGGGTTGCGAGTCGTCGAGAGACCCGTACCGGAACGACACCAGTTCGCCCTCGATGTCCTCGTACTTGACTTCGAGGTCGCTGATCGCGGTTTCGAGGACCGGCGACCAGTTCACCAGCCGCTCGGCCTGGTAGATCAGCCCGGCGTCGTAGAGCCGCTTGAAGATCGTGCGCACCGCGCGGGACAGGCCCTCGTCCATGGTGAAGCGGTCCCGGCTCCAGTCCACGCCGTCGCCGAGGCGGCGCATCTGACCGCCGATCGTGCCGCCGGATTCCCGCTTCCAGTCCCACACCTTCTGGACGAACAGCTCGCGGCCGAAGTCCTCCTTGGTCTTGCCGTCGGCAGCGAGCTGCTTTTCGACGACACTCTGGGTGGCGATGCCGGCGTGATCCATCCCCGGCAACCACAGCACCTCGTAGCCCTGCATCCGCTTACGCCGGGTCAGCGCGTCCATCAGGGTGTGGTCGAGCGCATGTCCCATGTGCAGGCTGCCCGTGACGTTCGGGGGCGGCAGCACGATCGAATACGCGGGCTTACCGCTCGCGGCGTCGGCCGTGAAGTAGCCGGCGTCGACCCAGCCCTGATAGATCTGCGTCTCTACCGCCCCCGGGTCCCACGACTTGGGCAGGGCGTCGGCGCGAGAGTCGTCAGTGGTGGTCACCCGACAAGTCTAGGAACGCGCACGGCCGGCCCGACGGGCGACCTGCGCGCCGCCTGGGCGCGCTACTTCTTCCCACCCAGCAGGCCGCCCAGGATGTCGCCGATCGCCCCGCCTTGTTTCCCGCCGAGCACATTGCCCAGGATGCTGCCCAGCGGGTTCTCGCTGCCGCCGGACCCGCCCCCGGCGCTGCCGAGGATGCTGCCGAGCACATCGCCGAGTCCACCGCCGGAGCCACCACCCGCAGCGGAGCCCGACGCCGCCTGCTTGCCCAGGTAGGCCAGCACGATCGGGATCAGGATCGGCAGCAACTTCTTGATCAGGTCGCCGCCACCGGCGCCGGAACCGGCCAGCGCCGAGGCCACCTGGTTGGTGTCGTTGCCGCCGAAGATCCGTGCGACGAACTGCTCACCCGCACCCGTGTCGACCTGGTCGACGTTCACGCCACCGTCGAGCAGGCCGCTGCCGGCCTCGGCGGCGATGTCCGATTCCAGCGTGCTGGAGTCGATGTCGGCGGAGGCGACGTTGTGCTGGATGCTGCCGACCAGGGTGGGCACCAAGGTCTGAATCGCCTGGTTGACCTCCCCTTCGGGGGCGCCCAACCTGCTGGCGATGTCCGCCACGGGAATCTGGCTGTAAAGCTCGTCGAGACCGGCCATGGTGACGTCCACCTTCTTTGCTGGATGTGCAACTTCCAGCCGAAGACTAGCCGTCGAGTCGAACGGTCTGCAGGGAAATCTCCGCAGCGGGAAACCGGTCGAGCAGCGCGTCGCCCATCGCGGCCGCAGGGGTGAGCACACCGCGCAGATCGGACAACTTGTCGCGGTCGAGCGCCAGCGCCAGACCGCACTCGCCGAGCATCACCGAGGTGGCTTTGTAGCCGGGATCGCCCTGCTGGGCGATGGTGGCCAGGTAGCGCGCACCGGTCGTGGTGGTCGTGTAGGTCTCGGCGCGGTAGTAGCCGCGGTCGCGGGTCTGCTCGCTGGGTCCGGTGCCCGGTTTGGGCGCGATGCGTTCGACCAGCCGTCGCGGCAGCACCCGGAAGAACCGGCTGCCCAGCGCGACGAAACCATTGTTCGCCGCGGTCGCCACCGCCGACACCACCGGGGCGGCGGCCGACGAGCCGACACTCATGTTCTCCGCGTAGCGGAACCGGCGGCCGTAGGCGTAGTTGAGCAGCGCGTTGCTACGCCGGACGATCCGGGTGTTGTACATCGCCATCGCGAAACCCGTGGTCCAGACTCCGGCCAGCTCGGGTGCGATATTGCTGCCGCGCCGCCACGGCAGGTCCGGTTGCGGGCCGAGTTCCGGTTCGACGGCCCGGTCCTGCGTCAGCGTGTAGGGATCCTCCAGCATCCGCCGGGTGTTGGGGTCATTGGAGGAGGCTCGGAACACCTCGATCATGGAGGCGACCGTGCCGCCCGACACCCCACCGGCGAATCCGCGCAACACGAAGTCGGTGTCACCGAGTTCGCCCGCACCGTCGTGCTGGGCGCGCCGGTAGAGCGCGAACACGCTCATATCCGAAGGGATGGAATCGAATCCGCAGGCATGCACGATGCGCGCCCCGGTGTCGACGGCCTGCTTGTGATAGTCGTCGATGCTCTGCCGAACGAACATCGCCTCCCCGGTGAGGTCGGCGTAGTCGGTGCCGGCCGCCGCGCACGCGGCCACCAGTGGCAGCCCGTATCGGCTGTAGGGCCCGACCGTGGTGATGACGACGCGGGTCCGCGCCGCCATGTCGGCCAGCGACGACGGGGACGCGGCATCCGCGGTCAGGATCGGCCAGGACTGCGCAGCCTCGCCGAGCGATTCGCGCACCGCCAGCAGCTTGTCCGGGGAACGGCCGGCCAGCGCCACCCGGGCACCACCGCCGGCCCGGGCCAGGTACTCGGCGGTGAGCTTGCCGACGAATCCAGTGGCCCCGTATACGACGATGTCGAATTCCCGCTGCGCTGCCGTCATGAGCGCCAACATACCGGGGGTGATTCAGCCCAGGGTCTCGGGGAACTGCGCCGGTTCGCCCAGCACGTGCTCGGCGAGGAACGCCGTGACCACCTGGTACCAGATCTTGGCGTGCTGTGGCGCCAGCACCCAGTGATTCTCGGACGGGAAGTACAGGAATCGGTGTGCCGACGTGCCGTCGTCGGCGGCGGGCAGGCCTGAGGAGGTCAGCAGCTCGTACCACAGCCGCAGTGCCTCGCCGATCGGCACGCGGTAGTCCTTGTCGCCGTGGATCACCAGCATCGGAGTCGTGATGTGCTCGACGAAGCGGTGCGGCGAATTGGCTTGTGCCATAGCCGGTGTCATCTCGCGCGCCCAGTAGTAGGCGCCGTCGGTGGTCGGCCCGAACTGGTCGAGCGCCCACAGGCTGGCGTGGGTGACGATCGCCGCGAAGCGGTCGGTGTGGCCGGCCACCCAGTTGGCCATGTAGCCGCCGAACGAGCCGCCCATCGCCGCGGTTCGCGTTTCGTCGATGCGCGGGTCGTCGACCGCCGCGTCGACCGCGGACATCAGGTCGTCGTACGGCGGGCCGCCCCAGGCGCCCCACCCTCGTTGGATGAAGTCCTGTCCGTAGCCGGTGGACAGCGCCGGATCGGGCAGCAGAACGGCGTAACCGCGCGCGGCCATCAGCCACGGATTCCAGCGCCACGACCACACGTTCCAGCTGCCCAAGGGTCCGCCGTGGATCCACAGCAGCAGCGGCGCAGGCCGGTCCGTTTGCGGCAGCACGAGCCAAGACCGCACCGTTGTCCCGTCGGCAGCGGTCGCGACGAGGTCGGTGAGTTCGCCTGGCAGCGTCGGCAATTCCACGCAGGGCAAGACCGTCACCTCGGCGGACGGGTCGATGCGCACCGGGTGGGGCGGCGCGGCATACGAGCTGCGCAGCGCGAAGATGACGCCGCCCGGCGCGCCGACGACGTCGCTGTAGCTGAAGTCGTCGGCGGTCACCGGTCGGACGTCGCCGTCGAGACCGACCTCGAAGATCGGCCGGCGACCGTGGTCGTCGGCGGTGACCAGCAGTGCGGAGCCGTCGTGGGTCCAGGTCACCGAAGCTGGCCAGCGGTCCCACGAGGCCGCCAGCTGCGCCCACTTCCCCGAATCCAAGCTGAGGTGGCACAGCGTGATTCGCGGCGCCTGCTGTGGTGTCGAGACGGACTCCCTGGTGAACGCGATGCTCGTGCCGTCCGGCGAGATGGCCGGATGTTCCAGATCGGCGGCCGGGTCCTCGGCGATCACGCGGCGCTCGCCGGTGCTCAGGTCGATCCGCACCAGCACCGACCGCAGCGCCGCGCGCGGAGCAGGTACCCGCCAGGTGGCGACGGCGAAGGTGCCGTCCGGGCTGACCGCGAAGTCGGCATCGCCCAGCCCCGCCCCGGGATGACTGGTGACGTCGGTGAGGTCACCGCCGGCGCCGACCCGGAACAGATGGGTCTGACCGGGACCCAGATCCTTGTCCCAGTGCCGCACCGGGTAGCAGGTGTGCAGGATGGCACTGATCTTGTTGTCCTTGCGGACTTTTCGCAGTCGCTGTTCCTCGTCGACGGTGCCGGCCGAGGGTAGCAGCGGTGCGCCGATCACCACCGCGGCGGCGGCGCGGGCGGTCCGCACGGCGGTGATCCCGGCAGGCAGCTCGGCGACCTTGGCGGCCTCGCCGCCGGCGGCGGGCAGTGACCACAGCGCGGCCGGCGGCGTGTCGTCGTCCTCTGCGGCGCGGACCGCGGTGAACAACAGGTCCCCGTCGGCGGTGAACACGGGTGCGGCCTCGCCCTTGGCGCCGCGGGTCAACCGGCGGGCGGGGGCGACGCCGGCCGGGTCCAGTTCCCAGACCGCGGTGACGTATTCGGTCTTGCCGGCGTTGAGGTCGGCGATGGTGGTGACGATGCGCGCGCCGTCCGCCGAGACGGCCAGCCCGGATACCCGCGGCAGGGCAAGGTAGTCGTCGAGCTCGTGGAATGGGCCTGAGGTCATGAGCTCACGTTACGGTCGTCCCATGGCGGAGATCGCAGTCGTCGGGGCAGGCATCGCCGGGCTGGCCACCGCCGCGGCGCTGATTCAGCGCGGTCACCGCGTCAGCGTGATCGAGGAACGCACCGACACCAGCTCGGGTGCGGGCATCAGCATCTGGCCCAACGCACTGGCGGCGCTCGACCATCTCGGTCTGGGTGACCAGGTGCGCGCCGCGGGCGGGCGGATCACCGCGGGCGCGATCCGCTGGAGGGACGGCCGGTGGCTGCGCCGGCCTGCCGGCGAGCGGATCGTAACCGCACTGGGCGAGCCACTGGTGGTGCTCCAGCGCGCGGCACTGCGTGACATCCTGGCCGGCGCATTGCCGGCGGGCACCCTGCTCGACGGGACAGCGGTCCGCGGGCTGAGCTCGACGCCCACCGGCGTGCGACTGCACCTGGCGGACGCGTCGTCCCGCGATGTCGAGGCGGTCGTCGGCGCCGACGGCACCCGGTCGGTGGTGGCCCGTCATCTCAACGGCCCGCTGGCCCACCGCTACGCGGGATACACGGCGTGGCGGGGGGTCGCGTCGTTCTCCCTCGACCCGGATTTGGCCGGGGAGACCATGGGAGCGGGGGCCGAGGTCGGCCACGTCCCGATGGGCACCGACCGGACCTACTGGTTCGCCACCGAGCGTGCCGCCGAGGGGGCCTGCGCGCCGCAGGAGGAGCTCGGGTATCTGCGGGCGACGTTCGGGTCGTGGGCTGCCCCGATTCCGGCGATTCTCGCCGCGACCGAGCCCGCCGAGGTGCTGCGCAACGACCTCTATGACCGCGACCCTGCCCGGCACTGGGCGTCGGGTCCGGTGGTGTTGGTCGGCGACGCCGCCCATCCGATGCGCCCGCACCTGGGCCAGGGCGGCTGTCAGGCCCTCGAGGACGCGGCCGTGCTGGGGGCGTTCGTCGACCTGAGTGCCGATCTGCCGACGGCGTTCGCCGCGTTCGCCGCGTTCCGGCGCCGGCGGGTGCGCGGCATCGTCGCCGAATCGCGACTGATCGGCCGGGCGGTAAATCTGCGCCGGGCGACGCTCAGCGCGCTGGCCAGCCGAGCCACGGTGCTGCTACCGGAATCGCTGGTGACCCGCCATCTGGCGTCGATCGCGGCCCGCTCGGCCTTTCGGCTCCCGACACGCGACGACGCCCAGCCGGCCTGAGCCGACTGGGCGTCGTCACGGTGTCTTGGCGGTCTTAGCGCAGGCCCAGCGCGTTGGCGATGGCGCGGCCCGGATCGTGGAAGGCCTGGCACATCTTGTTGAAGTCGATCGACTTGAACGGCCCGCTCAGCACGTTGGCGCAGGCTCCCGGGGCGGCGGCCGGAGCGCCGGCGGAAACCGGGGTGGCGAAGGCCGGGGTGCCGGCCGCCTGGCCGCAGGACGGCCACGCGCCCATGCCCTGCTTGCGGGCGACGTTCTCGGCGACCCGGATCTGTTCCTCGCGGGTGGCCTGGTGCGGGGCGCCGACGCCGCCGTTGGCGGTCCAGGTCGCCTGCTTGAACTGCAGACCACCCGAGAACCCGTTGCCGGTGTTGGCGGCCCAGTTGCCGCCGGACTCGCACTGCGCGACCGCGTCCCAGTTGACGCCGCTGTCCGCGCTGGCATTCCCGATGCTCAGAACGAATCCGGCCAGGGCCAGCGCTCCGGAGATGACTGCCAGGGTGACGATCCTGCGCAAAGTGCTCATTGGTGTTTCCCTTCCCGACAAAGGGGGCACTGGTGTGCCGCTGTGAGATGAATCGCAGCTCGTGATGCACCTGTTACAGGCGTGTCGATTGGTTTCTCTGAGAAATTTGATAAGGAAGTTGGCCGACATATAAG
>NZ_BEWG01000031.1:99237-109629 GCF_002723835.1 Mycobacterium sp. shizuoka-1 | reverse complement strand
CGCCACCCTTGAGAAGCTGAATCAGCCGCGACGACCGCAGACCGGCCAGGCACCACGCCCCTGGCTGCGCAGCACGTTCTCCGCCACGCGGATCTGCTCCTCGCGCGACGCCATGTGCGGCGAGCCCGCACCACCGTTGGCGCGCCAGGTGCCCATGGTGAACTGCAGGCCCCCGTAGTAACCGTTACCGGTGTTGATCGCCCAGTTGCCGCCGGACTCGCACGCCGCGACCGCGTCCCAGTTCATGCCGTCAGCCGAGGCAATACCGGTACCGAGGGCCATCGGAGCCACCACGGCGGCGCCGCCGATCGCGGCCATGCCGATGGAGCGTGCGAGTGACTTGCGGAGGTTGTACAACAGTTTTCCTTTCGCCGAGCACGCGCCGCGGCCCACCCGCCATCGCGGCGGGATACAGCCCGGTGCTGGGCTGTCGGGATTCGGGTCGCGCCGTCTCGGTCGGGCACGACAGCGGCGGCCGGCCGGCGTCACCTGGCGGCTTGTCAGCCTGGCAACCCGCAGAAGGCCTTCGCGGCCTCCGGCCCCGCTCACACGCAGGGTTTCGAATTATGTGGAGTTATCGGTGTAGATGTTTGCTCCCAAAGGGACCGAGTTGGACCGTACGGAGCCGATCCCATGAAGTCACATCAACGACACGCTTATCTCGGTTAGATAACGGGACGATCACGACGGCAACCTATGAGTTGTCTGTGCAGGTCAGGCGCGCGTTTTGTGGCCAGGCTAAACATTGACACGCCCGTCAATTTTGTGATCTAAATCACGCACAAATTGTGGGCTGGGACACAGAATTTCGGCGCCGGATCGCGCCGATCAGCCAGCGCGCAGGAACCAATCCCCGTCTTTCCCAACCACACCGGGCCGACCGCCGGAGATTCGTTAGCTGACGCCGCTCCCCCACTCCGTCGGCCGGTTCTGCCAAAACCCTTGCCGAAAACGGCAATTGGGCTAACAGCGATCCCAGCACATCATCTGCGAGCGCGGACCCTCCTCGGCGCCGATACCGCTATTACGTTGTGCGCCAGACAGGTTCATCTCGCCGGTACAACCATTGACGGCCGTGCCCGAAGGCTACCTACGGCAGCAGTCCACGCGGGCTCGCACACCGAACGCGAGCACGGCCAAGCGAAATGCGACAAGGCCACCCCGATTCACCCAGTACGGCACGAGATCGGCGAAAACTGTTCTGCCCCAGGGGATTCACCGGGGAGCCCACCTTCGATGACCAGAAGATGACAAATTAATAAATGCGAATATCCAGCTATCGCCGAAATTCGGCGTATTCAGCGAATTAATTCGCGATTTGCTGCTGCAGATCGGCGGGAGAATTGACGTTGGCCAGTGCGGGACCGGCGGGGACGACGATCCGCTGGGTGACGACGGTGTCGGCCAGGGCCCGCATGCTGCGCTCGCCCGCCGCGACCAGCCCGTCGATGTGGTCGGCGAGGTCGGTGCGGTAGATGCCGGCCAGGTAGTGGTCGCGGCCGTCCCACGGCAGCACGATGTCGACGCCGCGGTGTTCGGCCAGCTCGTCGATGACGTCGACGGTCAGGAACGGCATGTCCACCGCGCAGACGAAGGCGCGCTCCATGCCGGCGGCGGCCGCCGCGCGCAATCCCCGCCCGGTGGCCAGCAGCGGGCCCACGCCGCGAACCTCGTCCCGCAGCACCTCGGCGTCCAGCACGGGAAGCGCCTGACCGGGGGCGGCGATCACGAACACCGGCGCACAGCGCGTGCCCAGCAGCCTGGCGGTGAACTCCACCATCGTGGCACCGCCACCGGGGTGCGGCAGCGTGGCCTTGTCCCTGCCCATCCGACGCGACGCCCCACCGGCCAGTACTACGGCGGCCAGCGGGGCGGGCGTGCTCATCGGTGGTCGAGGTCCTAGTCGACGGTCCAGGTGTCGCGACCGCGCAGCAGCGATTGCAGCGCGTGCCGGTCGTGCGGGGTGGCTTCCCGCGCCAGGCGCACCTGGTCGCGGGCGGCGTCGTCATAGGTCGGCCGGCTGACCTGACGGAAGACCCCCATCACGGTGTGCTCGAGGTTCTGCTCCGACAGGCGCGACAGCGCGAAAGCGTACGCGGAGTCGTCGATGGTCGCGTCGTGCACCACGATGTCGCTGGCCGCGACGTCGGCGGTCTTCGCGACGTCCAGCCCGAAGCCGGTCTTGACCACGCAGTATTCGCCGTTGGCGCCGAACGTGACCGGCTCGCCCTGGCGGACGTTGATGATCCGCTCCTCGGCACCCTCCTTGCGGAGCAGGTCGAAGGAGCCGTCGTTGAAGATCGGGCAGTCCTGCATGATCTCGACCAGTGCCGCGCCACGATGCTCAGCCGCCGCCTTCAGCACCTCCGACAGACCCTTGCGATCGGAATCCAGCGCGCGCCCGACGAAGGTCGCCTCGGCGCCCAACGCCAGCGAAACCGGGTTGAACGGATAGTCCAGCGAGCCCATCGGGGTGGACTTGGTGATCTTGCCGACTTCGGAGGTCGGCGAGTACTGCCCCTTGGTCAGGCCGTAGATCCGATTGTTGAACAGCAGGATCGTGATGTTGACGTTGCGGCGCAGCGCGTGGATCAGGTGATTGCCGCCGATGGACAGCGCATCGCCGTCTCCGGTGACCACCCACACCGACAGGTCCGGGCGGGCCAGCGCCAGACCGGTGGCGATGGTCGGCGCGCGACCGTGGATGGAGTGGAAGCCGTAGGTCTCCAGGTAGTACGGGAACCGGCTCGAGCAGCCGATGCCGCTGACGAACGCGATGTTCTCGCGACGCAGGCCCAGATCCGGCAGGAAGTTGCGGATCGTGTTCAGGATGACGTAGTCACCGCAGCCCGGGCACCAGCGCACCTCCTGGTCGCTGGTGAAGTCCTTGGCTTTCTGCGGCTCGTCGGTGGTCGGCACCCACGCCGTCTTGGACACCCCCGGTGCCAGCAGATCCGAGCCGATCAGGTCAGTCATCCGTTCACTCCTGCGCCAACTGTGCCGGTACTCACGGTAGCTGCCGCAAGCCGGGCGAATTTCGCTTTGTCGCTTTCCTTTTCGGCCAAGGTCCCGTCCAGGGCGGCATCGATGATGCCCTCCAGTTCGTCGGCCAGGAACGCCATGCCCTGCACCTTCGTGACCGACTGGACGTCGACCAGGTACCGCCCGCGCAGCAGCAGGGCCAGCTGACCGAGGTTCATCTCCGGTACCACCACGTTCGGGTACCGCCGCAGCACGTCGCCGAGGTTGGCCGGCATCGGATTGAGGTGGCGCAGATGAGCCCGCGCGACCTTGATCCCGCGGCGGCGCGCTCGCCGGCAGGCCTCACCGATCGGTCCGAACGAGCTGCCCCAGCCGAGGATCAACAATTCGGCGTCACCGGTGGGGTCGTCGACCTCGATGTCGGGAACCGTGATCCCGGCGATCTTGGCCTGTCGCAGCCGCACCATCAGGTCGTGGTTGGCCGGCTCGTAGGAGATGTTGCCGGATCCGTTGGCGGACTCCAGCCCGCCGATGCGGTGCTCCAGCCCCGGGGTGCCCGGAATCGCGAACTGACGGGCCAACGTCTCCGGGTCGCGGGCATAGGGCGCGAAATCCTCGCCGGCCTTGGCGAAGTTGGGTTCGATCGCCTCGTAGGAATCGATGTCGGGAATGCGCCACGGCTCCGAACCGTTGGCGATCGCGCCGTCGGACAGCAGGATCACCGGCGTCCGGTAGGTCAGCGCGATGCGCGCGGCCTCGATGGCCACCTCGAAGCAGTCCGAGGGGGTGCTGGCGGCCAGCACGGCGACCGGCGATTCGCCGTTGCGGCCGAACATCACCTGCAGCAGGTCGGCCTGCTCGGTCTTGGTCGGCAGGCCGGTGGACGGACCGCCACGCTGCACGTCGATCACCAGCAACGGCAGCTCGGCCATCATGGCCAGGCCGATGGCTTCGGACTTCAGCGAGATACCCGGACCCGACGTGCTGGTCACGCCCAGCGCGCCGCCGTAGGAGGCGCCGATCGCGGCGCCGACGCCGGCGATCTCGTCTTCGGCCTGGAAAGTCAGCACGTTGAAGTTCTTGTGCTTGGACAGCTCGTGCAGGATGTCCGACGCCGGGGTGATCGGGTAGGTGCCCAGCACCACCTGGATGTCGGCGAGCTGGCCGGCCGCGATCACGCCGTAGGCCAGCGCGGTGTTGCCGGAGATCTGCCGGTACTCGCCCGGGGCGAGCTTCGCCGGCGAGATGTCGTAGGTGGTGCCGAAGGCCTCGGTGGTCTCGCCGTAGTTCCAGCCGGCCTTGAGCGCCAGCACGTTGGCCTCGGCGACGTCGGGCTTGCGCGCGAACTTCTCGCGGATGAACGTCTCGCTGGTCTCGATGGGCCGGCCGTACATCCAGGACAGCAACCCGAGCGCGAACATGTTCTTGGCGCGCTGGCCGTCCTTCTTGGTCGCGCCGATCGCCTCGACCGCCCCCAGGGTGAGCGTGGTCATGGCCACCGGCTGCACGACATAGTCGGACAGGCTGGCGTCCTCGAGCGGGTTGTTCTCATAGCCGACCTTGGCCAGGTTGCGCTTGGTGAATTCGTCGGAGTTGGCGATCACCAGACCGCCGCGCGGCAGATCGCCGATGTTGGCCTTCAGCGCGGCGGGGTTCATCGCGACCAGGACGTCGGGACGGTCACCCGCGGTGAGGATGTCGTAGTCGGCAATCTGGATCTGGAACGACGAGACGCCGGGCAGAGTGCCCTGTGGAGCGCGGATCTCGGCGGGGTAATTCGGCTGCGTGGCAAGGTCATTGCCGAACAGCGCGGCTTCCGAGGTGAACCGGTCGCCGGTCAGCTGCATGCCGTCGCCCGAGTCGCCGGCGAACCGGATGACGACCTTTTCCAGCTTCTGCCGGTTGCCCGTAGCGCCGTTGCCGTTGGGACCCACGTCCCCGCCTTTCGTCCTGTCCGCCGGGTGTGGATACCGCGTCGCTGTCAGTGTGGACGCGCCGACGGAATCGACAGCCCAGGAGTTGCTGTCACTCGCGGTACCGATTATTGCACTTTCTTAGGCAAGCTAGACCACGGTCGGACCCGGACACGCCGCGCCGCCTGCGGGGAAGGCACAGCTCACAGATGGAAGCCACGGCGCGATGAGACAAAGTGTGTCTTTCGTCACTTTCCGAGAATGCCATTCTCTAAGAGTTTTGCTACTCGCGGGTAGCACTCTGTCAGCGGCGTGCCGCCAGGCGTTTCTCGAGTTCACCGGCAACCAGCTCGCTGGCTTCCTTGGCCGCCGCACGCGGATCCGCACCCGCCGCGCGATTGGCGACATAACAGGTGGTGAACATGTCACCGGCCCCGGTGGTCTGCACGCCCTGCACCCGCCACGCGGCCGGCACCCGCACACAGGTGTCACCGGTATAGATGTCACACCCCTCGGAACCGTAGGTCACCAGGATCTCCGGCACCCCGAGCCGCGCTGCGGTCGCCTCGTCGAAGGGCCCGTCGGCGACGATGACGGCCTCGTCCTCGGCCAGCTTCAGGATGGACAGGTGGGCCAGCAGTTCCGGCGGGAAGTGGCGGTCCACGACCAGGGGCCCGAGCCGATCGGCCCGCACCAGGCCCTGACCGTCGTAGGCGACCCGGTGGCCGCGGCGCGCCAGCAGCGCCAACGTCTCGGCCGGGAAGTCGGTGCGCAGCAGCGGCGCGAGGTGCACCCACGTCGTGTCGGGCGCCGCGGCGTCGATCTCCGCCGGACCCCACACCGGACCGATGGCCTCCACCGACATCCGGCGGTGGTCCACGTCCTCATAGTCCAGCCGGAACGAGCTGGTCCGGTCGGCGGTCAGGATCCGGATCATCGACCCGAAACGCTCGAGCAGGGGGTCGAACAACGGCCGGTCGTCGGCGGCCGCCAGCGCGACGATGCCGCCCGGTGTGCCTGCCGCCTCCATCGCCACCCCCGAGAACGACGCGCATCCGCCAGGGGTCTTGGGCCCGCCGTTGATCACGTCGATGGCCAGATTGCCCAGCACGGTCACGCCGGCGACGAGCTCGGCGCGCTGTTCTGGCACGGGTGGTCTCCTCATCAATGTCGGCGAATCCATCGTCGCCGTCGGCGCGGATGGTAGTCGGGAATTCCTCGAATCAACGAGTCGGCGTGGTCAGCCCGGCACGTTGTACGGCGTGATCACCTGGATCGGGACGGGTCGGGCCGGTTCGCTGGGCAGCGCGCGGTGCTGCTGCAGGATCAGCCGCATGGCCAGCCGGGCGTCGGCGCGCAGGTCGTTGTGCAGGACCGCCGAGATCCGGCCGTCGCGCAACAGGCGCCGGTTGTCGGCGTCGAGATCATGGGCGATGAACACGTCGCACTCCCGGCCGATGCTGTCGAACGCCGCGACCGTCGCGGTGTTGCCGCCCCCGACGGAGTACACCGCCCGCACCTCGGGGTGGCGCTCGAGGGCCTCGAGCACCAGACCTTCGTTGGTGGCGTCGATACCGTCGCTGTCGCTGACCTCGACGATCGCGCGCCCGGACTTGCGCAATGCGGTCCGAAACCCGACCTCACGCTCGGCCTCCCCGCGAAACACCGTGCGGCTCAAGGTGATCAGCACGTCGGCGGGCGCCGCCCCCAGCCATTGTTCCATCAGATAGGCGGCAGTGACGCCGGCGCCGTGGTTGTCGATGCCGACGTAGGCACAGCGCGAGCTGGCCGGGATGTCCGTCGTATAGGTCACCACCGGCACGCCGGCGGCCACCAGGGCGTCGACCGCCTCGGCCACCTCGGGTTCGTCCTGCGCCTTGAGTACCACCCCGTGGCTGCCCTTGATCCGCCCAAGGGTGTCCACCATCTGCTCGGTGGACCCCGACTCCCACAGGTGGAAACGCGCACGCAGCATCGCCGGCGCGAACGCGGGCAACTCGGCCTCGACGGCGGCCCGAAACGCATCGGAAAACCGCTGCGGCGTCTGCATCACCACATCCACCAGGTAACGACGCCCGTTGAGCCGCAGCTGAGTTCGCTGCTTCTCCAGGTCCTCGATCGCCTGCATCACCTCGGCACGGGTGCCGTCCCGCACCCCGGGGCGGTCGTTGAGCACCCGGTCGACGGTGGCCTCGGACAGCCCCGACTGCTGGGCGATCTCGCGGACCTTGAATCGGTGCGCCATGGTCGCCGACCCTAGCCCAATGAGGGGTTTTTGATGGATTTCTGCTGTTGATTGCGGGCTGGGTCACAGCGAGACTTGCCGCATGGTCGATGTGAGCGCACGGGTGCAGCCCTGGCTGGCAGAGTCGGCCTTCGCACTCGACGAGCTGCGAGTGCTGACCGAGCGGGACACCGATCTCGCCGCCTACCCGCATGCCGTCGAGGTCCGGTCGAACGTCCCGGTCTACTCCGCCGGAGAGCTCGCCCGGGCCGACCGGCGGGCCGTGCAGGCGGAGCTGATCAGCGCGCTGGCCGACGGACCCGGTGTGGTGGTGTTCGCCGACGCCTTTCCCGCCGCGGTCGTCGACGCCGCAAGCGCGGCGTTCGGCGCACTGATCGCCGCGCAGCGTGCAGAGGGCGGCATCGCCGGTGACCACTTCGGCGAGGCGGGGGTCAACGACCGGGTGTGGAACGCCGCGCAGAAACTCGCGCTGCACTCCCCCGCGGTGTTCGCCGACTACTACGCCAACGATGCGCTCGCGCTGGTGTGCCAGGCCTGGCTGGGCCCGCGGTATCAGGTCACCTCTCAGGTCAACGTCGTCAATCCCGGTGGTGCAGCGCAGGTTCCGCATCGCGACTATCACCTCGGCTTCGTCGCCCCCGGCCAGCTCACCGACTATCCGGCGCATGTGCACCGGCTGTCGGCGACATTGACGTTGCAGGGCGCGGTCGCACACACCGACATGCCACTCGACAGCGGACCCACCATGCTGCTGCCGTATTCGCAGCTGTTCGAGGGTGGCTACGTGGCGTTTCACCGGCCGGAGTTCATCGAGTACTTCGTCGCGCATCAGGTCCAGATTCCGCTGCGCAAGGGCGACGCGGTGTTCTTCAACCCGGCGCTCTATCACGGCGCCGGCGCCAACACGTCGGCCGCGGTGCGACGGATGGCAAACCTGTTGCAGATCTCCTCACCGTTCGGCCGCGCCATGGAAGCGCTGGATCGCACCGCGATGGTGCGCGCGGTGTATCCCGCGCTGCGGGCGATGAAGGCCGCCGGGCGCCCCGCGGCGGATCTGGTCAATGCCGTCGTCGCCACCGCCGAGGGTTATCCCTTCCCCACCAACCTCGACCACGACCAGCCGATCGGCAGCCTGGCGCCGCCCAGCCAGGTCGACGTGGTGCTGGCCGCACTGGCCGACGATTTGACCCCGCCCGCCCTCGAACGCGCCCTGCGCGACCACCACGAACGGAGAATCCCGTGACCACACTCGGCGTGATCGGCCTCGGCCGAATCGGTGCCTTCCACACCGAAACCCTGAGCAACCTGGCCGGTGTCGATGGACTCGTCGTCACCGACGAACGTCCCGACGTGGTCGCCGAGGTGGCGGCCAAACACGGCGCCAAGCCGGTGGATTCGGTTGAGCAGCTGCTGAATTCCGGTATCGACGGGGTGGTCGTCGCGGCTGCCACCCCCGCCCACGCCGAACTCACACTGGCGGCCGTGGCCAAGGGACTGCCCACGTTCTGCGAGAAGCCGATTGCGGCGTCCGCCGCCGAAAGCGCTCGAGTGGCCGAGGCGATCGCCCGGTCCGGGGTGCCGGTGCAGGTGGGTTATCAGCGTCGCTTCGACGCCGCGTTCGCCGCCGCCAAGCGGGCGGTCGACGACGGGTCAGTGGGCGCGCTGCACACCGTGCGCAGCACGACGATGGATCCCGCGCCGCCGCCGTTCGAGTACCTGGCCGGCTCCGGTGGAATCTTCCGCGACTGCGCGGTGCACGATTTCGACGCGCTGTGCTGGATCACGGGTCAGCGCGCCGTCGAGGTGTACGCGACCGGCAGCGTGCAGGGCGATCCGCGGTTTCGCGAGATCGACGACGTGGATACCGCGGTGGCGGTGGTGACGTTCGAGAACGGCACCCTGGGCGTGGTGTCGGCGGCCCGCTACAACGCCCGCGGCTACGACTGCCGGCTGGAGGTACACGGCTTCGACGACTCCGTCGTCGCGGGCTGGGATCAGGGTGTGCCGGTGCGAAACACCGATCCGCACAACACGTTCCCCGAGGGACCGGCCCACCACTTCTTCATGGACCGGTTCACCGCCGCGTTCCGCACCGAGCTGGCGGCCTTCGTCGAGGTGACCAAGGGCAACCCGCTCTCGGGAGCCACCGTCGCCGACGCGGTCGAGGTGGCGTGGATCGCCGAGGCCGCCACCGAATCCCTGCACCGGCGGGTGCCGGTCCGTATCGAGGAGGTCAAGGCCCGATGAGTCTGAAGATCGCCGGCGCACCGATTTCGTGGGGTGTGTGCGAGGTGCCCGGTTGGGGCTACCAACTCGATCCCGAGCGGGTGCTGACCGAGATGCGGCAGGCCGGGCTCACGGCCACCGAGCTGGGCCCGGAAGGGTTCCTGCCCGCGGAGCCTGCCGAACTGACGGCGGTGCTGGGCCGCCACGGACTGAGCTGTGTGGGAAGCTTCGCACCGGTGGTGTTGCACGACGCCGGCCACGACCCGGTGCCGGACGTTGCCGGACTACTGGAATCGCTTGTAGCCGTAGATGCTTCGATGCTGGTGCTGGCCGCGGCCACCGGCACCGACGGGTACGACTCCCGGCCCGATCTCGACGAGGACCAATGGTCGACGCTGCTGACCAACCTCGACCGGCTCGCCGAGGCCGCCGCCGAGCGGGGCATCACGGCGGTGCTGCACCCGCACGTGGGGACGATGGTCGAGAAGGGTGACGAGGTGGCCCGGGTGCTGGACGGGTCGTCGATCTCGCTGTGCCTGGATACCGGGCATCTGCTGATCGGCGGCACCGATCCGGTGCACCTGGCGCGCACCGTGCCGGGCCGGATCGCGCACACCCATCTCAAGGACGTCGACGCTGCGCTGGCCGCCCGCGTGCAGTCCGGCGAGCTCACCTACACCGAGGCGGTCGCCCGCGGCATGTACACCCCGCTGGGCACCGGTGACGTCGACATTGCCGGCATCGTCACCACGTTGCGGGACAACGGGTTCGACGGCTGGTTCGTGCTCGAGCAGGACACCATCCTCGACGGCGAGCCGCAAGGCCAAGGCCCCCTGCGCGACGTGCTGGCCAGCGTCGCGTACCTACAGAGTGTCGCGGGCGGCGTGCCGGCATGAGCGACGCCTGCGGAGCGAATCATCGGAGGGCATGCAGGGCCCGAGCTTGCGAGCGCATTGCATGAGCCTGCGGATCGGCGTGCTCGGGGCGTCCCGAATCGCCGAGCACGCCATCGTCGGCCCAGCCCGC
>NZ_BEWG01000031.1:34324-99205 GCF_002723835.1 Mycobacterium sp. shizuoka-1 | reverse complement strand
CCATCGACTCGTTGTGGTGGCCGCACGAGATCCCGAGCGCGCCAAGGACTTCGCCGGCGCGTACGGAGTCGAGCGGGTCGCCGCCGGCTACGCCGACGTGATCGGCGACGACGAGGTCGACGTGGTGTACAACCCGCTCGCCAACGCCCTGCACGCGCCGTGGAACCTGGCGGCGATCACGGCGGGCAAGCCGCTGCTGACCGAGAAACCGTTCGCGCGCAATCACGGTGAGGCACACGCGGTCGCGGAGGCGGCCGCTGCCGCCGGCGTCAGCGTGCTGGAAGGCTTCCACTACCTGTTCCATCCGGTGGCCCGGCGGATGTTCGAGCTGTCCGCTGGCGGTGAGCTGGGCGAGGTCCGTCATGTCGAGGTGCGGATGGCGATGCCGCCGCCTGCCGCCGAGGACCCGCGCTGGTCGCTGGATCTGGCCGGCGGGGCGCTGATGGACCTGGGCTGTTATGGCCTGCACATCATGCGCCGGATCGGCGCCCTCGGGCTGGGTCGGCCGGCGATCAGCGCCGCGCACGCCTCGCAGCGCACGCCCGGCGTGGACGAGTGGTGTGACGTCGAGGTGCGCTTCCCGTCGGGCACCACCGGCCTGTCCGCCAACACGATGACGGCGCCGACTTATTCGTTCACCTTCACCGTGGTCGGCACCAAGGGTGAGGCCATGGCGCACGACTTCATCAGACCGCACCTCGACGACCGGATCACCGTGCGGACCGCGGCCGGCACCCGGGTGGAGCACCTGGGCACTCGGCCGTCGTACACGTTCCAGCTCGAGGCGTTCGCGGCGCATGTGCAGCACGGCGCCCCGCTGCCGATCGGTCTCGACGACGCCGTGCAGAACATGCAGTACGTGGATGCCGCCTACCGCGCAGCCGGGATGTCGGAGCGCTGACCGGGGGTTCTGCCTCGGGCCGTCGTGCGGCACGATGACAGCCATGCCACAGACCTTCCCCGACGGGCATTGGGGCAACGAAGACATCTCACCGCTGTTCAAGCCGTTCCTGGCAGTGGCGTCGTCGCCGCTGGGCTCTCGCTTCATCCGGCTGCTGGTGCCGCTGGATCGCCGGGTGCTGCGCGCCACCGGCGGCAAATACACCCTGTTCGGGCCGACTTCGCTGCCCGAGTTGCTGTTGACCACCACGGGCCGCAAGTCGGGCCGGCAGCGGCTGTCGGCGCTGAGCTACCTGCGCGACGGCGAGAGCCTGCTGGTCCTCGGCAGCAACTTCGGCCAGCAGCATCACCCGGCGTGGAGCGCGAACCTGATCGCCGACCCGCACGCCGTCGTCGCGATCAACGGCGTCGAGGTCCCGGTGACCGCCACCTTGCTGACCGGATCCGAGCGGGACCGCGGGCTGGCGCGCTTCCTGGCCTATCCGATGTACCAGTCGTATCGCACCCGCACCGACCGTGAGCTGAGGCTGTTCGCGCTGACGCCGCGGTAGCTCAGCGGCCGAGCTCGTGGGACAGGGCTTCGAGCTCGTCGCCGCCGGCCATCTGCTGGGTGAGGTGTTCCAGGGTGATGTCGTCGTAGGTGCAGTCCAGCTTCTGGCGGCCGCGGTTCAGCAGGACGAAGTGGTCGCCGACCATGTGCGCGTGATGCGGGTTGTGGGTGATGAACACGACGCCGAAGCCGGCCTCCTTGGCCGCGGTGATGTATTTGAGTACCACGCCGGACTGCTTGACGCCGAGCGCGGCGGTCGGCTCGTCAAGGATCAGCACCCGCGCGCCGAAGAACACCGCCCGCGCGATCGCCACACACTGGCGCTGACCGCCGGACAGCGAGCCGATCGGCACGTCGACGTCGGGTAGATCGATACCCATCTTGGACAGTTCGGACAGCGTGGTGGCCCGCATCGCGTTGGCGTCGAGCGACCATGGGAAGCTCTTCTTGCGAATCTCCTGGCCCAGGAAGAAGTTTCGCCATACCGGCATCAGCGGCACGACGGCGAGGTTCTGATAGACGGTGGCGATGCCCTTGTTCAGGGCGTCGGCAGGTGAGGTGAACCGGGTCGGTTCGCCGTCGACCATCAGTTCACCCTCGGTCTGCTGATGCAACCCGGCGATGATCTTGATCAGCGTCGACTTGCCCGCCCCGTTGTCACCGAGGATGCCGGTCACCTCGCCGGCGTGCACCCGCAGCGAGATGTCTTTCAGGGCGGTGATGTTGCCGTAGCTCTTGCCGACGTTCTTGAGCTCGACGAGCGGCACCTTGCCGCCGGACGGCGCTTCTTCGGTGGGGCGGTCCATGGTCGCGGTCACTTCTCTCTCACCTCTTGGCGGCGTAGTTACGGAAGGCGTTGTTGGCGATCACCGCGAACAGCAGCATGGCGCCGAGGAAGAACTTGAACCAGTCCGGGTTCCACCCCGCGTAGACGATGCCCTGGTTGGTCATCCCGAAGATGAATGCACCGATGGCCGCGCCGACGGCAGTGCCGTAGCCGCCGGTGAGCAGGCACCCGCCGATGACGGCGGCGATGATGTAGAAGAACTCGTTGCCGATGCCCTGGCCGGACTGAACGGTGTTGAACGCGAACAGCAGATGCATGCCGACGAACCAGGCACAGAAGCCGACGAACATGAACATTCCGATTTTCACCTTGGTCACCGGCACGCCGACGGCGCGGGCGCTGTCCGCATCCCCGCCGACCGCGAAAATCCAGTTTCCGATCCGGGTCTTGAACAGCACCCAGGTGGCCACCGCCGTGAACACCAGCCACCACACCACGGTGATGCGGATGCTGACCCCGAAGAGCGTGAACGACGACGCGAACACCTTCTGCGCCGAGTCCCAGCCCTGCATGTCGCTGACACTCTGAGTGGCGACCTGCCCGGCCAGGAGCTTGGTCACCGCGAGGTTGATACCGGCGAGCATGAAGAAGGTACTCAGGGTGATGAGGAACGACGGGATCTTGGTTTTCATCACCAGGAAGCCGTTCAGGAATCCGACGCCCAGCGCCAGGATCAGCGCCAGCCCGGCGCCGGCCCACAGGTTGAGATGCAGGTTGTAGGACAACATCGACGCCGCCAGCGAGCTGAAGGTCACCGCGACCCCGGTGGACAGGTCGAACTCACCGCCGATCATCAGTACCGCGACGCCGCACGCCATGATCCCGATGGTGGAGCTGGCATACAGGACGGTGGCCAGCGACGACGCCTGCCGAAACGGTTCCGCGACGACCAGGAAGAACACGAAGATGCCGATGGCCCCGATGCCCGCACCCATTTCGGGCCGAATCAGCAGACGTTGCAGCCGGTTTCGTTCCTTGACCCGTTCGTCTCGGACAACGTCGTGTGACAGCGTCACGTCGGATTGAGTACTCATCACATTTCTCTCTTCTTCGCGCAAGAGCTCATCAGCGTGTTCCGTTCTGGGCGTACTGCGCGACGGCATCGATGTTCGACTTGTCGATGAACGACGGACCCGTCAGCGTCGGCTGGTTGCCGCCGATCACGTTGCCGTTGCTGAGGTAGAGCCACAGGGAATCGACGGCGAGGTAGCCCTGTAGGAACGGCTGCTGGTCCACGGCCCATTGCACGCTTCCGTTCTTGATCGCGTCGACGAGTGCGGCGTTGGTGTCGAAGGTCGCGACCTTGGCACTACTGCCCGCGTTCTTGATCGACTGAACGGCGGTCAGCGCGAAGGGCGCTCCCAGCGTCAGAACCGTGTCGATGCTCGGATCCTGTTGCAGCTTGGCGGTTATCGTCGACTCCACCGACGGCATGTCCTTGCCGTTGACGTTGAGGACTTCAGTCGCCGGGAAGGTGTTCTTCACACCGGCGCACCGCGCTTCGAGATCGACGTGGCCCTGTTCCTGGATGACGCACACGACCTTCTTGGCACCATCGGACTGCAACCGTTTGCCCGCCTCCTGGCCCGCGATGTAACCATCCTGGCCGAAATACTCTTTGACCCCCATCGCCTGCCAGGCGTCCAGGCCGGCGTTGAAGGCGACCACCGGAATGCCCTTGGCCGCAGCGCTCTGCACGGCGGCCTTCATCGCATCCGGCTTGGCCAGCGTCACGGCAATACCCTTGACGCCGCTGTCGATCGCGCTCTGGACCAGATTGGCCTGCGCGGGCGCCTCAGGATCGCTGGAGTAGCGGAGCTCAATGTTGTCCTTCTTGGCAGCGGTCTCGGCCCCCTTGCGCACCAGGTCCCAGAACGAGTCGCCGGGCGCCTCGTGGGTGATCATCGCGATCGTCATCCGGGGCGTGTCGACGGTGCCGCCGCCCGAGCCGCCGCCGTTGTCGCGGGGCTTACCCCCGGTGGCAGAACAGGCCGCGAGCCCGATGACCAGCGCGCTCGCTCCTGCCACGGCCGCTAGCCGGTTGAACCTCATGACGACTCCTTGTCCATCGCGCACGTCACGCCGATTCCTCGATGTAATACGGCTCACAGCGGAAAGTCAAGACTTTGTTAGGACATTTGGACTGCAGGTCAAATGTTAGGGTGCTGCGATGAGCGACTTCGAGCTCGCAGTCTGCGCCGAGATGGTGTTCGCCGACCTGCCGCTTGTGGAGCGGGTGCGGCGCATCGACGAACTGGGCTTCGCGGTGGAGATCTGGAGCTGGCACGACAAGGACCTGGCGGCACTGTCCGCCACCGAGGCACGATTCTCCTCGATGACGGGCTACCTGCACGGCGATCTGATCGATCCGGCGAGCGCCGACGAGGTCGTGCGAACCGCCGAGCTGAGCATCAAAGCCGCTGAGACACTGGGGGTTCCGCGACTCAACCTGCACACCGCCGAGCTGGTCGGCGGACAGGCGGCCAGGCCACGCCAGCGCGTCACCGGGACGATGTGGTTGACGGCGCAGCGCGCGCTGGAGCGGATCGGCGACCTCGGCGCGGCCGCCGGCGTGATGTTCTGCGTGGAGAACCTCAACACGATCGTCGACCACCCCGGGGTGCCCCTGGCCCGCGCCAAGGACACCCTGGCACTCGTCGAGGGCGTGGGCCATCCCAACGTCAGGATGATGCTGGATCTGTACCACGCCCAGATCGGCGAGGGGAACCTCGTCGAACTCGTCCGTCGATGCGGTCCCGCCATCGGTGAGATCCAAGTGGCCGATGTGCCCGGCCGCTGCGAGCCGGGCACCGGCGAGATCCACTACCCCGCGATCGCGGCGGCGCTGCGCGACATCGGCTATACCGGCCCGATCGGACTGGAGGCGTGGGCTTCCGGCGACAGTGCCGCCGCGCTGCACGCGTTCCGCGCAGCGTTCTCCGCACCGGGTACCGCCACTCAGTAGCGCGCCCACCGAACGATCACGGTGCCGTCGGCGCCCACCAGGATGCCCCTGCGCTGCATGGCGATCTCAACGTGGTGATCGGCCGCCGCGATGCGGCGCGCCGGCCCGGCCACCAGTTTGGGGCTCGTGGTCAGGCACAGTTCGTCGATCTCGTTGTCCGACACCAACTGCGAGAAGAACGTCGGGCCGCCTTCGACGAGCACCCGGTTGAGCCCCAGTTCGGCCAGCCCCTGCCGGATCGCGGCCGAACCGACGCGAGTCCCGGCGATCTCGAACACCTGGGCCCCGGACTGCTTGAGTGCCCGCCGCGCCGCGGGGTCGGCACCGGTGGCGACGAACACCACCGGCGGCACGGCCGAATCGGCCAACAGCGTCGGCGCGACGACACCGCGACTGGACACCACCGCCACGCGCAGCCCCGGCGCCAACCCCCGGGACAACCGCCACGCCTGGGCGTCCGCCGCCACCTGCAGATCGACGTACGGCGCGGACCTCGCAGTTGTCGCGCCGACCAGGATCACGTCGGCGACCTCACGCAGCCGGGTGAACACCCGGCGATCGGTCGGGGTGCCCAGGTTTCGCCCGGCTCCGTCCAGCGTCACCGCCCCGTCGATGCTTGCGATGAAGTTCGCCCGAAACACCGGCCGGCACAGACCCTGCGGATAGGCCAGCAGATCGCGCAACGCGTCGTCGGTGAGCGACTCAGCCTCCAAGACGGTCGACTGCCCGACCCCGGCGACCGCGGTCACAGCGGCACACTCATATCGCGACGCACCCGTGCCGCAGCGGCGGTGGCCGGCTCCCGACTGACGAAGAACAGCGCCGTCAGCGCCCCCAGCGCCGCGGCCGACAGCGGCAACCACATCGACTGCGCCATCGCGGCGGCCAGCGCGGCCCTCGTCCATTCGTCACCCAGAAGCGCGGCTGTCAGCGCGGCCACACTGGCCGTGGACAACGCACCCCCGAGTTGCCGCGCGGTGTTGCACAACGCCGATCCCGCACCGGCCACGTCCGGCGGGAGTGCGCGGGATGCGATGACCGCCAACGGTTCCCAGGTGAATGCGCCGGCTACACCGACCAGCGTCAGCGGCACCACCAATCGCCACACCGGGGTGCTGGGCGCCATCCCCATCGCCAGCCACAGCAGGGCGGCCGCGAGCAACGCGAACCCGAAGACCACGACCGGCCCCGGATGCACCCGGTCGACCAGACGGCCGACCGCCGGTGCCAGGGCGACGGTCGCCAGCGCCATCGGCGCGCTCAGCAGCGCCGCGCCGATCGGCGACAGCCCACGCCCGTCCTGCAGGAAGATCATCAGCGGGACGACGAACGCGACGAACGCGAAGCTCACCAGACCGATCCCGGCGGTGGACAGCACGAAGTTCCGGTGCGCGATCAGCCGCAGCGGGATCAGCGGCTCATCCGGCGCAACTGCCTGCCAGACGACGAAGGCCGCGATCGCGACCAGGCCCGCGAGCATCGCGGTCCAGATCGTCGGCGACCAGTCCGCTCGGCCCTGCTGCAGTCCGAACACAACGAGACCGATGCCGACCGCCGACAGCAGTGCACCGATCAGGTCGAGCTGCAGCGGCCGGCCGGGCAAGGCGGGCACCAACCACATGGCGAGGGCGAGCCCGCCCAGACCGATCGGGACGTTGATCAGAAAGATCCACTGCCAGCCGAACCCGTCGAGCACCACACCGCCGAGGATGGGTCCCGCCAGCAGACCGACTCCGGTGGTGGCGCCCCAGACTCCCATCGCTCGGCCGCGCCGCTCGGGCGGGAACATGCGCGTGACCGCGGTGAAGATCTGCGGTGCCAGCAGGGCGGCTCCCACCCCCTGCGCGACCCGGGCCGCGATCAACATGTCGATCGAGGACGCCGTACCGCACCCCAACGAGGACGCACTGAACAGCGCCAGACCGAGCAGATAGACGCCCTTAGGCCCGAACCGGTCGCCGAGCCGTCCGCCGACCAACAGCAGTGCCGCGAACGCCAGCAGGTAGCTGGTCGACACCCACAGGATGTCGCCGTAGCTGACGCCGAATGCGTTCTTCAGCACCGGATTGGCCACCGCGACAGCGGTGGAGTCGACCACGATCAGGAACAGGCCGATCATCAGCACCCACAAGGCGCGGAACGGATGACTCTGTGTCACTGTCCCCCCGCCGTCCACGACGCAGCCGGAAAGTGAAAGTGTCACACGCGTCAGGCGGGTTGGTTGATCGAATCAGAATTCTCGAATCGCCAAGGTGGCGTGCGTATTTCGTTCGCCGATCTTGATCCGATTTGCCATGGCAGCCGCCCGCTCGCAATTCCGCAGGGTGCATGCCGCACCGACCGATCTCGAGGAGTTCGCCGAAACTGCGACTCAGCGGTCGACGAGCGTGGTGTCGAAGTAGTAGCGGGACGCGCGATAGCAATGGGTCCCGAATTCGACGGCGCGCCCGGAATCGTCGAATGCGGTGCGATCCATCGTCAGCAGCGGCGCGCCTGGCTTCTCATCGAGCAGCCGCGCCTCACCGCGGCTGGCGGCCTTGGCCCCGATGCGCTGGCTGGCCAGCCGGATGTGCACACCGCGCGCACGCAGCGATTGGTAGAGCCCGCTTCGTTCGAGTTCCTCGGCTTCCGGGGCGATTTCGACCGGAAGGTAGTTGATCATCAGCGCCAGCGGCTCGCCGTTGGCGCACCGCAGCCGCTTGATGCAGGCGACCTGGCGGTCTGCGGCCAGGCTCAGCTCTCGGGCGACGTCGTCGCCGGGCGGCCCGACGTGGTATTCGAGCAGCTGAGTGGTCGGTTCCTGTCCGGCGCGCGAGAGGTCGTCGAACAAGCTGGTGAGTTCGACCCGGCGGTGGACCGGATTCTGGACGACCTGGGTCCCGACCCCGCGTTTACGCACCAGCAGGCCCTTGTCGACGAGCTCCTGGATCGCCCGCCGCGTGGTGGGCCTCGACAGGGTGAGTCGCTTGGCCAATGCCAGCTCATTCTCGAATCGATCACCGGGCGCAAGTTCGCCACTACGAATGGCCGCCTCGATGGCCTGGGCCAGCTGGTAGTACAGCGGAACGGGGCTTGACCTGTCCAGTTCAACCGCCAACGGCACATCGGCTCCGATCTCGAACTCGAAATCACAACAGTAGCTGCAGTCTAACATTGATTGACTAAAAGATAGAATGTCAGGACAAAGTATTGACAGACTGCTGTGGCGGAGGGCACAGTCGTAGCACGTCCCCATCGAGCCCTGAAGAGAGCTGACGTGACCACTACCCCGCCCTTCGACGTCCTTGCCATCGGGCGCAGTGGCGTCGACATCTACCCGCTTCAGGTCGGGGTCGGCCTGGACAAGGTGGAATCGTTCGGCAAGTTCCTCGGCGGCAGTGCGGCCAACGTCGCGGTCGCCGCCGCCCGGCTGGGAAACCGCACCGCACTCATCTCCGGAGCAGGAGCCGACCCGTTCGGCACATTCGTGCGCGCCGAGTTGGACCGACTGGGAGTCGACAACCGCTACGTCGCGGTGCACCCGAAATACCCGACGCCGGTGACGTTCTGCGAAATCTTCCCGCCGGACGATTTCCCGCTGTACTTCTACCGCAAGCCGAGCGCACCCGACCTGCAGATCACCGCTGGTGACCTCGACCTCACCGCCATCGCCGAGGCGCGGCTGTACTGGTCCACGGTCACCGGATTGTCCGAGGAGCCCAGCCGCAGTGCGCATTTCGCCGCGTGGGAGTCGCGCGCACGCGCACCGCTGACCGTTCTCGACCTCGACTACCGGCCGATGTTCTGGCAATCCCCCGCCGCGGCGTCCGAACAGGTGCAGCGCGCGCTGACCCACGTCACGATCGCGGTCGGAAACCGGGAGGAGTGCGAGATCGCGGTCGGAGAAACCAACCCGCACAAGGCAGCCGACGCCCTGCTCGACCTTGGTGTGCAACTGGCGATCGTCAAACAAGGCCCCCGCGGCGTTCTGGGCAAGACCCGTAGCGCCTCGGTCACCGTGCCCCCGATCGACGTCGACGTGGTCAACGGCCTCGGCGCGGGCGACAGCTTCGGTGGCAGTCTCTGCCACGGCCTGCTGCGCGGCTGGCCGTTGGAGAAGACGTTGCGCTACGCCAACGCCGCCGGTGCGATCGTCGCCACCCGCCTGGAGTGTTCTACGGCGATGCCGACGGCCGACGAGGTCGCCGCGCTGGCCGAGCAGATCGCCGTGGAGGCGGTCAATGTCTAGCGCCTGCAAGGACTACGCCGACATCACCGAACTGCGCGCCGCCGACCCGGCCGCGATCGCGCGGGCCTGGCAGGATCGCACCACCCGGCCCGCCGTCCGCGGCAACGGCCGGCTGATGATCGTCGCGGCCGACCACCCGGCCCGCGGTGCGCTGGCGGTGGGGTCGCGGCCCACCGCGATGAACAGCCGCACCGACCTGCTCGACCGGCTGCGCACCGCTCTGGCCGATCCCGGGGTGGACGGGGTGCTGGCCACCTCCGACATCCTCGACGACCTGCTGTTGCTGGGCGCGCTCGAAGACAAAGTGGTGTTCTCGTCGATGAACCGCGGCGGTCTGGCCGGCGCGTGCTTCGAGCTCGACGACCGGATGACCGCCGCCACCGCGGAGTCGACCGCCGCGGCGAAGATGAACGGCGGAAAAATGCTGTGCCGCATCGACCTCGGCGACCCCGGGACGGTGGCCACCCTGGCCGCGTGCGCGCAGGCCGTCGACGCGTTGGCCGCGCACGGCCTGATCGCGATGGTCGAGCCGTTCCTGTCCAGCCGGGTGGACGGCAAGGTGCGCAACGACCTGACGCCGGACGCGGTGATCAAGTCCATCCACATCAGCCAGGGGCTGGGATCCACCTCGGCCTACACCTGGATGAAGCTGCCAGTGGTCGCCGAGATGGACCGCGTGATGGACTCCACGACGTTGCCGACTCTGCTGCTCGGCGGCGACCCAACCGATCCCGACGAAGCGTTCGCCAGCTGGGAGAAAGCCCTGTCCCTGCCGTCGGTGCGGGGATTGATCGTGGGACGCACACTGCTCTATCCCGCCGATGACGATGTCAGCTCGGCGGTGGCCACCGCCGTGTCGATGGTGAGGTCAGGGGCGAGCGCAGCGACGGGAAAGATCTGAGAGATGAACAGCAAGTACTTCATTCCCGCGCGCAGCGCCGAGCTGCCGTTCACCGTCGACGTCACTCCCGAGTCCGCCGGCTGGGCGGAGTCCTCGCTGCAGGTGGTAGAGCTGGACGACAGTCAGACCATAGAGTTGACCACCGGCGGCACCGAGGTCATGATCCTGCCGTTGTCGGGGGGCGGCAGGATCGACTGTGGCGAAGACACATTCGAGCTGTCGCGGCGCGAATCGGTCTTCGACGGGCCGGCCGACATGGTCTACCTCGGTATCGACCAGACCTACATCATGTCCGGTGAAGGCCGCTTCGCGATCTGCGGCGCCCGAGCGGCCCGCTCGTTCCCGAACCGCCGGGTTGCCGCGGCCGACGTGCCCGTCGAGTTGCGCGGGGCGGGTAACTGCAGCCGTCAGGTGCACAACTTCGGTACCGCAACCACATTCGAGGCCGATTCGCTGATCGCCTGCGAAGTGATCACCCCCGGCGGCAACTGGTCGAGCTACCCGGCGCACAAGCACGAGGAGAACACCGAGTCCGAAACCCAGCTGGAGGAGATCTACTACTTCGAGATCGCCGACAGTCCCGCAGGCACTCCCGGGTTCGGCTTTCACCGGGTGTACGGCACCCCGCAGCGGCCGATCGAGGTGCTCGAAGAGGTCCGTTCCGGTGACGTGGTGCTGGTCCCACACGGCTACCACGGCCCGTCGATCGCCGCACCCGGTCACCACATGTACTACCTCAACGTGATGGCCGGCTCCGGCCCGAACCGAGCATGGTTGATCTGCGACGATCCCAATCACACCTGGCTGCGCGGCAGCTGGGAGCACCAGGAGATCGACCCCCGGCTGCCGATGGGCAGCCCGTCCGGCCAAGGAGTCTGACCGTGGTATCGACCGCCCCGAAGGGACACGAGAAGCTCGCCGACACCGAAGCCACTGTGCGGCTCACTGTCGCGCAGGCCACGATTCGCTTCCTCGCCAACCAGTACGTGGAACGCGATGGCGTGCGGGCCAGATTCTTCGCCGGGTGTCTGGGCATCTTCGGCCACGGCAACGTGGCCGGGATCGGACAGGCACTGCTGCAGGACGAGGTGGACGCCGTCGCCGCCGGCCGCGAGCCTGGGCTGAAGTATGTCCTCGGCCGCAATGAGCAGGCCATGGTGCACACCGCGGTCGCCTACGCGCGGCAGAAGGACCGGCTTCAGACCTGGGCCGTCACCGCCAGCGTCGGACCCGGCTCCACCAACATGCTGACCGGTGCCGCGCTGGCGACCATCAACCGGTTGCCGGTACTGCTGCTGCCCGCCGACACGTTCGCGACCCGGGTCAGCTCCCCCGTACTCCAGGAACTCGAACTGCCGTCGTCCGGTGATGTCACGGTCAACGACGCGTTCAAGCCGCTGTCACGCTACTTCGATCGGGTGTGGCGTCCCGAGCAGTTACCCGCCGCCCTGCTCGGCGCGATGCGGGTGCTGACCGATCCCGTCGAGACCGGGGCGGCGACGGTGTCGATCCCCCAGGACGTCCAGGCCCAAGCCCACGACTGGCCGGAATCGCTGTTCGCCGAACGCACCTGGCACGTCGCCCGGCCGCTGCCGGAGCGGTCGGTGCTCGCGCGGGCCGCCGAGATCATCGCCGCGGCGACCAAGCCGTTGATCATCGCCGGTGGCGGCGTGCACTATTCGCAGGCCGAGGATGCGCTGGACGCGTTGGCCGCACAGACCGGCATCCCGGTCTGTGAAAGCCAGGCAGGCAAAGGATCAGTGCGTTTCGACCACCCGCAGTGTGTCGGTGCGGTGGGCTCGACAGGCACCACCGCCGCCAACGCGCTGGCCGCCGATGCCGATGTGATCATCGGGATCGGCACCCGCTACAGCGATTTCACCTCGGCATCGCGCACCGCGTTCAACAACCCCGATGTGCGGTTCGTCAACATCAACGTCGCCTCGCTGGACTCGGTCAAGCAGGGCGGCGTCAGCGTGGTCGCCGACGCGCGCGAGGCCATCGAAGCCCTCGGTCCGGCGCTCGTCGGGTACACCGTCGGCGACGAATACCGCTCCCGGGTAGCCGAATTGGCCGCCGACTGGGAGGCCACGGTGTTGTCGGCCTGCGCAACGGAGGACGGCCAGCAGCTCAACCAGAACCAGGTCATCGGACTGGTGAACACGCTGTCGGACCCGCGCGACGTCGTGGTGTGCGCGGCGGGGTCGATGCCCGGTGATCTGCACAAGTTGTGGCGCACCCGCGACCGCAAGGGCTACCACGTCGAATACGGCTACTCCTGCATGGGCTATGAGATCGCCGGCGGCATCGGCGTGCGGATGGCCGCACCCGATCGCGACGTGTTCGTCATGGTCGGTGACGGCTCGTATCTGATGATGGCCACCGAGCTGGCGACCGCCGTGCAGGAGGGGGTCAAGATCATCGGAGTCCTGGTGCAGAACCACGGCTTCGCCTCGATCGGCGGCCTGTCGGAGTCGCTGGGCTCACAGCGGTTCGGCACCGCCTACCGCTACCGCGGCACCGACGGCAGGCTCGACGGCGCCACACTGCCGGTCGACCTGGCCGCCAACGCCGCCAGTCTGGGTGCCGACGTCATCAAGGTGACCACGGCCACCGAGTTCGCCGATGCGATCAAGGCGGCCAAGGCAGCCGAGCGCGTCACGGTCATTCATGTCGAGACCGATCCCCTGGTCTACGCCCCGGACAGCCAGTCCTGGTGGGACGTGCCGGTCAGTGAGGTCTCCACGCTGGACTCCACTCAACAGGCTCACCAGCGCTACGCCGAGTGGAAGAACGTCCAACGCCCCCTTGTCAATCCGTCCGACCGCTGAGGACGTCATCGTGGGCAACATTCTCGTCGGATCCGCGCCGGACTCCTGGGGCGTGTGGTTTCCCGACGATCCACACCAAACTCCCTACACCCGTTTTCTCGACGAGGTCGCGGCCTGCGGGTACCGGTGGATCGAGCTCGGTCCGTTCGGCTACTTGCCCACCGACCCTGTCCGCCTGGCCGACGAACTCGCCGCGCGCTCGCTGAGTCTCTCGGCCGGAACGGTTTTCGAGCGGCTGCACCAGGACGACTCGTGGTCGGCGGTATGGAAACAGATCGAGGATGTCGCGCAACTGACCGCAGCCGTGGGCGGGAAGCATGTCGTGGTGATTCCGGAGATGTGGCGCGACCCGTCCTCTGGCGCGGTGCTGGAGGACCGCACCCTGACCGCCGAGCAGTGGCGCCAGAAGACCCAGGGCATGAACGAACTCGGCAAGGCGATGTTCGAACAATATGGGGTCCGGGCGCAGTACCACCCCCACGCCGACAGCCATGTCGACACCGAAGAGAACGTGTACCGCTTCCTCGACGGCACCGACGGCGAGTTCGTCAACCTCTGCCTGGACACCGGTCACATCTCCTACTGCGGTGGCGACAACATCGCGATCATCCGCCGCGCTCCGGAGCGCATCGGCTATCTGCACCTCAAGCAGGTCGACCCCGAGGTGCGGGCCAAGGTCGAGGCCGAGGACCTGCCGTTCGGGGAGGCCGTGAAGCTCGGCGCGATGACCGAGCCACCGCACGGTATCCCGGACATGCCCTCGCTGCTCACCGAGATCGAGAACCTCGGCATCGACGTGTTCGCGATCGTCGAGCAGGACATGTACCCCTGCGAGGTGGACGCGCCGCTGCCTATCGCCACCCGCACCCGCAGCTACCTCGGGTCGTGTGGGGTTCCCGCCGTCCGCTTCTAGATCAGGAGAGTGACCGCCATGGCTGAGCTTCGGGTCGCCGTCCTCGGCGTCGGAGTGATGGGCGCCGACCACGTCGCCCGCATCACCGGCAGGATCAAGGGCGCCCGGGTGGCCGTCGTCAACGACTACGTCACCGAGAAGGCCGAGCAGATCGCAGCCGGTATCGAGGGTTGCCGGGCCGTCGCCGACCCGCTCGATGCGATCGCCGATCCGCAGGTGGATGCGGTGGTGCTGGCCACGCCGGGCCCGACGCACGAGAAGCAGCTGCTGGCCTGCCTCGAGCACGGCAAGCCGGTGATGTGCGAGAAACCGCTGACCACCGATGTCGAGACCTCGCTGGAAGTGGTCAAGCGTGAAGCCGAACTGGGCCGCAAGCTGATTCAGGTCGGCTTCATGCGGCGGTTCGACGACGAGTATGCCGCCCTCAAAGCCATGGTCGTCGCCGGCGAGCTCGGTACCCCGCTGGTCATGCACTGCGCGCACCGCAACCCTGCGGTGCCGTCCGGCTTCGACAGCGCGATGGTGGTACGCGACAGCCTCGTGCACGAGGTCGACGTCACGCGGTTCATGTTCGACGAGGAGATCAGCACCATCCAGATCGTGAAGCCGGCGGCCAATCCCGCTGCGCCGCAAGGCCTGGCCGATCCCCAGATCGCGATCCTGCGGACCAGCAGCGGCAAACATGTGGACGTCGAGCTGTTCGTCACCACTGGCGTCGGCTACGAGGTGCGTACCGAGGTCGTCTGCGAAAAGGGCAGCGCCATCATCGGTCTGGATGTCAACGTGGTACGGAAGTCCGCGCCGGGCACCTGGGGCGGACAGATCACCCCAGGCTTTCGCGAGCGCTTCCGGCGCGCCTACGACACCGAGATCCAACGCTGGGTCGACGCGGTCGCCCGCGGCGTGAATGTCGACGGCCCGGGCGCCTGGGACGGCTATGCCGCGGCTGCGGTGTGTGCGGCGGGCGTCGAATCGCTGGAGACGGGCCTGCCCGTCGCGGTGGCGATGGTAGACCGCGCCTCCATCGCGGGGGCCTGACGAAATATCGCGCCGGCGGGTAGGTGTTGGTTCTGACGAACCCGACACGAGGAGTGGGACGATGACGGCTACGCACGGCACGGCGATCGACGGCAGCATCGCTCTGGTCACCGGGGCCAACCGCAGCCTCGGGCGCGCATTCACCAAGGCCTTGCTCGACCGCGGGGCCACCAAGGTCTACGCCGCCGCCCGCAACCCGGCGGGCATCGACTTCGACGATTCGCGAGTGGTACCGATCGCCGTGGACATCACCGACGCCGGCGCGGTCCGCGCCGCCGCGCAGAACTGCACTGACGTGTCGGTGTTGATCAACAACGCCGGCGCCATGTTGGCCTCGCCGTTTCTGACCGCCGAGGACCCCGACGCCGCCCGCATCGAGATGGAGACCAACTACTTCGGCACGCTGGCGATGGCCCGGGCGTTCGCCCCCGTCCTGGCGGCGCAACCGAACGGCAGCGCGCTGGTGAACATGCTCTCGGTGGTCAGCTTCTTCGTCTCCCCGTTCAATGCGTCCTACGGCGCGTCAAAGGCCGCGCAGTGGGCGTTGACCAACGCTCTGCGCATCGAACTGCACGGCCAGGGCACCCATGTCGTCGGCGTGCACGCCGGTTTCATCGACACCGACATGGCCGGGGTGATCACCACCGGCAAGATCGCGCCCGAGGACGTGGCCGCTCAGACGATGGACGCCATCGAAAGCGGCGCCCCCGAAGTGCTGGCCGACGAGCGGACGCGGGCCATCAAGAACGCGGTGCCCACCGACCAGACCTCGATCTATCCCGATCTCCAGAAGGCCTGGGACGCCGGCGACAATCCCTGGCGGAAGTGACGACCCAACGGGCAAGATGCCCGCATGGACACCAGCTTTGCAGCCCCAGCAGGTCCGCTTCCGGCGTATCAGGCGCGGCCGAGTGGCAGCGGCCCGTGGCCGGGTGTCGTGATCGTGCACGACGCGATGGGGATGACCCGCGATGTCAAGCGCATCACCGACCGGTTCGCCGACAACGGCTATCTCGCGATCACACCGGCGTTGTACCACCGCGGCAACCGGTTGCTGTGCGTGGTGCGCACACTGCAGGCGTTCCGCAACGGGCGTGGCACCGCGGTCGATGACCTGATCGCCGCGCGTGACCATCTCGTCGCCGATCCGCAGTGCACCGGCAAGGTCGGCATCATCGGGTTCTGCATGGGCGGCGGGTTCTGCCTGGTGCTCGGGCCGAGCGGAATGTTCGACGCCTCGGCACCCAACTACGGTGAATGGCCCAAAGATGTCTCGGCCATCCCGAATTCGTGCCCGACCGTGGCGAGCTATGGGGCCAAGGACCCGATGCTCAAGGGGGCGGCGGCGAAGCTGGAGAAGATGCTCGCCCCAGGCGACGTGCCGCGCGACATCAAGGAGTACCCGAACGTCGGGCACTCGTTCATGAACGACTGGGACATCCCCGCGCCGATGAAGACCATCGCCGGTGTGGCGGGGATGGCCTATTCGCAGCCCGAGGCAGAGGACGCCTGGCAACGAATCCTGGCGTTCTTCGGCGAGCACCTCAGCTGACGGCGGGCGCCAAGGCTGTAACTGCCGTGACGAATCGCGAGTGACGATGTCGACAGCTACAGCCTCGGCGTAACCGTCAGAGGATGTAGAGCATCTCCTGGTAGGTCGGCAGCGGCCACAGGTCGTCGGCCACCAAGCCTTCCAACGCATCGGCTGCCGCGCGCACCGCATCCATCTTCGGCAGCAGGCTCTTGGCGTGGGCGGCTTCCTCGGCGGCGGAATCTCCACCGTGCTCGGCCAGGCCCTCCTTGAGCGCGGCCAGCGCCGCGGTCAGCTCCGAGATCGGTGCCGAAACCGCCTGCAGCAGCGTCATATCCGGCTCGACACCGGCAGCCTTGAGCGTGGCCACGTTCTGCGCCAGCTCGGTCTGGTAGCGGATGGCCGCCGGCAGCACCACCGTCGAGCCGATCTCCAGGGTCAGCTTCGCCTCGACCCCGATCGTCAATGCGTAGGTCTCGTACCGGACCTCCACGCGGCTGTGCAGCTCGCGCGCATTGAAGACGCCGTACTTCTCGAACACCTCGATGGCTTCCGGCGTGACCAGCTGCGGGATGGCATCCAGCGTGGTCTTCAGGTTCGGCAGCCCGCGCTCGGCGGCCTCGATCTGCCAGTTCTCCGAATAGCCATCGCCGTTGAAGACCACCGCGCCGTGCTCGGTGATGATCTCGGTCAGCAGTTTCTGCACCGCCGAATCGAAGTCCTCACCGGAGGCGACGGCCGTCTCGAGCGCGCTCGCCATGTAGTCCAGCGAGTCGGCCATGATCGTGTTCAGGATGATCATCGGCACGTTGATCGTCTGGCCCGATCCCGGTGCACGGAACTCGAAACGGTTGCCGGTGAACGCGAACGGGCTGGTGCGGTTGCGGTCGCCCGGATCGGTCGGCAGCTCCGGCAGGGTGTCGACGCCGATGATCATGCTGCCCTTGCCCTTCGACGACGTCGCCGCACCCTTGGCGATCTGATCGAAGACGTCGGCGAGCTGCTCGCCGAGGAAGATCGAGATGATCGCCGGCGGAGCCTCGTTGGCACCGAGGCGGTGGTCGTTGGTGGCCGAAGCCACCGACACCCGCAGCAAGCCGCCGTACTTGTGCACGGCGCGGATGACCGCCGCGCAGAACACCAGGAACTGGGCGTTCTCGTGCGGGGTGTCGCCCGGCACCAGCAGGCTGCCGAACTGGGCGTTGCCCATCGAGAAGTTGACGTGCTTGCCCGAGCCGTTGACGCCGGCGAACGGCTTCTCGTGGAACAGGCACTCCATGCCGTGCTTCTTGGCGATGTTGCGGAACGTCGTCATCAGCAGCTGCTGGTGGTCGGCGGCGATGTTGGCCCGCTCGAACATCGGCGCGATCTCGAACTGGCCGGGCGCGACCTCGTTGTGCCGGGTCTTGGCCGGGATACCGAGCTTGAACAGCTCGCGCTCGGTGTCCATCATGAACGCCAGCACCCGGTCGGGGATCGAGCCGAAGTAGTGGTCGTCGAACTCCTGGCCCTTGGGCGGCTTGGCGCCGAACAGGGTGCGCCCCGCGTTGATCAGGTCGGGGCGGGCCAGGAAGAAGTGCCGGTCGACCAGGAAGTACTCCTGCTCCGGTCCGCAGAACGACACGATGTGGTCGAAGTCCTTGTGCCCGAACAGCTTCAGAATCCGCTCGGCCTGCGCGCCCATGGCCTGCTGGCTGCGCAGCAACGGGGTCTTGTAGTCCAGTGCTTCACCGGTCATCGACACGAACACCGTGGGGATGCACAGCGTGTTGCCGTTCGGGTTCTCCAGAATGTAAGCCGGGCTGGTGACGTCCCACCCCGTGTAGCCGCGCGCCTCGAACGTGCTGCGCAGCCCGCCGGACGGGAAGCTCGACGCGTCGGGCTCGCCCTGGATCAGGGTCTTGCCGGCGAATTCGGCCAACGTCTGGCCGTCGGAGACCGGCTCGAGGAAGCTGTCGTGCTTCTCGGCGGTCAGCCCGGTCATCGGGTAGAACACGTGCGCGTAGTGGGTGGCGCCCTTGGACAACGCCCAGTCCTTCATCGCCGAGGCGACGGAATCGGCGACCGCGGGATCGAGCTTGACGCCCTTCTCGATCGTCGCGACCACCGACTTGTAGACCGACTTGGGCAACCGAAGCCGCATCTCGGCCAGGGTGAACACGTTCGATCCGAAGATCTCGCCGGGCTCTTCAGCGGGGTCGAAGCTGATGGCCGGAGGCTCATAGCCCTCGACGTTGATGATCGCCTGGAGGCGCGCCGCATTACCGCTCAACTGTCTTTCCTCTTCCAACCCAGATGCCCGCGTCTGATGTACGGGCAAGTGACCGGCCCACGGTAGGTCGCGTTCATGCCAAACTCGTTACGCCCGCGTCAACGTTAGAATGCGGCGCTGATCGTGGAAAACTTCCCGCAAATTCAATTTGAGCAAACAAATGCAAATTAAGAGGAGCATATCTGCATGTTAATGCATCAAAATGCAAAATAAATTTAACGTCCCGTTTCCACCCAGCAAGGTTGTAAGCGTCGTATAACCAGAGTTACGGAGGTTTCGGATTCAACTTCTATGGGGGTATCCATGTTTGGTTCATCTGTTGTCGCACCCGTTGCGTTGTGTACTGCCATCGCCGTGGCCGCACCGATACCTGATCCCGGCGGTTCGCGGTTCCCCTCGGGGACCACATCGGCGACCGCAGTCCAGCTCACGAGCCTGGACAGCGTCGATTGGCATCGAACAGCGCCGGCCTCGGCCGGTGCCGTGCCCAGCGGCTCAGTTCCCTTCGGCCTGCCACAGGTCCTCGCGATCATGACCGCGCTGGCCGCCTTCAACCCGGACTCTGCGGCGACGATGCAATTCATCAACACGGCACTGCTCGACGAACTGGCTCAGGGGACGCCGTTGGGCGAAGCCATGGTCAATGTCAGCCTGTTGCTGTACCCACCGACCGACGGCAATATGGACACGCCCGCCACGGCGGTCCTGACGCAATTGGGTCCGATGTTGATGTTGGCGCCTGCCGTGATCAGCGGTGCGATGACAGTGCTGGCAGCAATTCCGGAGGCTGTCATTCCGGTCATGGGGGCGGTGGTGGTAGCCGTCGTCAAAAGCGCCGCCGCGGTGGGTTCGGACGGATTCGCAGCCACCGTGCAGGCCGGTCTCTACGACGTGATGACCGCCGCCGCCAAGGGAATAGCCACGATGGTCAACGTGGTCAAGGCCGTGTTGCAGGACATCTCGGCCGTCCTGACCGGCGGATCGACCGCGACCAACCCGGCCCCCGCCGCGGCCGCGGGATTGCGTGTGGCGGGCCGCGTTGAGGAATCCGGCAAGACGGCCGCACCAAGCACGACGAAGCGCGCCCCCGCCGCCGCCAAACCGGCCCGAGGCGTTGGGGGCCCGCGGCCGAGGCACTCGACATCGGCGCCGGCCGCGGCGACCAGCAGCCGGTCGGCCGATTCGGATCGCGCGGCCGGCAAGCGCGACTCCCGCCCGGCGGCCACGAAGGGCACCGGCAAGTCGGCCCGTTAGTGCCGACGGTCGGGCTGGCCGCCTAGATTTGAGGGCATGGGCACCGACCGCGACATCCCCGCCGACTACGACGAGCACGCGCTGCACGTCGGCCCGCCCAGGCACGAGGCGGCCGGGGTGAAGGCGGTAATGGTCAGCATGCAGCGCGGGCTGGCCGAAATGGGACCGGTCCGCACGCTGGCGACGCTGTCGCGCCTCAACCAGCGGCACGGCTTTGACTGCCCGGGCTGCGCCTGGCCGGAGGAACACGGCGGCCGCAAGCTGGCCGAATTCTGCGAGAACGGCGCCAAGGCGGTCGCCGAGGAGGCCACCAAACGCCGGGTCACCCCCGAGTTCTTCGCCCGTCATTCGGTGGCCGAGCTGGCTGCCAAGCCCGAGTACTGGCTGTCCCAGCAGGGGCGGCTCACCCACCCGATGGTGCTGCGGCCCGGCGAGCAGCACTACGCCCCGATCGAGTGGGACGACGCATACCGGTTGATCGCCGAGCACCTGCACGCCCTCGGCTCCCCGCACGAAGCCGTCTTCTACACCTCCGGGCGTACCAGTAACGAGGCAGCGTTCCTCTACCAACTGTTGGTGCGCAGCTTCGGCACGAACAACCTGCCGGACTGCTCCAACATGTGCCACGAGTCGTCGGGCACCGCGCTGATCGATTCGATCGGCATCGGTAAGGGTTCGGTGACCGTCGACGACGTCGAGCACGCCGATGTCATCGTCATCGCCGGCCAGAACCCGGGCACCAACCATCCGCGGATGCTGTCGGTCCTGGAGAAGGCAAAAGCCAACGGGGCCAAGATCATCGCGATCAACCCATTGCCCGAGGCGGGCCTGATCCGGTTCAAGGACCCCCAGAAGGTGAACGGCGTCGTCGGGCACGGGGTGGCGATCGCCGATGAGTTCGTGCAAATCCGCATCGGCGGGGACCTCGCACTGTTCAAGGGTCTGGGCCGGCTGCTGGTGGAGGCCGAGGACCGTGCCCCCGGCACCGTCATCGACCGCGAGTTCATCGCCGCGCACTGCCACGGGTTCGACGACTACCTCACCGACGTCCGCACCGTCGACCTGGACACCGTCACCGAAGCCACCGGAATCTCCCGCAGCCAACTCGACCGGATCGCCGGCATGCTGGCGGAATCGCAACGCACCATCGTCTGCTGGGCCATGGGTATCACCCAGCACACCCACGCGGTGGCCACCATCGCCGAAATGACGAACCTGCTGTTGTTGCGCGGGATGATCGGCAAGCCCGGAGCCGGGGTGTGCCCGGTCCGCGGGCACTCCAATGTCCAGGGCGATCGCACGATGGGCATCTGGGAGAAAGTCCCCGAGACTTTCCTGACCGCCCTGGACACCCGCTTCGGCATCATCAGTCCCCGCAAGCACGGCTATGACACCGTTGACGCCATCCGGGCGATGCGCGACGGGCGCGCGTCGGTGTTCCTGGCGATGGGCGGCAACTTCGCCTCGGCCACCCCGGACACCGCGGTGACCGAAGCGGCTTTGCGGAATTGTGCGCTGACCGTTCAGGTTTCCACCAAACTCAACCGCAGCCATGTGGTGCACGGCCGCACCGCCCTGATCCTGCCGACATTGGGCCGCACCGACCGCGACCTGGTGAACGGCCGCAAACAGGTTGTCTCCGTCGAGGATTCGATGTCGATGGTGCACCTGTCGCGGGGCAGCCTGACCCCGCCCAGCGACGAAGTCCGCAGCGAAGTGGCCATCATCTGCCGGCTCGCGCGCACCGTGCTCGGCGCCGATCACCCGGTGCCGTGGGAGACCTTCGCCGCCGACTACGACACCATCCGCGACGCGATCGCCGCCGTGGTGCCCGGATGCGCCGACTACAACACCAAAGTGCGTCAACCCGACGGGTTCCAATTGCCGCACCCGCCACGCGACTCGCGCGAATTCCCCACCCTCACGGGCAAGGCCAACTTCGCCGTCAACGAACTCCAGTGGGTGCCGGTGCCGCCGGGGCGGCTGGTGCTGCAGACCCTGCGCAGCCACGACCAGTACAACACCACCATCTACGGTCTCGATGACCGCTACCGCGGGGTCAAGGGCGGCCGCCGCGTGGTGTTCGTCAACCCGGCCGACATCGAAGCGCTGGGGCTGCGCGCGGACGACCGCGTCGACCTCGTCTCGGAGTTCACCGACGGCCAGGGCGACCTCCAGGAGCGGCGCGCCGAGGATTTCCTGGTCGTCCCCTACTCCACCCCGGTCGGCAACGCCGCGGCCTACTACCCCGAGACGAATCCCCTGGTCCCCCTGGATCATGTTGCCGCCAGGTCGAATACACCGGTGTCGAAGGCTGTGGTGATCCGCCTGGAGCGCGCCAGGGGGGACTCACCATGGGGCGGGTGACCGCCCGGCGGCGGGCCAGCCATCTCACCGACGGCAGCGCCACCGACCGCCCCGAGACCCTCGTCGTCGAGGAACCGTTGGAGATCCGGGTCAACGGCTCGCCGCTGACCGTCACGATGCGCACGCCTGGCTCGGATGTCGAACTGGCACAGGGTTTCCTGCTCACCGAGGGGGTGATCACCCACCGCGACGACGTGCTGACCGTGCGCTACTGCCGCGGTGCGGACGACGATGGCGCGAACACCTACAACGTCCTGGACGTGACACTGCGGCCGGACCTCCCCGCCCCGGACGTCGATGTCACCCGCAACTTCTACACCACCTCGTCGTGCGGCGTGTGCGGCAAGGCATCGATCGACGCCGTCCGGCTGACCAGCCGCCACCCACCCGGTGACGACCCCTCGCTGGTCGACGCCACGACGTTGACCGCGATGCCCGGCCAGCTGCGTTCGGCACAAAAGGTTTTCGCCAGCACCGGTGGGTTGCACGGTGCCGCGCTGTTCGGCATCGACGGCACCATGCTCGCCGTCCGTGAGGATGTCGGCAGGCACAACGCCGTCGACAAGGTGATCGGGTGGGCGCTCGAATCCCGCCGCGTACCGCTGGCCGGAACCGTGCTGCTGGTCAGCGGGCGGGCATCGTTCGAACTGACCCAGAAGGCGGTGATGGCCGGCATTCCCGTGCTGGCCGCGGTGTCCGCACCGTCCTCGCTCGCCGTCGACCTCGCCACCCAGTCAGGCCTGACGCTGGTCGCCTTCCTGCGTGGCGATTCGATGAACGTCTACAGCAGGCCCGACCGCATCACGCAGTAACCGAAATCAGTTGTTGCCCGGAATCGCGGTCGGCGCGGGCGGAGCCTTCACCGTCGGAGAGAAGCTGTTGGGGCCACCGCCGTCCGAGCCCTTCTCCGTCGGCATCGGCGACGGCGCCATGGTGCTGGTGGCCGGCGTCGTGGTGGTGGGCGTCGTGGTGCTCGTCGTCGGCGCTTCTTTTTCGTTGGAGCTACAGGCCGTGGTGATAGCCAGCATGCCGACAGTGACGGCTACAGCAGCCACCGCGGATCGGTGGCGAAGTGTCTTCATAAGAAAGACCGTACGACGCCTAGGCGGACTTGTCGCGACGCTCGGGGCGAGCCGGCTTGCGCGGCACGATCGTGGGCAGGACGTTGTCCTGGACGGTCTCCTTGGTCACCACGACCTTGGCGACGTCGTCGCGGCTGGGGATGTCGTACATCACCGGCAGCAGGACTTCCTCCATGATCGCGCGCAGCCCGCGGGCGCCGGTGCCGCGATGGATGGCTTGATCGGCGATCGCGTCGAGCGCGTCGTCGGCGAACTCGAGCTCGACGCCGTCCATCTCGAACAGCCGGGTGTACTGCTTGACCAGAGCGTTCTTCGGCTTGGACAGGATCTGCACCAAAGATTCCTTGTCCAGGTTGGTCACCGAGGCCACCACCGGCAGACGACCGATGAACTCCGGGATCAGACCGAACTTGATCAGGTCTTCGGGCATCACCTCGGCGAAGTGATCCTGGGTGTCGATCTCGGCCTTGGACTTCACCTCGGCGCCGAAACCGAGCCCACGCTTGCCGACCCGGTCGGAGACGATCTTCTCCAGCCCGGCGAACGCACCGGCCACGATGAACAGCACATTGGTGGTGTCGATCTGGATGAATTCCTGATGCGGGTGCTTACGACCGCCCTGCGGCGGGACCGACGCCTGGGTGCCTTCCAGGATCTTCAGCAGGGCCTGCTGGACGCCCTCACCGGAGACGTCGCGGGTGATCGACGGGTTCTCGCTCTTGCGGGCGATCTTGTCGACCTCGTCGATGTAGATGATGCCGGTCTCGGCCCGCTTGACGTCGTAATCGGCGGCCTGGATCAGCTTGAGCAGGATGTTCTCGACGTCTTCACCGACGTAACCGGCCTCGGTGAGGGCCGTCGCATCCGCTATCGCAAACGGGACATTGAGCATCTTGGCCAGCGTCTGCGCCAGGTAGGTCTTGCCGCAGCCGGTCGGGCCGAGCATCAGGATGTTGGACTTGGCCAGCTCCACCGGCTCCGCGCGGGAGTCACGGTGCTTCTCCTGGGCCTGGATGCGCTTGTAGTGGTTGTAGACCGCCACCGCCAGCGTGCGCTTGGCGGTGTCCTGCCCGATGACGTAGCTCTCGAGGAACTCGCGGATCTCGGCCGGTTTGGGCAGCTCATCGAGTTTGACGTCGTCGGCGTCGGCCAACTCCTCTTCGATGATCTCGTTGCACAGATCGATGCACTCGTCGCAGATGTAGACGCCCGGGCCCGCGATGAGCTTCTTCACCTGCTTCTGACTCTTACCGCAGAACGAGCACTTCAGCAGGTCACCGCCGTCTCCGATACGCGCCATGGTGGTGGGGTCCTACTTTCTTCGCCGGGTCTTCGATCGTTGCCAATGAGTCTGCGTTGGGCTCTGTCCCGACGCTACCCGCTTGCTCTGCCACGGTGCGACAGATAAAGCCGAATCGCGTCAGTGGTATTCGTGCGTGATGGTGAACATATCGCCTGACACCGCTCTCGTCGCCCCGGAACGCTTAGCTGTGTTTTTGGCGTGTCGCCGTCGTGACCGAACCGAGGCGCTCAGCGCAGCCGAACGTAGAGTTGCGTCGTGGTATTTGCCCCTTCCGACGATACCGTGCTGGTCGCCGACGGCGGCCTGGCTACCGAGCTGGAAGCCCGTGGCCACGACCTGTCCGACGACCTGTGGTCGGCCCGGCTGCTGGTGGACTCCCCGGACGAGATCGTGGCTGTTCACGAGGCGTTTTTCCGGGCCGGCGCCGATATCGCGACGACTGCGAGCTACCAGGCGTCCTTCGACGGTTTCGCGGAGCGCGGAATCGCCCGCGGCGAAGCCGAACGCCTCCTGACCCGCAGTGTCGAACTGGCCCGAACGGCCCGCGATCGCAGCGGCGGAAAAGGATGGGTGGCCGCCTCGGTGGGGCCCTACGGCGCCGCGCTGGCCAACGGTGAGGAGTACCGCGGCCGCTACGGGCTAACGGTTGCTCAGCTGGCCGATTGGCACCGGCCCAGGCTGGAGGTCCTGGTGTCCGCACAGCCCGATGTGCTGGCCCTGGAGACGGTGCCCGACATCGACGAGGGTGAGGCGCTGGTCGGTCTGGTGCACGAGTTGGGCACCCCCGCGTGGCTTAGCTACACGATCGCCGGCGCGCGCACTCGGGCCGGTCAATCGCTCGACGACGCGTTCGCGGTGGCCGCCGACGTGCCGGAGATCGTCGCCGTCGGCGTCAACTGCAGCGCGCCCGGGGACGTGCTCGGCGCGGTGCAGACAGCGCGACGGGTCACCGGCAAGCCGGTGATCGTCTACCCGAACAGCGGCGAGGAATGGGACGGCCCGGCCCGCAGGTGGATCGGCCGGCCCGGCCTCGACACCGACGTAGCCGGCCAATGGGTCGCCGCCGGAGCCCGCATCGTCGGCGGGTGTTGCCGGGTCGGGCCCGACCAGATCGCCGCGATCAGCGCGGCGATCCGGACTCAGGCGTTCTGAGCCGACAGCTTCCGGTACTCGAGCACGGTGTCGATGATCCCGTACTCCTTGGCGTCGGCGGCGGTCAGGATCTTGTCGCGGTCGGTGTCCTTGCGGATCACGGCCGGATCCTTACCGGTGTGCCGCGCCAGCGTCTCCTCCATGAGGGTCCGCATCCGCTCGATCTCGGCGGCCTGGATCTCGAGGTCAGAGAACTGACCCTGGATCACGCCACCGAGTGACGGCTGGTGGATGAGCACCCGGGCGTTGGGCAGCGCGAGCCGCTTGCCGGGCGTGCCGGCGGCCAGCAGCACTGCGGCGGCCGAGGCGGCCTGCCCGAGGCACACCGTCTGGATGTCGGCGCGCACGTACTGCATGGTGTCGTAGATCGCCATCAGCGAGGTGAACGAGCCACCCGGCGAGTTGATGTACATGGTGATGTCGCGGTCGGGGTCCAGCGACTCCAGCACCAGCAGCTGGGCCATGATGTCGTTGGCCGAGGCGTCGTCGACCTGCACGCCGAGGAAGATGATGCGTTCCTCGAAGAGCTTGTTGTACGGGTTGGATTCCTTCACGCCCCAGCTGGAGTGCTCGACGAACGAGGGCAGGATGTAGCGCGCCTGAGGCGTGAGCCGGGAATCGGTGTAATCAGGCATTGGACACTCCATTGAAGTGGGCGCGGGTGATGATGTGGTCGACGAAGCCGTACTCGAGGGCTTCCTGCGCGGTGAACCAGCGGTCGCGGTCGGAGTCGGCCTCGATGCGCTCGATCGGCTGGCCGGTGAACTCGGCGTTGAGCCGGAACATTTCCTTCTTGATCAGCGCGAACTGCTCGGCCTGGATGGCGATGTCGGCCGCACCGCCGGTGATGCCGCCCAGCGGCTGGTGCATCAGGATGCGGGCGTGCGGCAGGGCATAACGCTTGCCCTTGGCGCCGGCGGCGAGCAGGAACTCACCCATCGAGGCGGCCATGCCCATGGCGTAGGTGGCGACGTCGCACGGCGCGAGCACCATGGTGTCGTAGATCGCCATGCCGGCGCTGATCGAGCCGCCGGGCGAGTTGATGTAGAGCGAGATGTCCTTGGTCGGATCCTCGGCGGCGAGCAGCAGAATCTGCGCGCACAGCCGATTGGCGATGTCGTCATCGACCTGGGAGCCCAGGAAGATGATGCGCTCGGCGAGCAACCGCTCATACACCGAGTCGGAAAGGTTCAGCCCTGGCATGCCCGAACGCATATGAGTCACGACTTGATACCTGCTTTCTACGGACCTGGAATCTCTCGAGGTACTACCCGACCCTAACCAACGCAGCGCGCAGCGCACTCTCAGGAGAGTGCGCTTTCGCTGTCGGCGTTATTCGGCCTTGTCGGCCTGCTGCTCAGCGGCCTCGCCGGCCTCGTCACTCGCGTCGTCCGTGTCGCCCTCGGCCGCCTCGGCACCGTCCTCCTCGGCCGGCGGGCCGAAGAACTCGGCGGTGTCGACGACATTGCCGTCGGTGTCGGTGACGGTGGCGGCCTCGACGACCGCGGCCACGGTCAGCCCGCGGCGCACGTCGGCGAACATCGCAGGCAGCTGGTTGTTCTGCTGCAGGATCTGCAGCAGCTGGGCCGGCTCGATGCCGTACTGCCGCGACATCAGCACCAGCCGCTCGGTGAGGTCGTTCTGGCCGACCTGGATATCGAGGTCGTCGGCGATGGCGTCCATCAGCAGCTGGGTCTTGACGGCCTTCTCGGCCGCTTCCCGGGTCTCGGCGTCGAACTTCTCGCGCGAGCTGCCCTCAGCCTCCAGCGCCTCGGCGAACTTGGCCTCGTCGTGGTCGAGCCCGTGGATCGCGTTGTGCACGGTCTGGTCGACCTGCGCCTGCACGATCGCCTCGGGCAGCGGCACCTCGGTGGTCTCCAGCAGCAGCTCGAGCGCGTTGTCGCGGATCTTCTCGGCCTGGTGAATGCGCTTGACCCGCTTCACCTGCTCGACGAGGTTCTCACGCAGCTCTTCGATGGTGTCGAACTCGCTTGCCAGCTGCGCGAATTCGTCGTCGGCCTCGGGAAGCTCGCGCTCCTTGATCGACTTGACGGTGACGGTCACCTCGGCCTCTTCACCGGCGTGCTCGCCGGCGGCCAGCTTGGTGGTGAACACCTTCGACTCGCCCTCGGCAAGGCCGACGATGGCCTCGTCGAGACCGTCGATGAGCTGGCCGGAGCCGACCTCGTGCGACAGGCCTTCGGTGGCGGCGTCGGGCAGCTCTTCACCGTTGACGGTGGCCGACAGGTCGATGGAGACGAAGTCACCGGTCTGGGCGGGCCGCTCGACACCCTTGAGGGTGCCGAAACGGGCGCGCAGCGACTCCAGCTCGGCGTCGACTTCCTCGTCGTTGATCTCGATCGGCTCGACCGAGATCTTCAGCGAGCTCAGGTCGGGCAGCTCGATGTCGGGGCGGACGTCGACCTCGGCGGTGAACACCAGCTCCTCGCCGTCCTCGATCTTGGTGACCTCGATCTCGGGCTGGCCCAGCGGAGTCACCTCGGTGGCGACGACGGCCTCGCTGTAGCGGCTGGGCAGCGCATCGTTGACGACCTGCTCGAGCACCGCGCCGCGGCCGATGCGGGCTTCGAGCAGCTTGGCCGGGGCCTTACCCGGACGGAACCCGGGCAGCCGGACCTGCTTGGCGAGCTCCTTGTAGGCCCGGTCGAAGTCAGGCTGCAATTCCGTGAAGGGCACCTCCACGTTGATGCGAACCCGAGTCGGGCTCAACTTCTCGACGGTGCTCTTCACTGCTGTACTCCTCGGGTCGATCCTGTTTCGTATGGGACGTGTTCGGGCGTGTCGGGGTGACAGGATTTGAACCTGCGGCCTTCCGCTCCCAAAGCGGATGCGCTACCAAGCTGCGCTACACCCCGGTGCTGTCTTTCTCGCGCCCGAATCCTACGGGCATGAGCCTGTTCAGCGGCAATCGACCTCGACGACGCGCTCTCAGGTGGGCCGATTGGATTTGATCAGGTCGGCGCCGGTACATTTGGGCTCGCGCAAGCACGCGGGCGTAGCTCAATGGTAGAGCCCTAGTCTTCCAAACTAGCTACGCGGGTTCGATTCCCGTCGCCCGCTCCATCAGGACCGGCGCGAAGCCCCGCCGAACAGCGATTCGGCGGGGCTCCTGCGGTCAGTTCCTACCGATCAGACGGCCGCGGAGTCCGGTGCCGAGGCGTGCGGTATCGGCGTCGTCTTGGTATCGAGTTCGGCTGCCAGGCCCGAGACAGGCGTGTCGAAGTTGACGTCCTGGATCTCGTAGATGGTGTTCCCCGCGCGGATGGTGAAGTTGCCCCAGACGCGGTAATACGGGTCAGATGCGTAGACCTCGAGCCTGGTGTACGGCTGGACCTGATAGCTCCACTTGCTGGTGACCTGGATGGAACTCGTCCAATCATGCCGATAGGCACTGGTGATCTTGAGGTTGATCAGCTTGGCGAGCGTGCCGGACAGCTCGGCGCCACCGCCGATGCTCGTCGTTTCCGACACGGTCTCGGTCTTGCTGCTTTCCCACGCCAGATTGCCGCTGCCGTTGTTGTTCACCAAGCCGACCAGATGTTTATTCAGAAAGACGGTTTCCTCAGGCTTGAGGCCGGTGACGAAATTGCAGCTGAAACGTCCACCGTCGGGGCACAGCTTGTAGAGCAACTCCGCCTGCCGCACCGGGTCATCGGGACCGACCCTGATCACATGGACATCGCCACCATCCATCAGGTCGATCCACTGGTTTTTGGCCGGCGCGCTGCATGAGCCGCCGGCGCTGGCACACCAGGTCGAGGCATTGTCGTCGAGAATGGCTGCGGGCGGCGTGCGGAGATAGACCGTCCAGAGTTCACCCGCCTCGCCGGTGAAGCCAACACCCACCACGACCGAGCTGAAGATGTACTGCGCCACGTTGATGTGCACCGAATCGATCGAACCGTAGGTGCTCGGCGTGGTTGGTGGCTTGTACAGATCTCCGGTGCTGGTGTAACCGGTGAGCGTCACCCTCTCCGAGGTGACGTTGTTGATGTCGAAACCCTTGTAGATGGTGACTCCGGCAGCGACCGTGATCGGCACGTTGACGACGGTGCTCGTGGCACCGTCGTCAATCGCGACCTGAACGACGTCGACACCACCGGTATTGGCGAACTCGACGCTCGGCTTGTAGTAGTAGGTGCCGTTTTTGTTGATGACGAAGGTGCCATCGGCCGGTTCGCCGACCACCGAGTAGGTCAGCTTGTCGCCGTTGGCATCCGACGGCATCAGGTCGCCGATGACCTCGCCATTGCTGAACTCGTGGACCTGCACCGGTCGCGCCGTAGGAGCAACATTGGGCGCATCGCCATTCAATTGGCGGCGCACCGCGGTGACTGCGTGCTCGATGATCGTCCGCAGGGGCGGCAGGCCACGTGAGTCGTACAGGTCATCGGGCGCGTAGCCGAGCAAGACGGCCGCGGCGGCCGTAGTCACGTCGGCGGGGTGCTTCAGGAACATCGACAATTGATTCGGCACCATCGATGACTTGGGCTGTTGAAGCACAGCTGACGCAGGGGTGGCCGCCTGGTCACCCGAATCGGTCGACTTCTGCGCCGATGCGGCCGCCGCGCGCGAGCTGGTCGCGGTCGCATGGACCTTGGTATTCGACTTGGCACGCGACGATGTCGGTGCGGTCTTGGCAGTGCCGCTCACGGCTTTGCTCGGTCGTGCACTCGAGGCATGTGATGGTGATCCGGCGGTTGAATTCGTGCCGGAGTCCGGTGCGGCAGCAGCCTCGCTGGCGCCGCTCAGCACCGCGGCACCAACGCCCAGTGTAAAAGCGGCGGCCGCGAGCCTCGGGACCCAAATTGCGTGCATACATCCTCCTTGGAAGGACATGCGTCATCCCGACTCACGCATGCGAATCTCGAAGAGAAGAGAGCGGAATCGCTCAGGCAGAGATTATCGGCAAGCAAAGTTATAGCGTGCCGCACGATAATTTGCTAGCAAACGGCCGACATGTCATCCAACGTTTGTTTTTTGCCAGGCCGGCTCGGACCCTAGTGCGGTCCGCCTGGCCGCTCGACCCACCGTCGGCCGGCTTTGGCCGCACGAGACAGGGCACCGCATTCGCCCAGGTAGGCGGCCACCGCACCGACCGCGGGCAACATCGCGATGTACCGGAACGGAGCGCGCGGGTGCGGCCGCTTGGCGAGTTCGTCACCGACGGCGTCGAGCACGCCGACCAGCTTCCACAGCGCCGAGGCGATGCCGAACGGCGTGAACGCGACGGTCACCGGCTTGCCATGGTCGGCCTCGCGGACCACGACCGACAGGTCCCGCCCGCACAGCACCGACGCGAGCATCCGGACCTGGCGCCGGTGGTCGGTGACACCCAGCTCACGGGCGACGGCGCACAGCACGATCGCCTGGCTGGCGAAGCCCAGGAGATCCTGGATCGGCAGTCGGCGTCCGACGACGCCCAGCACGCCGGGGAAGGCCACCGCGACGGTGTTCACTGCGCCGACCCGCCACACCCACCAGCCGATCCGCTCGTCGGTACTGAGCTCGTCCCACGCCAGGGTGCCTGGGATGTCGGCCGCGTTGAGCACCCAGGAGACGGCGTTGGGCGGGATCTGCCGCTTCAGTCCGAGAGGGTCGGTCCCCCACAACACGTCCAGCAAGGGATTGATCACCGCGACGGCACGTCCGAGCGCCTCTTCGACGTCGGTGTCGGTGAGAGTCACCTCAGGGGTGGGCAGCAGTTTCACCGTTTCATGATGTCCGAACCGGCGGGCGGCCAAACCCGGTAGTGCCCCTTATTCGACACGAGGCGCGACGCGCGCGAGACCTGCAGGAGGGCTGTGGCTGGAGCCTAAACACAGCCCTCCTGCAGATCTCGGTGACGGCGCTTATCTGTGAGCGCGGTCGGTGTCGATCGGTGCCAACGAATTGACGACTCGGGACACTAGGGCGCGGGCGTCTGCGGAAGTGCGCTGACGGCGTGGGGCACGCCGACACCCCTGAACGGCATTGGCTGGTCGCGCGGCACGATCACCTGCAGCGCCACCTGCTGACTGAAGCCCGGCGACGCCGCGCTCGCGGCGGCCCGTGCACAGGACGGAAGCGACGGCGAATGCATTGTCGCCGTGGCGAGTACGTTCACCAGGGTCGCCGTGATGACCTTCGCCGCGGCAAGCGTCATTGCCCCGCCCCTTCCCGGTAGCCGCCCTCGTCGGCGGACTACCTAGGTTCACGAGCTGCGCCGTCCCGGCGGTTCACACGTCGGCAGTGATCTACGTCACAATCCACGCGCATGTCACATGCTGCGTTGCCACGACCGGTACACCACCCGGCCCACCGTCGCCGGGTCCGGCTCGGGTGCGCTCACCGAGACATCGAGACCCGAATGATCGTCCAGGGCAAGCACTTCGCGCAGATGGAACGCCACGTCACCCGGGGCGTCACGATCCGGCTGGGTGAAATACCCCGTCTGCGGCGCACCGGGGCGCAGCCGCTGCGGCAGGTTGCCGCTCACGGCGATCTCGCGGATGCCGGGACCAAACAGCGGGCGTAGCACGCCACCGAACCAGTCACCGCGAATGCTACCGCGGCGCACCGGAAACCAGATGTTGGTCCACCGCGTCACCGCGAACGGCGACTGCGCACCCAGCACCGTCGCGCCCGAGGCGTCGACGCCGTAGTCGGCCGGCCCGGCCTCGACGGCGTCGGCAGGCAGTGCTTCCGACCGGGGCGGGCACCGGACCACGACACCGCGGCGGGTCAGCCGGTCGAACAACTCGTGGCGCCGGGCATCGGTGCCGGTCAGCCCGGACAGCATCGGCGGGCGGCCGATGAACAGGTCAGCCAGTGCCATCGGCGTTCCGACAGTGACGAAATCTGTTATCCGCCAGGGATTTCCCTGCGCTCTGAGATCACGCCACAGGTCGAACTGTTCGGCCCGGAAGGCGTCGAGCGCATCATCCGCATCCGGCTCGGCGCTCAGCCGGTCGGCCGCCGCCTCGAGCCGGCCCAACGCCCCCAGACCGCAGCCGCTCTCGTCGGGTGCCGCACGCAGCTCGTGCGTCTCCTCCCACAACGTGGTCAGCGCGTCATAGGCGATGTAACCGCCGATTCCGTGGCCCACCACAACGATTCGGGCGTAGCGGCCTTGGTGCAGCGTGTACAGCAGATCGACGAGACCACCGCGGATCGCCCGCCGGGCGGCGTGCGACTCGGGCACCGCCGGATCGAAATAGCGGGCAACGTTGATGAACCCGGTGGTCAAAAAACTGCGAATCAACGCTCGTGGTGCCATCCGGAGCACGGCCAGCGCGACGCTGAGGACCACCACGCTGGTGACCAGCCCGATGATCCACCCGGCCACCCCGGTCTGCAGGAGGAAACCTCCCACCACCAGCACACCCACCAGCACCGCGAGCGGGACCAGCACCGCCAGCCACGTCACCCGCCAGATCCCGAACAGCGGGTCGGGCACGTGGCGCGGCCTGCGCAGGAACACCCGACCGAGCGCCGGAACGAATCCCGCGTACCTCCCACTGGTCATCAGAAACGACCAGTCGTATTCGTAGAGCTCGACGCCCGCCGCAGGCACGACGTAGCGGCGCGCTTCGTAGGAGTCGGTGATCTCGACCGGCCGTGGGTAGTACTCCCAACCGCCCGACTGGGGCGCCAGCACCGTCTTGGCGAAGGAGTCCAACGTGTCCATCGGCCGGCGTTCGAGCAGACCGTGGACGAAGACCACGGCGGTGCGGATCGCGGTGTCGGTGCTCTCGGAGCTCAATCGTCCTCCCGGGACCGTGCGGCGAGCAGCCTCATACTTTGCCAAACACCCGCGGCTGGCGCTGCGGCGGGCGCACGATGAATCATGGCCGATGTCGAGATCTGCGTGGTGGGCGCGGGCTTCGCCGGGCTGACCGCGGCGCTTCGACTTAAACAAGCGGGGCGGTCGGTGGCGCTGCTGGAGGCCCGGGACCGTGTCGGCGGGCGAACCTACACCGTCGAGGGCCCCGGCGGCAGCTTCATCGACCGGGGAGGCGCCTGGATCGGTCCCGGTCAGGATGCGATCAAAGCTTTGATGACGGAGTTCGGCGTCGGCAGCTACAAGCAGTACGTCGACGGCGAGGCGATGATGGTCGTCGACGGCAAGCACTACCGCTACGAGGGCACCATTCCGTTGACGATGAGCCCGTGGGCGGCCCTCAACATCGGCGCCGTCTTTCTCGATCTGGGCCGGTTGTGCAAGACGATCCCGCTGGACGCACCGTGGGACGCCAAGAACGCCGACAAGCTGGACCGCATCAGCTTTGCCGAGTGGCTGAGCGACCGCACCCTGTCCAAACCGGCGCACACGTTGCTGGAGGCCGCGATTTCGGGCCTGTACACCTCGGCGGCCTCTGAAGTCTCGATGCTGTTCGCCCTGTACCAGATGGCCTCCGGCGGCGGCCCGTCGTTCGTGCTGGGCATCAAGGACGCCTCGCAGGATTCCCGCATCGTCGGCGGCATGGGGGCGGTCTCGGGTGCCATGGCCGCCGGACTCGGTGACGCGATCCGGCTGAGCACGCCGGTGCGCCGCATCGTCCAGGACGACGACGGCGTGACCGTGGAGGCCGAGGACACGACCGTGCGCGCCCGCCGCGCCGTCGTGGCGGTGCCGATCGCGATCGCCAGCCACATCCTCTACGAGCCGATGCTGCCGGTGGATCGGTCGTTTCTGCATCAGCGCATGCCCAGCGGTGCCGTCGTCAAGATCAACGTGGTCTACGACGAACCGTTCTGGCGCGCCGACGGGCTGACCGGCCAAAGCTTTGCGCCCGGCACGCTGGCCACGTTGACCATCGACGCGTCCACCGACCAGCCCCGGCCCGGGGTGATGTGTGTGATCACCGAAGGCCCGCAGGCCCGCCGCTACTCGACGATGGACGCCGACCGGCGTCGCGCCGAGGTGGTGGCCAACCTCGTCGAGCGGTTCGGCCAAAGAGCTTCCAGCCCAATAAGTTTCCTGGATCAGGACTGGACCGTCGAACGGTATTCCGGCGGCGGGATGCTCAGCCACGCCCCGCCGGGCGTGCTCACCGAATTCGGTCCCGCCCTGCGGGAACCCTGTGGCCGCCTCCATTGGGCGGGCACCGAGTCGTCGGCGGTGATGTGCGGGTGGGTCGACGGCGCCGTCCGCTCGGGTGAGCGCGCGGCCGCCGAGGTGATGGCGCGCGAGCCAGCGGCGCCCTGACCACGGCGGCAGCCCCTACCGACAGGCCACTCACACCGGCACTATCGAGAGAATCTCCTGCTTTGCTGTGCACGGCATCGCGCGTCCCGTTACAGTGCGATGCACACAAAGGTCAGGCTTACCAAAGCCAGCATCATCGGGGCGGAATCTATGCGGCCACGGCCATCCACGTCGGCCCAGTTCGGGGCGCGACCATCGGGACATCCAGGACGCTGGTGGCGCCGGCCGGCAGCGCACTCGATGGCGGTGGCGGTGGCCCTGACCCTGGTGGTGATCGGCTCCAAGCCTGAGCCCACGCTCGCCCAGGCGATTTCCGGGCCGTTCGCCTCGCTGCTGGCAGCCTCGACAGACCTCGGCACATCGCGTGGCCAGATCGTTGATCTCACAGTCGAATTGCGGAACGCGCAGTCACCCGACGGGCTCTATCGCTGGGCCGAGAACCACGGTCTCACCGTGCGCTGGCGGCCCGACGATCGCTGGGCGGTGCTGACCGGCGACGCACGCGCCCTCGGTGCGGCGGTCGCCGCCCCGATCCACGACTACCGCCACGCCAACGGGCAAGTCTTCTACGCCTCCCCGCAACAGCCCGCCGTGCCATCCGCTCTCGCCGACACCGTGGCCGGCCTGGGCCGGATCCTCAGTTTCACCCCCATGCACGAGAACGCCCCGGGTTTACGGCCGCTGGATGTGCCGGACCACGCGTTGCCACCCAGTTCGTTGCGGACCACGTATAACGTGCAGCCGCTCACCGACTCCGGCTACACCGGCACAGGCACGACCATCGTCGTGTTCGCCTTCGACGGCTTCAACCAAGCCGACCTCGACATGTTCAGCCAGACCTACCAGCTTCCCCGCTTCACGCCCGAGATCGTCGGCAGCATGCCAGAACAGCGTTCCGGGGAAGCCACCATGGACCTTCAGGTCGCCCACGCGATCGCGCCCGACGCACGCAAGGTTCTGGTCAACGCCCGCACGACGGTCGACGGCGGCGGCACCTACGTCAAGATCGCCGAGCTGATGCAATCCGTCGACCGGCAGTACCCCGGTGCCATCTGGAGTTTGTCGATCGGATGGGGCTGCGATCGGCTGATCACTGCCAGCGACTTGGCACCGATCCGCTCCGCCATCTCGGCCGCGGCACTGCGCGGGACCACGGTCTTCGATGCCAGCGGCGACCTTGCCGGCCTGGAATGTAAGAGGGGTCGCGACTGGTCTGCGCCGCCCGGCCCTTCGGACGTCGGACTGGACGCGGTGGCCTCGCTGCCGGAGGTCACCAACGTCGGAGGCACGACACTGTCGACCGATGACCAATACCGATGGCTGGCAGAGCACGCGTGGACCGATGGCCCGCTGACGCAGGGCAGCGGCGGCGGAGTGTCCAGCCTCTTCGACCGGCCACCCTGGCAGGCCGGGGTGTCGAGCGCGAGCAACACCGTGCGAAGGCTCACCCCCGACGTCGCGGCCGTGGCCGACAGCTCCACCGGTGCCGTGATCGTCGCCAATCAGCAGTTGGTGGTCGGCGGCGGGACGTCGCAGGCCGCTCCGATCTGGGCGGGCGTCGCGGCAGTGATCACCCAGTACCTTCTCGACCACGGCGGTCGGCGGCTCGGCGATCTCAATCCGCTGCTGTACCGCGTGGCAGCCCGTTCTGCGCGACCGGGTTTCCATGACATCACCCTTGGCACCAACGCCGTGGCGGTGGCTGCCCCCGGGCATGACATGGTGACCGGCCTGGGCAGTCCCGACGTCTACAACCTTGCGCAGAACATCCTCGACGCGCAGCGGAGCCCACGGTGACCGAGGACGTTGGCCACGCGCGCCACCAGGCGACCATGCCGTGCCCGGCATGCCACCACGATGTACCGGCCGGCCGATTCTGCGCCCACTGCGGAGGCCAGCTGTCACCGGCCGTCGGTGGCGGCCCCACGTGGCTGCGGGTTCGTCACTACGCCGCGGCGCCGGGCGAGCACGTCCTGCAACCGTCGATTGTCAGCTCCGTCTTCCCGCACCTGCCCCAGCGCTCGCGAGGGGCGTTCCGGCTGGGTCTCGCGCTGGTGGCAGTCCTGCTGGTCTCGCTGAGCCTGACCCAGTGGTACATCCCGATGATCGCAGTGGCGATCTTCGCCCCGACCGTCCTGGTAGCGCTCTACCTCCACGAAACCGGACTGCTGGGCGATCTGCCGCGGTGGCTGTGGGTGCTCACCGCGGTCCTCGGCCTATCTGTCGGGATCGCGTGGGCCGTACTCACCCGGTCTATCGTCGCCGAGTCCTACAGCCTCGGCCTGGGCGCCGAAATCCCGACTCTCCGACTGATCGGCGACGCGGTAGTGATCCCGTTCGGCGCTCTGCTGTCGATCCAGATACCCGCTGTCATCGTCCGGATGATGCGTCCGCCTGTCTCAGAGACGTTGCACGGCTTCGTCATCGGATTGATCGGTGCCACGATGTTCACCGTTGCCACCAACGTGGTTCGGATGGTTCCCCAGTTCGGCGAGACCTCGGTGGCAGGTGACCAACCGGTCCCGGCGATGTTGCTCGAGGCGGGCGTGCGCGGCGTCGCAGAACCCTTGACGGGTCTGTCCCTGGGGGGACTGGTCGGCGCGGCACTGTGGTACCAGGGGCGTCGACGGCGCAACGCACTTCTGATCGGTGGCCTCGGCTTGTTGATCGGTTCTGCGGCCTACGCCAGCGTCGGTCTGGCGCAGGCCTACCGCCTACCGGTGTCTGTACAGTTCCTGATTCACATCACGTTTGCCGCGGTGGCGATCGTCGCACTGCGGGTGGGTCTGCAAATCATGATGTTGCGTGAGAACGCGGAGGTATATCCGGAGTTGCCGATCTTGTGCCCGTCCTGCGAGCACGTCGTCCCCGACACCCGGTTCTGCGCCTCGTGCGGAGTCAGCTGTCTTGCTGCACCGACGACGTCTCGCGTCGCGCGCCGCCGAGAGCGACCGCAACCCGCCCTGGAAGCAGTGGACCGATGAGCGCGAACGTCGCCGCGCCGGACGAAGAACAGTTCGCGGGTTATTCGGTGCTGTCGGGTGCGTACTCCGCACACGCGGTGCGCACCACGTCGGTGCGCCGAATGCTCGTATTACTCGGAGTCAGTCTGGCTGTGCTGGTGGGGATTTCGACGACCGCGTGGGCATCGTCGGTGGAACCGACTGCGCGCTATTCCTGCCCGCCCGACTGCGGGAGTCCCCCGACCGGAAATCCCGTCCAAGCCAATCCGCGTTATGTGGCTGCTGACGAAAGCTTCTCGGTGTCCTACCCTGCTGCAGGGTCGGCATACACCATCACCACCCACGAGGACGGCGTCTCGGCCGTCTACACCGGCGGCGACGGCGGCACCATGGAGCTGTTCGCAGTCCCCGCGCAAGGACGTCCGGCCGAGGAGGTGGTGGACAGTCTGCTCAAGGAGAAGCAACCCGACGCGACGGTCGCGTACGTGCTGCCGAATGCGACGGTCGGTTACCAACTCGGCTACGGCGAAGTTCTCGACGTGTACCCACCGGGCGGCGCATCGGGGTCCCGCACCCGCATCGTCGTGATGGCGGCGGTGAAGAACGACCTCGCGCTGGTCGGCGCCGCGATCGGCCCGTATCACAAGTTTGCGCCGGGCGATGGACCCGGCGTTCCTTCCGGGGCGAATCTCGAACTCGCCCAGGATCTCGGCAAGTTCATCAACAGCTTTATCTGGCAGGGCGATCCGCCACGATAGACGTCAGCCGCGAACCTGCCGACGGTAGGTCAGCATGTCGAACTCCCGGCCGTATTCGTCCACGGCGGTCACGTCCATCTCGCTCATCAGGTTTCCCGGCCGCACGTCGACGCGGATGAACGCGTAGTTGCGGAACCGGACCCGCGACCAGGGCACCTCCTCGGCCTGCTTGTGGCCGCCTGCGGTCCACACGTAGCTGTTGGGCACGAAGGTGTCGGGCAACTCGTGGCCGCGGTAGCTTTCCTGCTCGCCGGGCTGGAAGCTGTAACGGCGCCGGCCGCCGGATCCCACGGTGTAGTACACGGTCCCGTCGGTTTCCGGGTAGACGATCGCCTTGTCCCCGGCGACCCGGGTGGGCGCGCCTGCGCGCATCGGGTCGGAGCGTTCGAAGGCGTGGTTGTGGCCTTGGAGCACCAGGTCGACGCCGTAGCGGTCGAACAGCGGGACCCAGGCGGCTCGCACACCCCCGTCACTGGCGTGGTCGGACACCGTCGAATAGGCGCAGTGGTGAAAGAAGCAGACGATGAAGTCGATGTCGGGATTGGCCCTGTGTGCGGCCAACGTCTTTTCCGCCCAGGCGTTTTGGGCGCCCTTCGAGTAGCCGGTGTTGGCGGGGATCTCATCGCTGACGTCGTTGGCGTCCAGGGAGAGCACCGCGACGTTGCCGTAGGTGAACGAATACACCGACGGGCATCCGGCCGGGCCGTTGCCCGGGAAATCCAGCCGCGCCAGATGCCCGCCATAGCCGTGCTGCGGATAGGCCGCCTCCATGTCGTGGTTGCCGGTGGCGAACATCCACGGCGTCGTCGACGCGCTGGCCTCGATGGAGCTCAGATACACGTCCCAGACGAACGGGTTGTATTTGTCGAACCCCTTGGGTGGATTACCTTTTCGGACGAATGCCGCGGGCTTGCCCGCCCCGGTCGGGTCACCGTAGGCGATATCGCCGGCCAACACGTGAAAGTCCGGGCGGGCGGCCACGATCTGGCCCAGCACATTGTCGGCGTGCGCGACCGAAGGATCGTTGTCGGGCTGATAGGAATTGTCGTCGTACTCCCCCGGCGCGAGTCCGGACGGGAGCACCGGTGTGGTGTTGGTGCCCTGATCCCCCATCATCGTGAACCGAAACCAGCCCATGGCATTTCGCGCGGTGGGCATCGCGGTTGTCGCCGAGCGTACGTCACCGGCGAAGCCGTCGTCGGTGCGCCAGCGATAGAAGTGGGGCATACGCCCGGGCAGTCCGTCGAGCGGGGCGTGGACGTAGAACTGTTCGGCCGAGAGCACCCCACCGGCGCTGTCCGGGATCTGTGTCACCAGGCTGCGCACCTCGGCCTCGACGCTCGCCCCGAGCTCGGGTGTCGGGCCGTGGTCGACGAAGACCTTGGCGCGTCCAGGGTTGCGGGAAAGCTGGGCGGCCAGTCGCAACTGGCTCGCGGCGTCCGGGCCGTACCCGATACGACGACCGGCCACCTGCAGCGGCGCGTCCTGGGCGTAGGCCAGGTGGCCGAACGGCGAGGTCCCCGCCGCGGCCACCGCGGCGGCGGCCGCCGACCCGCGCAGGAAGGTGCGCCGCGAAACCCGGTGTCGGCGCAGGAAACTCTGATGCCATTCGTACTGTTCGGCCATCGTCATCCGGCCGACCAGCGCGGGCGGTATGCCGGTGTCGGGAATGTCCACCCGTCGATCGTGACCCACCCGGGCCCGAGAACGGGGTATCGGCGGGAAACTGCGAGTGAACAGATTTTTCGACGTCGGCGCTGATTACGGCGCGGTTGCGATTGCGCTCCGATCGTCCTACCAGCTTTCGTCGGTAGCGTGACCTCCGTAGATTCAGGCTTCTGCACCTGACGGCCAGGAGGCGCGTTGAGCGACCACATCCCCATCGGCGGTGCGTGCGCCGCGGGGTTTGACGCGGTCCGCGACGCCTTCGAGAAGAACTTCACCGAGGGTGACGACGTCGGTGCCGCCGTGGCGGTGTGGGTCGACGGCGATCTGGTGGTCAACCTGTGGGGCGGCTACGCGGATGCCCGCCGCCGGCGGCGGTGGCGGCAGGACACCCTGGCCAGCGTCTTCTCCGGGACCAAGGGCCTGACCAGCACCTGCGTGCACCTGCTGGCCGACCGCGGGGAGATCGACCTGTACGCCCCGGTCGCACGGTATTGGCCGGAGTTCGCTCAGAACGGCAAGCAGGACATCACCGTCGCCTCGGTGCTGGGCCACCGCTCCGGGGTGATCGGCCCCCGGCATCGCCTGCACTGGAGCGACACCACCGACTGGGATCGGGTGTGCGCCGACCTGGCCGCCGCCGAGCCGTGGTGGCCGCCGGGCACCGCGCAGGGCTATCACATGGTCACGTTCGGCTTCATCCTCGGCGAGGTGGTGCGCCGCGTGACCGGACGCACCATCGGCCAGTACCTGCGGACCGAGATCGCCCAGCCGATGGGTATCGACGTGCACATCGGGCTGCCGGAATCCGAGCACTCCCGCTGCGCGGACATGGTGAACAAGCCGCACATCCGCGACGTACTCGCCCACGGGCAGGCACCCGGGCGTCCCACCTCGCTGGGCGAACACCCGATGGCCGGGCTGTCGATCGCGATGGGCTTCGTCCCCGACGACGAACTGGGATCCAACGAACTGACCCGGTGGCGCTCCAGCGAGTTCCCCGGCACCAACGGTCACGTGTCGGCGTTGGGGCTGGCCACGTTCTACAACGGGCTGGCGCAGGAGAAGCTGCTCAGCCGCGACCATCTGGAGTCGGTGCGAATCTCGCAGGGGGGCTTCGACGCCGACGTCGTGCTCGGGGCCCGAGTCGCCGACCACGGCTGGGGTCTGGGCTACATGCTCAACCAGCGCGGGGTGGCCGGGCCGAACCTGCGCAGCTTCGGTCACGGGGGTTCGGGTGGCTCCTACGGCTTCGTCGATCTCGAACACCGCATCGGCTACGCCTACGTCATGAACTACTTCGATGCCACCAAGTGCAACGCCGACCCGCGCAGCACCGCGTTGAGCGACGCGGTCTACCGCACGCTCGGCGTCCTCTGACCGGCAAAGTTTCGTCCGCCGGGGCACTTTCACAGCATCGGTACTGTGGACGCCATGAACGGTGTGCTGGTGTTGCTCATCCTCGTCGTGATCGCCGCCCTCGTGCTCGCCGTATGGAGCTCGTCGCGCGCCTCGGGCAATCGCAACGCGGCGTCACTGGCCGACGCCAAGGCTGACGCGCGGCGGGTCATCGAACGGCTCGGCGGCCAGGTGTTGAGCCTGTCCGGCAACAACGACGCCGCCACCCAGGCCCTGGCCGACGCCTCCGAACGCTTTACCGCCGCCTCGTCCCAGATCGATCAGGCGACCACCGCCAAGCAGGCCATGCTGGCCAAGGAAAGTGCGATCGAGGGGCTGTACTACGTGCGCGCCGCACGCACGGCGATGGGCATGGATCCCGGCCCCGAGCTGGAGACCATGGCCGGCCAGAAGTCGGCGGGCGCGGTCACCGAGGACCGCAAGGTTCAGTTCGAGGGCCGCGAGATCGAGGCCTCCCCCGTGCCCACCCAGCGCACCCCGAACTACTACCCCGGCGGACGGGTCGCGGGCCGGCCGGTGCCGGCCGGCTGGTACTCCGAGCCGTGGTGGAAGACGGCGCTGGTCGCCGGAGCGTGGGGTGTCGGTTCGGTGCTGCTGTTCGATGCGCTGTTCTCCGGCATGCACGGTGTCGGCTATGACGCCTCCGGATTCGAGAACGGTTTCGGCTCCGGCTTCGACCAGGGCTTCGACCAGGGGTACGACCAGGGCCTGGACGCGGCCGGCCAGGACGGTGGCTGGGGTGGCGATGGCGGCGGCTGGGACGGCGGCGGCCTCGGCGACAGCGGCGGCTGGGGCGGTGGCGATTTCGGCGGCGGGGACTTCGGCGGCGGGTTCGGCGACTTCTAGGAGTTAGAACCGGCAGGCAGGAGCGAAGCGACCCGGGGAGCTAGAACCGGCTCTGCATCCTGGCCGACACGCTGGCCTCCTGCAGATCCAGCCGTTCGAGCATCGCCCGCACGGCCTCCTCGTCGAGACGACCTGCGTCGCGCTCGCCGATCAGCGCCGTCCGCTGCGCAGCCAGCACATCTCGATACAGGTTGGAGAACACTTCAGCCCGCAACGTGTGTGCATCGGGATCGGGCATCTCGTCGGCGTCCTGCGAGTGCCGGGCGATCCGGTTGCGGATCTCGGCCAGTACGTACGGGTCGAGCCCCTCGGGTGGATTGGCCTCGAACCAGGCCAGCACCTCGTCGGCGGCCGTGTGCACGATCTGCTCTGCCTTGAGCGTTTCCTCGCGGTCGTAGGCTTCATCCTCGTCGCGCGACGACAGCTTCAACCGCCGGATCAGCGGCGGCAGTGTCGCTCCTTGCAGAAGCAGGGTGCCGACAGCCACGACGAAGGCGATGGCCTGGATGGTGGCCCGTTCGGGGAACGGCTCGCCGCTGGCGATGGTCGGCGGGATGCCCGCCGCGGCGGCCAGCGTCACCACGCCGCGCATCCCTGTCCAGGACACCACCACGTTTTCCTGCCAGCTCAACGTGGAGTGGTCGACCATCGACCGCCACTTGCCCGCCGGCCTCATCCGTTTCCGCACTCCGAGCGCCCCGCGTCCGCCTCCTTCGGGAATCGGGACCGACAGCTTGCGGTCGACGTGCCGGAACAGCATGCGGCGGCCGAACATCACGAACACCGACAGCGGTCGGATTGCCAGCACCATGGCGAGCACCAGCACCGAAGCGGTCGCGACCTCGGCCAGCGATTCGTGGGCGTCGCGCAGGTCTTCCAGAACGAACCGTAGGTGCAGTCCGATGTAGGCAAAGACAAACGCTTCGAGAAGCACGTCGACGGAGTGCCAGACGTAGCGCTCCTGCACCCTGGTCTGGTAGCCCGATCGCAGAGTTCCACTGCCCACCACGAACCCGGCGGCCACCACCGCCAGCACCCCCGAGGCGTGCAACCGTTCGGCGGCGATGAACGCGGCAAATGGCACCACGAGGCCCTGGATGGTCTCCAGGCTCGGGTTGCTCAGCCGTTCCCGGATCCACAGCGTCACATAACCGAGCGCGGCGCCCACCATCGGCCCCACTACCGCGCTGTAGCCGAACAGCAACAGCGGATTGCTGATGAACGTGTGGGTGCCGGCGACCTGGGCGACCGCGATCGAGAACAGCGTCAGCGCCGCCGCGTCATTGATCAAGCTCTCCCCGGTCAGGATCGCCATCACCCGCTTCGGCAGGCCGAGCTTGCGGCCGACCGCGACGGCGGTGACGGCGTCCGGCGGTGCCACGATGGCGCCCAGAATCAGTGCGGTGCCGAAGGTCAGCGGCACCAGGGCCAACCAGGAGGAGACCACCGCGACCGTAAACGCGGAGACGACCACCAGCCCGACCCCGAGACCCAGGATCGGCCTGATGTTCCGAATGAAGGTCGGGAACGAAAAGTCCAGAGCCGCCGAGTACAGCAGCGGCGGAAGCACCACCGTCAGCAGAACATGCGAGTCGAGCTCAGGCGCTTCAAAGCCTGGTAGGAACGACGCCGCGATACCGACCACGACGATCATCAACGCGGGCTCGAGACCCCGCCGGTTCGCCATCGCGGAGACCACGATCGCGCCGACGACGACGAGAATCAGTTCCATGCAAGCATTCTCGCGGGTGGCGCGCGACCGCGCCCGTCAGACCTGACAGGTGGGACACCAGAACACGTTGCGCCCCTCCAGGACGGCGGTCCGGATCGGGGTTTCGCAGACCCGGCACGGGTCGCCGGCCCGCCGGTAGACGTAGGTGCGGGGGCGGTTCGGCGCATACGACGGCGCACCGTGATCGTGTTCGGGCCGCACCACCACGATCTTGCCGCGCCGCACACCGACCTTCATCAGCGCGACCAGGTCGGTCCAGGCGTCGGCAAACTCGGCCTCGGCGATGTCGCGGCCGGGCCGATAGGGGTCGATGTGATGGCGGAACAGCAACTCGCTGCGGTACACATTGCCCACCCCGGCGATCACGCTCTGATCCATCAGCAGCGCACCGACAGGCTTGCGGGACTTGGCGATTCGCGCCAAAGCCAGATCCGGGTCGGCGTCGCGGCGCAGCGGATCGGGGCCCAGCCGGCCCACGATGGACGACACCTGGGCCTCGTCGAGCACCTCACAGGCGGTCGGGCCACGCAGGTCGGTGCCGTATTCGGTGCCGACGATGCGCATCCGCACCTGCCCGACGGGCGGCGGCATCGGCACCGGCGCTTCGGTGAAGGTGCCGTACAGCCCCAGGTGGACGTGCACGATCGGGCCGTCGTAGTGGTGGAACAGGTGCTTGCCCCACACCGACGCCCGGGTGAACACCCGGCCGTCGAGGATCGCGGCGTCGGTGAACCGGCCCTGCGGGCTCGACACCGCGGCGGGGGCGCCGGCGAAACGGCGCTGGTGCAGCCGGGCCAGCCGGTGCAGGGTGTGGCCTTCCGGCACGGGTCAGGCGCCGGGCACCGGCGGCGGCACGTGGGTGCGCTCGTATTCGGCGAGGATGTCGATACGCCGTTGGTGGCGCTCGGCTTTGGACCACTCGGTGGTCAGGAATGCGTCGATGATCTCCAGCGCCTCGGGGACCGTGTGCATCCGCCCGCCGATGCCGATCAGCTGGGCATTGTTGTGTTCGCGGGCCAGCGACGCGGTTTCGACGCTCCAGGCCAGGGCACACCGGGCACCGGGCACCTTGTTGGCCGCGATCTGCTCACCGTTGCCCGAGCCACCGATCACGATGCCCAGGCTGCCCGGGTCGGCGACCGTGCGTACCGCCGCCGCGATGCAGAACGCCGGGTAGTCGTCCTCGGCGTCGTAGGCATAGGCACCGCAGTCGACAGGCTCGTGACCGCCGTTGCGGAGGTGCTCGATCACGGCCTGCTTGAGTTCGTATCCGGCATGGTCTGAGCCGAGGTAGACGCGCATGGCCGATACCTTACTAAGTCGCGCCCAAACCAACGTTTCGCAGGGAAACTTCGAGTAGATCGCGCCAAAACGTCGATCTCGGCGCGCCGGGTGTCAGCCAACAGTGATGGCGTCCAACCGTTCCTTGATGAACGCTGAGCACGTGACCGGCGTCAGACCCGCCACCTTGCCGATCGGCGGCGCCAGCGGGGTGACCAGCGCGTCATGGTTTGCCTCGTAGAAGTAGATCAGCGAGATCAGGTCTTCTTCGGGCGCATGCGGCTGCGGGGGCAGGACCCGATGCCGCCCCGACGGCCACCGCCGTCCGCTCCAGTACTCGAGCAGGTCCCCGATGTTGACGGTCAGTGCCGCGGGATCGTAGGGCGCATCCTGCCAGCCGTCGGCTTCGGAAAACACTTGCAGCCCACCGGCTCCGGGCTCACGGTCGAGGATCGTCACGGTGCCGAAGTCGGTGTGCGGGCCGATCCGGAACTGGCCGGGCTCCGGCTCGCCGACCACGCTGACCGGCGGATAGTGGTTGATGTTCATCGTCCAGGTCGGTCGGTCGGCCAGGGTGGCGAACGGATTTTCGGCCAACCCCAGCGCGTGGGCCATCAGCGCCAGCAGGTCGTCGGCCAGGGTGTGCATGGCCGCGGTGTATTCGGTGACCAGCGGCCGCAGCTCGGCCACCTCGTCGGGCCAGACGTTGGGCGCAAACCAGATCCGGTCGACCTCGGGATCGCCGACCGCGGTCTCGGCTCCCAGGCTGTAGCTCTCCTTGAGGTCGGGCGGTGTCTCGGTGCCCTCGGCGTAGGCATTGGCCTCGGCGCCGGGGGCGATCCAGCCGTGGCCGCCGACCGCCACCGAGTACCGGCGTTTGACTTCGTCGGGCAGGCCGAAGAACGCCCGCGACGCGGCGCGGACACCGGCGGCCAGGCCGGGGTCGATGCCGTGGCCGGTGACGAGGATGAAGCCGGCCTGCTGGAGGCCGGCGTCCAGTTCGGCAGCCACGGCGTCGGCCTGTGCTCCCCCGGCGCGCCAGCGGGAGATGTCGACGGTCGCGATCACGTTTCGGCCACTCCGATGTCCTCGTTCCAGAGCTCAGGGTTCTCGGCGATGAACTCCGTCATCATCGCCGCGCAGCGGTCATCGTCGAGCACCGTGACGTCGACACCGTGCTCGGCCAACCAGTCGTGGCCGCCGGTGAAGGTCCGACTCTCCCCGATCACCACCGCACCGATGTTGAACTGGCGCACCAGCCCACTGCAGTACCAGCACGGCGAGAGCGTGGTGACCATGATCGTCGAGCGATAGTCGCGCTGGCGGCCTGCGGCGCGGAAGGCGTCGGTCTCGGCGTGGATCGACGGATCACCGTCCTGCACCCGCATGTTGTGCCCGCTACCCAGCAGTCGGCCGTCGGCGCTGAACAGCGCGGCGCCGATCGGGATTCCGCCTTCCGCCAAGCCTTTTCGGGCCTCCTCGTAGGCGACGTCGAGCATGTCCTGCGGGGTCATACCGCCGCGCGTTCGGCGGTGATCTTCGATCGGCACAGCACAAGATAACTCGCGCCGGCAATGAGGAAGCCCACGAAGAAGGTGATGTCACCGAGTTGCGGCACCACCCTCACGATGTAGCCCTGGAATATCTCCTGGTTGCAGAACAGCAGCACCGAGACCACCAGGCCGGCCGCAAACGACAGCAGACCGCCCCAGTTCGCGTAGCTGCGGTCATAGAGGTAGCCGGCGATGGCCTGGCCCCGCCGCAGGTACTGGTCGGCGAACACCACACCGAGCCACGGCCCGATCCAGTACGCGATGACCAGCAAGAACGCCTCGTAACTGTGCGCCGCGTCGGGTAGTGCCCACCAGGCGATCAGGAATCCCGCGACACCGAAGAACACCGTGACCAGAGCCCGCGCGATGTGGTGCGGCAGCTTGATGCCGATCGTCACGAAAGCCATTGCGCCCGAGTAGATGTTGATCGAGTTGGCCGCGATGGCACCGATCGCGATCGCCAGCAACGTCGCCTTGGCCAGCAGCGACGGCAGCTCACTGGTGAACGATCCCGTGGGGTCGCCCAGGTTGGCCTCGCCGGTGGTCACCGAGGCGGCGCCGACGACTTCGAGTACGAAGCAGGACAGGAACAACCCGGCCGAGGCATACAGGCCGGTGGCCGCCGTCGACACCGTCGAGGGCAGGTAGCGGGTGTAGTCGGCCGCGTACGGCGTCCAGCCCGCGGCGTACCCGAACGAAGTCCCGACCGTCAGCAGGAATCCGCCGAGCCCGCCGACGCCACCGGTCGGTGCTGCTGCGCCGAGATCGGCATGGGCGAAGATCGCGACCGAGGCGGCCAGGAACACCACGGCCAGCACCGGGAACGACCATCGCTCGAAGGCCTGTACCAGGTTGTGTCCGAAGAACGCGAAGCCGGTCTGCAGCAACACGATGATGATCAGGCCGAGGAGCGGTGAGAAGCCGAACAGGGTGCTGAGCGCGAACGCGCCGCTGACGCTGTTGGTGGCGAACCAGCCGACGCCCGCCGTGACGGACATCAGCCCCGCGGGCAGGGCGTTGCCCTTGAAGCCGAACGCCATTCGGCCCAGGACCATCTGCGGCACACCGTGCAGCGGACCGCGAGCGGACAGGAAGTAGTGCGCGATCGCACCCAGCCCGGTGCCGACGGCGATGCCGACGACGGCTTGCCAGAAGCTCATCCCGAAGGCCAGCACGGCCAGCATGCCGACGAAGATCGTCGCGAACTCGAGGTTCGGCGAGGTCCACGTCCAGAACAGCTGGTGGGGCTTGCCGTGCCGGTCTGCTTCGGCGATGAACTCGTTACCGCCCGGTTCGACCGCAACGATCCGATCGCGGTAGGAACCGTCGGTACTGGGCTCGGCGACTGTCATGGACATACCGTCGCCTGCCGTTCGCGAACCCGCAACCGGAACGTCGTGGTCGAGACCGTCAGTCGAACTGCGGGGCTTCGTTCCTGGTCCGCTTCAGCTCCCAGAAGTGCGGGTAGGACGCGAACGTCACCGAGGCATCCCACAACTTGCCGGCTTCTTCACCGCGCGGAATCCGGGAGAGCACCGGGCCGAAGAACGCCACCCCGTTGATGTGGATCGTCGGCGTGCCGACATCCTCGCCGACGGCGTCCATACCCTCGTGATGACTCTTACGCAGCGCGTCGTCGTACGCCTCGGAGGTGGCCGCCTCGGCGAGTTCGGCGGGCAGGCCGACCTCGGCCAGCGACTCGGCGATCACCGCATCGAAGTCCTTGTTGCCCTGATTGTGGATGCGGGTGCCCATCGCGGTGTAGAGCGGCGAGAGGACCTCCCGGCCGTGGGCCTGCTCGGCGGCGATGGCGACCCGGACCGGGCCCCATGCTTTCTTCATCATCTCGAGGTATTCCTCCGGCAGGTCTCGGCCCTCGTTGAGCACGGCCAAGCTCATCACCCGGAAGTCGACGTCGATGTCGCGGACCTTTTCGACCTCGAGGATCCAGCGCGAGGTGATCCAGCACCACGGGCACAACGGGTCGAACCAGAAACCGGCCTTCGACTTCTCGGACATACGGGCTCCTCCCAACGATTGGCGCAGACGTTCACATCAACTCGTGCCGCGAGGTCACTGTTCCCGCTGACGCGGGCCAACACCACAAACCTGGAAATGGCCGCACAGGAAACGCATAGGTGGCAAGTCTTGATCCAAACGTGCTGCTGCTGTGACCAAACTAAACCAGTGTTCCACGAGTGATTGGAGTGATCCGAGTAGTGACCGCCGCCGCGTTCGTCGCCGGCGCAACCGCCCTGGCAGCACCGGCGCACGCCGACCCTGTCGACGACGCCTTCATCGCCGCGCTGAACCAGGCCGGCATCCATTACGACAACGCCGAGGCCGCCACCCAGTTGGCGAAGTCGGTCTGCCCGCAGCTGGTCGGGCCGGGCAAATCGTTCGGCATGGCGGTGGCCAAGGTGCAGGGTGGTGGCATCCCCCCACAGATGGCGGCGTTCTTCGCCGGCATGGCCGTCAAGCTGTACTGCCCGGCCATGATGAAGTCGGTCACCGACGGCACCTTCTTCGACTGGATCCAGGCCCCACACATGTAGGCGGGTCACAGTAGGTTGGACGCGTGGCACTTCCCAACCTGACTCGTGACGAGGCCATCGAGCGCGCCGCTCTGGTCACCGTCGGCAACTACTCCATCGCTCTCGATCTGACGACCGGCTCCGAGACGACGTTCCGGTCCACCACAACCGTCGCATTCGAGGCACTGCCCGGCGCCGACACCTACATCGACCTGGCCGCCGACACCGTGCACAGCGCGGTGCTCAACGGCCAGCCGATCGACGTCTCGGGCTACGACGAGTCCACCGGCATCCCGTTGCGCGGGCTGGCGAAGAGCAACGTCCTGGTGCTCGACGCGGACTGCCGCTACTCCAACACCGGTGAGGGTCTGCACCGCTTCGTCGACCCTGTCGACAGTGAGGTCTACCTGTACTCGCAGTTCGAAACCGCCGACGCCAAGCGGATGTTCGCCTGCTTCGACCAGCCCGACCTCAAGGCCACCTTCGACGTGGTGGTGACCGCGCCGTCGCACTGGCAGGTGATCTCCAACGGCGCGACGGTGTCGGTGGTCGACGGCGTGCACACCTTCGCCACCACGCCGCGGATGAGTACCTACCTGGTCGCGCTGATCGCCGGGCCGTACGCCCGCTGGGACGACGTCTACACCGACGAGCACGGCGAGATCCCGCTCGGCCTGTTCTGCCGGTCCTCGCTGGCGGAGTTCATGGACGCCGAGCGTCTGTTCACCGAGACCAAGCAGGGCTTCGGGTTCTACCACCGCAACTTCGGCGTGCCGTATGCGTTCGGGAAGTACGACCAGCTGTTCGTGCCCGAATTCAATGCCGGTGCAATGGAGAACGCCGGTGCGGTGACGTTCCTGGAGGACTACGTCTTCCGGTCCAAGGTCACCCGGTACAGCTACGAACGGCGTGCCGAGACGGTGCTGCACGAGATGGCGCACATGTGGTTCGGCGACCTGGTCACCATGACCTGGTGGGACGACCTGTGGCTCAACGAGTCGTTCGCGACGTTCGCCTCGGTGCTGTGCCAGGCCGAGGCCACCGAGTACGACCAGGCGTGGACGACGTTCGCCAACGTCGAGAAGTCGTGGGCCTACCGCCAGGACCAGCTGCCGTCCACCCACCCGGTGGCCGCCGACATCCCCGACCTGCACGCCGTCGAGGTGAACTTCGACGGGATCACCTACGCCAAGGGTGCCAGCGTGCTCAAGCAGCTGGTTGCCTACGTCGGGCTCGAGCACTTCCTGGCCGGGCTGCGCGACTACTTCGCCGCGCACGCCTTCGACAACGCCACCTTCGACGATCTGCTGGGCGCGCTGGAGAAAGCCTCTGGCCGCGACCTGTCCGACTGGGGACGCCAGTGGTTGAAGACCACCGGCCTCAACACCCTGCGCGCCGATTTCGACGTCGACGCCGACGGCACGTTCACCCGCTTCGCGATCACCCAGGGCGGTGCGGCACCCGGCGCGGGCGAGACCCGAGTGCACCGGCTCGCGGTCGGCATCTACGACGACGACCCGACCACCGGCAAGCTGGTCCGCGTGCACCGCGAGGAACTCGACGTCGCTGGTCCGGTCACCGATGTTCCTGCGCTGCAAGGTGTTTCGCGTGGAAAGCTGATCCTGGTCAATGACGACGACCTGACCTACTGCTCGCTGCGGCTGGACGAGAAGTCCCTACAGACCGCACTGAGCCGCATCGCCGACATCTCCGAGCCGCTGCCGCGCACGCTGGTGTGGTCGGCGGCGTGGGAGATGACCCGCGACGCCGAGCTGAAAGCCCGCGACTTCGTCGCGCTGGTGATGAGCGGCGTGCAGGCCGAGACCGAGGTCGGGGTGGCCCAGCGGCTGCTGCTGCAGGCCCAGACCGCGCTGAACTCCTACGCCGACCCGGCCTGGGCCTGTGCCAATGGCTGGCCGGCCTTCGCCGACCGACTGCTGGACCTCGCGCGCGAGTCGCCTGCCGGCTCGGATCATCAGCTCGCGTTCGTCAATGCGCTGTGCGCGTCGGTGCTGCAGCTGCATCACGTGGCGGTGCTGGCGACTCTGCTGGACAACGAGCCGGCCGAGGTGAACCTGCCCGGGCTGGTGATCGACGCCGATCTGCGCTGGCGCATCGTCACCGCGCTGGCCGCCTCCGGTGACATCGACGGCGACGGCGTGCAGACGCCGTTCATCGACGCCGAGGCACAGCGCGATCCCACCGCCGCCGGCCGGCGCCACGCGGCGGCGGCCGCCGCCGCCCGACCGCAGCTCGCGGTCAAGGAGTCGGCGTGGCAGCAGGTGATCGAGGACGACACCCTGGCCAACATCACCGCCCGCGCGATCATCGGCGGGTTCGCCCCGGCCGGGCAGAGCGCTCTGCTGCAGCCGTTCACCGACCGTTACTTCGCGGCGATCCCCGGGGTCTGGGAGCGCCGCTCCAGCGAGGTCGCGCAGACCGTGGTGATCGGCCTGTACCCGTCGTGGGATATCAGCCCCGAAGCCCTGGCGGCCGCCGACACCTTCCTGAGCGAGGACCTGCCGTCGGCGCTGCGCAGGCTGGTCCTGGAGGGCCGGGCCGGCGTCGAACGCTCGCTGAAAGCGCGCGCCTTCGACGCCAGCTGACCTCGCGCTGCCATGATCGCGCCATGGCGGCGAAGAACACCAGGCGGGCCCGCGCGGCGCGCAGACGCACCAAGCGGGTGAAGGCCGCGGTCAACGACCTGACCGAGGAACAGTGGGCAGCGCTCAAAGACGCCTGGAACGGCTGCGCCTACTGCGGCGTTAAGGGCAAGCCGCTACAACGGGACTGCGTCATGGCGATCTCCCGCGGCGGCCGGTACACCGTCGACAATGTCGTGCCCGCCTGCGCGGCGTGCAATGCCAGCAAGTGCAACGACGAAGTCACCGGCTGGATGCGGCGCAAACGCCTCGACGAACGCGCCTTCCTGGAGCGTTACGTCGCGATCAGGAGCCAGAACTACGGCCTGGAGATGCCTGCCGACATCACCCGCACGGCGCTCACCAGGCCGTCGATCAGGTTGCCCTCTTTGAACGCCGACGCGGCGGCCGACACCCCGAGCGGGGCGGCGGATTCCGCGCCACGGCTGCGCACGTCGGCCCCATAGACGACTTCGATCGCCCGCTGATCCGGTGAGACCGCCATCAGTACCGCGTTGTTCGGGGTGGGGACGTCGGCGAGGATCTCACGGGCCCGCGCTGCGGTGTCGCTGCCCAAGTCGCCGATGTAGACCGCGAAGCGGGCCTTGGACTGGCGGCTGCCGTACTTCAGCGCCTCGTCGAGCTCGACGAGCTGGCTGATCGGGAACGGATAGTGCACCGACAGCTCGCCCGGCTCGGTGACGCCCGACAGGCGGCCGCTGGCGGTCTGCGCCCATCCGTACGGCAGGTTGGCCGGATCGACGGTCGCTACGGTCCCGTGGTCACCACTTGCCACTTGCTCCACCTCCCACAGTCACTTCGGCTGCACCGTGGCCGTGATGGCCACCGCCGGGAACGACCTCGTCGACGGCCGCCCACAGGATCGGCGCGTGGGTCCACGGCTCGGACATCTTGTAGGTCGCAGGGTGGTTGCCTTTACGGGCGAAGATCATCGCGGCGAGTATCGCTACCAACAGCAGCGGGATTCCGCCCATCATCGAATGAATGGCTGCAGTGCTCACGGGGCAAACCGTAGCAGTCTCACGCCGCGCCTTCACCCAGGTAGCGCACCCAGGCCGGATCGAGTTCCTTGATGGTGCACAGCAGCCGCCAGTGCTGGCCCTTCGGGGGCATCGGCACCAGCCGCAATGTCCAGCCGAGTTCGGTCAGGAGCTTGTCGGCCTTGCGGTGGTTGCACGGCGCGCAGGCTGCCACGCAGTTCTCCCACGAATGCTCCCCGCCGCGACTGCGGGGCACCACGTGGTCGACGGTGTCGGCCTTGGCCCCGCAGTAGGCGCACCGGAACCGGTCCCGATGCATCAACGCCGCGCGCGTCATCGGGATACGCGCCCGGTAGGGCACCCGCACGAAGCTGCGCAGCCGGATCACCGACGGCACCACGATCGCCCTCGTGGCCGAGTGGATCACCGGGCCGCCGGGATCGTCGTGGACGACGTCTGCCTTACCGCACAGCAGCATGATCACCGCCCGGCGCATGGGGAGCGCCGTCAGCGGTTCGTAGGTCGAGTTCAGCAACAGCACCCGGCGACGTCCCCACACTGATCCGTCGGCCGGGCTGGGTATGTGAGGGTCGGCGTGCAGGCTTGAACTCGGTAGTGACCCGATCGGGCCCGCCGCGGCGCGGTGACCGCGGTTCCGTTTGCGCTGCGCCATGCGTCCTCCGCGGACTAGTCCACCATGGATCTGCCGCCACCGCACGACTATTTGTCCCGTGTTCGCAGGTCAAATCCGTGAACATCGGGTGACACACCTCGCGCCGGAGGCCGCCGTACACAATGGTGGGGTGACGGAGACTCAGGCCGACGGGGACGGGCAGACGTTTTACGACGCGGTAGGCGGCGCCGAGACGTTCCGCAAGATCGTGTCCCGCTTCTACGAGCTGGTTCGAGAGGACGAGGTGCTGCTTCCGCTGTACCCACCGGATGAGCTCGACGCCGCCGAGGACCGGCTGCGGATGTTCCTGGAGCAGTACTGGGGCGGCCCGCGGACCTATTCCGATCAGCGCGGCCACCCGCGGCTGCGGATGCGTCACGTCCCGTTCCGGATCGGCTTCCTGGAACGCGACGCCTGGCTGCGCTGCATGCACAGCGCGGTGGCGTCGATCGATTCGGCGACGCTCGACGACGAGCATCGCCGGGAGCTGCTGGCCTATCTCGAGATGGCCGCGCAAGCGATGGTGAATTCCGCCTTCTAGACCCCCGAAGGACGTCGATGACCCAGCCTGTTGCCGTGCCGTGGTGGGCGACCGCGATCTTCTATCAGGTCTATCCCCGCTCGTTCGCCGACAGCAACGGTGACGGCGTCGGTGATCTCGGCGGTGTGGCGGCCCACCTCGACCACCTCAGCTGGCTGGGGGTCGACGCGATCTGGCTCAACCCGGTGATGGTCTCGCCGATGGCCGACCACGGCTATGACGTGGCCGACCCCCGCGATGTCGACCCGCTGTTCGGCGGGCTGGCCGCGCTCGAAGGGCTCATCGACGACGCGCACGCTCGCGGTATCCGCGTCACGATGGACCTGGTGCCCAACCACACCAGCTCCGCGCACGTCTGGTTCCAGGCCGCGCTGGCCGCGCCGCCGGGAAGCGCCGAGCGCGAACGCTATATCTTCCGCGACGGGCTCGGTCCTGGCGGCGACAGGCCGCCGAACAACTGGGTGTCGGTGTTCGGCGGGCCGGCCTGGACCCGGGTCACCGAAGCCGACGGCACGCCGGGCCAGTGGTATCTACACCTGTTCGACGCCGAACAGCCGGACATCAACTGGGACAACCCCGAGGCGTTCGCCGACCTGGAGAAGACGCTGCGGTTCTGGCTCGACCGCGGCGTGGACGGGTTCCGCATCGACGTCGCCCACGGGATGGCCAAACCGCCCGGCCTGCCGGACATGACGAACCCCGATCTCGAAATGCTCACCCTCGACGACGACGATCCGCGGTTCAACCACGAGGGAGTGCACGAGATCCATCGCGGAATCCGTGCGGTCCTCGACGATTACCCGCACGCCGTGACGATCGGCGAGATCTGGGTGTTCGAGAACGAGGACTTCGCGAAGTACCTGCGGCCCGACGAACTGCACATGGGCTTCAACTTCCGGTTGGTCCGAGCCGAATTCGAGGCGACCAGCATCCACAGCGCGATCGAGAACGCGCTGGCGGCGGCCTCACTGGCCGACGCCAGCCCGACCTGGACGCTGTCCAACCATGACGTCGAACGTGAGGTCACCCGCTATGGCGGTGGCGCCCGCGGAGTCGCCCGGGCCCGGGCGATGGCGATGGCGATGCTGGCGCTGCCCGGGGCGATGTTCCTCTACAACGGCGAAGAGCTGGGCCTGCCCAATGTGGAGCTGCCCGACGAGGTGTTGGTCGACCCGGTGTGGGAGCGCTCCGGACATACCGAACGCGGTCGCGACGGCTGCCGGGTGCCGATGCCATGGGCGGGTGAGGCGCCCCCGTTCGGCTTCTCGTCGAACCCCGACACCTGGTTGCCGATGCCGCCGGACTGGGCGGGCCTGACCGTCGAGCGTCAGCGCGCCGACCCGGATTCCACACTGGCGTTCTTCCGCACGATCCTGCACTTGCGCCGCAGCCGCTTTCACTTCACCGAGTACGACGTCGAGTGGCTGCAGGTGCGGGCCGACGCGGTCGCGTTCGTGTCCGGCGGCGTGCTGTGCGTGCTCAACGCGGGAAGCACTGCGCTGGCGCTGCCGGACGGCGAGTTGCTCGCGGTCAGCGCGCCGTTGGTCGATGGCGAGCTGCCGCCGGATTCGGCGGCCTGGATCGCGACGGGCTAGCTACCCGCAGAGGACACCACGTTCACCACCGAGGCGATGATCATGGTCCCGAACACGAAGGACAGCAGGCCGTGCGCCAGCGCGGTCTTGCGCATCCGTCTGCTGGTCAGGTTGGTGTCGGAGATCGCGAAGCTCATGCCTACCGCGAACGCGACGTAGAAGAAGTCCGAGTAGGCGGGCTTGTCATGCCGGCCGGGATCGTTGAAGTCGATCCCGCCCGGATGGGTGTGGTCGAAGTAGTGCTTGGCATAAATCAGCGCGAACAGGGTGTGGATGGTCAGCCAGGACAGCACGATGCTGCCGACCGCCAGCCAGCCGGCGGCCAGGTCGTCGGCGCGGCGCAGCAGGACGCCCACACCCGCAAGGCTGGCCATCGCGCCACCGAGGATCAGGCTGATGACAGCGACGTGTCCCGGCTGCTCGCTGCCGGCGTGCGAGGCGGTGCGCCGATGGTCCATGGGCCACAGGAGGCTCCAGGTCCAGCCGGTGAACGTCAGCGCCAGCGCGCTCCAGCCGGCCAGTAGCGACAAGGCCCCGGCATGAGCCCACATGGCCACAGTGACGATGAGCCCGGCCGCACCACCGACGATCACCCGGGCGGTCGGGCGTTCTCTGAACGGCAGCCGCTCAGAGCTCGTATCGGCCGTCACCGCAGCACCAGCGCTGGGTCTCCCCGGCGGCGATACACCGAGCCGAAGCGTGCGTCGATGCGCAGCCAGGTCGGCGAAAGCCGCACCCGGACGATCTCCTGCGGCCCCGCCGGATCGGGGACGAAACCCATTGCGGTCAGGGCGAATACGCACCGCATCGGCACGCCGACGGCGGTGTCGCCCGACGTCACCTGCAGCACGTCGGAGTCCAGCAGCGACGACGGTGGCCCGTGCGCGCTGCCGTGTTCCTTGGCCAGGTCCGCGCCGCGCTGGGCCAGGTCGGTGAGCACCGCCGCAGGCACGTCGTCGAGATGGCTGAATCCGGTGTCCGGAGGTAGCACGCCCCGCCACGCGGAGTCCATCGGAAACCCGGGATCGACGCGGCCCGCGACGTCGGCGTCGCGCAGGCCGCGGGCCAATCCGTCTGCCCCGCAGGATAGATCCGCCGGGCTGAGCTCCCCCTCGACGGCGCGGACCGCGAGCACGTCCAACCCGGTGGCCACCCACGCTGCGATCAGGCCGTCGGCGCGTCGGCGCAGCCGGATCACCGCGGCGTCGTCGAGGCGCAGCGCTCGCTCGACGAAGGCCGCGAGATCGTTGCGGTGGGCGGCGTCGACGATGGTGAGACTCATCGCTGCCAGCGCTGCAGGTACTCCCGATGCTTGGGCGAAAGCCGAACCAGCCGTTGCTCTTCGATGTGCACGGCGGCCAATTGCGTCTCGGCGATCACCGACGGCCGGGAGTCCGGTTCGGCGGTCAGCGACCGCACCTCGTAGCCGAGCGTGAAGTCCACCGCGCGCAGCCGCTTGGTCCACATCGTCACCTGCAGCGGCGAATCAGCAAGACGCAGTTGGCCTTTGTAGAGAACCTGCACCTCGTGGATGAGCAATCCGATGGTGGCGATGTCATCGGCGAAGGGTTCGCGCAGGAAGTCCACCCGCGCCTCCTCGAGAATCGTCACCATGGTGGCGTGGTTGATGTGCTGGTACATGTCGATATCCGACCAGCGCACGTGCACGCCCGTTGTGAATCCCTTATCCACTTGTCCCTGTTCCACTCGTCCTCGTCATGCTGCGGATCTGGCGGGCCGCCACCGACAGCGTGGCCAGATCGCGTTCCTCGTCGGCGTAGATCTCAGCCAGCGTGCGCCGCGCCCGCTCGACCCGTGATCCATTGGTGTGCTCCCACTCGGCGATCTTCTCCTCGCCCGTCTCGTCGGGCTCGCCGACGGCCAGCACGTCGAAGCACAATGCCCGCAACGAACCGTAGATGTCGTCGCGAATGGCCAATCGGGCCAGCGCGTGCCAGCGGTCGTCGCGGGGCAGCCCGGACACCGCGGTCAGCAGCCCGTCGGTGCTCAGATGATCCATCAACGCGAAGTAGGTGTCGGCCACCTCGGCGGGGTCGCGGTCGACGATGTCGGCGATGTCGATCACGTCGAGCAGGCTGTACTGATACAGCCCGCTGGCCACCCCGTAGGCCAGCTCGGCCGAGGCACCGTGCGCGGCGAACTCACCGGCTTCCTTGGTGACGATCGCCTTGTCGTCGCCGCGCAGCCACTGCGGCATGTGCGGCGTCAGCTCGGCCACCTTGGCGGCGAACCGGTTGATCTCGGCGCCGACCGCCAGGGGTTGCGGGCGGTAGTTCAGCAGCCACCGCGCGGCCCGGTCGAGCAGGCGGCGCAGATCCAGCGTCATCCGGTCGGAGACGTTGACCGGCAGCTCGTGGTTGCGCGACGCGTCGAGGATGCGCTGCCACACCCCGGTGATGCCGAAGATCGCGTCGGTGGCCACGAACGTGCGGACCGCGTCGACGTACCCGACGCCGGTGTCCTCGGTGACGCGGTAGGCGAAGGTGATGCCGCCGACATCGACGACGTTGTTGACCAGCATCGTGGTGACGATCTCGCGACGCAGCTGATGGCTGCGGATCTCGGTGGTGAAGGTGTCACGCAGCCGGCTCGGGAAGTATTGCGGCAGCCGGGCGGCGAACACTTCCTGGTCGGGCAGATCGCTGGCCAGCACCTCCTCCTTGAGCGCGAGCTTGACGTGCGCCATAAGGGTGGCCAATTCCGGTGAGGTCAGCCCGATCCCGACCTCTTGCCGGCGGCGGATCTCCTTGTTGGACGGCAGCGCCTCCAGCTCCCGGTTGAGCCCGCGCCGCTGTTCGAGTTCGGCGATCTGGCGGGCGTGCACGTTGAGCAGAGCCGCGGCGTTGGCGCGGCTGGTGCCCATCAGGTCGTTCTGGTCGACGTTGTCGGTCAGCACCAGCCGGCCGACCTCCTCGGTCATCGACGCCAGCAGCTCGGTGCGCTCGTCGACACTGACCTTGCCCGCGGTGACCAGCGCGTCGACCAAGATCTTGATATTGACCTCGTGGTCGGAGCAGTCCACACCGGCGGAGTTGTCCATGGCGTCGGTGTTGATCCGGCCGCCGCACAGGTCGAACTCGACGCGCCCCAGCGATGTCACACCGAGGTTGCCGCCCTCGCCGATCACCTTGGCCCGCACCTGATTCCCGTTCACCCGCACCGCGTCGTTGGCACGGTCGCCGACCTCGGCGTCCGATTCCGACTCGGCCTTGATGTACGTGCCGATACCGCCGTTGAACCACAGGTCCACCGGGGCCTGCATGATCGCCTTCATCAGGGCCGGCGGAGTCATTTCGTCGGCGTCGCTGCGCAGTCCGAGCGCGTCCCGCATCTGCGGGCTCACCGGGATGGCCTTCTGCTGGCGGCTGAACACACCGCCGCCTGCGCTGATCAGGCTGGGGTCGTAGTCCTCCCAGCTCGACCGAGGCAGGTCGAAAAGCCGGCGCCGCTCCGCCCAGGACCGCTCCGCATCCGGATCGGGGTCGATGAAGATGTGCCGGTGGTCGAAGGCGGCGATCAGCCTGATGTGCCGCGACAGCAGCATGCCGTTGCCGAACACGTCGCCGCTCATGTCGCCCACCCCGGCGACGGTGAAGTCCTCGCTCTGGGTGTCCACCCCCATCTCGCGGAAGTGCCGCTTGACCGATTCCCAGGCGCCTTTGGCGGTGATGCCCATGGCTTTGTGGTCGTAGCCCACCGAGCCACCGGAGGCGAACGCGTCACCCAGCCAGAAGCCGTAGGAGTTGGCGACCTCGTTGGCGATGTCGGAGAACGTGGCGGTGCCCTTGTCGGCGGCCACGACGAGGTAGGCATCGTCGCCGTCGCGGCGGACCACGCCGGGCGGGGCGACGACCTCGCCGGTGGCGCGGTCGACGTTGTCGGTGACGTCGAGCAGGCCCGCGATGAACAGCCGGTAGCACGCGATTCCCTCGTGGCGGAACGCGTCCCGGTCGGCGGCGGCGTCACCGAGCGGGGCGGGCGGCTTCTTGACGACGAAGCCGCCCTTGGCGCCGACCGGCACGATGACGGCGTTCTTGACGGCCTGCGCCTTGACCAGGCCCAGGATCTCGGTGCGGAAATCCTCCCGGCGGTCCGACCAACGCAGGCCGCCGCGGGCGACGTAGCCGAACCGCAGGTGCACACCCTCGACTCGAGGCGAGTACACGAAGATCTCGAATTTCGGCCGTGGCAGCGGCAACTCGTCGATGAGTTGCGGATTGAGCTTGAGCGACAGCACATTCTGGGCGTGCGCCGAGTCCGGGCTGGTGACGAAGAAGTTGGTGCGCAGCGTCGCCTGGATCATCGAGGCGAATGCCCGCAGCACCCGGTCGGTGTCCAAGCTGACCAGGGCGTCGATGTCGGCTGCCACGGCGTCGGCCGCGGCCAGCGCGTCCAGGCCCTTGTCGGCAGACGCCGGATCGAGCATGGCCTCGAAGAGGTTGATCAGCGAGCGGGCGGTCCCCGGGTTTCCGTTGAGCACCGACTCGATGTGGGACTGACTGTAGGGAAAGCCCGCCTGGCGCAGATATTTTGCGTATGCCCGCAGCACCGCGACCTGCTGCCAGGTCAACCCGGCCCGCAGCACCAGTTCGTTGAACCGGTCGATCTCGGCGCGGCCCTGCCAGATGGCGGTGACAGCGTCGGCGAACCGCTCCGCGGTGGCGTCCCATTCCTGGGGGGTGGCGGCGTCGGGCATCGAGGCGTCGGGCCGGATCTTGAACTGGTAGATCCAGACTTTCAGCCCGTCCGGGCGGACGACGGTGAACGGCCGCTCTTCGAGGACCAGCACGCCCATACACTGCAGCATCGGCAGCAGGTGACTCAGCGACGCCGTCGATCCGCCGAGGTACCAGGTGAGGAAGGCCTCGTTGCCCTCGTCGCCCTTCTCGAACTGCAGTTTGACCGAATCCGCCTGCAGCGCCTCGATGTAGCCGATGTCGGTGATCGCCTCGGTCGAGGTGACGGCCTGCTTGAACTCCTCGGGCAGCGCGTCGGCGTAGTGCTCGGCGATGGCCTGGTCGATTTTGCCGGCCCGCGCCGAACCGATCAGCCGATCGCCCCAGGTACGCAAGGCGTCGGTGAGCAGTCCCTGCACGCGCGCGCGGTTGGCCTCGCTGCCGTCAATCGACTCAAAGGTGGAACCGTCGGGCAGACGGACGGTGAAATGCACGACCGCCCAGGGTGATTCACTGACCCTGGCGGTGTAGTCGATACTCAGGCCGCCGAACTCGCGGACCAGGATGTCCTGCATGGCCAGCCGGACCGCGGTGGTGTACCGGTCGCGGGGCAGATAGACCAGGCACGACACGAAGTGGCCGAGCTGGCCGACACGCAGGAACAACAGCGCCCGGCGCCGCGAGCCGAGATCGACCACGGCGGTCGCCATCGCGAGCAGCTGCTCGGCGGTCAGCGAGAACAGTTCGGAGCGCGGGATGGTCTGGACGATGTCGAGCATCAGCTGCCCGGGGTGGCTGGGGTCGTCGTGCGACAGCGCCAGCACGTCGCGAACCCGCCGGGAGATCAGCGGAATGTCAAGGACATTGGCGCTCATTGCGGTCGCGGTGAACAGCCCGACAAATCGGTGCTCGATATCCCTGGAGCCGATCCCCGAGTCGCTTCGCTCCTGCCCGCCGGAAGGCGTGCGCTCGCGGATCACCACGATGTACGGGTAGGCGCCGTAGCGCAGGAAGCTGGGCATCGTGGCTTGCGCGAGCTGCAGCAGATCGCCCGGGTGCGTCAGCTCGGGCAAGACCTCGGTGCGCAGCCGTGCCACGCCCAGCCGGCTGGACTCCACCACGGTCGCGGCGCCGTCGCCCACTCTGCAGTCCTGGCAGCCCAGCAGCACGAAATTGCCTTCGGACAGCCAGCGCAGCAGGTCGGCGACATCGGCGCGGTCGGGCCCGGCGAACCGAGTGCCCTGGTCGGTGTCGAGTTCGCCGGCCAAGTCGCGCAGCGCTGCGCTCAGCGCCACCGAGTCCAGGGCCACCTGGCGGGCGTCGGCCACCACCATCGGCAGCATCCGCTCGGCCTCGGCGAGTGCCCTGCGGTTGACCGACGGCGAGAGCTGAACGTGGATCCACGACTCGTCGATGCCGGGCGCATCCGCTCCGGTCTCGGCCAGCGGACGCGCGTCGAGCAGTTCGCCGTCAGCCCCACGTCGCACCCGGAACACGGGGTTCATCAGGGCGACGTAGGAGACACCGAGCCGGTGCAGCAGCACCGTCACCGAGTCCAGCAACAACGTCGCCTGGTCGGTCACGATCTGCAGTGCGGGCCCGAAGCCGCCGGGATCGTCGCCGGAGTAGATCGCGACCAGGGTCTCCCCGATCACCCGGGAGTGCGCCAGGCGCTCCTGGGCGGCGATCAGGCCCGGCGGGACCGCCCGCTCGGCGGCCGCCACGACCAGCGGACCGGTGTCGCTGGCATCGACGTCGAGGTCGGGGGCTCCACCGTGGGGGCCGCGATAGGTGGCGAGGTAGGCCTCGCTCATCGACTCGGTAGTTCTGGGGTCAACCGTCATACCCGCCGCTCCTGATCAGCTCGCGAACCGACGCTGGTCCGCAGCGCCACATTAGTCGCGTGTGAGCCTGCGGTGGGTGACCCTGTGCGGACGAGCCGCGTCGGCTCCCAGTCTCTCGAGTTTGTTCTCCTCGTAGGCCCCGAAGTTGCCCTCGAACCAGAACCACTTGGCCTCGTTGTCGTCGTCGCCCTCCCACGCCAGGATGTGGGTGCAGGTGCGGTCGAGGAACCAGCGGTCGTGGCTGATCACCACCGCACAGCCGGGGAAACTCTCCAGCGCGTTCTCCAACGAGGACAGGGTCTCGACGTCGAGGTCGTTGGTGGGCTCGTCGAGCAGGATCAGGTTGCCGCCCTCCTTGAGGGTGAGCGCCAGGTTGAGCCGGTTGCGCTCACCGCCGGAAAGCACGCCGGCCGGCTTCTGCTGATCGGGTCCCTTGAACCCGAACGCCGACACGTAGGCCCGCGACGGGATCTCGTTCTGGCCGACCTCGATGTAGTCGAGCCCGTCGGAAACCACCTGCCACACCGTCTTTTTCGGGTCGATGCCGGCCCGGCTCTGGTCGACGTAGCTGAGCTTGACGGTGTCCCCGACCCGGACCGTGCCGCTGTCGGGCGCCTCGAGCCCGACGATGGTCTTGAACAGCGTCGTCTTGCCGACGCCGTTGGGGCCGATGACTCCGACGATGCCGTTGCGCGGCAAAGTGAACGACAGGTCCTTGATCAGGGTGCGTCCCTCGAAGCCCTTGTCCAGGTGGTCGACCTCGACGACGACGTTGCCCAGCCGCGGCGGGGCCGGGATCTGGATCTCCTCGAAGTCGAGTTTGCGGGTCTTCTCGGCCTCGGCGACCATCTCCTCGTACCGGCCGAGGCGGGCCTTGTTCTTGGCCTGCCGGGCCTTGGCGCCGGAGCGGACCCAGGCGAGTTCTTCCTTGAGCCGTTTCTGCAGCTTCTGGTCCTTCTTGCCCTGGACCTCGAGGCGCTCGGCCTTCTTCTCCAGATACGTCGAGTAGTTGCCCTCGTACGGGAAGGCCCGGCCGCGGTCGAGCTCGAGGATCCATTCGGCGACGTTGTCCAGGAAGTAGCGGTCGTGGGTGACCGCGAGGATGGCGCCCTTGTAGTCGGCGAGGTGCTGCTCGAGCCACAGCACGCTCTCGGCGTCGAGGTGGTTGGTCGGTTCGTCGAGCAGCAGCAGGTCCGGCTTGGACAGCAGCAGCTTGCACAACGCGACGCGGCGGCGCTCACCACCGGACAGGTGGGTGACCGGCTCGTCGGGCGGCGGGCAGCGCAGCGCGTCCATTGCCTGCTCCAGCTGAGAGTCGATGTCCCAGGCGTCGGCGGCGTCCAGCTCCTCCTGGAGCTTGCCCATCTCCTCCATGAGCTCGTCGGTGTAGTCGGTCGCCATCAGCTCGGCGACCTCGTTGTACCGGTTGAGTTTGGCCTTGATCGCGACGCCGTCCTCGACGTTCTCCCGGACGGTCTTGGTCTCGTCGAGTTGGGGCTCCTGCATGAGGATGCCGACCGAGGCGCCCGGCGCCAGCAGCGCGTCGCCGTTGTTGGCCTGGTCGAGACCGGCCATGATGCGCAGGACGCTCGACTTACCGGCACCGTTGGGGCCGACGACGCCGATCTTGGCTCCGGGCAGGAAGGCCAGCGTGACGTCGTCGAGGATGACCTTGTCGCCGTGCGCCTTGCGGACCTTCCGCATGGTGTAGATGTATTCCGCCATTGCCGCGGTGTTGCCTTCCGTCTTGAGTCGTGAATTGCTCGCCGACCATCCTAGGCGCGCGCGGTGG
>NZ_BEWG01000031.1:23675-34298 GCF_002723835.1 Mycobacterium sp. shizuoka-1 | reverse complement strand
CGACCGCGGACCGATCGCACCCCCCGCTTACGCCGACAGCGACAAGGCCGTCGTCTCCCCGGCGCCGTCGGTATCCGGGGCGGCGTCCCCGTCGGGCTGGTCCGCGACGGGTTCGGCCGGCTTGGGCGCGGGCTGTTCGAAACGGATGATGGCCCGGGACAGATCCGGGCCGACGGCGCTGGCCCGCATCTCCAGCGACGACCGCCGCACGCCCTCTTTGTCGTCGTACTCGCTGGTGTAGATGTCGCCGACGACGATCACCGGCGCCCCCTTGTAGAGGCCCGCGCCGACCCCGGTGACCAGCCGTCCCCAGCAGTTGACGGTGATGTACAGCGAGTTGCCCGGCTCCCAGGTTCCGTCACCGATGCGGCGGCGGGAATTGCTGGCCACCCGGAAGCTGATCAACTCTTGGTCGCCGACGACGCGGCGGCGAAGATCGGTGACGATGCGGCCGACGACGGTCAGATGGGTCTCGAACATGGCTGGGGTCCTTTCGGTTCTGTTGGGTTGTCCGCCCTCAGTGGGCGTCAGGACCCCGACAGTCATGTGACGACTGTCGGCCCGCTCGAGGAGGGTGTGGATGAAGGGCGATGTGGGGACAGCTGCTCTCGGGTGACTGGTCCAGCCGGGTCTCGAGGACCTCACTGAGCGCATCGGCGACATTCCCGAGGCGTACCGGCAAGAACATTCACGCTGCCTGCCAGGCAAGCGCGATCGGAGCCGTCGTCGACGACCGAACCTCGCCGATACGGCAATCCGCTCTGAACCGATTGCGAACGTAACGCCACGGCGGCATCTCCGCGATTTCGCCGCCGTGGCGTTACGGTCGGTGAGCCGTCGATCAGTGATTGGTACCGCTGGCATCGCGGCGGGCCAGCTCGGCCAGCATCGCGTTATACGCGGCCAGATCGGCGCCCTCGTCGCGGTCAGCCGCCCGGTCGAGCCGTTTGGCGGTGCGCCGGTCGCTGCGACTCCATTGGATCAGCAGCGCTGCCATCACCACCACAAGCGGTATTTCGCCTGCAGCCCAAGCGATTCCGCCGCCGAGGTGCTGATCACCGAGGAGGTCGGTGTGCCAGCTCAAGTGCAGCGATCGGTAGAAGCTCTCCCCCAGCACGTCCTGCATACCCATCATCACCACGCCGAAGAATGCGTGCAGTGGCAGCGAGACGAACACCATCGCGATCTTGGCCACCGGCGGCAGCGGCCGCGGGGTGGGGTCGACACCGATCACCACCCAGTAGAACAGGTAGCCGCTCATCAGGAAGTGCAGGTTCATCAGGACGTGGGCGCCGTGGTTGCTGACCGCGGCGTCGAAGATCCCGCCGAAGTACAGGCCGTAGAAGCCGGCGACGAACATCACGGTGGCCACCACCGGGTGGGTGAAGAACCGCGACCACTTGCTGTGCAGCCCGTCGAGCAGCCACTCGCGCGGGCCGGGCGGGTTGCCCTTGCCCGCGGTCGGCAGCGCCCGCAGCGCCAGTGTGACGGGTGCGCCCAGCACCAGCAGGATCGGCACCAGCATCGACAGCAGCATGTGGGCGGTCATGTGCATGCTGAACATCGCCGGCATGTAGGCACCCAGGCCCGACGAGGTGGTGAACAGCAGGACCGCGCACCCCAGCAGCCAGGCGACCGTCCGGCCCACCGGCCACTGGTCGCCCCGGCGGCGAAGCCGGATCACCCCGGCCAGGTAGACCGCAGCGAACACTAGGGCCGCGGTGCCGAACACCAGGTCGAAGCGCCAGTCCAGCAAGATTCGCGCGACGGTCGGCGGCCCGGCCAGGTCGTACCCGATCGCCACCTCCGCCGGCGACGGGTTGGCCGACAGCGGCGGAGGCGGCGGGGTGCGGCCCAACCCGACCGCGATGCCGAAGGTCAGCCCGAACACCAGCGCCTCGACCAGCGCCAGCCGAATCAGCGCGCCCGGCGCCGGCGGATCGGCCGCCAGCGCGGCAACCGGTCCGCGGCGTTGCCGCCACCCGATGAGGCCCAGCGAGCACAGGGCCACGACTTTGGCCACCACCAACCAGCCGTATTCGGTGGTGAACAGGTCGGAGATCCTCATCCGGACCGAGGCGTTGATCAGGCCGGACAGCGCCATCGCGAGAAAGCACCAGAGCGCCACCGCCGAGAATCGCCGCGCCGCCAGGCCGGGGTGGTCGCCGCCGCGCATCGCGTGGGCCAGCAGCGCCAGCAGTCCGCCCGCCCACAGCGCGCCGGCCACCAGGTGGATCATCAGGCTGTTGGTGGCCAGGTCGTGGGCGCCACCGGCCGACGAATGCCCGGTCAGGCCCAGCGGCACGAGGGTCAGGAGCGATCCGGCCAGCAAGAACGGCGTCCACGACCAGCGCAGGACGGCCCGGCCGCCGATCGCAACCACCAGGGCCAGGAACGCCGTCCACCGCCAGGCACCGGCGGTGTCGACCAGGCCGGCCACCGACCACAACTGGACCGGGTTGAGGTGGTCGCGCAGCGGCTGACCGGACACGTCGGAGACGGTCAGCGGGACCAGCAGCGCCGCGCACACCGCCCAGGCCCCCGAGGCGGTGACGCCCATCCGCAGGGCCCGGTAGCCGGCGACGTCGAGCACCCCACTGTCTTGCGGCGGGGTGAAGAACGTCGCGAACAGAAACGACCCGACGGCCAGTACCGCCGCGATCTCACCGGCCGCCCGCACGAACGGCAGCCCCAAGGTGGTGACCGGTCCCGGGTCGGGCAGACCGGTCGCCGTCAGCGCATCGGCCAGCGACAGCGCGCCGATACCGGCGGCGGTGGCTCCGGCCAGCAGCGCCACCAGCCACAGCACCGGCCACACCGCGCTGCGGCGGTCGACGGGTGCGGACATGCGCTCCAGCGTATGGTCAGGCGCCCTGCCCGCGTAATTTCAGCTCGCGGGCGTAGAACTGCTCGGTGGACAGCACGCTGATGCGGTCCATGTCGGCCAGGATGCTGCGCAGCTCGTGCAGGAACTCGTGGCGTCGCTGCGACAGGTCGGTGGCGGCCTCCAGCAGGTGCTGATCGGCGGCGACCTGACGCGCCGTCGCGAACAGCAGTGCCGACACCGACTCGTTGCTGCGGATCCTGCCCTGCGCCGCGTACTGGGCTCCCACGCCCAGCGCCCGCTTGGTCAGTTCTTTCTCCTCGATCTCGGTCGGCGCATCACAGAGCACGTCGGCGACGATCTCGTAGGCCTCGAAGAACGGCCGCAGCATCGCGTGCGACATCAGCGGCTGCTTGCGGCGCAACAGGTTGTCCACGGCGTCACCGCCGGCGGCCACCTGGATCTCCCAATCGTCCTGCCACGACATCTCTTCGGCGAGATGCTCGCGAAACGCGGCCGAATCGGCGAAGTAGAAGTCGAACTTCAGCAGATCGCGCAGCCGCATCGCCTGGTCCCAGAACACCGCCACCCGGTCACCGTCGGGCGCGCGTCCGGCGTGGGCCAGCGCCAATTCGGCGATCGACGTTTCCAGGAACGCGTGGATGAGCGTATTGCGGTAGAACGCCGCCTCGTGTTCGTGCTCGGGGGCGATTCGCCATACCGGTTCGTGCCCGCCGTCGACCCGGGTCACCGGGTGCCCATTGGACAGCGCGTCCACGGCGGCGCGCACCCCTTCGGGTGTCCGCAGACGCAGGGCGCTGTTGGTGATCGGATTCTGCTTGCGCTCAAGGTAATCCAACGAGTCCTGCAGCGTGTGGTGCAGCTGGCCGAGGGTCAGCGCGCGGCCGCGGGTGGTGAGCAGCAGCGCCGACACCAGACCGGTCGCGTTGATCGGGGTGACGCGCAGGATCCGCCAGGCCACCTCGAACGCCATCTTCTGCATGGCCAGCCGCTTGGCGGCTTCGTCGCCGGCGATCGGGCCGCCCGGCTCGCCGAGGTACTGGCGCATCGACACCGCTTCGGGGAAGCGCACGTAGATCTTGCCGTAGTTGCGCTCCCCCTGCGCCTTGATGAAGTTGAACAGCCACTCGGCGCTCTCCGGGGTCTTCTCCCCACCCCGGGCGTAGTTGGCGTACTCGGTGGTTTCGTGGAGTTGGTCGAAGCTGATCGAGACCGGCTGCAGCAGGATGTCCTCACTGCGACCGTCCAGATAGGCGTCGGCGACGTAGGCGAGCAGACCGAGCTTGGGCGGCAACATCTTTCCGGTGCGCGACCGGGTCCCTTCGATCGACCAGCTGAGGTTGAAACGCTTCTGCACGATGAAGCCGACGAACTGGCGCAGCACGTACTTGTACAGCGGGTCGTCGAGCTTGCGGCGCAGGAAGATGACGCCCGAGCGGCGCATCAGCGGGCCCATGAACCCGAACGACAGGTTGATGCCGGCGAACGTGTGCGCAGGAGGCAACTTGTTCTCCTGCATCGCCACCGGGACGATGACGCCGTCGAGGTAGGACCGGTGCGACCAGAGCAGCACGGCCGGGTGGTCCTCCAGCCCGCGCCGCATCGACTCGATCTCCATGGTGTCGTAATCGATGCGGGGATCGAAGCCGCGGCTGAAGATGGCCCGCCCGAGGTTCGGGATCAGGTCGACGGAGAACCTGCTCCACCCGGTCGCCAGCTCGTTGAGCATCTCCTCGGCCTTGGCCGGGGTGGCGCCGGGGATCTGCTCCAAGCCGTCCATGAACCGCGAAGACGACATCAGCTCGTCGGTGATCAGTTGCGGCGACTTGTATTCCGGCCCCAGGAGCCGCAGCTCCATCCGTTCGATCGCCAACGCCGCGCGGCGCAGCACGAAGCGGGCGAAGTCGCGCGGGCTGTCCCCGACGGTGTTCTCGTGCCACTGCTGGCGCAGTTCGGACACCTTGGCCGGCTCACCGGCGACGATGCGCGCCCGCGACGGATCCTTGCGAAGGATGTTGCGCTGCAGAAGCTCCGGCGGCCGGTAGGTGTCCCGTCCGGACAGCAGGCCGACGATCTTCACCCGGGTGGGCAAGCCGCCCGGGACCCAGAACACCCGCACCGGGACGACCAGCCGGTCCTCCCCCACCCCGAGCTCCTCGACGAGTTGAGCCACCACCCCGGGCGGTGGATCGCCGGCGGGCAAGCGCAGCACCTCGACCTTGGTGTCGGGGTGAGCCCGTCGCTGCGCGTGCAGCCAGTCGTTGAGCAGCTCGAATTCGGCCTTCGACGACACCGAAGCCAGCACCAGCGCGTCGTCGGTGGTGCTGAAGTCGGCGAGGTGGTCGGTGTGGGTCATGCGCTGCCCTCAGAGCTCGGCGCCTTCTTGGCGGGCGCCTTCTTCGCGGTTGTCTTCTTGGCGGTTGTCTTCTTCGCAGGTGTCTTTTTGGCCGCCGCCTTCTTCGCGGGCGCTTTCTTCGCGGGCGCCTTCTTCGCGGCCGGTGTCTTCTTGGCCGTGGCGTCGCGGTAGATCTCCGGCACCGGCAGCGTGCCCTGCGGCCAATCCTTCAACGTGTCCAGATACAGCTGGCGCACCTCGGCGATGCGGTCCGACAGGTCGTCCAGCGTCCAGTCCGCGACCGAAAGGGGCGGGTAGACAACGATGTCCACCTCGCCCGGGTTCATGGTCGACGAATCCCGGGAGGCGATCACCTCCGCGTTGCGGATCACGATCGGCACCAGCGGAACACCGGCGGCCATCGCCAACCGGAAGGGTCCCTTCTTGAACGGGCCGACGGTGCGGGTGTCCAGCCGGGTGCCCTCCGGGGCGATCATGATCGACAGGCCCTTGGCCACCAGATCCTCGACCTCGTGCATGGTTTCGACCGCGGCCTTGGGGTCGTCGCGGTCGATGAACACGGTGTCGGTCAGCTTGCCCAGCGTGCCGACGACGGGGTCGTCCTTGAGTTCTTTCTTCCCGACACCGGTCCAGTTGTCCCGCAACAGCGACGCCACGATCACCGGGTCGGCGTTGTTGCGGTGGTTGAAGATGAACACCGCGGGCCGCTGCTTGCGCAGGTTCTCCTCGCCGAGCACGTTGAGCCGGACCCCGTTGATGGCGAGCAGCAGGTTGGGGAACGCGGTGGTGAAGAAGTTCAGGCCGCGGCGCCGGCTACGGGTCAGCGCGCCCCACCAGATGGCGCCGGTCGCGGCGGGCACCAGCGCGCCGACACCGAGCAAGGTGCGGACCTGACCCATCAGCCCACCGCTGCCGCGACTGGAGAACTGCAGGATCGGCCAGCCGCGGCGGCGGGCGACCGCGGCCATCTTGCCTTCGGGGTTGGTCGGCCGCGGGTTGCCGACCAGGTACATCAGCGCGACGTCCTCGTCGCCGTCGGCGTAGAAGTAGGAGTGCTTGAGGTCGATGTCGTTGTCGGCGGCGAACTTCTGCACGGCGTTGGCCTTGCCGGGTCCCCACAGGATGGGCCGGATCACTTCTCCGGTCAGCACGTCGTTCTCGTCGACCTCAAACCGGTTGGTCAGGGTGTTCTCGATGCCGAGGAATTTGGCCACCGGCTCGACCTGAAGGGTCAGCGCCGAGGAGCTGAGCACCACCGTGTGCCCGCGCTCCATGTGCGCGTGCACCAGTTCGCGCATCTCCGGGTAGATCCGCTTTTCGATCTTCTGCACGAACAACCGGTCACCGATCTCGTGCAGGTCACTCAGGGCGCGCCCGCGCAGCGCCTGCGATGCCTTGGTGATCAACTCCTCGAACTCCAGGCGGCCCAGCTGGTGGTTGAGGCCGGCCGCGATCATCGTGATCAGCTCCCCGATTCCCATGTCGCGGCTGCGGAACCGCTCCCGGGTGAGGATGACCGCGGTGAACCCGGCCACCAGGGTGCCGTCCAGATCGAAGAACGCGCCGATCTTCGGCCCCTCGGGGCTGGCCATCACCTCGGCGACCGAACCGGGAAGGCGCATTTCCTTGTCGCTCATCAGAAGGACACCGATCCGTTCGTGGAGGGTTGGGTGGAGACGTCGACGGGATCGGGAAACGACGAGGGCACCACCCGCGGCGGCGGGTCGCCGGCCAGCGCCAGCACCTCGTCGAATCCCTGCCGCAGGCACTGGGCCCACAGGTCCTCGTCGGTGATCGACGCGCGGTCGTAGCGGGTGGTCACCGTGGCGAAACCGCCGCGCGACACCAGCACCACCATCATCGCCACCCCGGGCAGCGGCCCGATGCCGTACTGGCGCAGCACCTTTGCCCCGGCGATATAAGTGTCACCGGCGTAGACGGGCACGTTGCTGGCCTGCACGTCCGAGGCGATCACCGATCCGGTCATGGCCTCCAGGACGGCGTCGGGCAGCAGCCCGACGACCGGCGCGACGGCGCCCATCAGGTCGATGGCCGCCTCCTCCCGCCGCGAGGTCATCTGTTTGCGGATCTTCTGGATGCGTACCGCAGGATCGGCGACGGCGATCGGCGCGGCGAGGTTGACCCCGGCGAAGCGGTTGCCGCCGGCCGGATCGGCCTCGGCGCGCAGGCTCACCGGCACCGCCATCGGCAGGCTGTTGATCGGCACGCCGAGCGCCTCGTGATAGCGCCGCAACGCTCCGCACAGCCCGGCCAGATAGGCGTCGTTGATCGAGCCGCCCGCGGCGTGGGCGGCCGCCCGCAGGTCGGACAGCCGCATCTCGATCGCTTCGCTGCGCGAGGACAGACTGCGCCGCCGCAGCAGCGGGGACGGGTCGGCCGCGCGGCCGATCACCCGACGGCCGGAGCGCGCGTAGTCGACGGCGTCCCACACGGCCGTACCCGGATTGCGCACCACGCGCCCGAGCACCGACAAGCCGCCCGACACCGCACCGAACAGGCCGCCGACGATGGCGCCGGGAAGGTGATTGAACCCCTCGCGCATCAGGTCGTTGGGCGTCAGATCCTGCGGAACCGGAAGCGGCGGTGCGGGGCGGGGCGCGGGGTCACGTTCCAGGTCGTAGATTTCGGCGAACATCGCGGTGGCGCCGACACCGTCGGTGACGGCATGACTCAGATGCAGCAGGGTGGCGGCCTTGCCGCCTTCCAGGCCTTCGACCAGGGTGGCCGTCCACAGCGGGCGGGAGATGTCCAGCGGAGACTGCAGGCTCACCTCGGCGAGGTCGAGAACCTCGCGCAACGTGCCGGGCTCGGGGACCCGGACGCGGCGCACGTGGAAGTCGAGGTTGAAGTCGGGGTCGACCACCCAGCGTGGCGCCGCCGTCGGCAAGGTCGGGACGACGACGCGCTGCCGCAGCCGCAGCACCTTGCGGGAGGCGTTCTCGAAGGCCGACCGGAACCGGTTCCAGTCCGGCGTGCTGTCGAGGATCTCGCACGCCATGATCCCCGACCGGGTCCGCGGATTGGCCTCGCCGCGATGCAGCAGCATGTCGAGGGGGCCGAGTTCGTCCGGCAGACCATGTTCATCGACGGGCCCGCTCATCGATCCCACCTCATCGACACCGGCACCCTCCCGTTCGCGGACCAGTCAGCGCTCATGGTTGCCTCGCGTCGCTCGCTCGCGCGGCGAGAACCACGCTAGTCGGCGCGCGGCGGTGGCGGGTATCGATTGTGAGTCGGCCAGACCTCAACCCACGCACAGCGAAGGCAGCAGCACGAGCACCGGCCACAGCACGGCCGCCACCACGTAGGCGACCACCTCGGCGCCGGCCGGAAGAATCCGGCCCAGCTGGTCCTCGAGCTGTTGCACTGCCTCCACGTGGAAGAAGGCCCACGTGAGTCCGATGAGCAGGTGCGGGATCGCCAGCCACATGGCGAGCTCGATCAACGCCGCGATGCTGACCTTGTAGTCGAGCACTCGGCGCAATCGGGTCATCAATTCGTCCACAGGCCCCTCCCCGAGTCTGAGAACGCAGCTTCTCACAAATTGCTCTGCCCGACGAGCGCCCGCACTGCCACTTGTGCGGTCGGACGAATCCGCGGCGGATGCCGACCGCTGACCTTAGCGTGATCTTATATTTACCTTATTTTTCTTAATTTGGGTGTACGGTGGGGGTCGCGCAGCAACCTCAAGGAGCCCGCCATGCAGACACCCGCACGCGTCGTCTTGATCACCGGAGCATCCCGAGGCATCGGAGCCGAGGTGGCCCGCCAGCTCGCCGCCCCCGACACGCACGTGATCGTGAACTACCGGGAACACAGCAGTCCCGCGCAGGCGGTCGCAGACGCGATTCGCGCGGCCGGCGGCAGCGCGTCGACGCTGGCCGCCGACGTCTCCGACGACGCCGAGGCGGCGGCCATGATGCAGCAGATCGCCGCGGAGTTCGGAAAGCTCGATGCGCTGATCCTCAACACGCCCGGCGGTGTCGAGATGCTCACCGACCCCGGCGCCGCGATGCGGCTCAACCGCGACACCCAGCGCCGGCTCGCGGTGCTGGCGATTCCGCTGATGCCGGCTGGGTCTCGCATCGTGTTCGTCACCAGCCACCAGGCCCACTTCTATCCGCACAAGGCAGTGCCGAAGGGCTACGCCGGACTGGCCGCCAGCAAGCGTGCGGGCGAAACCGCGCTCTACGCAATGCGTTCCGAGTTCGACCACGCGGGAATCCACTTCACGGTGGTCTCCGGTGACATGGTCGACGGAACTATCATCAGCGTGGCCCCGCTGCCCACGGACGAAGAATTCGCCGCCGCGATCGCGACCGCCGCGGTGACCGCGAGCCCGTCGTCGATCGTCTATGTCGGCGGCGCCGACTATTTGATGACAGTGGCCTGAGGTCAGCTCGCCGAGCTGACCGCGACCCGTCTGGTTCGCTTGCCCGCCGCGAGGTGCCTGCCGTAGACGATGCCGAGGAAGCTCGCCACGGCCTCGGCCGCCAGCTGACAACGCAAAGTGGCGATGGTGTCGAAGGCATGGTGGGCGTTGGGCAGTTCGGCGTAGGACACCGTGCGAGGACCGGACTTTCGCAGTGCGGCGGTGAATGCCCGCGCCTGCGAACTCGGGATCACCGCGTCACTTTCGCCGTGCAGCACGAAGAACGGCGGCGCGTTGCGATGGATGCGATGCAGCGGCGACGCGTCGCGGTAGAGCTCGGGGTGATCGGCCAGGCGCCGCTGCACCACGACGTGCTCGAGCAGCGGCATCATCAGCGGATGCATGTTGTCGGTGTTGGTCAGGTCGTAGACGCCGTAATAGGGCGCGGCGGCCTGCACGCTGGTGTCGGCGGCCTCGAAGCCAGGCTGCAGGGTGGGATCGCCCGCGGTGAGCGCGGCCAGTGAGGACAGGTGGCCGCCGGCCGAACCGCCGGTGATGGCGATGAAGTCGGGGTCGCCGCCGTATTCGGCGATGTTGGCCCGCACCCAGGCGATGGCACGCTTGACGTCGATGATGTGCGCCGGGAACGCGTTGCGGGGGCTGCGGCTGTAGTTGACCGAGACGCAGATCCAGCCCAGCTCGGACATCCGGGTCATCAGCGGATAGCCTTGGCCCCGTTTGTCGTTCACCGACCAGCCGCCGCCGGGGACGTGGATCAGCACCGGTGCGCGGTAACCCTCGGGCAGGTCGGGTCGGCGCCAGATGTCCAGCAGGTGGCTGCGCCCGCCGGGGCCGTAGGAAATGTTGCGCGTCTTTTTTGCGTAGCGCCCGCGATGGCGCATGGCGTCGAGGACGCCGGCCAGGTTGGGCCTGCGAGCCGTGTAGGCCTCGAGCGGGTGGTGCACAGCGGCGGTGTAATTCTCGCCGAAGGTTTCCCGCAGTGCCGAGTCGAGGACGGTGTCGGCGCGC
>NZ_BEWG01000031.1:0-23658 GCF_002723835.1 Mycobacterium sp. shizuoka-1 | reverse complement strand
CGGCCAGCGCGGCGGCGATCTTCTCCAGCGGCGACGGGACCGCGGAGAGCGCGTGACCGGTGAGCACGTGCGGGGCGAATTCAGCGGACAGCCAGCCCAGCACCCAGCCGGCGGCAGCCGGCGAACCACGCAACAGCAGCGAGCCAGTGTGGAAGGCACGCGTACATTGCGCGGCGACCTGCTCGATCGGGCTGCTCATAAGCGGTCAGACTCCCTTGTCCTTAGCTCGCCTAACGCGTTTGCCGGTCCGCGGGTGCGGCCATCGACCAGGCGGTGTGCTGGTCGTCACACCATAGCCCAAAAACCGCCCAATCTAAGAAACTCTCAGGCTTTGCTCTGACGCCTGCGGCATCCCCGCAGGCCAAGCAGCCGAGAAATTGGCAAAACAAGCTAGATAGCTCGTGCGGTCCGCGTGTCGCGTCGGCAAAGTGAACGGACAATGGCAGTGCGCTGTCCATCACCTGGATCGCCAGGAAACGCCAAGGGATTCACAGGACGATTTGTGAATGCTTCTCGAGGATCCCTATGCGGTGACTGCCGGTGGCCTGGCCACTCGTACCGAGCCGACGTCCGTCGCGCACCTGTCCGCGCCGTTGAGCCGCCGGTTTCCGCGTCCTTCGAGCCAGCATGCCTGCCATCCCAACGATGCAGCTCAGGCCAGGGTGTTCGGCGAGTTGATGCAAGCCGAGATCGCCGAGCTGGAGCATCTGATCGCCGTCGCCCAGCTCCGGTGGGAGCACCGGCGTGACGCCGGCTGGGGCGCCGACCGCACACCCGAGCCGGTGCTGCGGCTGCGGGAGAAGCTCAAGGAAGTGCAGCGGCTGCACGTCGCGCTGCAGGACCGATTCGGCGCCGACTGACGGTTGCGCGGTCTCCGCTCACCGAGATTTCAATTCACAGGGGCCTACATGCGCCTCATCTGGCAAATCTGCCCCGCTAGACTGTCGACGCGCTGCCTCCGTAGCTCAGTTGGATAGAGCAAGGGCCTTCTAATCCCTAGGTCGCAGGTTCGATTCCTGCCGGGGGCGCTGGTCAGAGTTGGTAGTTAGCCATACCGAGTAAGCTCTGTCGGCGTTTATTCGTCGTTCTTAGTGCGCAGTTCGTTCCCGATCTCCCGGGTCAGCCGCCTCGCGTGGATCGCGTCGTCGTAAGTCGGTCAGCAGGTCGGGTCATAGCGGCGCTTCGGAGAAACGGTCCGACAGCCACGACGTAGGCGACAAACATGGTTCGCGCGGCGAGTGCTCGCAGCCACGGAAAGTCAAGCGGCAGAGATGCGGTCGATACGGCAATGACGGTGAAACCTAGGGCAACAACAACTACGGGTCGGCCCACAAGCTCTCGCGAAGTATGGCGCAGCAGCAGGTAGCAGGCTCCGCAGAGGCCGACCGATCCGGCCTGCAATGGAGATGCATCGCTGAGGAGTACCGCCGCCGCGGCGAGTAGAACGTCCGTTGTGGCGGCGATGCGGAGCCGAATACCCACCCCTGCCGACCAGATATGTCCGAGGTGCAATCTCGCGCATCAACCTCGCCGGCCGGCGCGTTCGGCGAAAGCATCCAGCGCGGCGAGGACTTCGGGAGAGCGCCACACTCGGTTACGGGGTCCCTTGGTCGCCTCGATGAGGATTCCCGCGTCGGTGAGCGGATTGAGGTAGCGGTGAGCGTTGGTGGACTCCATACCCAGCTCCTGAGCCAGCAGCGCGGCGTTCACGACTGGGCGGCGGGTCAACAAATCGGCGACCTTCCACACCGCCGAATCGGACCGCGCCGTGATCACGTCGTTCCAGTTCGCCCTGATCTCGCGAAGTTCGCTGACCAGTTGGCGCCCGTTGGCAATCGCCAGGACTGTGGCCTGTGCGAAGCGATCGACGATCGGCGCGGCGTCACCGTCGCGGTAGCTCGTCAACGCGGCGAAGTACGCGTCGGTGTCGGCGAGCAGGCCGGCTGACACGGGCACCGTGACCTGACGCGTCAGGCCTTTATTCCTCAATAGGGCTTGCACCAGGGCGCGGCCAGTGCGGCCGTTGCCGTCAGTGAAGGGGTGAATGGTCTCGAATTGCGCGTGGCCAACTGCGATCTGCGGCAGCGCAGGAACATCGGCGCGCTGCGCGAAAGCAATCAAGTCGGCGACCGCCCCAGCGATCAACTCATGACGCGGGCCGACAAAGGTCGCACCGATCGGTGTGGCGCCACCGCCGATCCACACCGGCTCTGTCCGGAACTCGCCCGGCGTATGACGTGGGTTGTTGATCATCAATGCGCGGTGCATCGCCAGGATGGCATCTGCGTCCACGGTGTCGGACAGGGCGACCGCCGCCTTCATCGCAGCGGTATTGGCGACGATCAACTCTGCGTTGCGTCTGGCCTTGCCACCGGGCAGCTCGGCCTCGCCGATCGCGCGCGCTGTCGCGGTCAAATTTTCGATCTGCGAGCTAGCGGCCGATTCCGACCGCAGCAACACCGCGGCAAACGGCGCGATCTCACCGCCAAGTTCGGCATCGAAGCGTGCGATCTCGCGACTGGCCGACTCGGCGTCGGCCAACACCCGTGTGGGGAGGTCGAGCGCTAAGTCTGCAATCTCGGCTGGCACGGCGGGGTGATAGGTGCCGTACCGAGCTCGCGTCCCACCCGTATGCCGCCCGCCATGCGGCTCCCAGCGAACGTCGTCGTAGGTGATGGGGCGAAGTGAAGTCACAGATCCAGCGTAACTTCAGTTCTAATACTAAGTGAAGTTATATCACCCGGTTGACTTCACGTCGGTGATCAGGTGGCTCAGTCGAAGCGACGCGAGCAGCCATTCATCGGCCCGGCGGACCCAACGCTCGGTGTAGTGCCCGTAGCCGGTGACGGATGTGCCGTTGTCGAATACGGCACGGTCTTGCACGGCCCAGATCACCTGTGCCTCGTCGCCGGCGAGGTCGATCTCCGGGGTGTGGACCTGGTGAGCGGTCTTCGCTCCCGCCACCAGAGACTTCAGAAGCGCCAGCACCTCGTTGCGTCCGACCGTCATGTCCGGTTCGGACTCGCCGTCGCTCATCCCGAATTCGACGTCGTCGACCATCAACGCCGCCAAGCCATTCCAGTCCTTGGTGTCCAGTGTTCGGCAGTACGTGGCCTTGGCCTGCGTCAGCTCGTAGAACGCGACCAGCTCGGCATGCGGGGTCATCGGACGGCCAGTTCCAGACGATCGAGTCGGCGGACCAGGATGCTGGGTAGCCACTGGCCAACCTCGGCCGCCTCGATCCAGGTGGTCTGTTGCAGCAGCGTCCGCAACACGATCTGCGCTTCCAGACGCGCCAGCGCGGCGCCGATGCAGAAGTGAGCGCCCCTGCCGAACGCGAGGTGTCCCTTCCCTCCTGCGCGGTCCAGGCGGAACTCGTCGGGTCTGTCGAACTGTCGGGGGTCGCGGTTGGCGGCCCCCCACATCAGCAGCAGGCGCGAATCGGCGGGCACGTCGACTCCGGCCAGCGTGGTGTCTCTCAGGACGTGGCGGTAGTGGCCGCGAAACGGCGACTCATACCGCAGCGTCTCTTCGATGAACGCACCCAGCAGTTCCGGCTGTGCGCGGAGCTGTTCCTGAATGTCGTTGTGCGTGGCCAGGATCCACACGGCGCTGCCCAGCAAAGAGGCGGTGGATTCACCGGCAGCGCTGAACAATGTCAGCATGATCGCCAGTGCCGGCATATGTTCCACCTCGCCCGAGGCGTACCGGGCTGCCAGGTCGCCGATCAGCCCCTGCGCAGGGTTCTCCCCCGCCTTCGCAAAATGCTCCATGACATAACCGGACAGCTCCATCGCCGCCATGCCTGCGGTTTCGAGCTCGCTCGGGCTCACAACACCGTCGAGCAGGGTGGTGGTGGCATAGCCGAGCCGGATCAGCCTGTCGACGTCGCCCTGGGGCAGCCCCAGCAGGTCGGCCACCACCATCATCGGGAGCCGATTCGCCATCGCACTCATCCACTCGATGCGCCCGTCGATCACCCCGTCAGTCCACAGCTCAATCGCGGTCGCTTCGGCGAACCCCTCGATAACGCGTATCCGCTTGGCTGCCAGGTGGGGCACGAGCAGCTTGCGGTGTGCGTCGTGCAACGGGTCGTCGGCGGTGGCCAGGGCATGCTGCGGGCCGCCCAGCGAGCCCATATCGAAGGGCGTGACGCTGCCGTCGCGGTACACCATCGTCGCGGTCAGGTTGGATGAAAAATCCTCGACACGGTTCACCGCCTCCAGCACTGCGTCCCAGCCGCACACCGCATAGAAGGTGGAATCGCCGATGCGTTGCACCGGCGCGTGCTCGCGCATCCGGTCATAGAGCGGGTACGGGTCCTGCAAGGCGCCAGTGAAGAAGTCGGTGGCGTCCGCCAAGAGGGTCATGGGGTCAGGGTGACCTCCACCGGCACCGGGGTCAACGACGTCCACCGAAGATGAAAACCCCCTCGAAGCAGGCACAGCCGCGTCTCTCTCAGACCACACACCCCACCAGGGCCTTCGCTGGGAAAACAGCCGCACTTCTTCTCACAGTGATAAAACACGGTGATGGATTCGCGGTCGCCGACGACTGATGACTGGCTGATCGGCGGGGATCGCCACAGCGTGGCCGCCGATCGCATCTACGCCGCAGCCGCCGACCTGATCTCTCGGCACGGATACGACGCCTTCACCATCGACGCGCTGGCCGCCAAGGTGCACTGCTCACCTGCCACCATCTACCGCCATGCCGGAGGCAAGGGGGTCATCCGTGACGCCGTGATGAGCAGGCAAGCCGAAGGTGTGCTCACCTCGGTCCGCGAAGCCATCGACGGGCTGACCGGTGCGGAACGCATCGTCACCGCCACCACGGTCGCGCTGCAGCGTCTGCGGGCCGATCCGTTGTCCGGCATCATGCGCTCGATGACCACACTCGCCGGCGAGGAATGGCTCACCAACTCCCCCGTCGTCACCCGCCTCGCCAACGAGATGGTCGGACTCACAACGCCGGATCCCCTTGCCGCACAATGGTTGATCCGCACGTTCCTCGCACTCTGGTGCTGGCCGATCTCAGACCCCGACACCGAGGAACACATGGTGCGGCGATTCCTCGGACCGCCCTACGACACACATGCAACGGCCCGGGCTAGCACTCGCCAGTGATTGCTCTCGCGGTGTCGACGGCCACGATCAAGGAGATCGTGAGCCGCTACCGGTGGGGCTGGTGCGGGTCTGCGCAGAGTTCACCGATGGGCGCGATGACGCTGCGGGTGCTGACCTCAACCCACACGGCGTGATCATCGACAAGCCGTGGATCGAGCAGGCGTTGGCCGGCCATGGGCCACTGCACCCACTCATAGCCGGCCAGCTTGTATTGCACGTCGCCTGCCAGCCACAGCAGCGCCTGCGCCGCCGTCGTCTCCAGTAGATAGCCCAAGCACCGGCGGTAAGGGCTGACGTCGGCGGTGCTGGGCGCATCGAAGCTCACGGCTATCGCTTCGCCGCAGACCATGAAGTACCACGACACGCCGGCGAAGGTGATCGGCCGGCCGTGCCGAAGACAGCGTAGGTCCCGGGTCACCGCGCCGGCCGCCTCGGCCCAGGCGGCGGGCAGGTCGGCGGGCGGATCGTCGCCGATGCCAAATCGCCACAGTCGGTCAGGAACGTCCCAGGACATGGCTTCACCGTGGCATGCCCATGCGGTCGGCGTCGAGCACGCGTGATGACGGCTCACCACTTTCGCACCGATGCCGCGCGCATTCAGAGAAACCCAGACCCGCAGCGGTGCGGACCTACACGCTTCTGGTGTCGAGTCGCGTCTCGACCACCGAGTCGCCCGACCGTTCGACGAAATATGCTGCCGCGCCGTCTTTCTCAGAAACAGCCTCGGCGAAGTTTGTCCCGAAATAGAGGATCCCTGCACCATCGTCGGTGGCGTAGGCGGAAGGTAACACGCCGTGTCCCACCAGCTCATGCAGTAGCGGGCGGCGTTGCTCTTCACTGTCATAGTGCACGCCGTTGGCGTAAGGCAGGAAGCCGAGCGCATCGGTCACCGGCCGCAGCTGCGGTCCGAATGAATCCGTTGTTCCGCCGACGTGCCAGCAGATGGACCCCGCCGAGACACCGGTCAGCACCACGCCTGCCTGCCAGGCGGATCGGAGCGCACTGTCGACACCGTGCAACCGCCACATGGCGAGCAATCCGGCGACGCTCCCGCCGAACACCCACACGACGTCCTGATCGAGCAGATGCCCGGCGATGTCTTCGACGTTGGGCATGGGGAACAGCGATATGTGCGACACTGCGAAGCCCCGCGCCTGCGCGGCTTCGGTGAGGTAGTGCAGCACGGCGTTGTCATCGCCCATCGCCGTGGCCAACAGGCACATCCGCGGTGGCCGGCCGGTCACCCCCGAGAGATCCACGGCAAGCTCCGTCAACGCGGTAAACGCAAATCGAGTCCGCCGCCCTTCGCCGATTCCTCCGCTGGTCGCCAGAATGGTCGGCGCGTCGGCAGGCATACGGCGACCGTAAGGTGCGGCAGCGGAGTCAGCAAGCGATATCACGCCGGGGAACTGCCACGGGGGCACGAGCGTTTAGAAAGGGAGACCCGCCACGGCCCCGTTATCCCCCAGCCGTGGCGGGCCTCACTGCTGCGTATTACCGATGTTGAAGCCTCACTAACACCGCAGTGGTCAGTATCACTGTCCCCGCACGTTTGAAATCGGTCGATGAACCTGCCACCAGCGCGGCGGCACCGGGATCGCGGCGCCGGCCACTCGATCAAATATCCTGTGCGTAAATCACTTCCGATACGGTGACGCACCACGCCGCGAACCCGATTGGTCACCGGCGGCGAGGGACGACCCCGCCTGTCTACGCTGATGCGATGGAACCTGTGGGCGCGGCCCGCCCGGCCGCCGTGCTGGTGACAGGCATGTCCGGCGTGGGCAAGTCGACCGCGCTCGACGCGCTTGCCCGCCGCGGCTACCCCACCGTCGACACCGACGACGGCAACTGGATCCACCTCGTCGACGGCGAGCCGCTATGGCGAGAGCCGATGATCGACGAGCTGCTGAACCGGCCCCGGACCGCGCCGCTGTTCGTTCAGGGCACCGTCGCCAACCAGGGCCGGTTCTACCATCGGTTCGATGCCATCGTTCTGCTCACCGCCCCGGCCGAGATCATGCTCGACCGTCTCGAGCGGCGCACGAACAATGCGTTCGGCAAGCACCCGGACGAGCGTGCCCGGATCCTCTCGGACCTCGCCGGCATCGAGCCGTTGCTGCGTCAGGCCGCCACGCACGTCATCGACACCGCCCGCCCGCTGCCGGACGTCGTCGACCTCCTGGTCGACATCGCCCTGAACGGTGAAACACACTGAGCGCCTGCGGGTTCCATGACGGCGACTACCGAGCAGCGTCCCACCAGGCCAGCACCCGGATCCCGTACAGCGTCAACCATTTCGACGGCTCACCCGCAGGAACATCGACTTCGAACCACACTCGTCCCGGCTGCCGCCCGGTGTTCAGCCAGGTGCCGTCGGGGCGTCTGGCGTCGCGGACGATGCCGATCGCCTCGGCCATCCGGAGATCGGGATCCGTGCCGTCGTGCAGCGCTGCCGTCCGAAAATACTCGGCCGCGTTCAGCGCGCTGTAGGACCAGCGGATCGGATAGCCGAAGTCGTACACCCAATCCCCCACCACCTCATTCGTCGCCAGCCGGCGAAGAAGGTGGCGTTCGAGCAGGTACTCCTCCCCACGCCGGCGTGCGGCGCGCACCTCCGCCACGCGTGGGTTGGCAACCTCGTAGGCCAACAGGCCCTTGAGCGAATTCAGGGTCGAGTGGAACGACGACCGCCGCGACCCCTCGACCCACTCACAATTCCATCCGCCGTCGGGCAACTGGTGCTCCAGGAACCAGTCGGCGATCCCGGTGACGTCAGCGCCGAGCCACACCCCGTTGGCCACGGTCCACGCGTTGATGCAGCAGTCCACCTCCCCCGACCAGTACGGCGAGCCGTCGTACTCCCAACGGCTGTGCTCGCCGAGCAACTCGGCGGTTCGGCGTTCCCGCAACACCGATGCGTCAAGCCCCCACTCGCGCAACGTGTTCAACGTCCATGTCGTCGCCGTCCAGGGCTGACCCGGGTCCGACGAGTGGTCGAAATCGAAGTCCGCTGGAAAGAACGCGCCACCGGCCCACTGGCCGTCGTCGTCCTGCAACGCCAGCAGACGTGCCCCGAACCCTTCGGACGCGATCCGCGTCCGCGTCGCGTCCCACACCTCGGCCGGCTCCCCCAGCAGATCGCGCTCGACCTGCCAGCGCAACGCCGGATCGGAGTCCACCAACCAGTCCGCCACCGGCCCTGTCATGGGACAAGGCTAGTGAAAAAGCCTGTCGCAGCGCCATGATGGACCCGTGATGCGCGGTGACGGTCTGGCCTGCGCGCTGTCGCGGTGGTTCGGTTAGCCCGGTGCTTCCCCGGCGCTCTGCGGCTCCGCGACGACGACCGCGCCGCCGCCGACCCGCTTGGCGCGGTACATCGCCTCGTCGGCACGGTGCAGCACGTCGTCCAGATCGAAGCCGATGCGCGCGGGCTCCCAGGTGATTCCCACACTCGACCGCAACGCCACTCCGTCCGGGTTGCGCAGCGTCAACGCCCGCACCCGCCCGATGAACTTGTCCAGGTCCTGTTCGTCGGACATCTCCGCGATGAGGATGAATTCGTCACCGCCGACGCGCGCGGCGATATCGCGGGCCCGGATCACATCGGTCAGCTGCTTGGCGACCGACCGCAGCGTGGCGTCGCCGGCGCCATGCCCGTGGTCGTCGTTGAGCTGTTTGAACCCGTCGAGGTCGATCACGACGGCGGCCAGCACCGCGCCCCGCGGACTGCGCGCCAGCGTCAGCCCGGTCTCGGTGTAGAGCCCGCGCCGATTCAACAGCCCGGTCAAGGGATCACGATTGGCCGCGTACGCGGTGGCACTCAGGCCGCGGCGGGTGCCCTCGATGACCATCGCCGCGATCGCCGGCATGACCACGACCGTGGCCAGTGCCGGCAGGAAGAACAACGACAGCTCAGACAGGTGCGCGTGGTCGTAACGCACCCCCACCCAGGTGAACGCCACGATCGTCGCGGTGGCGAAGCCACAGTGCAGGAACAGCGCCCGATACCCCAGCAGCACCGCCGCGAAGACACCGATCAGGCACATATAGACCGTGCCGGACAGCCGCGCCTCGGGTGCAGTGAGCACGGCGGCCGAGGCCGCCAGCGCGATATCGCCCCACACGGCGAAGGCGACGGCGTACCGATGACTCGGCCACGGCATCGTCAACCACGCCACCCCGATCACCAACGCCGACACCAGAAGGAACAGGTGGACGGTGCGGGCCGCCAACCCGTGCGGTCCGAGCGGTTGGACGGACGAGAACTGTTCGAGTGCGCTCAGCAGCCCGAGACAGACACATGCCGCGCCGATGAAGATGCGGATCGCGCCCAGGAAGCCGGTGGCGCGCAGCACCGCAGTCGCGATGGCGAACTCGCGCTCACCCATGCATTGGCCCTCGAACTCGTGGTCGGTGTGTGTGGCGGATGCTATCGGGCACCACCAACCCTGGCTAGAGCCTCCTGGTCAGATTCCTTGGGCTGCCGTGTACGCGCGCCACCCGCCGAAGCTGGTGATCTCGCGCTGACCCTCGACCAGCGCGGGCTCACCGAGCACCCCGAGGACCGTCGACCCGTCGTCAAGACGGACTTTGCCGATCGACAGCCCCGGCGGCTCACTCAGCAGGATTCCGGCCAGCCCCGCCGCCGGCACCTCCCACACCTCGACCGCAACGCCGACACCCGAACCGTCGGTGACCCGGACCATCGCCGGATGCTCGTCGTTGATCGTCCACAACCGGTAGACCGGCTCGGTGACGGCTTCGCGCAGGAATGTCGCGCCGGCGGCCGCCATGTTCGGCGACAGTTTGAGCCCGCGCATCAGGGTGCCGTTCACCGCCAACCGCACGGCGCCGCTCCCGGTGTCGTCCGTGGCAGGTGCCGCGGCGGGATCGCCGACGATCCGCGTTCCCGATGTGCCGGCCAGGATCGCCGGGATCTCCTCGGCGGCCCCGATCACCCCGACGGCCCCGGGAGTCGCGGCGACGAAATCGGCGACCGCCTCGACCTTGGGCTCCATCGAACCCTTGCCGAACTGGCCGGAGGCGATGTAATCGCGCGCCTGCTCGACGGTGATCGTGTCCAGCCACGTCTCGCTCGGCGTCCCGAAACCGATGGCCACCCGCGGCACGCCGGTGGGGATCATCAACAGGTCGGCGCCCAGCTCGTGGGCCAGCAGACCCGAAGCGATGTCCTTGTCGACGACGGCCTCCACGCCGACCACGGTGCCGTCGGGTTCCAGCGCCACCGGGATGCCGCCGCCGCCCACCGCGACGACGATCACGCCGTCGTCGAGCAGCCGCCGGATCACGTCGGTCTCCAGGATGGTCCGCGGCCGCGGCGAGGCGACCGTGCGCCGCCAGCCGCGCCCGGCATCCTCGGCGATGGTCCAGCCCAGACCGGCGGCCAGCTCCCTGGCCCGCGCCTCGTCCAAGAAGGACCCGACCGGCTTGGTCGGATTGTCGAAGGCCGGGTCGTCGAGGTCGACCACCGAGTGGGTCACCACCGCCACCACTGGCCGGGACAGTCCGCGGCGGGCGAGCTCGTTGCGCAGCGCCTTGACGAACATGTAGCCGATCGCCCCCTGGGTGTCGGCGACGGCGTAGTCGACCGGGACCGGATCGACCTCGTCCTTGGCGAGTTCGGAACGGCGCAGGATGAATCCCACCTGCGGGCCGTTGCCATGGGAGACAACGAGTTTCCAGCCCTGCTCCACCATGTCGATCAGCGGGGACACCGTGCGGGCAACCGTGTCGAACTGCTGCGGGATCGAGTCGTGGTCGGCATCGGTGACCAGCGCGTTGCCACCGAACGCGACGATTGCGGTTTTCATTGCTCTCCGAGTCCCGAGGCCAGCGCGGCCAGCGCGGCGTTGAAACATTCCATCGGCGCGGTGGTGATGCCCGCGCCGATCTGCCCGACACCGGCCTGCCGGTGTGCGATGCCGGTGTTGATGATCGGCAGCACACCCGAATCGACGACCAGGCGCGCGTCGATTCCGGCCGGGGTGCCACCGAAGTTCAACGGCGGCAACGTGAACGCCGGGTTGGTACCGAGCGTGATGGTCAGCATCCGGCGACTGTTGGCCGTGGCGTCGGCCGGGGTGCCGCCGACGAACTGGACGATCGCCGGCGAGGCGGCCATCGCGAAGCCGCCCAGCCCGTTGGTCTCGGTGATCGCCGAGTCGCCGAGGTCGGCAGCGGCGTCGTTTACCGAGTAGCCCGGAAAATACAGTCCGTCAACGGGATTGGCCGGCGCCTGAAACCACTGATCGCCGGTTCCGGACAGCTTGATGCCGAAGTTCACCCCGTTGCGGGCCATCACGGTGACCATGCTGCTGCCCGGCACACCGGCAGCGGCATCCGTCATCGACTTGGCCGCGGCCATCGAGATGTTGAGGAAAAAGTGGTCGTTGCCAGCGACGAAGTCCAGCGCGCGCCGCACCGCATCGGAGGGCACGTCGGACCCCAGCAGCGCCAACGTCAGCCGTTTGAACAGCAGCGCGGATGCGGCCGCGTTGCGGTTGTGCAGCTCGTCGCCCATGTGCAGCGCCTGCGCCATCAGCGGTTTGAGATCGGGGTCGGCCAGTGCGCGCACCGCGACCTGCATGGTGGCGAAGAAGTCGCTGCCCAGCCACCGCAACCGGTCCAGCACGTCGGGTGAGTTCGCGCCGAACCTGAGCACCTTGCCCAAGCCTTCGTTGAGATTGCAGAAGGCCCGGTTCCCCGCAGCGGTGTTCTCCACCACCCACACCGGCATCGACGGGCTGATGATGCCCGCCATCGGCCCGACCGCGCCGTGCTCATGGCACGGTTCCAGCGCCACCGCTCCCGACTCGGCCAGGGCCTCGGCGGCCTCGAGATCCTGCGCCCACCCTTCGTAGAGGATCGCCCCGGCGATCGCGCCGCGCTGCGGCCCGCACATCTCCGGCCAGGCGATCGGCGGCCCGGAGTGCAGGATGCGCCGTTCACCGGGCCCGAGACCCGCGATCACCTCACCGGCCCGGACCAGATCGATCAGGCGTGGCTGCGCGGCCAGATAACGTTCGTAGGCAACCTGATTGGCCGCTTCGATGCGCGGGTCACCGACCAGACCGGCCAGCGCCCAGCCCAGCGCGGGATCGGCACCCGCGGGCGGCGCCCAGGTGAGGTTGGTGACCTGACCGCCGGCCGCGGTGATGTTCGTCGCGAAGCCCTGCAGCCCGACATTGACCACCTTGAGGTCCTGGTCGAAGAGTTTCTTCACCGCTGCCCTTCCCGCGCGGCGATCAGCATCGCCGACCACAACGCCGCCTCGGCGTTGCTCGATGCGACCAGAACGCCCGCCGACGTCAGTCCCTCGACTGCCCCGGCGCGGTCCTGGGGGTCGGAGTCGGTACCGCACACATAGCCGATGAACGCCACCGTCGTCCCCGCCGCGCGGGCGGCGTCGATGATCGAAATGAGTTCGGCGGTCGGGTCGTCGGCCGATCCATAGCCGAGCACCACGTCGAACAACACCACCGCCGTCGACGGATCGGCGATCTCGTCGCGGATGCGCGCGTCCTTCTGCGACGGGTCGATCATGGGATGCGGTCTGCCCTGGGTGAATTCGTCGTCACCCATGTCGATGATGGTGTGCTGGGTGCTGGTTCGGATGTCGGCCAGTGCGGTGTTGCCCGCCACCGGAGTGTTGGAATGGGCGGTGATGCCGTGGGCGCGGTGCAGCAGTTGGGCCTCGTAACAGAAGGTGCCACCGGAGAAGATGCCCCGCACATACCGCTGCTCCAGCGTCATCCGATCCGCGAGATCCCGCAGGGTGTTCCGCATCTCGGGCGAGACCGTGAGGCCGTCGGAGTCGGGCTGCTCACCGCGGGCCAATGCGACGGCCATGTCGGCGGCCTGCGCGAGGTAGGCCGCGCCGTACACACCGCCGCCGGTGACGGAATCCGGGTCTGCCCCCAGGAAGATGACGACCACCGGCTTGACGCTCTCCCGGGCTGCGGCAAGCACTTTCGCGGCCACCGCATCAGACGGTGGCTTGGACACCAGGACGATGACGGTCGTGGCCGGGTCGGCATCGAGCGCGGCCAGCCCGTGCAGCATCGAGATGCCGCCGATGGCGTCGGCCAGATCGTGGCCGCCGGTGCCCAGTGCCTGCGACACCCCGGAGCCGTCCTGGTGGATCCGGACGGTGACCTCCTGGGTGCCGGTGCCGGAGGCGCCGACCACCCCGATCGGGCCGCGCCGCACGACGTTCGCGAATCCCAGCGGGACGCCGTTGACGATCGAGGTTCCGCAGTCGGGGCCCATGACCATCAGATCGACCTGGCGGGCGTACTGCTTGAGTGCCAGCTCGGCCTCGACGCTGACGTTGTCGCTGAACACCATCACGTCCAGGCCCAGCCGCAGGGCCTTCATCGCCTCGGCGGCGGCGTAGTCGCCGGGCACCGAGATCAGCGCCAGGTTCAGCGCGGGATCCTTGGCGACGGCCATCTGAATGCTGGTGACCGGTGCCGCCGCCTCGGCGTGATCGCCACCGTCACCGGCCGCTGCCGACAGCAGCTTGTCGGCGACAGCGAGCGCTTCGTCGCAGGCTTCCTCGGCCCCCGCCACCGCGACCACGAGGTCGTTGGGCCGTACCTCGAAGGTTCCGAGACCGGCCTGCGCGAGGTTGTCCACGTTGGTGGCCGACGCCATCACCACCGAGGCGGCCTCGATGCCCGGTATCGACGTCACCCGCGCCGACACCGTCATCAAGGACACCGAATCCTTGTAGAGGTTGGGGTACAACCGCGAACTGGTGGCCATCCGTCAGGACGTCGCGGCGATGAACTCGTCGGCGTCGGCGACCCAGCCGAAGATCGCCCCCTGCGCCTTGATCATCTCCAGCGCCACCCGCTGAAACTCCGGAAAGTACGACGCCACACAGTCACTGAGCACCAGACATTCATACCCTCGGTCGTTGGCCTCGCGGACGGTGGTGTGCACACACACTTCCGTGGTGACCCCGCACACCACCAGAGTCTTGATGCCGCGGTCGGACAGGATCTGGCCCAGGTCGGTGGCGTGGAAGCTGCCCTTGCCGGGCTTGTCGATCACCGGCTCGCCGTCGATCGGATACAGCTGCTCGATGATGTCGTGCCCCTGCTCGCCGCGAACCAGGATCCGGCCCATCGGCCCGGGCTCCCCGATGAAGGTCTTACCGCCGCGGTGCAGCTTGGCCGGCGGGCAGTCGGTCAGGTCGGGACGGTGGCCTTCCCGGGTGTGGATGACCAGCATGCCGATCGCGCGCGCCTGAGCCAGTACCCGTTCGATCGGGTCCACGGCGGCCAGCAGCAGCGAGGTGTCGTTGCCGAGAGCCTCACCGAATCCGCCGGGCAACACGAAGTCCCGCTGCATGTCGATGATCACCAGCGCGGTGCTGGCGACATCGAAGTCCAGCGGGAAGGGCTCCGCGTTGATCGTGGCCATGTGTGGTCCCTTCTGACTCCCCGAACGGGCGGATCCATTGAAACGTAACTGGCAGCCGATCGCGCGGGTCAATATTTCCTCGGCGTAAACAATCTCGACTCGACCCCCGCAAGTCGATTGCAAGTGACTGACAAGTCCCGGCGGGCATGGTCGTCCCATGCACACACAACAGCCCGAGTTGCTCGGCATCACCCTGGCCCATCGAGCGATGCTCACCGACGTCGAACGACTCGTCGCCGCGGTGACCGACATCGGCCTTGGCCGGCAGCACTGCTCGCCTCGACGGGCCGACGCGATCGCTCGGTATACCGAATTGCTCTGCGAGTCGATTCACCACCACCACACGATGGAAGACAGCGTGCTGTGGCCGGTGATCGCTGCGCGCGCCGGCGACATCGTGGACCTCAGCGAGCTGACCGAAGACCACGCGGCGCTGGATCCGCGCTTGGAGACCATTGCGCACCGGGCGACCGCATTCCGGGTCGCCGGTGGTGACCGCCGCACCGCCGCATTGCTGGCCGCCGAACTGGCCGACCTGCACAACCTGCTCACCGAGCACATTGCCGAGGAGGAACGCGACATCTTTCCGGTGATCCGCAGGCATGTGCCGGTAGCCGAGTGGCAGACCGTCGAGAAGACCGCGCAGCGGACCGGGCGGCTGACCTTCGACGGGCCCCGCACAGTGGCCGCCGGCACCGAAGACGAGCGCGCAATCCTGGCCAAAGGGGTCAGCCCGGTGCTTCGTCTGGTGCTCGGCGTCTTGGCCTGGCGGCACCGCAGATTCGAAGACGCGGTGTTTACCGGCTGATCCGGTCGACCAGCCGGGCCGCCTCCGTCGCCAGCCGAGTCCTCAGCGTGGCTGCGGCGGCCCGGTAGCGCTGCGCGTCGTCGTGGTTGCCCCATGACTCGGCGACCGCGGCCAACGCGTCGTCGACCGGCCCCGCCAGCAGGCTGCCGTTGTCCAGGCCGGCCATCCGGCCGGAATACGGTTGCAGTTCGGCGGCACACTGCTCCGCAACGGCCAGATCACCCAACGCGACCGCCGCATGAGCCCGCAGCGTCGTCATCGCCAGCCAGTAGTACGACCGCTCGACAGGCCCCCGATTCGCCCAGATCCGAGCGGCGTCGTCGCGGCGGCCCGCGCTCAGCAGCGCCAAGACCGCCGGGTCGGCGATCGAGGTCGAGACGTGGGTGTGCACCGCCAGCAGATCATCAGCCAAGGGCGCCAGGGCTCCCCGGTCCAGACCAGCGGTGAACCGCCCGACCAGGGCCATCTGGGCGCCGTTGGCGGTGCCCTGCTCGGCAAGCTCCCGCGCGGCCGCGGCGTATCGGCGTTCGCCCTCGTCGGTCCGGCCGGCCAGCACCGTGAGCTGGGCGGTGAACACTTCCAGCACGGTCAGCAGCGAGGCGAGCTGACCGGTGCCGGCCCGCGCGACCGCAAGACCGACATGGTCGTGGGCGGCAACCAAATCGGAACGTCCGGCCGCCGACAGGAACGCCAGCCAATGCGCCACGGCTTGGTAATCGACAGCGGCGGCGGCCTCTGCTGCGGCGAGGAATTCGGCGGTCAGCTGCTCGCGCGCATGCGCCAGATCCGGCCCCAGAGCCGCATACGCGCGCGCATTGAGCGCCGCGCACAGCGCCCGACCATGCGTGTGCGGGTCGCGGTCGTGGAGCGCACGGGCCAGGGTGAGCGCTTCGGCGCTGGCGGCCAGCGCCGCGGGCTGGTCGAACCCTTCGAGTTCGGCGAACAGCGTCGTGAGCAGGCGCACACGCACATCGGGCGGCAGCTCCCCGGCCAGCACGCGGTGCAGCGGGTCGAGGATCTCGGTGTCGGGTGTGTCGCTGACCCGCACCCGCCAGATCAACGGGGCGTTCCACGCGGCCAGCAGGCGGGCGGTGAGTTGGTCGGAGTGTCTGGCCAGCGGCAACGCCTCTTTGAGCGCGGTCCGGGTCGCGACGACATCCCCCACCCGAGCCGATGCCGCTATCCAACCGCCATACGCCTCGACGATGCGCTCGACATCGGGCGGTCCCGCTTCGGCACGCTCGGCCAGCATCAGCATCCGGACCGCCGCCTGCCATTGCCGCGCCCCTTCGACCGGTGCACCCACCCGGTCGGCGTCACGCCCGGCGGCCATCGCCAGTTCCGCGGCGGCAGCCGCGCTGGCCGGCGTCGCCGCCGCGACCGCGTGGTAGGCAAGGGCAGCCGGTTCCGTCGACCGAGCCGGCGACGACAACAGCTCCAGGGCCGTTGCGTGCAGACGGGCCCGGCGTAGCACCGAGGTGTCTTCATAGAGGGTGTCGCGCACCAGCGCATGCACAAACCGGACGAGCCCTGGCCCGGGCTCCTCCAGCAGGCCCGCCAGCACCGCCGGTTCCAAAGCGTCGAGCACCTCCTCCGGGTCGCGGTGGGCGAGCTCTGCCAGCAGCTCGACGTCCACTTCGCGACCAAGCACAGCCGCTTGCCGAAGGGCGGTCACCGTGGCTCCGGGTAAGCGGGCGAGCCTGCGCCGCAACACATCACCCACTCCAGCAGGTACCGCGACCCGCGCGGCACCGACACCCTCGGACATGATCAGACGCGCCAGTTCCCGCACGAACAGCGGGTTGCCGCCCGTGCGATCGTGGAGCAGTCGCGAGGTCTCCTCGGTGAGATCGGTCAATCCGCAGTCGGCGGCGAGCGCGATGGCCGCCTCACGGTCCAGACCGTCGACGGCCAGCCGCGCGACCGTGCGGACCGCCAAAGCCGCACGCGCCGAGGCCAGTTCGGTGCCCGATTCCGAAGGGCGGTAGGTGGCGACGACCAGGACGGGGTGGTCCTTGAGTTCGTGACTCACCAGGCGCAGCAATTCCAACGTGAGGCCGTCGGTGCGGTGCAGATCGTCCAGCAGCACCGCGACCGGTCGCCTGGCCGCGGACCGCGCAATCACATCGACGACGGCCTGCGCTGTCCAGAAGGTGCTGGGAACGTCGTCGACCGCGGATTCGGCGTCATGCAGCAGAGGCGCGAGCGCGCGTCGGTGACGCGGCTCGGCAGCGGCGCACAAGTCGCCGAAGTGCCGCAGCACCTCCGTCCAAGCCCAGCCCGGGGGTGCACCGTCCACTTCGGGACACCGGCCCGCGGCGACCGTCCAGCCCGCAAAACGCAGCCGGACGGCCGCGGCGGCGGTCACCGTGGTCTTGCCGGCACCGGCCTCGCCGCTGAGCCAGACCATCCGGCTGCCGCCGGAGCAGACCTCCCGCGCGGCATCGTCGATCGCTGCGAGCTCCCGGGAACGACCATGTGGCACTGTGGGCTCAGCGACGCTCGCGGGCCGATCAGGGACCTGCGGAGGTACGGAGGCGGGCCGGCCCACCTCGATGCGTGAGGCCTGGTTGAGGATGTCATGTTCGAGATCGCGCAGCTCACGTCCCGGCTCCAGGCCCAGCTCGTCGGATAAATGCATGCGGGTGTTACGCACCACCTCGAGCGCAGCGGCTTGGCGGCCGGCCCGGTACAGGGCGGTGGCCAGCAAGGCGGCCGCACCCTCCCTGGTCGGGTGATCACGGACGACCCGCTCCAGCTCGACGACGACCGTGCTGTGGTGACCGAGCGCGAGCTCAGCCGATGCACGTAACTCGATTGCGGCTGTGTGCAATTCGGTCAGGCGGGCGATCTCCGCGAAGGCCCACCCAGCGTCGGCAACCTCGGCGTAGGGTTCACCGGCCCACCGGTTGAGCGCCGCGGTCAGCAGGTCTACCCGCCGCTGCGGGTCGGGTTCGGATTGGGCCGCACGGACCTGGTTGTCGAACCACCACGCGTCCACGGATTCGGTCGCCAGCTGGATGCGGTAACCCGGTGCCGCGCTGACGAGGATGCCGGCGGGCGCCCGACGCGCCCGGTCGGGTTCGAGTATCCGGCGCAGATGTGACACGTAGGCCTGCAGCGCGGACAGCGCCTTCGGCGGAGGTTCGCCTTGCCAGAGATCCTCGATGAGCCGGTCGACCGACACCACCCGGCCCTGCGCCAACACCAGCCGCGCGAACAGAGAGCGCTGACGCGGTCCGCCCAGTTCCACCGCAGCCGACCCCCGCCAGGCCCGGACGGACCCCAATACCGCCACCCGAACAGGTTGCTGATCCGGTGCCGCCATAGTGAACCGACCCTAACTGCTAGCCTCCCCATCGTGGAGACTCGGAATGCCTGACCTGGTCCTTTACCAAGTCATCGATCGCGTCGCGCTGATCACCGTCAACGACCCGGACCGGCGCAACGCCGTCACTGATGCGATGTCGCAACAGCTGCGCGCTGCCGTCGAAGCCGCCGAAGCGGAGGCCAACGCCGTGGTGATCACCGGCGCGGGAAAGGCCTTCTGCGCCGGAGCGGACCTGTCCGCACTCGGCGCCGCGGCCCGGGAGGGGCTCGAACGGATCTATGCCGGCTTCATGGCGGTCGGACGCTGCACCCTGCCGACCGTCGCCGCGGTCAACGGTGCCGCCGTCGGCGCCGGACTGAACCTGGCGCTGGCCGCCGACGTGCGGATCGCCGGGCCGCACGCCCTATTCGACCCGCGGTTCCAAAAGCTGGGCATCCATCCCGGCGGCGGCGCCACCTGGATGCTGCAGCGCGCGGTCGGCCCGCAGGTCGCCCGCGCCGCCCTGCTGTTCGGCATGCGCTTTGATGCCGAGGCCGCGGTGCGACACGGGCTGGCACTGACCGTCGCCGACGATCCGGTGGCCGCCGCGCTGGAACTGGCTGCCGGCCCCGCGGCCGCGCCGCGCGAGGTGGTGCTGGCCACCAAGGCGTCGATGCGGGCCACCGCAATCCCCGGCTTCTTGGACACCGACCATCACGAGGCGGCCAAGGACATCGAGCTGGGCCCGCAGGCCACCTCGATCGAGTCGCCGGAATTCAGGGCCAGGCTGGCCGCCGCGCAGCGCCGCTGACCGCAACCCTTGCAATAGGCAGGTAAATACCTGCATAATGACGTCGTGGATGCAGATGCAGTGTTCAAGGCGCTGGCCGACCCCGGCCGCCGTCGGCTGCTGGACATGCTCCACGAACGCGCCGGCCTGACACTCGCCGAACTCTGCGACGGGCTCGACATGCGCCGACAGTCAGTCAGCCAGCACATCGACATTCTCGAGGCCGCCAATCTGGTCATCTCGGTGCGCGACGGCCGGCGCAAACTGCACTACCTGAATCCGGTACCGATCCACCACATCCAGACCCGCTGGATCTGGAAATTCGAAGAGCCGCGTCTCGCGGCCCTGGCCACCATCAAGCAGCGCGCGGAGGTAACCGCCATGTCCGAGCAGATTCCCGACTACGTGTACACCACCTATATCCGCGCCACCGCTGAGCAGGTGTGGCATGCGCTCACCGACGCCGACCTCACGGCGAAATTCTGGGGGCACGCCCAGGTGTCGGATTGGCAGGTCGGCAGCCGTGCCGAGCACGTCCGCACCGACGGGTCCGGCATCGTGGACGTGGCCGGCACCGTGATGGAGGTCGATGCCCCCCGGCGCCTGGTGTTCGGCTTCGGCGAGCCCAGTGACGACCCGACCGCCGAGACCAGCATCGTCACGTTCGACATCGAGCCCTATCGCGACATCGTCAAACTGACCGTGACGCACACGAATTTCCAGTCCCCCGAGGACCGCGAATCGGTCGGGCAAGGCTGGCCGACGGTGTTCGCGAACCTCAAGACGCTGCTGGAAACCGGCGACGTGCTGCCCACGCCGCCATGGGAATTCCACGCCGAGGACCGCGCCGTCCAGATGGCCAAGCGAGGGTAGCTGCCCGCTTTTTTCAGACCGTCGAGCGTGCGAGATCTCGGTGGTGGAGGGCCGATTCGTCGACGAAAGCTCGCACGCTGGGCGTGGTTGGGGATGACCGAATACGAGTGAGCGCTGACTCGTCCACCGTGTGCATGTGGACGACCAGCCGTTTCTGGGCAGTCAGGCCGTGCGCAGCGGGCTGGTGACGGACTACCGGCTCCGCACCCGCTACCGCGCGGTCTACCGCAACGTCTACCTGGCCAACGAGGTCCAATTGACCGCGCAGCGACGAGCCCGGGCGGCGTGGCTGTTCGCCGGCCCCGAGGTGGTCCTGGCCGGGCTGTCGGCCGCCGCGGTCCATGGTGCGAAATGGCTGGACGAGAACGCCCCGGCCGAGATCGTCCGTACCGATCGGCACGGTTCGCGGGGCCTGTTGGCGCATTCGTATGCGCTCGCCGGTGACGACGTGTGCCTTCGGCGGGGTATGCGGGTCACCACCGCTGCGCGCACCGCGTTCGACATCGGGCGACGACTTCCGCTGCACGATGCGGTACCGCTGGTCGACGCACTGATGAATGCCACTCGGCTCAAGGTCGCCGATGTGCTGGCCGTCGCCGACGCGAACCCCGGAGTGCGTGGTGTCCGTCGGCTGCGCGCAACGTTGGCACTGGCCGACGGCGGTGCCGAATCGCCGCCCGAATCCAGGCTGCGGATGCTGTTGATCGGCGCGGGCCTGCCGACCCCGCAGACTCAGATCGAATTCTTCGACGATTACGGCGACGTCGTCATCCGGGTGGATATGGGCTGGCGGGCGTGGCGGGTCGCCGTCGAGTACGACGGTGTGCAGCACTGGACCGATGCCAGGCAGCGGTCCTGGGATATCGACCGAATCGCGATTCTCGATTCGCTGGGCTGGTCGGTGGTCCGGGTCAGCGCGGACATGCTCCGGCGGCCTGAGGTGATCGTCGCGCGGGTCACCGCGAAGCTACGTTCGGCAGGCTGCCCCGTCTGAGCGCCGAACGTGCGAGATCTCGGTGGCCAACGGGCGGTTCGTCGACGAAAGCTCGCACGCTGGGCGATAGCGCGTCGCTAGAGTCGACGTGTGACCCATGCCACATCGCCTCGATACGCCCGCTATGTCGGCCGGGTCGGTGCGCTCGCCTTCGCACTCGGCGTCGGGGTGGCGATCGCCAACAACCCCGGGGTCGCGGTTGCCGACGCCGGCAGCTCGGGCAGCTCGAACGCAGCGGCGCATTCGGCACGACCCGCGTCCGCCCGAAGTCACACCGTCTCCGCAGTCAAGCGCACCGGCGTCGCAGCACCCCGGCCCGCAACACGCAGCGCGCCACCGCTGCCCCGTACGTCCGCCACGCTCACCGATGTCCTCGGCTATGCCCGCCGGGCGTCCGGCCAGATCGCGCAGCAGCCGGCCGCCACGGTCGGCAACATCTTCCTCGCCCGCCGGCCCACCCTCGCCTACAACGCCGCCCAGAACGTTGCGGCGGCTGACGGCGTGATCACCGGCACGCTGAACGCCAGACAAGCCAACGGCTACTCGCTCACCTATACGGTGACCCAGCCGCCGCAACACGGCAGCGTCGACATCCACGACGACGGCACCTTCACCTATCAGCCCGACGCCCAGTTCAGCACGCTCGGTGGCACCGATACCTTCTCCGTGACCGCCGACGACCGACCCGGCAACCAACCCCACTGGCACGGGCTCGCAACGTTTTTCGCCCCCAACGGCGGCTCCACGGCGACGACGAGAGTCACCGTGCTGGAGAATCCGGGCACGGCCGAGCCGACGTCGGTGCTGTCCACCACCGACCAGCTCGACGCCGAACAGGTCGCCACCCAGCTCGCCAATTCTCCGGTCATGCGGTTGGCCAAGGAGATCCTCAAGATCGGCTGGCGACTGGCGGCGCAGAAGAACTTCGCGATGATCGGCGGCCCCGATGCGGCGAACATGGCCCAGCTGGACCAGGCCGTCACCGAATACGCGAACCAGGCAGCGATGGAAGTGCTGCTGCTGAATTCCAACGCCCCCAAGTTCATCCAGCAGGTCGCTCCAACCCACAGTTGGTATCTACAGACGTTCGCCGGGTCCCGGATCTGGTACGACAACCCCGACACCATCTACCGCTTCGTCGGAGTGAACACCGCCTCCTCCTATGTGATCACCGGGAAGTTCGACGGCTCCCTGCCGGCCGACACCAACTTCAGCGTGCTGACCGGTTTGAACGGCGCGACCGCGGACAACATCAACGGCAGAGACCTGGTGCTGGGCCCCGACGGAAGCTTCACCATCACGGTGGACTCGACGCCGACCGCGCCCGGGCAGACCAACCATCTGTACCTGCCACCGGGAACTAGCCTGATCACGACCCGAAACACGTTGGCGGACTGGAACACCGAGGAACCGATGAGCCTGTCGATCCTGCGGGTCAGCGGTCCTCCGAACAGCCTGTTCAGTCAGGTCGGCGGCTTCGCGATCCCCGGCATCGGCCCGCTGGTGTCGGGCAGTCCGCTGTTGACGTCGCTGGTGTCGCTGATCCCCCCGCTGCCGGCGCCCCGCCTGCTGCAGTCGGTCGAGGCCGCGGTGATCATGCTGCTGCTGGGAATCAGCGGCGAAAACAAGTACATGTCGGTCGCCACCAGAGACGCCACCACGGGCCAGCCGAAACCACCGAATGTTCTCTCCGACCCCGACCACAACGCGTCCTTCCTGGCCACCCAGTTGCAGAGCGTCGGCTACTTCGAGCTCGCCGACGACGAAGCGCTGGTCGTCACGATCGACCCCGGCAAGGCCCGGTATTTCAGTGTTCCGGTGACCAACCTGTGGACCATCACCGACAACTACTGGGACCAGCAGACCAGCCTTAACGTCAGCCAGTCCGTCCACAACGCCGACGGGACGTACACGATCGTGGTCTCCCCCACCGATCCCGGTGTGGCCAACTGGGTCTCGACCGGTGGTCTGAATCAGGGCACGATCTCGATCCGGTTCCAGGACTTCGATCCGAACTCCACCGTCGACCCGACGGTGAGCTCACAGGTGGTCCCACTCAGCGAGCTCGACGGCGTTTTGCCGGCCGGCACCGTGTTCGTCAGCGCCGACGAGCGCGCAGCCCAGATCGCCGCCCGGCAGCTGGGATACAACAAGCGCTACACGCCCTACCCGCAGGCCTGAGCGATTTGGGCGCGGAAACCGTCGCCCAGCGACGTGTGGTGTCTCGGGACATCGCTGACACTTATGTCTTGGGACATCGCTGACACTCATGATGGCGGTTTGGGTTCGCGGGTGCGGTAGGTC
>NZ_BEWG01000030.1 GCF_002723835.1 Mycobacterium sp. shizuoka-1 | reverse complement strand
GGATAGGGAAAACACGTGACCAGACACCTCGGTCCCGGTCCCGCCGACCGATCCGAAACCGAAACCACCGCAACACCGGTGGCAGCCAAGCCCGGCCAAAGCTTCGGCGCCCGCGGTTGGGTGCGTCCCGTCGCGGGCGTGGCCACCGTGGTCATCGTCGTGGCCATCGTCGCGGTCGCCGTCGGTCTGTTCCGTGGCTCGTTCACCAAGACCGTTCCGGTCACCGTGATCTCCGACCGCGCCGGCCTGGTGATGAACCCCGATGCGCGCGTGAAGATGCGGGGTGTCCAGGTCGGCAAGGTCGAGCAGATCGAGACCCGTCCCGACGGCTCAGCCGTGCTGCACCTGGCGATGGATCCCGCTCAGCTGCGCAAGATTCCGTCCAACGTCGTCGCCGACATCGCCTCGACGACCGTGTTCGGTGCCAAGTACGTGAACTTCGAGCCGCCGGCGGACCCGTCGCCGAAACCCATGTATTCCGGTCAGGTTCTGCAGGGTCAGCACGTCACCGTCGAGATCAACACGGTGTTCCAGCAACTGAACCAGGTCCTGAACAAGATCGACCCGACACAGCTCAACGCGACGCTCGGTGCGCTCTCGTCGGCGTTCGCCGGGCGCGGAAAGCAATTCGGTCAGACGGTGGCCGATTTCGACAGCCTGCTGGCCAAGCTGGAGCCCAGCCTGCCGAACATGGCGCGCGACATCGAACTCACCGCGCCGGTGGCTGCCGCCTACGCCGACGCCGCACCAGATCTGGTGCGAACGGTGCAGAACACCAACAAGATCAGCCAGAGCATTGTCGACGAGCAGCAGCACCTGGATACCTTCTTGGTCAACATGATCGGTTTGGCCGACCAGGGGAACGAGGTACTCGGCGCCAACCAGCCGGCGTTGAGCAAGGTGCTCGAGTTGCTAGCTCCGACAACGGCACTGTTCAACGAGTACGCGCCGGCGATCAACTGCGCGCTGGAAGGCATGAACGTCGCCCGGCTGCAACCGCCGGCGATGGATCCCGGTGTGATCGTCAACGTCGCCTTCACGCTCGGCATCGACCGCTATCGCTATCCGTCGAACCTGCCCAAGGTCGCCGCCAGCGGCGGCCCACAGTGTATGGGCCTGCCCAACATCGGCTACGGCAACAAGTCCAAGTACCTGGTGACCGACACCGGGATGAACCCGTGGCAGTACGGCAATCAGGGCATCCTGCTCAACTCCGACGGCCTCAAGCAGTTGTTGTTCGGTCCGTTGGACGGCCCGCCGCGCAACACCGCACAGATCGGACAACCGGGATGATGCGCACCACAAGCACACTCGTCAAGTTCGGAGTGTTCGCCGTGGTCATGGCGGTGCTGACCGCCTTCCTGTTCCTGACGTTCAGCAACTATCGCAGCGGCTCGACATCGGCATACTCGGCGGTGTTCGCCGACGCCTCCCGGCTGAAGAGCGGTGACACCGTGCGCGTCGCGGGTGTCCGGGTTGGCACCGTCAACAGTGTGGACCTGCAGCCGGACAAGAGTGTCCTGGTCAGCTTCGACGCCGACCGTGACATCGTCCTGACCACCGGAACCCAAGCGGCGGTGCGCTACCTCAACCTCACCGGTGACCGCTACCTGGACCTCGTCGACGGGCCCGGCTCGACCCGGGTGCTGCCGGCGGGAGCGCAGATCCCCAAAGAGCGCACCCGGGCAGCTTTGGACCTCGACCTGCTCCTCGGCGGCCTGCGGCCGGTCATCCAGGGGCTCAATCCGCAGGACGTCAACGCGCTGACCGCGTCACTGATCAACATCCTGCAGGGCCAGGGCGACACCCTCGACTCGCTGCTCGGCAAGACCACGTCGTTCTCGAATGCGTTGGCCGACAACAGTCAAACGGTCGAGCAACTCATCGACAACCTCAAGGTGGTGGTCGACACGCTCGCCAGAGACGGGGACAGGTTCTCCGGTGCCATCGACAAGCTGGAGAAGCTGATCACCGGCTTGTCGCAGGATCGCGACCCGATCGGCACCGCGATCACCCAGTTGGACAACGGAACCGCGTCGCTGGCCAGTCTCCTGAACGAGGCCCGCACCCCATTGAAGGGCGACGTGGAACAGCTCAATCGGCTGGCGCCGCTGCTGGACGACCACAAGGTCATCTTCGACAGGGGGCTGCAGCGGGGTCCGGACAACTACCGCAAGATGGCCCGACTCGGGGCGTACGGCAGCTGGATCATGTACTACATCTGCGGCCTGTCGATCCGGGTCACCGACCTTCAGGGACGGACCGGTGTCTTCCCGATGATCAAACAAGAATCCGGTAGGTGTTCGGAGCCCTGATGCTGAAATACCGAGCTTCAAACCTGTGGCGTGCCGGTTTCCTCGGCGCGGTGCTGATCCTGTTGGTGATCGCGGTCGGGCTACAGCCTGAGCGGCTGGTGCAACTGGCCACCTCGGTCCGTCACCAGGCCTTGTTCAGCGAGGCCGGCGGGATCACCGTCGGCAACGACGTCACGCTGTCCGGCATCAAAGTCGGCTCGGTCACCGACGTCTCACTGGACAACGGCGACGCACTGGTCACCTTCACCACTGCGGGCAAGTACGAGCTGGGCTCGCAGACCGCGGCGCACATCCGCACCGGTTCGCTGCTCGGGGAACGCGTGCTCACCCTCGAATCGGCGGGCAGCGGACGCCTTCGCTCGGCCGACGTCATCCCGACGACCCGCACGTCCTCGCCGTACTCGCTGACCGAAGCGGTCAGCGATCTGACCAGCAACACCGCAGGCACCGATACGGCCTCGCTGAACCAGTCGCTGGACACGCTGTCGACTACCATCGACCAGCTCGCCCCCAAGCTGGGACCGACCTTCGACGGTCTGAGCCGGTTGTCTCGATCGCTCAACAGCCGCAACGAGAACCTCGCCGGCTTGCTCAAGAGCGCCGCCGACGTCACCACGGTGTTGGGTCAGCGCAGTCAGCAACTCAACACCCTGATCCTCAACGCCAACGATCTGTTGGCGGTGCTCAACGACCGGCGCGAGGCGATCGTCGACCTACTGGCCAACACCGCAGCCGTGTCCCAGCAATTGACGGGTCTGGTCCACGACAACGAAAGCACACTGGCGCCGACGCTGAAGCGCCTCAATTCTGTTGTCGCGGTGTTGGAGAAGAACAAGGACAACATCGCGCAGATGCTGCCGAACGTGAAGAAGTTCATCCTCTCGGAGGGTGAGACGCTGGCCAACGGCCCGTATTACAACGCCTTCGTGCCGAACCTGCAGCCAGCGGAGCTGCTTCAGCCGTTCATGGACTATGCGTTCGGCTTCCGCCGCGGCGTCAATGCCGGCCAGCCGCCGGACAACGCCGGTCCGCGCGCCGAACTGCCGCTGCCGTACAACGGTATTCCGGGAGGGTCGCGCTGATGAGCCGTCGACGTTCGGTGACGATCCTGGCGCTGGCGCTGGCCGGACTGCTGGTGGTGGGCGCGGCGTTGCTGGTGCGCAACATCTACTTTGGCCCGAAGACGGTCAATGCCGTCTTCACCACGGCCACCGGAATCTATCCCGGCGACGAGGTACGGGTGTCCGGGGTCAAGATCGGCACGATCAAGGCGATCGAGCCGCAAGGCACCCAGACCACGTTGGTGCTCGACGTCGACCGTGACGTGCCCATTCCCGCCGATGCCAAGGCGGTGATCGTGGCACAGAACCTGGTCGCCGCTCGCTACGTTCAGCTGACGCCGGCCTACCGCAACAACGTTGGCCCGAAGATGGCGGACGACGCCGTGATTCCGCTGGAGCGCACCGCGATTCCGGTGGAGTGGGACGAAGTCAAAGAGCAGCTGACCCGGCTTGCCACCGACCTCGGGCCGCAGAGCGGCGTCTCGGGAACCTCGGTGTCGCGATTCATCGACAGCGCGGCCAACGCCCTCGACGGCAACGGCGACAAGCTGCGTCAGACCATCACCGAGCTTGCCGGGGTCTCCCGCGTGCTGGCCAACGGCAGCGGCAACGTCGTCGACATCATCAAGAATCTGCAGAACTTCATCACCACACTGCGTGACAGCAACGAGCAGGTGGTGATGTTCCAGAACCGGCTGGCGACATTGACCAGCGTGATCGACGGCAACCGCTCCGACCTCGACGCTGCGCTGAAGAACCTCTCAGTGGCAATTGTCGACATCCAGCGGTTCGTCGCAGGCAGCCGCGACCAGACCTCCGAGCAGCTACAGCGGCTGACCAACGTCACCACGAATCTGCTCGACAACAAGATGGAGATCGAGAATCTCCTTCACATCGCCCCCAACGCGTTGACCAATGCCTACAACATCTACAACCCGTCATCGGGTAGCGCGGTCGGGCAGTTCGTGTTGAACAATTTCTCCAATCCGACCGAGTTCGTCTGCGGCGCCATCGGTGCGATCGAGAACACCACTGCCCCCGAGACGGCGAAGCTGTGCAGCCAGTACCTCGGCCCGGCACTTCGGCTGCTCAACTTCAACTATCTGCCGATCGGCATCGATCCCTACCTGATGCCGTCTGCCGCCCCCGAGGAACTGGTCTACTCGCAGGACAATCTGCGCCCCGGAGCCGGAGGGCCGGCGCCCGACATCCCGGCGATCCCGCCGGCCATCTCGGCGTACGACGGGGTGGCACCGGGTCCGCCGGGATTCACCGGCCGCGCCCCGGGGGAGGCGCCGCCCGGTGCGGCGCAGCTGTTGCCGGGTGGATCGCCCGCGATACCGCCTTCGGTGATCTCGTCGCTGCCCAGCATGTTGAACCCGAGCGGTGCAGCGCCCGGGCCGGCCCCCGGCCCGCCGATGGCCGCGGAAGCAGGAGGGACGCCATGATCGGCGGAAAGTCGTTGCGGCGGCTGGTGATCACCGGCTCGTGCCTGGCGTTCACCACGAGTGCCTGTGCATTCCAGGGGGTGAACTCGCTGCCGCTGCCCGGTGCCGTGGGACGCGGGTCCGACGCCACCGTCTACCACGTCGAGATCGCCAATGTCGCGACGTTGGAGCCGAATTCGCCGGTGATGATGAATGACGTCGTCATTGGCAGCGTGCGTAAGATGACGGTCAGGAACTGGCATGCCGACGTGGAGTTCTCGGTGAAGCCCGATGTGGTGGTGCCTGCCAATGCCGTCGCCAGCGTGGGACAGACCAGTCTGTTGGGCTCCATGCATCTGGCGCTGAACACCCCGATCGGGCAGTCGCCGAGCGGCGCGTTGAGCCCCGGAGCGACGATCCCGCTGAACGCGTCGTCGACGTACCCGACCACTGAGCAGACGCTGGCCTCCCTCGCAGCGGTGGTCAACGGTGGCGGGCTCGGCCAAATCGGCGACGTCATCCACAATTTCAGCACGGCGGTCAGCGGCAACGAAGCCGCGTTCCGCGATCTGATCACCCGGCTGGACACGTTCGTCGGGACGCTGGACAGCCAGCGCGAGAACATCGTCTCGACCATCCAGTCGCTCAACCGGATGACGTCGACATTTGCCGGCCAGCGGGACGATCTGGCCAAGGCGCTGCAGAAGATCCCACCGGCCATCGACGTGCTGATCAAGGAAAGACCAACGCTGACAACGGCGTTGGAGAAGCTCGGCACGTTCAGTGATACCGCCAACCGGCTCGTCAACCAATCGCAGGCCGACCTGGTGCAGAATCTGAAGAACCTGGAGCCTGCGATCAAGGCCTTCGCCGATGTCGGCCCGGACCTCAACGCGGTTCTGGAATATGCCGTCCACTTTCCGTTCACCCAGAGCTTCATGGACCGTGCGATCCGCGGCGACTACTACAATCTGTTCGCGACCATCGATTTGACCGTCCCGCGGTTGAAGCGCACGTTGATGCTGGGCACACGGTGGGGTGACGCGACGGCGCAGCTGGTTCCCGCACCTGGTGATCCGGCGTTCTTGAACTACACCTACGATCCGCTCAAGACCGGCGTCACTCCACCGCCGCCGGATGTCTTCGACGATGAGCCGCCGCAGGCGCCGCCACCGGCGACGATCGCCGACGTCGGCCCCATCTTGCCGATCGTGCCGCCCGCGCCGATCGCACCACCGGGCACCCAGATCTACACCCAGCAGCAGTTGGCGGCCTCAGGCGTGACGCCGATCTTCGCCGGACCCTATGGGGCCCAACCCACTCCGCCGACAAGCGCAGCGCCGGCAGCTCCGACGGGAGGAGGTGGCTGATGCTCACCCGTTTCGTGCGGAGTCAGCTGATCATCTTTACGATCGCGTCGATCGTCGGCGTGGCGATCATGGTGTTCGCCTACATCCAGGTGCCGACCTTGCTCGGCCTTGGCCGGCTCACCGTCCAGCTCGACCTGCCCGCCACCGGCGGCTTGTACAAGTTCAGCAATGTCACCTATCGGGGTTTTCAGGTCGGCAAGGTCACCTCGATCGAGCTGACCGACACTGGTGCCCGCGCGACCCTGTCGCTGGACACGTCACCGAAGATCCCGGCCGACCTCAAGGCCGAAGTGCGCAGCATGTCGGCAGTGGGCGAGCAGTACGTCGAGTTGTTGCCCCGAAACGACAAGGCGCCCTATCTGCAGGACGGTTCGGTGATCACCGTGGCCAACACCTCGATCCCGCAGTCGGTGGGCCCGATGCTCGACCAGGTCAGCAAGCTGGTCGACAGCATCCCCAAGGACAAGCTCAGCCAACTGCTGGGCGAGACCTATCAGGCCTTCAACGGCACCGGCTACGACTTCGGCTCGCTGGTCGATTCCGGAGCGACCATCACCAGAGATGCCAACGCGGTGTCGGACAACACCCGTGCCCTGATCGTCGACGCGCGCCCGTTCCTCGGAGCGCAGGAGATGACCACCGACTCGATCCGAACCTGGGCGGCCAGTCTGGCCGGGGTGACCGAACAGGTGGCCAACAACGACTCGCAGTTCCGGTCGATTCTGCGCGACGGACCGGGATTCGCCCAGGAGACCTCGAGACTGCTCGAACAGCTCAAGCCCACACTGCCGGTGCTGTTGGCCAACATGACCACGTTCGGTCAGATCTTCCTGACCTACAACGCCTCGATCGAACAGCTGCTGGTGTTGGTGCCGCCGTTCGTCGCCCAGATCCAGACCTACCTGCCCAGCAACAGTCCCACCGGTCTGCCGAACGGTGACTTCTCGCTCGGCCTCGGCGACCCCGCCGCCTGCACGGTCGGATTCCTACCGCCGTCGTCGTGGCGCAATCCGGCCGACACCTCGGTGATCGACACTCCGGACGGGCTGTATTGCAAGCTGCCGCAGGATTCGCCGGTCGCCGTCCGAGGGGCGCGCAACTACCCGTGCATGGAACACCCCGGTAAGCGAGCGCCGACGGTCGAATTGTGTAACGATCCCAACGGCTTCCAACCGTTGGCTCAGCGCCAGCATGTCACCGGGCCCTATCCGATCGACCCTAATCTGGTTGCCCAGGGCATTCCGATCGACAGCCGGGTCCTGCCTGATTCCAACATTTTCGGGCCGCTGGAGGGCACGCCGTTACCCCCGGGGGTCAGTGCCCCGCCGCCGGGGGCGCCCCCGGTGGATCCGCCGCCACCGAATTTCGCCGGCACCGGTCCCGGGCCACTGTTGCCCGGCCAGCCCATCTATCAGACGCCGCCGGTGACACCGCCGGGGCCGGAAGGCAACATCGGCCCGGCGCCGATCAATCTGCCGGGACCGCCGCCGGATCACCCGGCCGGCGATCAGCCGGTGGCACCCGCCGATCAGCCGGTGGCGCCGAGCGCCTTCACCGGCAACGACCAACACGGTCCGCAGCTGCAGGTCGCGAAGTACGATCCCCGCACCGGCCAGTACATGGGCAGCGACGGGACGTTGTACCGGCAGACCAACCTGGCCAAGCCGGCTGCCACCTGGCAGGACATGCTGCAGAGCTGAAAGGGGTACCGCGATGGGTGTACTTCGAGCACTGACCGCCGTCGGTGCCGCCGCTTTCGTCGCAGTCGTCTGCGCGGCTCCCGCTGTCGCGGAAGACGATTGGGGGATCAACGGGACGTTCGCGACCTCGTCCAACGGCGAGTGGGCAAAGATCAACTCGCGTTACGAAGACCAGCCTTCCGAACGCAGCACCTGGACCATCTCGACGACCTGTATCTCACCCACCGAGTGCAGTGGCACCGTGCAGAGCGACGCCGGCTGGGCTGCGCCCATCTACACCACCAACGGCCTGTGGTACGTCAAGCGCACGATCCCGAATTGGCGGTTCTGTGCCGACGGGGCGGCGATCGAGGGTTTCCAGGAGTACAAGATCTATCCGGTCGGCAGTGACGGTCACGTCGACGCGGCGTCCACCGAGTACACCGGACAGAACCGGGTCATCGGTCCGAGCGGCTCGTGCGGTCGTAACCAGTGGCCGGTGATCGAGATGCCGTTCTACATGAAGAGGGTGTAGCGCTCACCAATTCCGCAGCGAGCACAGCGCGCCCTTCGGGCCGCTGTTGCGCTTCACGACCACACCGTTGATCTCCATGGTGCAATTGAATCCGGCGGTGGCTTTGGGCAGCGAACCCTGAGCCTGAACCAGAACCATGCCCCATTGCACCGGATCGGCGAGGGTGGCCTCGAGAATCCACGGTTGACCCGGCCCCACGGTGGCCTCGGCGTTCGGGCTGAACACGTAGGGGTCGTGGCTGTAGTCGGAGAACGTGGGCGGATCGGTGTCCCGGTAATAGATTTCGGCATTGACCGGCTTGTCGGCGGTGACGGTGTAGCGCACGTTGTACACCGCTGGCGCCGCAGGAGGCCCAGGGGGCGGATCGTCGGCCGGCGCAGGTGACGCGAGACCGATTGCGGCGCCCAGCATGACCAAGGTCGCGGTGATCACCGGCGCCGACCGCACCGTCACATCCTGCTCAGGCTGAACGGGTACACGAAGCTACCGCCAGGGGCCCCGTCACACCCGGAGTCGAACGTCGACACCATCGACCCGGCCAGCGTGGTCGAGTCCCAGGTGTAGACATCGTGGGTGGGAATGGTTGGGCCGTAATAGATGTCGCCGCACCGCAGACCGAACGGGTCGTCGATGGTGAAGGTGTATTGACCGTTGACCAGGTGTGCGTCGCCCACGCTCTGGACGGCTTTGGCGATCGGGCGCGGCAATGTCAGGATGTGAATGCAGTCGGCGATCGTGACGTTCTCGGCATCCTTGCACGGCGTCGTCGCCGACCACACCCAGGTGTGAAAGTCCCTGCGATCGGGCATGTTCAGTTCGTAATTGCCCAGGAACATCTGTGCGGTGGCGGGCGGCGCGAGCGCCACCGCTCCCGCCATCAGTGCCGTGGCCACTGCGAGGGATTTCACGCCGGCTTCCTCCACGTTAGGGCCAAGCTGCGCACCTGCGAGATTGGCATTCTCGTGTAGCGAGAATACTATCCTTGGGCTGTGCGGAGAAAGGGTTTGACGGGTTGGCTCGTCGTCAGACGAACTCGACATCCGCCATCTTGAGCTGATCGCCTTCGCGCACCAGGCTCACCACGACCCGCCACACCCGCGGCTGCTGGTCTTCCTTCGGGGCGTCCGGGCCGGTCCGCTGCGAGGTCGCCGCGACCAACACCGTCGCCGAATTCTCGTCCATGGACTCGACAGCGGAGTCGTTGACGGTGACCTTGGTGCTGACCTTGGCGTCCTGGAGCGCCTTGATCAGGTCACCGGACCCGTCTTCGAAGTTCGACTTGAACTTGCCTGTCGAATCGTCGATCACCCGCTGCACCGTTTCCTTGGCGTGGGTGTAGTCCAACGACATCAGATTCACCACGCCCTGGCGGGCCGCGGCCGAGAACTCCGCGGAGCGATGCCGCAGCTGCTCGGCAGCGCGGTGCTGCCACACCATGTACCCGGTGGTGCCCGCCAGGCCGGCGACGCCCACGACCGCGAGGGTCGCCGCAATGGCCTTGAGCGCGCGAGGCCCTCGCTTGCGTTGCGGCGCAGACTCCGCCGCGGGCGGGGCCGGCTCCGCCTCATCGGTGGTCTCGGTCTCGGTCTCGGCCTGTGCCGGTGCTTCGTCGCGGGCGACGTCCAGTTTGGCGCGCAATTCGTTTGCCCGCGCGCGGGCTGCCTCGGCGCGAGCCTCGGCAGCAGCGGCCGCGGCCTCCGCGGCGTCGGCCGAGACGGCGTCGTCGACGTCGGGTGTCTCGGGCTCACTGTTGGCCGGCATGGGACCTCCTCGTCCATCACGGTCGCATGGCGAAGAGCGACGCTAGCACCGCCGACCAGCATTCCACAGAGCGGTTGTCCGGTCGTCGGGGTTGCCCAGTGATTTGTCCCGGTTTCTTCTCTGAGCCGGAGAATTCGCTTACCGAGTATGCGAAAGTATTCGGGTGCGATTGACCGTGCCAGTTCTTGCTGCACTCCTGACGGCCGGATTGTTGATGCCGGCTCCGGCTTCCGCGGATCCCGCGGGGGCGCCGATCAACGCCGACGAGTGCAACGATGCGTTCTGCACTCCGGGCATCACGCCAGGAGTTGAACTCGGTGCTCCGTGCGCCAACACGACCTACTACGTGTTCGGTGTCGACACCCGGAACAACTGGGGGCGGCTGATCTTCTGCGGGTCCCCACGGCGGTACGAGCCGCGCTACTTCCGGTCGCCGCCGATGGTGGGTGTCAAGTTGCTGGACGACGACTGCACCGGCTACGAGAATTCCGTGGCGCAGGCGCCCGACGGCATGTTCCTGTCGTGCATCGCAGCCGGCGGGCGGACCCGCTGGGTGCAGGGCGACGCCTAGGGGCCGTCATCCCCGTCCGGTGAATCGGACGTGGATGTCGGCGAGCCCACGCAGGATGTAGGTCGGCTCGTAGTTGTACCGGCGCTGTTCGGCGGGCCCATGGAACTCCTCGTCGATGGTGATCTCGCCCATCCGGTCCAGCATGCGTTCCAGTGACACCCGGCCCTCGACGCGTGCCAGCGGCGCACCGGGGCAGGAGTGCGCGCCGCGTCCGAAGGCGATGTGCTCGCGGACGTTGGGCCGCCGGACCTGGAACTCGTGGGGATCGCTGAAGCGGCGCGGATCGCGGTTGACCGCGCCGGGCAGCACCATGACCACCGTGCCGGCCTTGATGTCCATCTCGCCGACCTTGGAGGTTCGCCGGGCCAGCCGCGAATCGCTCTTGACCGGACTTTCCAGCCGTAGCGACTCCTCGATGAAGGTCGGGATCAAGCTGCGGTCGTCGCGCAGAGCCTGCTGCAGATCGGGCCGTTCGGCCAACGCCTTGATCGCCGCGGACAGCAACTTCGCCGTGGTCTCCTGGCCCGCGGCGAACAGAAAGGTGGCCGTGCGAACCACGTCGATGATCTCCGGGGTGGCGCCATCCGGGTACTTGGCGGTCGCCAACTCGGTGAGCACATCGTCACGCGGGTCGCGGCGGCGGTCCTCGAGATAGCTGCTGAACCTCTCGTCGAGAAACTCCAGCGGGTTGGTGCCGACATGCTCGTGGTCGAGTGCCCCGACGCGGGCGCCCGGCCGTTCGGCGCCCAGGACGACGCGGAACTCCTGGTGGTCCTCCTCGGGCACGCCGAGCAGGTCGGCGATCACCAACAGCGAGAACGGCTTTGCGTATTCGGCCAGGAACTCGCTACGGCCCTCGGCGATGAATTCGTCGAGCTGGCGGTCGGCCAGCCGCCACATGAAGTCTTCGTTCTCCTTGAGGCGCTTGGGGGTGAGCAGCCGGCTCAGCAGCGAGCGGGCCTTGGTGTGATCCGGCGGATCCATCGTCACCATGTGCTCGTGCATCGGAAAATACGTCCGGTGCGCATCGATCTGCGCGTTCAGGTCATCGCCCTCGGGCGTGAAGGGCAGGGGTGGGAACGGCCCGCCGAGGGCGACGATGTTCGAGAAGTCCTCGGGGTTTTTGTACACCTCGAGGGCTTCCTCGTAGCCGGTGACCGCCACGAAACCGTGCGGTTGCAGCCGCAGCGTCGGACTCTGCTCACGCAGGTAGTCGTAGTACGGGTAGGGGTCGGCAACCAGCGACTGATCGGTGAGGAAGTCAACGGTGGCGAAGTCGGTCATGAGTATGTCTGTCCTCCCGGCGGGCCTGATTGCTGTGCACCTGCTTAGCATGGGCTAAAGTGCGTGGTCAAGGCTGGAACACATCGGCCCACGTACTATCGGCGTGTCCCAACGGCGGTCAACGAGAACGGGGTGGCACATGGCATCGGCGCGACGGATCGGAGCGCCCGACGCGAAGAATCGCATGGTGCTGCTCGACGCCGCCGAACAGCTGATGATCGACGAGGGCTATGCCGCGGTGACCTCGCGCCGCGTCGCCGACAAAGCAGGCCTCAAACCGCAGCTGGTGCACTATTACTTCCGCACGATGGACGACCTGTTCCTCGAGGTCTTCCGCCGCTACGCCGACCAGGGCATGGAGGCCCACCAGCAGGCGCTGGCCTCCCCCCAGCCGTTGTGGGCGCTGTGGCGATTCGGGATCAACCCGGACGCCAGCAGGCTGACGATGGAGATGGCCGCACTGGCCAATCACCGCAAGGCCCTTCGCGCCGAGATGTCCCGCTACGCCGAACGCTTCCGCGAGCAGCAGCGCGAGGTGTTCGTCACCGCACTGGAACGCCACGGGGTGTTGCCGGCCGAGGTGCCGCCGGTGGTCTGGTCCATCATGATGACCGGGTTGTCCACGGTGCTGATGCTGGGAGAGGCGCTCGGGGTCACCGCGGGGCACGCCGAAACGCTCGAATTGGTCGAGCGATACCTGACCGTGATGGAGGGTCCACCGCAATCGGTGGACGACTCAGCTCACCAGTGGCGAAGCGAGCAGAGCGCCCCTTTGGGGCCGGAATTCTCGGCGACGACGACACCATCGACGGCGAGCACGCAATGAAAATTGGGCGGCGTCTTGGACAGCCCGCTGGTGGCGGCGACCATCGCCCATTCCTCGGGGTTGGCTAGCTGCACGTTGAGCACCCACTTCTGGGTCGGGCCGACATCGGCCTCGACCTTGGGGCTGAACACGTACGGGTCGTGGCTGTAGTCCGCCCAGTTCGCCGGTTCGGTGTCCCGGTAGTAGATGTCGGCGGCCCGGAACGGGAGTTCGGCGAACACGCTGTAGGTGACCTGGTGCATCACAGGTTCTTCGGCATTCGCCGGCACCGCCGACGCCGCGACGCATACCGCGGCCAGCGCCATCGCGGACCCCAACTTCAACGTCATGGCTCAGTTTTGCATGCCCCCCTCGGTGCGGGCACGGTTTTGTTCCCGCCTGCCGGGACGGCGACCGATCGCGCGGGTGCCTAGGTGTTCTTCACGGGTAGGTTGTGAACGCGTAGGCGCTCGATTGGTGTCATTCCGCCGATGCCGGTGTGGGGTCGGTGGTGATTG
>NZ_BEWG01000029.1:7690-69321 GCF_002723835.1 Mycobacterium sp. shizuoka-1 | reverse complement strand
ACTTGTCCGCGACAGCGACCGGAGCCTCGAATTAGCAGTCGTCGTGTACGTCGCGGATACCTTTGCGCCACCTAGAGATATCGAATCTCATGACGTGTACCACGACGAGGCGCTCACACCGCTCGCCCGTCTCATCTGTCAACGCGCCAGCGAAGACGCCCGAGTAACGCTCAAGCTCCGACGCTGCTTCGACATTACCGCCGCCAACTCAGCACAAAGCCGCAAGAAGAACCGTCTGGCCCGCGCCACCGCCCGCATCGACTCGATGTCACACCACTCCGGGACGCGGTGGTCTCGGTGACGCCCGCCGCAACCCGCGGGCCGCGCTGCGTGGTACGGATCCGACATGTTGCGGCCCCTGATGATTGATCCCTCGCTGCCGCGGATCGGTGTGACCGAACTACGCCGCCAGTTCGGCCGAATACTCGGTGAAGTAACACAGGGACAGACCTACGTCATCACCCGGCGCGGGCGAGAGATCGCGGTGCTCATCCCGGTGGAGGAATACCGCCGCATCGCAAATAACTGACTGCGCGATCACTGGGCGGCGTTCTTGCGCGCTTACGTCGACAACGCGCATGTCGGCGGTCGCGGCGGCCAGCGTTGACTTAGAGACGCTCGGCTGTGATCATTTGCCACCGTGACGTAATGGCCTTTAGTCGGTAAGAACCGACAGGCCGAATCCCATACCCGTGGGAGCGACAGTTCCCGCATGTTCGGCGCGTGGACAGAGGACGGCCACGCAATTCCGAACTCGTAGTGGTTGTTGCCCCTGTAATCGTGCGTCGCTGCTCGTCGGGTAGCTTCCAGTTCTCAAGAACCAGACTGCGCAGGCTGCCGGCAGGGGATGACGCGCCCGCTTCAGCCCTTCGGCGGGTAGGGGTCCCTTTTGCCGACTGTGTCCGTGTTCCGAATCTGGTTATTGTCTTTGCGGTGGTCTCGAACCTCGCCGCCGCCGCTTCGTTCTGCGAAACCGCGCGCGGCCTCGTGCGCCTCGGCCTGGGTCTCGTAGCGTCCCGCAGCTTTCTCTGCTCCCGCACGTTTGGCGCCCCAGTCACCTGAATTTGTGTCGTACTGCACGTCGTAGTCAGCCACGATGGTTCTCCTAATTGACCGGATCGGTTGTTGGCAACCTACTCCCGCAGCACGACACGGACGCTGAACCGGCACCTGGATTCGAGCGCTCATCTAACCGGCGGCGGCGACTTCTAAGAAGCCTGCTGCTGTTCGTGTTGTATCTCGTCGATGAGGCTGCGCAGCGTGCGCGTACCCAGTTTGTGTACGTCGTCGCTGAGATAGTGCTCGTTGACGCGTTCGCGGAGTCCGATCGCAACGTTCAGGCGGTCAATTTCCATCGCCCCGCGCCAGGGTGCGGGCCGACGAAGCATCTCGGCCACCTCGCTGGACCGGGAGTGCAGGTAGTGTGCTCTTCGGTCGTCGAGGGGTCCTGTCACGCTGTTGCGACACGATCCGATACGACACCCGACGCGAGTGCGAATATCGGTGTGACTCAACAGCTGTCGTGCAGCTTTGGCCGACACGGTGGCTCCGAGTAGGGGCAGGTAAATGCCGCCGGCGGCGCCACCGCCTTGGTCCTTATCCGGGTCGGGGGCCTTACGGTAGCGAGCCATCGTTTGGGAGTGGTTGACCTTCTCGAGCATCCCCAGGCCGACTGAGTAGGCGTCGGCGTGACCCATGGCCAGTGCAGCGCGGCCAATGTTGCCCGACAGCCCAAGCGTGACGGTGAGGTCGTGTTCACGGAACTGGTCGAGCACCCCAAAAGCGGCGCGGATCTTGCGGATACCTTCGTCGTCGCCACCGAAGGGCGAGAAGCGGATCTCGACGTCGTTGATCCCTGCGCCGGCGTACTCGGCGGCAAGGTCGATGCCGAGGCGGCCCACGGCGGTGGTCGACACCGTGATCACGGCCCGGGTGGGCTTGTCCTCGCCGACGGCCAGCCGGGTCCGTTCGGCGAGGTCGACGTTGAGGCGTGCGGTGCGCTCATCGGTCACATAGAAGTGCGGGGCGGTGAAGTGAGTGACCCGCGCCGGGTGCTTGTCCACAGTCAGGCCGACCAGTGCGGCGCGTGCCGCCTGGTCAGCGGAGAGGTTGTCAATGTCGTAGGGCTGCCCGGTCCACAGCGGGAACTTGTCGAGGCCGAAACCCTCGTCGGCCAGCCGTTCTGCTGCGGGCTCCCAGTACACCTGCAGGCCCGCGTCGGCGGCAGCCGCTGCCGCAGCCGCTTGGTGACGCGCAGCCTTGGTATCGAGGGTGATGGCGTCGGTGCCGGCGTGCTCGCGGGACAGGAAGTCTTCGACCGGCTTGTGGTCGTTAGGTCCCAGCCGAAACTGAATGCCCATCGTGGTGAAAGTCCTCTCGCCCCAGGCGTCGTTTCGTGACAGACTACATGACATAGGGACTGACAAAAGGAAGACAGGCAGACGATATGGGAGCTAATGCGCTCGCCTCGACCGTGTCGAGTGCGATCGAGCGCTTGGGATTGACCTACGAGGAGGTCGGCGGCATCGTCGATGCCTCAGCGCGCTCGGTGGCGCGCTGGACCTCAGGTCAGGTCGTCCCGCAACGCCTCAACAAGCAACGACTAATCGAACTGGCCTACGTCGCCGACGCGCTGTCCGAGGTGCTCCCCCGCGACCAGGCCAACGTCTGGATGTTTTCGCCAAATCGATTACTCGCGCACGGCAAGCCCGCCGACCTGGTACGCGACGGCGAATACCAGCGCGTCTTGGCCCTCATTGACGCCATGGCCGAAGGGATCTTTGTGTGAGCGATGCGCTCGACGAAGGACTGGTGCAGCGCATCGACGCGCGTGGCACCATCCAGTGGTCGGGAACGTGCGCTCGGTACACCGGCGCCCGCCGTGATCCTTTATCGGGGGAAGGGGCACGCAGATTCGGCGGCAGGTGGAACCCGCCGTTGCTGTTCTCAGCGATCTATCTGGCCGATTCCGCGCAAGCGTGCATGGTTGAAGTGGAACGCGCCGCGCAGGCGGCATCAACGACCCCGGAGAAGCTGCTCGAAGCCTCCTACCGGCTGCATACCATCGAGGCCACCGACCTGTCAGTCCTGGATCTCACCACCCCAGAAGCCCGCGAGGCGGTAGGACTGGAAGACGACGACATCCACGGCGACGATTGGTCGGCCTGCCAAGCAGTAGGTCATGCCGCATGGTTTCTGCATGTGCAAGGCGTCCTGGTGCCCGCAGCCGGCGGAGTCGGCCTAGTCATAACCGCCTACGAGCAACGCACGCGCCCGGGCCAACTGCAGGTCACTCGCAGCGAGCATCTGACGCCTGCCCGCTACCGCGAACTGCGGCAACTGTGATCAACATCCATTGCTCCTCAACCGCGTTGACTGAGGGCCGTCCGTGAGGGGATGTGAGTGACTCACGGCTGCGCGAACGGCTCAAAGCGACTCGTGCACGCAAGTCGTCGCCGACCATGTGATGCCGGTCAGGGGTGACCCGCTGCCGTCGGTCAACAGCGGAACGACGGGCACCATCGATGCCTGGCCAGGTTGGGCTCACCTGAAGAAATTCGGTACCGACGGTTCCGGTATGTTTCGTCCTCACAAAGTACGGCGATAGTACGTAGGCGTCGGAGGAGATGAGTCCCGACCCGGCGCGCGGGGCTATCGGATGGTTGGCGTCGAAGGGGGTGTCGCTGATGTCCATGGCGATCGGTGGCCCACGGTGCTGATCGACCTTCTAGCGAGCGAAGCCGGTCGAGGCGCGAATCCTCCGGCGATCTCCTACCTCGCTACCGACGTCGGCCTGTGGATGTCGCTTCCAGCGTTCGCGCCTGCATTAGTCATCGTTGGTGTCGTCTTCTTTACTGCCCGTCGGAACCGACGTCGCGAACCAGGTTCCGCGGAGAGCCCCGTCGTCGAGAGGAACGAGAACGCATGATCGCTCGGACACTCCAGTTCAGCGCCGCCATCGCAGCTGCGGCGACGCTATCTGCCCTAGTCGGCTGCGGATCCACGACGACGGATTCAACATCGTCGACCAGCCAGGCTGCGTCGACAGCCGCCACGACGATCTCCACGGAGCCGCCTCGGCCCCAACAGGCGTCACCAGCGACTGACGTCACCCTCGTTGTGGTCTCGATCGCCGGGGGGACGGTCACTCCGACGAACGGCCAAGCGCAAGCCACAGTCGGAAAGCCGATTGTGCTGCAGGTGACCAGCGACGACGCCGACCAACTGCACGTCCACTCAATACCTGAGCACACCTTCAGCATCGAACCGCGCCCAGATCAGACTTTCGAGTTCACTGTCGATGTGCCCGGACAAGTCGACATCGAGCTCCACGACCTCAATCGCACTGTCGTCACCATCCAAGTTCGGCCGTGACTCCGCACGTCGAAATCTTCGCGCACGGCGTAGGAGGTTCCACTGACCTTCCTGTACCGCTGTCGTTCGCCCTCATCGGTGCGGCATGGGCCCTGACGGCAACTTTCGCGATCGTTGCCCTCGCTTGGAAGCACCCGCGCTTCGACCCCGCAAAGCCCGGCCGCGAATTACCTGCCTGGGTCAGCCGTGCCGTCGACTCTCCGACGGCGCGCTGGATCATCGCGATATTGGCACTGCTGTTTGCGCTATGGGTTCTGGTGGCCGCCATATGGGGCCCCGCCGGAAGCGACAACGCTCTGCCCGGCGCGTTCTACGTCCTACTTTGGGTCGGGCTCGTTGCTCTCTCGGTCTGCGTCGGCCCAGTCTGGCGATTACTGTCGCCGCCACGCACTGTTTATCGCATTTACGGCATCGTTCGACGAAAGGGTCCCGATAGCTCGGGCCGCTCCTACCCGCAACACTGGGGTTACTGGCCGGCGGCCTTCGGGCTTTTCGCCTTTGTCTGGCTGGAGTTGGCCAGCCCTGACCCGGGCTCCCTGGCTGCCATCAAGACATGGCTATTAATTTACGCACTGGCTATGGGGTTGGGTGCGTGGGCTTTTGGCGCACGGTGGTTCGCGCGGGCAGACCCGTTCGAGGTCTACAGCATGGCGGTATCGCGGCTATCACCTTTTCGGCGTGCGCCGGCATCGGGACGAATAGAACTCATCAATCCCCTCGATCATCTACCGACGCTGCCGGTGCGTCCTGGAACCGTCGCCGTTCTGGCGGTGCTGCTGGGCTCTACTGCGTTCGACAGTTTCTCCCAGGCTCCGGCATTCCGAAACTTCGTTGATCGCACCGCAACAGGAGTTCCGTTCTTCGGAGACGCCGGCGGTGCGACCGTGCTGCGGACAACGGCATTGGTCGTGTTCGTCGCGGTTGTCGGTACGACTTTCTGGGGTGCGGCACGAGCAACCGGCGGCATCAGCCCTCAGGAGCGCCAACGACTTCCCGGCCAGTTAGCGCACTCGCTGATACCCATCGTGGTCGGCTACATATTCGCCCACTACTTGTCTTACCTCGTCGAACGCGGACAGGAAACTGTCGTGCGCTTGGCTGATCCGTTCGGCCTGGGTTGGCGACTGTTCGGATTGGCGCCGGATGACGTCAGTTACGTCTTGTCTCAACATCCGTCAGTGCTCTGGACGATCAAGGTTGCCTGTGTGGTCGTGGGGCACATCGTGGCGGTGATCTCTGCGCACGATCGCGCTTTGCGGTTGTTGCCGCAACAGCATCAGATCACCGGTCAGGTGGCGATGATGCTGACGATGGTCGGCTACACCTTCACCGGTCTCTACCTTCTGTTCGGAGGCTGATAACAGCCTCTCTCGCAGATTTCTCAACGTCCTACTGAGTGGCATAGTAGATTGTGGACCCGTCAGGTGAGGTGGGACCGATCCCGACTAAGCACTGTGGCGGAATCCTGTCGGGGGATTCCGCCACAGTGTTACTTCGAGCGAGCTCCCGAAGCGGCCGTCCAGCTGGCGTCTAAGCCGGAGGGTGAGCCTATTTTTAGGTGGGTCCCGCCGACGGCGTAATACCCATATCGCCGACACCGGTTGGTCAGCCGCTTGGGATTTGGGCGCCGCCCTTCTGCTATCCCACCGCGCCGGAACGGCGGTTGGTCGTCCCACCAACTACTATGTGGGTACGTAGTAGCAGGAGCGGGACCCGACGGATTGTTGTGATGAAAGTGTTGAGTGAACGACGACAGGTAGTGGCGCTGAGCGTGTTGTCGGCTGTCGCGGTACTCGTGACGGCATCGCAGACGAGTGCGCTCAACTCTCGGCTGTCGAATACGGTGGTTGCGCCCGGTGCTGTGGAGGTTGAGCAGACGCCGCAGGCCGCACCCGGGCCTCCCGCAATCGAGATTCTCCCCCGCACAGGCGCGAGCGATGTGGTCCCTGTCGGAGCAGTGAAGGTGACCGCGACTGTTGGGACCCTGACCGATGTGCGTATGCAGAACGAACAGGGCAGGGTCGTTGCCGGCCGAATGGTGGGGGGCGGACGCGCCTGGGAGCCCGCCGAGCCACTCGGATACGGGCGGTCCTACAGGCTCAGCGCGACGGGCCAGGGGGCTGACTCCCGTACCGTCACGTCCGTTTCGGAGTTCTCCACCGTCGCGCCGCAATCCCAGGTCGGGGTCAGGCTGGGCATGACTAACGGAGCGTCGCTGTCGGAGGGCGGCGTCTACGGTGTCGGAACCGTGATCGTGGCAACCTTCGACGCCGACATCCCGGACCGGGCTGCGGCCGAATCGCGGCTTGAGGTCAAAACGTCACCCCACCTAGCCGGTTCCTGGATGTGGGTCAACGATCGCAAGGCGCACTGGCGGCCCCGTGAGTATTTTCCTTCCGGTACTGAGGTCACGGTCAAAGCCGATCTCTACGGCACTGATCTGGGTGGTGGATTATTCGGAGAACAGGACAAGCAGGTCAGTTTCCGGATCGGACCGTCTCGTGTCGCGGTCGCCGATGACACGACCAAACAGGTCAGTGTGTACGAAAACAGCCGTTTGGTCCGCACGATGCCGACGTCGATGGGCCGGGGCGGGACGCAGACTGTCGGGGGCAAGACGATTGCCTTTTGGACCCAGCCTGGCGTTTATACGGTGATGGAGAAGCAGAATCCCGTCTTGATGGACTCGTCGACCTACGGATTGCCCGTCGATTCTGCGTCGGGGTACAAGATCAGCGTCCCGCACGCGGTGCGGATCAGTCCTGACGGCATCTACCTGCATGAGCGCGAGGCGACGGTGTGGGCGCAGGGAAACACCAACGTGTCGGCGGGCTGTTTGAATCTGAGCGCGGAAAACGCCGAGTGGTATTACGAGTTCGCCAATCCGGGCGATGTTGTCGAGGTCCGCAATACCGGCGGCGCACCGCTGGAACAGTGGCAGAACGGAGATTGGTCTGTGCCCTGGGATGAATGGGTGAGTGGCAGCGCTTTGCGTCCCTGATCAGTGTTCGATCGAGGCTGAGCGTGACAAGTCACTCGCCGGTCTGTCGACGGTAGGGATCGAGAAGTTGATCGACGGGCGCGTAGTCGTCTGTCAGAACTCGCGCGTCGCCGATCCACCTGCTGAGTTCTTTGCCGGCAGTGATCGTCCACCCGGTTTTGCGGGTGTTCAGAACGCGCTGAAGCGTGTCCGGGTCAACTGGTCGATCGGAAGCGAGCACGACCAGGTTGCCACCATCGGGTGTCGCAGCGGTATCGACGCCGACGTCGCCGGCCTCGGCGGCGACTATGACGTGATCGAAAATCTCTGTGAGTGTTGAGACTTCGGCACGCGCAAACGCCAGCTCGCCGTAATCGATGAGATTGGCAATGTACATACCGTCGTCTTTGAGGACTCGGCGTACGTCTGTCAACGCTTCCACCGTCGTCAGGTGCCATGGCACGCTCACGCCGCCAAAGGCGTCGCCGACGATCAGATCACGGCTGTCGTCATCGAGCCGCGCAAGGCCCAGGCGGCCGTCCTCGACGCGCACCTGTGTCCCAGCGTTGGAAGCCGATCCGAGTTTGTCTCGGTCTATGCGCACCACGCCGCCGTCGATTTCGGACACCACGTTGCGTGTTCCTGGCCGCGTAGCAGCAAGGTACCGCGGGAAGGTGAGGCCGCCCCCACCAAGGTGGTATGCCTCCAATGCCTTCTCGGAGGGGAAGGATGCGTCGACGACCGAAGCAAAGGCGCGCACGTAGGTGAATTGCAGGAGAGCCGGATCTTGGAGGTCTATGTACGAGTGGCGCGCGCCATCGAGCATGAGGATTCGGCCGCTGTCTCGCTCCGGGTCGGCGATGACTTGGGCGCAATGGTATTTGGTTTCCACGTCGCAACCGCCGGGTGCGACGTAGCCAGCCAGGCCGGCGCCGACGGTTGTAAGCGTTAGTACGGTGGCGCTTACGGTGTTCCGTCGGCGCATGCGCCACTGCACAACGATGCCGCCGAGTACCAGTATCGATCCGAGTCCGATGAGTATCACGCTCACTGGTATCCGCGACACGAGGACAAATCCGGTAAGCACGGTGCCGGCGATGGCACCCATGGTGCCTACACCAGACAACTGACCGACAACGGTGCCGGTCTGGGCGAGCTTGATCAGGCGCAGCTTGGTCACCATCGGTGTGACCGCCGATAGTAACGCTCCGGGTGCCAGAATCGTGAGCGTCGCGACTAGCAACAGCGTCGCAGGTGCCCATTCGGCCGCCGCGCGGACGGCGGAAGGCGTGAAGGCCACGACTACCCCTGATACCCCTAGCGATGTCCCCAGCCAGCGGCGCGGATCATCGCGGTCGGCAAGCCGGCCGCCCGCCCAGGACCCAAGGGCAATTGCGGCCAAGGCGATTCCGATGACCAGGGTGCTGGTTTCCAGGGTCAGCCCGAGGTACGGCGCAAGCAACCGCAGCGCGGTGATTTCTACCACCAGCACCGCAGCCGAAGAAGTGAACACAAGGACCGTCGCGGTGCGGGCTCCAACTTCGGGCAGCGTTTGAGGCGACGGATGCTCGTCGGGTACTGGAGGGGTGCCGGTCACAGTCTCAATCCTGGCAGCAGGTCGCCAGCGTCTGCGGACAACAACTGAGAAAGGGGGGTGTGCCAGTGCCAGCGGTAGCGGTGCGCTGCGGCGGGACGGAAGGTGGTCAGCAAGCATCGGCGGGCGAGGGCTCAGCACTGATGTCGTCGCGAGAGGTCTGTGTCTGCCGACGTTGAGTTGGACAGTGTTCAAGACCGATGAGTCTCGAAACCTGTTGAAAAATAATATGATTTGGTGGATATGCGGATGAACTCCGCTGTGGCGATACGGGGGCTCTAGAGCCTCCTTGCAAAGCTAGGAGCCATGGCGTTATGCATGGTTGATTCGCGACGCACTCTGAGCCTTGAAACGGAGTGGGAAGGGCAAGTGCGGAACGCTTGAACGTGGGGGAGAGCTATCGTGGTAGAAATATTTACGTAGATACACCGTAGATTGCTCAGGCTCACAGAGCGCTACGGAGCGAAAGGAACTGCCGGCGTGAATCCACTGACTCGAATTCTGCTGACTTTCTTCATAGTCATCACTGTCGCCATCGGTGCCGGTGTGTACTTCTCGACCCGAGATGGCGGAACCGCAGGATCAGGTGGAACACAGGCTGATGGCGAAGCCCAGGTAGTCCGCGAGAACAGTCATCGCCTCAGTTCCGCGCCCGACAGCGATGTGACCTTTGTCGAGTTTCTCGATTTCGAGTGCGAAGGGTGCCGCGCGGCGTTCCCCGCCGTTGAGCAGCTGCGCGCCCAGTACGGCCAGCAAGTCACCTTCGTCGCCCGGTACTTTCCGATGCCTGGCCACTTCAACGGAGAACGCGCGGCGCGCGCGGTAGAAGCGGCAGCGCAGCAAGGCCAGTTCGAACCCATGTACAAGAAGATGTTCGAGACGCAGAGTCAGTGGGGCGAAAAGCAGGTACCCGCAGACGAGGTATTCCGCGGATTTGCAACGGAATTAGGTCTCGACGTGGCCGCGTGGGAGGAGGCGTACAACGCTCCAGCCACCCTCGATCGAATCGAAGAGGACGTCGCCGACGGCACCGCCCTCGGCGTGCAGGGCACGCCCACATTCTTCGTCAACGGAAAGCAAATAGAGATCAAGACCTACGCAGACCTGGGCGCTGCGATCAAGAACGCTCTCGGTGAGCAGCAGTAGTCAGCGCCTGGCGGGCCCCAACCCGCTTCGGCGTGGCGAACCGAGACCGTAACGGGCTATGCCGTCCTGACCACCCGGCACAACGCTCGCGGACAGCGAAGGGCGTTTCGCTAACCCATTGACCCGGCTCACGAAGCGCGGTCGCGCGGGCTGATTACCCGCTCACCGTTCAACCCGGCTCAGCTGATAGACCTGTAGGCCGCGACGAGGGAGCGGCCTGCTTGCCTGGCCGACGCCGCCAGTTCGCCTTCTTGTGGAAGATCTCAGCGCGAGGTACCGCGAAGTCACTGCGGTTGGACTTGTTGCCCTGACGCTGGCGCCTGCATGGCCGGGAATCGGGCGCCACAGTTAGTTGCTCGTTTTTTGGCGATCCGCGACTAGCCGCGACGTCATCGCGCCGAACACGAGGCCGATCGTCGTATAGATGACAACCTGGGTGCCGAGCGCGTAAAGCCGGAAATAGTAGAGGACATCGGCGGGAAAGCCCTCATAGACGATCGCGCCTGTAGCGTCGCGCAGCGGTGCCGGTGTTTCGTTGATGGTCGGCAGTGCGAACATGACGATTGCCATCGCCGCCGCGTAGGCCCCAGCGGCGGCCAACACCCCATTAAAGGCACCCAACCTGGTCACCCATCGGCGAGCCAGTACCACCGCGCCGATCAGAAGCGCCCCCGAGAGCACCACCATCAACACGTACAGCAGCGTGCGTTCACGGACGGTCTGGTCAAGACTCAACGCTGGTGGGTTGGCGGGGTATTTCAAGTTGGGTACGACGTACAAACTCAGCAGCATGCCGCCCGCGATGTAGAGCGAGAGCAGTCGTGCCGACACACCGCCGACACGGCCGTATGCCACCGCAAACACCACCGCGAACAAGGCGCCAATGGCGACGCTGAACGCGAGTAGACCGAGTCCCATGCCGATGTTCATTTGCACCGTGCGGGTGAACAGCTCGACGTTCTCTCCGTGGCCGGCGTGTCCCCCCGCCGAATCCATGGCCTCCCGGGCGGCACCCACGCCATCTTCGTACTCGATTGCCCGTGCAGTTTGCGGCGCAGCGAATAATCGCGCGAACACGAACGCCAGTACTCCCGCGCCGGCGCCAGCCAACAGGCCGCGCCAGATGATGTGCTTCTCCATCGTGTTCGTTCCCTTTCGGTTTCGGCATAACAAGGAAACATCAGCAGAGTGGTTCAGACTGGCGGTCGGGTCCATCGACTGGACCTTACGAGTGCCTCATCAGATGGCAGTTCGATCCTATGCGCGACCCGCCGCCGCGCCACATCTATGTGTCGATAATGCGCGCGACCGCATAGATTCGGCGACCTCGAAGTGGCTACAGAGAGTGGCCGGAAGCATAGGCTGTGGCCCAGTCTCGCACGCTGCGGGCGTACGGATCAGACTGGTTGTAAGCCCGCAGCGCTTTCATCCACCCCTGTGGCGTCGCCAGGTCGCCGCCGCGATTGCAGAGATAGCCGGCGGCCGACAGCGCAGCATCGTCGACATTGTCGGGACTGACGACGCCGTCGTTGTTGGCATCGACCCCATACAGCCGCCAAGTCTCCGGGATGAACTGCATCGGACCCATCGCCTGGGCGAATCCGGGCTCACCGTCGGGCGAGCCGCCGCCGTTGTCGATGATGCGCATATTGCCGTTCGAGCCATCAAGGCGTACACCACGAATCGGCGGAGTGACATCCCCGTTCGGGGCGATGGTAGCGCCGCGAAAGGTGCCGTTGCGGCTCTCGACCATGCCAATCCCCGCCAGCGTCGTCCAAGCCAGCTGGCAGTCGGGGTTCTCGACGTGGGCGACTCTGGCCGCATAGGCATATGCCTCCAGCGCGGTAGCCGGCATATTCAGCGCCGGCGCCCGCTGGGCAGCCCAGACGCGCAACTGGTCGGCGGGTCGGCCGCGGGCAGGATAGTCAATGTAGGGCACCGGGGCGCCCGAGGGTGGCGGAATACCTTCGGGCATCGAGGTGCCGATCTGGCACGAACAGCTGGACGCCACCAGCATCGCGGTCACGCCCACAACGGCGACAACCCGCACACGCACCAGCGACACTGGACTCCCTCAAGCCATTCTGGTCGAAGCCATTGTGCCACGGGCCTGAAGCCGGGGGTTCACCTTGCGTGTTGTGGGCGCAGACGTCCGAGCGGTGGCAGAGCCCATCGCCCCGCTCGACCTCAAGCGGGCAACGCGCAATCTTGGAATACCAGAGCCGAGGCTCGACGGTGGGATGTCTAATCCCGCGTGATCGCGCGTTTCGAGGACATGGGCAGCGGCCGTCGCGCTGCCCCGATCGATTGGGGTTACCCAGCAGCGGGAGATCACGATCATGCAAGGCCTTCTCGCAGAGCCTGAGCCGACGCCGTCCTTCGAGATCGTGTGCACGTCGGGACGCCAATGTTCTTTGAGCAACAACGGCTACGTAGGCAATAGTCGGCGGCTCAGTCGGTGTTGATGGCCACCACGCCCGTCTAGACCGCGGCAGCGTGACGGTGAGGGCATCGCCGGTGCTCTGCATCACCGCCGGCGGTGACGGATCCGCGTTGGGATCTCGGCATCGCGTTGTGACTGCCAGCTCTAGGCCCGCGCCGCGGGTGGTCGGTCTGGGCTAGGTCCCAGGAGGGTTGCGGTGAACTCAATACAGCCAGTTCAGTTGATCCGCGACCAGCGCATAGCCGACGTAGGCCACCGTGTTGATGACACCGTGTGCGATGATCAGTGGCCACAGCCGACCGGTGCGCCGCCACGTGTAGCCGAATACCAGACCCATTACGACGTTGCCCAGCCCGGCGCTGAACCCTTGATACAGGTGGTAGGTGCCGCGCAAAAGGCTTGACAGCACGAGCGCGGTGACCGGGCGCACCCGCAGTTGGTGCAGCCGGGTGAGCAGAAAACCCACCACGATGATCTCTTCGGCCCAGGCGTTGGCGAACGACACCAAAATAAGGACGGGGATGCGCCACCACGTGTCGTTCAGTTCCGAGGGCACTACCGATGCGCTGAGACCCAATGCGCGGGCGGCAAGATACAGCGCCAGGCCGGGCAGCCCGATAAGGGCCGCGAGCCCGATGCCACCGAGCAGGTCGACCCGGCACCGTGGTCGGCCCAACCCGATTGCTGCCGGCCCAAAACCACTGCGCCACAAAAGGTATACCGCTAGAAGACCCCAAGCGACCAATTGGAAAACAGTCGCCAGATTAAGGCCGAGATCAATGAGGTCGAACGCGGAGCGGCGCGGGTTGAGCGCTATGGTCTGCCCCGCCAGGCCGAGCAGCACCGCCTCGATCAGATCCAGGATCGCGGTATAGGCGCTCAGAGCGAATGTCACCATCAACACAACGACGATCTCGATCCGCAGCGGCCGCCGCTGGTCGTCCGTGAAGGCGTCTGGGGCAGTCACTAAAAGCCACGGTAGCCTGCCAGGTTCAGACCTGCTAATCACATAACCTGTCGAGGAAGGGCAGCCGTCAGCGCCCGTGATCGTCTGGGGCGCATCATTTCTTGATTGCCCATACCCCTATCAAGACATCACTGGCCCAGCGTCAGGTCCACTGCTCATAGCCCATTCAGTCTCTCCGACCAGAAGGAGGTGATGTGTCTTGTTCTCCACGTGAGGGCCCGGTTTCAGATCCGGGGTGTTTTGCTGCCTTCTTCCGGCGGTTTCGCCTATGTTGCCAGAACGCGATCGCACCTCCGAGCGCGAGACCGACGCCGGCCGCTGTGAGTACAGACGCCTTGGTGTCCGAACCGGCGGGCGCCGGGGGAGACGGGTCAGCGGTGATGGGTGCTGCACGGGCTGGCGCGGTTGTGGGTGAAGTCTGTTCGGGGACGCTGGCGATGGTGAAGGTGTAAGCGCCGGAGACAGGGTGGCCGTCTGCTGAAACCACGCGGTAGCTGACGGTGTATAGGCCCGTTGTGAGTCGGTCGGGTCCGACGGCGACGGTGAGGCGCGGCCCTTCGACGCTTGCCGACCCGGACACCCAGTTGCGACCATCGGCGCTGGTGACGGCGACGTCAGCGAACGCCGGATTGATCTCCTCGGAGAAGTTCAGCACGACGGCGGCTAATGGGGACGTCACGCTCGCGTCCTTGGCCGGGTCAGAACCAACGAGTGAGGTGTGCGCGGCGGCAACCCCGACCCCGGACAGCCAGAAGGCCAGCGCCGCCAGTGTGGTCATGACGGTGCGAGTGGCCAGGTTCACGGTCCTCCTTGAGCTTCGCGTCCGTCGCGCCAACACGGGGTCCGCGCACCTGAGTGTATGTTCTGGTCTGGCAACGCCAACGCCAACGCCAGTCACGCGTGCCTCAACACCGGCACCCTTGCAGGCAAGGGCTTCTACGACAACACCAAACGTACGACAACACCAAACGCCGCATAGTCGTCGAAGCCGTCAACACGGTGGGACCACCCTGTCCGGTACCGACCGACGGACTCGGCGATGGAACATTCCCTGGGAACCGTGGGGGCGGGCAACACAACGCTAGCCGGCTAGTAGCGGCGCACGTTGTAGATCGGGGCCGACGAGATCGGCGCCACCTTCACCGGAGTGCCGTACGTCGAGGCGTGCACCATGTTCCCGTCGCCGATGTAGATGCCCGCGTGTGAGGCGTCCGAGTAGAAGGTGACGATGTCGCCAGGCTGTACCGCGGTCGTCGCCACGGGTTGTCCGCCCGCCGCGAGCGCCTGACTGGATCGGGGGAGCGATTTGCCGTTCTGCAGAAATGCCCACTTGATGAGCCCCGAGCAGTCGAAGGCATCTGGTCCTGTCGCGCCCCACGAGTAGGGCGCACCCACACGGGTCAACGCCGCCTGCACGACGGCGGCCCCGTCGGCTGAGTTGGACGGACCCGGCCCCGCCGGCGCTATCGCCTCGGGCATCGCCATGATGGCCGGGTTTGCCGCTGGGGGGGCCGGCGGCGTGGGCGGCACGGGACCGGGATCGGCAAGCGCTGCACGTTGGTCGGGAGTGAGTGCGCGATATAGCGCCTCTACTTCGGCGATCTGTGTTCGCAGCCGGCTCTGCTTGGATTGCAGGCTTGCGCTGACCGCGGACGCCTGCTCCGTGGCAGTACGAGCTGCCAGCGCCGACGACTGCGCCGCACGCGCTGCGTCGTCGGCACGGGTCGATGCGGCGCGGAAAGCCTCGATACGGTCCGACATCTGAGTGGCCATCACCTTGCTCGCCGAGAGTTCGTCGAGGAGGCGTTGCGGAGACTCCGCGGTCAGCGCCGCGCTGATTGTGCTGGTGGAACCGCCCATGTAAGACGCAGCTGCCACCTGGTTCACGGCGGTCTGGTACTCACCGAGGTCGGCTCGCGCCGCGGTCATCGCCGCCAGTTCGGCGCGTTGACGATCCTCAGCCCTGCGCTGCGCCGTGAGTTTCGCCGCGAGGTCGAGTTCGGCCGAATAGACCGCTTCCGTGGTCCGCTCGGCCTCCCGAGAGAGCTCCGTCAAGCGGGCCAAGGCATCGGCAGCCGGGTCGGCCCACCCGACGCCGGCCGAGTCGCCGAGTGTCAGTGCCAGCACGATCGCCACGACGAGAGCACCCGCCGATCGGCATACCGCGCCATGGCGGTTCATCCTCAAAACACCAGTCCTCACCCCGCAGGGACATCTATGGTCTAGCTACGTAGGTCACGGAAAGATTACGAGTAACTGCGTCCAATGTCCACGCGCGCGGCATCGCTCAGCGGCCGTACACTTCGATCGCGCGCGCTCCATCGCATGAGGAACCGCTCAAAACCGCCTTTCCGCAGCATGTTTCGGGCAGGCGAACCATGGACCTGACGCCGCTACTATCACATATTTACTATGTGCAATAGTAGGTAGGAACTCAGTAGACCGTCTGCGGACTTGGCTCGACGAGGAACGACATGACAAGTGGCACCGCCATCACGGCACGGGTTCATTCCCTGAATCGGCCCAACATGGTCGCCGTGGGGACGATCGTGTGGTTGTCCAGTGAGCTGATGTTCTTCGCCGGTCTGTTCGCGATGTACTTCACCGCTCGCGCTCAGGCCGAGGAGTGGCCGCCACCACCCACCGAGTTAAACCTCGCGCTCGCAGTGCCGGTGACCCTGGTCCTCATTGCGTCCTCGTTCACTTGTCAGATGGGTGTATTTGCCGCCGAGCGCGGCGACGTGTTCGGCCTGCGCCGGTGGTACGTCGTCACGTTCGTCATGGGGTTGTTCTTCGTGCTCGGCCAGGGGTACGAGTACCTCAGCTTGGTGCGTGAGGGAACCACGATCGCTGGCAGCGCTTATGGGTCGGTCTTCTACCTCACGACGGGTTTCCACGGGTTGCACGTGATCGGCGGTCTCGTCGCGTTCATCCTGCTGCTTGTGCGCACGCGCATGAGTAAGTTCACTCCCGCCCAGGCGACCGCCGCCATCGTGGTGTCTTACTACTGGCACTTCGTTGATATCGTGTGGATCGCGCTCTTTGCCGTCATCTACTTCGTGAGATGACGGGGGGCACGCCGCGCAGGTGTCGACGATCCCGAAGGTGGCCGGCGCGGGCGGCCGTTGTCGTCGCAGTCGTGGCTACCCTCCTCGGACTCGCCTCGACGGTCGCGGCGAACGTCGCCGCGGAGCCGACGTCGGCGCAGGCCACCTCGACAGCTCCGCCACGACCCGTGGGCTCAACGCCGACCAAACACTCCTACGACGACACGCACCCCGACCAACCCGAAGTCGCGAACCCGGCGCTGTGGATCCTGGGTGGCGCCGTCGCGGGACTGGTCGCGATCGCCGTCATCATGTTGAGAGCGGGCAGACCTGCACGCCATCACCTCAACCGGGGGCCGTGACCTCAACGGCGAGTGAACGCTTCTGCGCCGATGGATCGCGAGCATGGTCGATCCGGCCCACCATGCCAGTCCGGTCATTCGGGTGAAGCCGGTGCACTAACATCCTACGTAGTCCCTACGTAGGATGTGGCGTGCGCAGCGGGCTCTTGCACCAGGGTCGCCGCCGAACGTCCCGTAACGGAGGTCGTTGTGTCGTCGCCAAAGTTCACGCCCTACGTTGCGCAGCTTCGAGTCGGCAGGCCTATATCTCAACGAGCGAACGTGAGAGGCGCTCAAATGACTCATCGACTGACCGATGCGCCTCGAATGTCGCGGTCGCGGCTGGACATGGGTGTTGAGCGTTGGTGCCGGCGGCGACCCCCGACACGTTGGTCACCGTTGATGCGGCGCGGCATCGCTGCAGGCCTGAGCGCGGTACTGCTCGGTGCCGCAGTGTCCGGATGCTCCAGCGGAGCCGATGCCGTCGCGCAGGGTGGCACATTCGAGTTCGTGTCGCCGGGCGGGCAGGTCGACATCTTCTATGACCCGCCGCTGAGTCGTGGTCGGCCGGGGCCGATAAGCGGACCCGACCTGATGGACCCTGACCGCACGTTGTCACTTGATGACTTCTCCGAGAAGGTGGTTGTGATCAACGTGTGGGGTCAGTGGTGTGGTCCTTGTCGAACCGAGATGCCAGAACTACAAAGGGTGTACGACGCGACCCGCAACGAGGGAGTCGCCTTCCTGGGCATCGACGTCCGCGACAACAATCGCGAAGCGGCGGTTGACTTCATCGTCGATCGCAAGGTCACCTTTTCATCGATCTACGACCCACCGATGCGCACGATGATCGCTTTGGGCGCGAGGTATCCCACGACCGCTATTCCATCCACCATCGTCTTGGACCGGTCACATCGCGTCGCCGCGGTGTTCCTGAGGGCGCTGCTCGCCGAGGATCTCGAACCGGTGGTCCGTCGGCTCGCCGCCGAGACCGCAACCGGCTCCGGACCACCGCGGTGAACGGTGACCCCGCCCCGGCCGCACGTCACCGCGGGGCCCGGCCGAGGCTCAGGCGCAACGGTGCGACTCGACGGAAGGCGGCACCGTGATTGGTCAGGTGGTGCTCCCCACCTCGCCGCCGTCGCTCTGGGCGATGCTCGGTTGGCTAGTACCACCGGTTCCTTTATTGCCCGTATTAGCAATTGTTTTGGCGGTCTGGTACCTGCTCGCCGTTCGCGTCGTCAGATCGCGGGGCCGCCAGTGGGCGTGGAAACGGACGGCGAGCTTCCTGGCGGGCTGTATCGCCCTGGCGGCGGTGACGGGCCTGGCCATCGACGGCTACGGCTACCGACTGTTCAGTGCCTTCATGTTCCAGCACCTCACGCTCTCGATCCTCGTCCCGCCGCTGCTGGTGCTGGGTGCGCCCGGCAGGCTGCTACTGAGGTCCACGCCCCATCGTGGACTCGGACGCTACGTCGTCATCTCCGCGCTCGGCGGACTGCGCTGCCGGGCAAGCAGAATCGTGTTGCACCCCGGCTTCACCATTCCGGTGTTCCTGTTGAGCTACTACGGCCTGTACCTCTCCGACCTGTTCGACGCGGCGGCGGCCAGCGTGGCCGGACACGTCACACTGCAAGTGTTCTTCCTAGTCAGCGGCCTGTTGTTCATCGTGCCGATCCTGTCGACCGGTCCCTTGCCGGTCCGGCAGAGCAACCTCGGACGCTTCTTCGACATCTTCGTCGAGATGCCGCTGCACGTCTTCATCGGCGTCATCCTGATGATGGCGCCTCGGACGCTCACCGAGACCTTCGCCCAACCTCCGCCGGACTGGAACGTCGACCCCGTCGCCGACCAGGGGGTCGCCGGCGCCTTGGCGTGGTCCTACGGCGAGCCGGTCGCCCTGCTGACCACGGTGATCTTCGCCATCCGATGGCGCCGTGACGAGGAGTTGGAGTCGGTGAAGAGGGAGGCCGACGTCGAACGCGACGACGCGGAATTGGCTGCCTACAACGCATTTCTGCGCCAACTGCACCAACAGCGCTGACCAGCTGCCCATCTGCCGAACACCGCCACGACGAGACGTGGGCAATATCCTGGCGCCGGACCTAGGTCGCCGCACATCGCCATCCCCGGAGAACCGCCCTAACTGCATCCGGTGGTGCGGCCGGAATCGTAAACCGTGCTGCTGATCATCAATTCGAGATACTGGCCCGCGACCTGGCGACGAGGGCTTTGTGTATCAGCGCATTCGCGCAACGATGGTTGCAACGGCTGCGAGAGCCGCCCATACCGCATGGATCGGTAATCGGGTCTTTACGGAATCCTCACTGACGCAGTCTATTCCGAATTCACTGGCATAGAAGAGGAGGAGACGATGAATGCCTTAGGCGCCCGGGCGCAGGCTCGACTATCCGGCGCTAGGGGACCATCGCCGCACCTGGTGCCGCGTGACAGTCAAGCAATGGTCATATACGTAGTCACATAGTAGGTTAGTGGTGTGAAGAGTGCACTGGCCGTGTCCTGCCAGGGACCGCGGTCGACTTGGCCACACCAGCATCACGCGCGGTCGGCGGGTCGGCTAGCTCGCCGATGGATCGCGACTGCGCTATTGCTGGCGCTGAGTTTGGCGGTGCTGGCCTTGCTCGTAGCCGACCCGGCCGCCGCTCACCTCATGGGCGTCTAGCTATCAGTACAAGCACCAAGCCCCTTGCGTAGCTGCAAGTTCAACAAGGACGCCGTCCAGCACCGTATTAGGACGCGCCAACGGTCGGTCGGGAAGTCGTTTGGCGCGTGAGCCGTCTACGCGAAGCAGATCAACACGCCCGCTAGGGACAGAGCGACGATCGCCAACGGTGTAGTGGCCATCGCTGCTACTGCACCGCTGAGCGTGACTTGGGTGCGGATGCGGGCAAACCTTCGTGGTGGCTTCAATAAGCGTTCGGCACGAGCGAGCACGGCGATACCGGCGGCGGCCAGACCGTGCGCCGGGGTGGTGGCGCCCGAGAGGGTCAACAAGCCAGCGAGCAGCGGCTGACGGCCGTGGCGACGAGCGGCCGCGTCGTCGGCGCACATCTCTAATAGAGAACTGATATGGCTGGCGGCGCTCGCGAAGAGGCCGCAGGTGGGCAGCGCGGCGGTCAGGCCGCGGGTCGCGGCGACGACGTAGGCGTGCCGGCCATCTAGGTGAGCACGCTCGTGGGCGACAACGGCAGCCAGTTGGTCTTCATTGAGTGCGGCAAGAGCTGCGGAGGTCACCACAATCGCCGGTGGGCGGCCCGCCACGCAATACGCCGCAGGCTCGGATGCTTCGATGACCACGACATCGCTGCCGTACGACCTGCCCACCAGGCGTACGGCGTCGGCATGCGCGAAAGTGTGGGAGCGCATGCGCCCCAGAGCGCGGCCGATTCGAAAGACGACGGCGATCAGACTACCGACGGCGATGGCTACCGCGACGGTTGCGACGGTTCGGGCCGGCCACCCGGCGTGGCCGACGAGAATGGCGCGCAGACGTTCCAGGCACGTGACGAGCAGCGCGTCGGGGCTGTCCCAATGCCCAGCGGCCTCGATGAGCAGCAGCGCGACGGCGGCGACCGCGCAGCCGATCACCGTCACGACAGCTGTGATCCACGCGGCTATCGCCAGGCGCGGAGCCCCGCCGTCGGCCGTGATGTGAACCAGCACCTTCGGTCCGGTGTACAGGACTGCCGCGACGTACAGCAGCAACGCCGCCGCGACGGTCATCAGCGACCCGACTTGCGGGCCAGACGCCGCAGCGCAGCACGCAAATCAGCGGATTCCTCCGCGTCGATCTGCGCCACAAAATGACTCAGGATCGCCTCGGATCGACCGCCGCCGCTCAGTGCCTCCAGCATGAGTCGTGCACTGTGCTCCTCGCGAGTCAGCGTTGGCCGATAGCGATAAGCCTTGCCGTCGCGTTCACGCGACAGCCAGCCTTTGCTGTGCAAGTTGTCCATCGTCGACATCACTGTGGTGTACGCAATGTGGCGTTCGGTGCTCAACTCGTCGAAGATGTCCCGTACCGTGGTGTCGGCGTCAGGGTCACGGTTCCAGAGGCGATCCATGATCGACGCCTCGAGTTCTCCGAAGCCACGCACCCGAGCCATGATCGAACCTCCTGAATTGGTCAGTAGGTAGCTTACGGTGTCGATCGGCGTGCCGACGCTGAAGTGAGCGCGCGGCACCGACTGCAACCTCGCAGCGGCCAGCCGGGCCAGGCAGGATCCTACTGAGGAAGTCAGTAATTGAGCTGGTAGCCTTCAGCGGCGGGCATGCACTTCGCGAATGCTGCCGGCCATGAGGCCGGGCCTTCGACCCCTCGGATCGCCCGGCCTCTCCAGGGCGCCTAGCCGTCGGGTACTCCCCGTTCCCCCAACCACGCCATCGGGTCGATCTTGTCAGTTCCATTGCGATGCACCTCGAAGTGCAGATGCGGTCCTGTCGAATTGCCTCGGTTGCCCATGGTGGCGATCTGGTCGCCGGCCATCACCCGCTGGCCGGTTTGCACCATGGTGGTGTCAATGTGCCCGTAGAGCGTCACGGTGCCGTCCCCGGCACGAATCTTGACCCACATGCCGAAACCCGGTGTCGGACCGGAAGCTATGACCTCGCCATCTGATGCGGCGTATATCGGAGTACCGACGGCGTTGGCGATGTCGAGACCGGCGTGCAGGGTGCCCCACCGGGCTCCGAAGCCCGATGTCAAGATGCCTCGGGAAGGAAAAACGAACTGTGGGCGCCGAAGTCGTGCCTCCCGCTGTGCCCGCTCCTGAGCGTAGGCCGCCCCGTTGGCCAACTCCTGTCGATGGATCCCGGCATCAAAGCTGTTCGCCACTGGGATGATCTGCATCCCCGAAGGGTCGGGCAGGGCAGCCGGGGACGCCGCAGTGTCTGCGACCAAAACCGGCTGCTGCGCATCGGCTGCGTTGACCGCTGTATTCGCTGCGGCAGCGATCGCGCCAACGGCGATAGCCGTGACGACCAGCCTGCTGTGCGCCGCGCCGGTGGCCGGGGGGATTTTTCGATGCGCCCCACAAGAAGCGCGGACGGTAGCGCCCGACAGCGCCCGGTGAGACGGAAGTGGGCTTCCCGGAAGCCTTGCCCCGCCGACGGGGATTGGCACGGTCGGCGGTTCTGACTTCGAAGCATCTCTCGGTGAGAGGAGCAGCCGCGGAGACTCGTCGACCACATCGTTGAGGTCGTCGAGTTCAGGTGCGTTCAACACCGCGAGCTCGATGGCAAGGGGATCAGTGCAATAGTTGGGCATATCCAGCATCGCGCCGAACTCGCCGAGGGCGATGATCTCGGTGACGTCGTTGGCGAGATCGGCCGGCGCGTTTGGTTGCGCGATCCGGTGATGCACCACTTCGAGACGATCCTTTGCCGTTACCAATTCGTTATCTGGTTGGCGAGACGCTAACCCAATGCCCGCGATTGGGCAAGCCGCCGACCGTAGCGAGGTCCCCCCGGCATGGCAACATGCTTCGCGCAAAGGGTTGAGGCGCAATCAGTTTGGTTACGTCAGAACGCAGCGCTGCACACAATCTCGATCCTTGGTACGTACGTAGTAGATTGCGAGTTACGGACGATCGCCAAGGATGGATGTCGTTCGGCGACCCACCTCGAAACAACTCCCGTCGTCGCCGGATAGCGCAACGCCGCGCGCGCAGAAAACGACCCTTCAGCGCTGGCCGGAGCGGGCGCGAGTGCTCTGCACCCGCCCCGGCGGGGCACCCGTCACCGGGCGATGTGGCTCACGCCCGGATCCGGGATGGCGCAGCTACGCAAGGTAGTACTAAGCTCCGCCGTAGAGTATCCTACGTATCTAGTCAGTAGATAATGGGAGCGCGTTCCGGCGCGTGGCGGAAGGGATTCAATGGTTGCCGATGCGCCACCGATCGCGGAACTGGAGGCACGCCGTCCTTTTCCTGCCCGGATGGGCCCGAAAGGCAACCTGATCTACCGGTTGATCACGACCACCGATCACAAGCTGATCGGCATGATGTATTGCGTCGCGTGTTTCGCCTTCTTCCTCATCGGTGGGTTGATGGCGTTGTTCATTCGCACCGAATTGGCGGTGCCGGGGCTGCAGTTCCTGTCCAACGAGCAGTACAACCAGCTGTTCACGATGCACGGCACCGTGATGCTGCTGTTCTACGCCACCCCGATCGTGTTCGGCTTCGCGAATCTGGTGCTGCCGCTGCAGATCGGCGCCCCCGATGTCGCGTTCCCGCGACTGAACGCCTTCTCGTTCTGGCTCTTCCTCTTCGGCGCGCTGATCGCCACTGCCGGGTTCATCACCCCCGGTGGTGCTGCGGATTTCGGCTGGACCGCCTACACACCCTTGTCGAGTGCCATTTATTCACCAGGCGCCGGCGCCGACCTCTGGATTCTCGGCCTGATCGTCGGTGGGCTGGGCACAATCTTAGGCGCGGTCAACATGATTACCACCGTGGTGTGTATGCGTGCGCCGGGCATGACGATGTTTCGGATGCCGATCTTCACCTGGAACATCCTGGTGACCTCGATCCTGGTGCTGCTGGCGTTTCCGCTCCTGACCGCGGCATTGTTCGCGTTGGCCGCTGACCGCCACCTGGGCGCGCACGTCTACGACCCGGCCAACGGCGGTGTTCTGCTGTGGCAGCACTTGTTCTGGTTCTTCGGCCATCCAGAGGTGTACATCATTGCGCTGCCGTTCTTCGGCATCGTGTCGGAGATCTTCCCGGTGTTCAGCCGTAAGCCGATCTTCGGCTACACGACCCTGATCTACGCGACGCTCGGTATCGCGGCGCTGTCGGTGGCGGTGTGGGCGCACCACATGTACGCCACCGGTGCGGTGCTGTTGCCCTTCTTCTCGTTCATGACATTCCTGATCGCGGTACCGACGGGCATCAAGTTCTTCAACTGGATCGGCACGATGTGGAAGGGGCAGTTGACGTTCGAGACACCGATGCTGTTCTCCATCGGCTTCATCGTCACGTTCCTGCTCGGTGGCCTGTCCGGTGTGCTGCTGGCCAGCCCACCGATCGACTTCCAGGTCACCGACAGCTATTTCGTGATCGCGCACTTCCACTACGTCCTCTTCGGCACCATCGTGTTCGCCACCTACGCGGGCATCTACTTCTGGTTCCCGAAGATGACGGGCCGCCTGCTCGACGAGCGCCTCGGCAAACTGCACTTTTGGCTAACCTTCATCGGCTTCCACACCACGTTCCTGGTGCAGCACTGGCTGGGCAACGAGGGCATGCCGCGCCGCTACGCCGACTACCTGCCCAGCGACGGCTTCACCACGCTGAACATCGTGTCCACCATCGGTGCATTCATCCTGGGCGCCTCGACGCTGCCGTTCCTGTGGAACATCTTCAAGAGCTGGCGCTACGGCGAGGTCGTCACCGTCGACGATCCGTGGGGCTATGGCAATTCGCTCGAGTGGGCCACCAGCTGCCCGCCGCCGCGGCACAACTTCACCGAGCTGCCCCGCATCCGGTCGGAGCGTCCAGCCTTCGAGCTGCACTACCCGCACATGGTCGAGCGGATGCGCGCCGAAGCCCACGTGGGTCGCGCGCACGGTCCCGAGGACGGCGACGTCACCAGGATCGACGACGTCGAAGTGCGCACCTAAACGGCCCGCCATGATGCCGAAAAGCGAGAAAGTACGCCATTCCATTCTGATGCAACGCCATTCGCAGGACGTTCGGATTCTGAGGCAGATGCGCCCGCGGTCGAAGCCAAGGTGGGTCGGCGAATCGCCTGGGCCGTCGAAGTGATCAGGGGAGACTTCGAGATGGCTGAGGTGATGTGGGAGGCCGCCGAACCCTGCCTATCAGAAGAGCAGCGTTTGGCCGCGCTCACGGCGCTACATGTTGGTGAGCCGAGCCAGGCCCTACTGGTGGTGGTCACAGCCCTATCCCGCAGCGGGCACCCCCTGCCGTCCGCGTTACACGTGGAGTTCCAGGAATGGTTGCGCCGGCGTCCAGGTTCAGGATCGCCCGCCGATTGGACGCTCCTCGAAATTCGCGTCGCGGCAGCCGACGTTAGGGCAACTGCCGACGTGGGCATGATCGACGGTCGTTACGGCGAAGCAACCCTCTGTTACTTCGTTCTCGACGACGCCGGCGTGGTCGATGCCTCCCGCGAGCACCAAGCCGCCGCGCTCAGGAAATGGCTATCAGCTAATCGACCGAGCCCACCGCTCCGAACGGATATGCGGCTCAATGGCTTCGGATATCTCCTTGATGACCCCCACCCTCCGTCATGCGATGGGCTAGACACGCCGTGAACGTTCACGGGTCGTGGCAGCCGCCCGCACGCCGGACGTGGGCGGCGGCGATTGTCTCTCGGCGGCGCCGCGCTCGCCATCGAATCTTTCTGGTCGATGCATCCGCTCAATCGACATCGGTGTGACGCATCGTGCCGACGTGGCTGACTTCGTGGACGAGGGTTGACGGTTCATATGCACACATGCGTATTATCGCATGTATGGCAGATCGCAACGGCGAGAGGGTGAGCCGGCTCGGCCACGACGGAACGCCCACGAATAGGACCCTGGCTCTCGACCTGACAGACCTGCTTCCCGGTAGCGACGAGCGTTGTGCTGACCGCCTGACGCGCGGCCTAGTGGATGACGGGATCATCGAAGTGGCCCACGTCATCGATGGCGACACGACCAAACCCCGCCTGTGCGTGCACTACGACGCCGAGGCTGCGTCCGCAACAGAAGTGCAGCGGCGGGCTCTGCAGGCGGCCGACACGATCACGTCGACGTACGGGCACCTTCGCTGGTTGACTACAGGCACTCATGACGACGAGACGATACGAACTGCGCTCGCCGACACGCTCTCGACGATGCCTGGCGTGGTCGCAGCAGTAGCGACACCCGATTCCATCGAGCTGGAGTTCGAGCGGGCGACGGTGACGGCCCAAGAGCTTGTAGACGTCATTGCTGCGCAGGTGGCGCCGTCGAGGAGTGCCGCCGCGGTTGAAGCCGCCGTCGCGCACGAGAAAGACGGCGCCGACCATCAACACGGTCACGGCGGGATCTTCGGCGAGCGCACCGAACTGGTCTTCGCGGGACTGGCGGGCTCGCTGCTGCTCACGGGCTGGTTACTGGCTGCCTTCGCCGATACGCCGCGCTCGGCCGAGGTGGTGGTCTACGGCCTGGCGTTCTTCTTCGGCGCGTTCTTCACCGTGCAGGAAGCCTTTGCCAGTGTGCGGCAGGGCCGGTTTGAGATCGACTTCCTCATGCTCGTCTCTGCCGCGGGTGCGGCGGCGCTCGGCGAAATCGCCGAAGGCGCGCTCCTTCTGTTCCTCTTCAGCGTCGGACACGCACTCGAGGGCTATGCGATGGGCCGGGCTCGCCGGGCGATCGAAGCGCTCGCCGAACTCGCCCCGAAGACGGCGCTGGTGCGGCGCGGCGGCACAGGCGACACCGTCGAAGTATCCGTTGCGGACCTGCGCATTGGCGACATCGTCGTCGTGCGCCCCAACATGCGTCTGGCCGCAGACGGCTTCGTCGTGGCAGGCAGCAGCAGCATCGACCAAGCCCCGGTGACCGGGGAGAGCGTCCCCGTCGACAAGAGTCCGGTCCCGGACGTGGCGGCAGCCGCCGCGTCACCCGAGCTCATCGACGCGGCATCGCGGGTGTTCGCCGGCACCATCAACGGTGCCGGCGCCATCGAGGTTCAGGTGACCCGGCTCGCGGGTGACTCCACCCTGGCCCGCGTGGTGCGTCTGGTGGCCGAGGCGCAAACCAAGACCACCTCCACGCAGCGCTTCACCGACCGGTTCCAGCGCGTTTTCGTGCCCGTGATCCTGGTCGGTGTGGTCCTGCTGCTCTTCGCCGGGTTCGTGGTCGACGAGCCGTTTACTGACACGGTGTACCGGGCGCTTGCCGTTCTGGTGGCGGCCAGTCCGTGTGCGCTGGCGATCGCCACGCCCAGCGCGGTGTTGTCGGCGGTGGCGCGGGCGGCGCGGGCCGGCATCCTGATGAAGGGCGGTGCCGCATTGGAGGAACTTGGCCGGGTCGATGTGCTGGCCTTTGACAAGACCGGCACCCTCACCGAGGGGCGGCCCAGGATCGCCGATGTCTGCGCCACAGCAGACAGCGACGACGCCGAACTGTTGAGGATCGCCGTGGCCGTGGAGGAGCAAAGCGACCATCCGCTCGCCCGCGCTATCGTCCGCGATGGCCGCGAGCGCCTGGCCGGTGCGGTGACACCCCGCGCGTCCGACGTCCGTGCGGTGATCGGCCGCGGCATCGTCGCGTCCGTCGATGGGATTGAGGTCTGGATCGGCAAGACGGAGTTGTTCACCGACGCCGCTCAGCCCCCGCCGCTTGAGTTGGCGGCAGAGGTGGATCGACTCGAACAGGCGGGGCGCACAACGATGCTCGTCCGCGCGGGCGACCGATGGTTGGGCGCGATCGGATTGATGGACCTTCCTCGGCCGGAGGCGTCGGCGGTCGTAGCACGTCTTGCCGCACTCGGCGTGAAGAACACCGTGATGCTGTCGGGGGACAACCAGCGTGTGGCCGATGCCGTCGCCGCCGAGGTCGGTGTCGCCGACGCTCGCGGCGATCTGATGCCCGAGGACAAGGTGGCTCAGATCGCCGCCCTCCGGGAACGCGGCGGCCGCGTTGGGATGGTCGGTGACGGTGTCAACGATGCGCCCGCGATGGCTGGCGCGAATGTGGGTATTGCGATGGGGGCGGCGGGCTCCGACGTGGCGTTGGAGACCGCTGACGTTGCGTTAATGGCCGACGACCTGCGCGCGTTGCCGTTTGCGGTGAGCCTGAGCCGCCGCTGCTCGCGCGTCATCAAGCAGAATCTGTGGGCCAGTCTCGGAATCGTCGCGGTCCTCATCCCGGCGACGGTCTTTGGTCTGGGCATCGGTCCCGCCGTGCTCATTCACGAAGGCTCTACTCTTATCGTCGTCGCCAATGCGTTGCGCCTCCTCGGGATGCCGATGCAGTCGATAAACCCAGCAGCGCCGCGCGTTGAGCGTGCAGAAGAGACGCCATGACGATCGACCCGTTCAGCGCTGCAGATGAATTCGAGCATGCCGACGTCGACACTGTGGTCATCTTCGTCGACATCGCGGGGTTCACGGCGTTCACCGAGGCCCACGGTGATCATCGTGCTGCCGAACTGGCGGACCGGTTCGCCACCATAGCCGCGAGGGTCCTCGGGCCCGGCGACGAGATGATCAAGACCCTCGGCGATGCCGTGATGATCACCAGTTCGGACCCCGCCGCGGCGTTGGCTTTCCTTCGGCGACTCCACGACGAAACCCGGCGTATCGACGGCTTTCCGTTGTTGCGCGCAGGCATCTGTGCCGGGGCGGTGGTGAAGCGCCGCGGAGACGTCTTCGGGTCGACGGTCAACACCGCAGCCAGACTGGCCGCCGTCGCCCCGGCCAGGCCAAATCGTCGGCAACGCCGACGCCGCTTCCGCGCTTCGGGGAACGGATCTTCTCGCGACGACGTCGTTGGGCTCGCTTCGGTTGCGGAATGTCGGTGCGCTGGTGGAAGCGTTCGCCCTCGACGTCGGAACCCGCCACCAGGAGCACGTCGATCCGATATGTCGGATGCACGTCTCGACAGATGCACAATCGCTGACGATCACGCATGAGGAGGACACTTACCGGTTCTACTTCTGTTCGACGGCCTGTCTACGCCAATTCGCAGACCGCGTTGGCGATATGAGCACATCATCTGGTGACGGGGATTCGGCGTCCATTCAGTCGTTCTTGGGTGAGGTCGCGGTCCCTTTGGGCACGCTGAGGTCCCCGACGAGCGGGCGGGGGGCTGCACCGATGTCGACTCGTTCAACCTCCTGCTAAGGGCCGAAGTTCACCACATGCTCCCGAATGGTGTTCGCCATCAATACTATTCGCGCGAGACGAGACCGGTCGGGCCGTCGCAAGTATCGGACGCCTTGCCTATCGATATCTATCGACGCATAAACGTACCGTCCCGGTTAGGAGCGGACATGACCGGCGAGCACCTTCACGAGCTTCTGCACGACGACCGCCAGCTTCTCGACGTCCTGTACTACCAACTGACTAACTAACTAGTGGAGGGACTGAGTACGGGGAAGTGTCCACATCGCGCGCTGACTGGTCGGGGGCGCGCTGGCGAGCCCGCCGTCCCCCGCGTACGCCTGGCTGTTCTTGACGCCGGGAATCGGCTGCGCTGGCCTAGGAGGAGGGCCGCAACGAGGCGGCGGAGGAGCCCGGACACGGTGTGTAAGCGTTCACTCGCGGGGGGAGGCCAATTTCGGTACGAGCCTTGGCTTGCTCTCCCGCTGTGCCGTGCTGCGGCGACTACCAGTGCCTGTGGCGGATCCGTCTCTGATGGGTGTGCGTGCTTCGGTTCAGCGGCCCGGTCCCATCATGCCGTGACCCATGCCGGGACCCATCATTCCGTGACCCATGCCAGGTCCCATCATCCCGCCGTCCATCATTCCGCTCATCATCGCCGGCATCCCTTCGACGACGAATCCGGTGACTTCGCGGGCATGTTCGCGAATGGCGCTGGTCAGCTCGGGGTCGCTGGAGGTTTCGACCACCACCACGCCGCTGGCTGTGAGCGTGATCTGACGTTGATAATCGGCAGCACGGCGGAACAGGGTGGGCAGGCTTGAGCTCATGCAGGTGACTTCACTGCCCTGATCGAGGTGGGTATACATCGACGAGACGTGGGCCTGCAGTTCGGCGACGAGGTCGGCGGCGTCGGATTCGGTGGTGGTGCGCACCCCGCCGGGAATCTCTTCGACGGTGCGTCGAAGCTCCTGATGCCGCATGAACATGTTCATGTAAGCGCGCATATCCATACCGGTCGCGCCACCCATCCCGGGTTGGGCACGGCTGACAGGTATGTCGATAATGTTGCGCAAGACATACCCCAGGCCGAAGAGGGCCCCACCGGTGGCCAGCATTCTCAGCGCCGCTCGCCTGCTCATTCCGGTCATATCCGATGATCTCCTCGTGCTCTACATGTCGTGGGAATTCGCGTTGTCGGCGAACGCTTGGTGCAAGTTGCTTCCGTCTTAAGGCATTGGCGGCTTCGTGCCCGACGATCGCCGACTTAACGAGACAGTCTGAGATTGCTCCTACCGCAGCGTGAATAGGCTCTTGTGCGCTACGGACGGGGTGTAGTCGGCGTGGTTGTCGGCGGCTGCCACTGGCCGGGACCCCAAGGGCCTGAAGGCCCCATGTTCCCCGGTGACCACGAGCCCTGCGGTCCCATCATGCCCGGGCCCATCATGCCGGGCCCCATCATGCCGGGCGTTCCTTGACATTGCCCCCGATTACCGCCGAAACCGTCGGTGGCCCTGCCGATGAAGAACCCGGAAAAGAACACAACTGCAACGATGAACACTGCTGCGGCGGCGATGCCACTCCACGCCAAGGCGTGGTTCACCCCTCTGCGCTCTCCGGCCCCGGCGATTCGTTCACTTGTCGATTCAGGTGTATCGGTCATGCTTCCAATCTCCTTCGCTGTATCCGATTCTTGAGGTGCACGGTCGACCGGCACCGCACGATCCGCCGTCGGCGAGCCCGCGGCACTTGAGTCATCGTGATTCCTGGCTTTCGCGCAGCAGCGTCATTCGCCGCCGAAACTCATCCGCGTCGATGTCACCCTGCGCAAACCGTTGTGCCAAAGCATCTTCGGACCGGAATGAGGCTGCTGAATCAGCACGGTTGCGCTCTGTATCGCTACCGGCGAGATACCGGACGGTTAGCACGACCGCGGTGATCAGGGCGGCCGAGAACAGCACCATCACCGCGCTCATGAGGATCCAGCCGCTCCACCCCCAACCGCCCCACATGCAGCCGTCCGTGCCGTACATCATGGTTGCGAAACCCTTTCACTTGACTGGCCGGGAAATGTCTTACCTGGCACCACGATGAACTGGCAGGGTGCCCCGACGGTAGGGCCGATGTGCCTCAATATGCCCGCCAAAAGTGCGGAAACCCGTGAAGTTCCTGGCTCCGTGGAACGGCATCGACCAACGATCACTTTCCTTGCAGGCTTTTGCCTCGGCCCCAATCTACAATACCCCCACCGGTATCGCGGCGATAGTCTAGGGCCGGACCCAAACAAGGCTTTGGTCATCCGTGGGCGGCGGCAACAGCACGGCCCGGGCGAGCAATGCGCTGGACCGGTTCCAAACGTGAGAAGGACCGTCGGCGCTGCACCTGACGCCGGGCGATCAGCGCAGCGAGAACACGCCCGCGACGGACGCGAATCGCGAACCTGCCATAGGGATATTCGGTTTCGTGCTCCTCGGCCCGTCTGTCGATGTCGGCCCCATCGTTGACCCCGCAACCGCAGGTGACGGTCACAGCTTGGTCACCGTTGCATTCTTTGTCGCGTTGGCTCCGCACGCAGGGCAAAGCACCACCTGGTTGCCGGTGGCGGCCAGCAGCGATTCCGCCGACGCGAACAGGTCCATCGGCTCTGGGCGATTCAGGGAGTAGAACATCTGCTGGCCATCCCGGCGCCCGGTGATCAGGCCGCATGGAATAGGCAGGCCAGATGCGCAGACACAGTCCACTGTGCAATGCCCGACACGCTGATCAGATCCGCCGGCGCCATGCGTTCCCCGGCGCTCGGGATCGACGAGGCAGATCGACTCGCCATTCGGGCGGCTAGTGGTGTCGCTGGCGCCGACGCGGAGGCGTCTTAGGCCAATCTTAGGCCCGCTTAGACGTCAGATCTGCCAGTCCTGGGCTCCGTCGTTTTCGTCGTAGATGCCGACGGAGTTCTTGACGACGACCGGGTCCCCGCTGCCGAAATTGTCGTAGAACCACTGCGCATTCGCCGGGCTCAGGTTAGGGCAGCCGTGGCTGACGTTGCGTTTACCCTGATCAGCCACCGACCATGGCGCACCGTGAACGAAGATGCCAGCGTTGTTGATGCGCACCGCGTCCTGGACCTTGAGCTTGTAACCCTCAGCTGAGTCGACCGGCACACCGTAGGTGGAGGAGTCCATCACCATGTCGGCGAACTTCTCGAGCACGTAGTAGGTGCCGTTGGGCGTTTCGTATCCGGGCTTCCCCAAAGATACCGGCATCGTCTTCTCGAGTGTGCCGTTGCGCATGACCTCCATTTGGAGGGTGGCGTTGTCGATGGTCGCCACCAACGAGTCGCCGGTGCGGAAACTCGATTTCGTGCCGCTGGCATCGATGCTGACCGTGGTGTTGGCGGGCCAGAAGTCGATGGGCCGCCATCTGAGTTGGTTTGCGCTCATCCAGTAGAACTTCCCGGGGACTGCGGGGGTGGAGGAGATGTGGACGGCTCGCTCGGCCAGCGCGCGGTCGGCGATCGGCCGTTGGAAATTGATGATGATGGGTTTGGCGACGCCGACCGTCGAGCCGTTCGTCGGGTTGAACGTGGGGGGAGCGAAGACCGGTGGGCCGAGGTACGGCGCTGGGTTCTGGCCGGCGGGTGTCTCCTCGGCGGCCGTTGACGACGGGCCGGGAAATGGGCCGGATAGCGGAGGGAGGAAGGGATTCGGCGCTGTCGAGTCGGGGACCGTGAGGGGGTCGCCGGGTGTGGGCACGGGTATTTGTGGCTCGGCGGAGGCCGACGGCGCGGTCAGCACGGTCACAGCCGCTAGTGCGGCCGTCATCATGGCCATTAATGGCCTGGGTGGCGGGCACCGCATGCGGGCCTTCTCCCTTCCACTGGTCGCCGGCCGATGCTCGCGGCGGCTGACGACGATTTGTTGCTACGTAGTTTCATAGTAGATGATGTGGCGTCGGGTGCGGCAGCATGGGTGCGGACCTGCGTGGTAGATGAGTAGGTTCGGACACGGTGGATGCGGAGGGTGTCGGACGTCGTGGATGGTGTCACCGCTATCGCTACGTCTGGTCACGTGCTCCTCGCGGTGTTCGTGTCGGCGTTGGCTGGGTTGGTGTCGTTCGCATCGCCCTGCGTGGTACCTCTCGTACCCGGGTATCTGTCCTACCTTGCAGCGGTGGTCGGCGTGGATGACCAGGCGCGTGCCCAGCCGCTGGGCAGGGCACGTCTGCGGTTGGCAGGGGCCGCAGGGTTGTTCGTTGCCGGGTTCACGGCGGTGTTCCTGATGGGAACCGTCGCGATTCTGGGTCTGACGACGACGATCATCACCAATGGAGTGTTGTTGCAGCGCATCGGCGGAGTCGTCACGATCGTGATGGGTCTGGTGTTCATGGGTTTTTTCCCTGCGCTGCAACGCGACGCACGCTTTACTCCCACGTCGTTGTCCACCCTGTGGGGTGCGCCGGTACTTGGGGCGGTGTTCGGGCTGGGCTGGACCCCGTGTTTGGGCCCGACGCTGACGGGGGTCATCGCTGTCGCATCTGCTACCGAGGGGCCCAACGTCGCTCGCGGAATCGCACTCGTCGTCGCCTACTGTGTGGGCCTGGGCGCTCCGTTCGTGCTATTCGCGTTGGCATCCGGACGGGCGATGCGGGCACTGGGCTGGCTGCGCCGAAACACCCGGCGTATTCAGGTCTTCGGCGGCGTGCTCCTCGTCGCGGTCGGCATCGCCCTGCTGACCGGGCTGTGGAACGAGGTGGTGTCGTGGGTGCGCGATGCGTTCGTCACCAACACCACACTTCCGATATGACGCAGTCGCGTTCGAGCGCACCGCGCCGTCGCTCTTTCCGGGGACAAATTGTGTTGTTCGTGAAGGGCCGGAGCCGTGACGGTGAAAACATCGCGGGATCGGAGTGGGGGCGGTGATGGCGACGTCTGCCGCTCCCCGACGCTGGGTGGTGCGGGTTGTGTTGCTGGGTGTGGCAACGATTTCGGGCGTTACCGCCGCGGCGATCGGCGCTTTAGCGTTGCCTGAGGTTCTTGCGGTGACCGGGCTCAGCGATCCGGGGCCCTTCACTACCTACGGGCTGTCGTTCGTGCGCGCCGCCGGAGAGATCGCTGCGGTGGTGGCGATCGGACACTTCTTGTTCGCGGCGTTCCTCGTGCCGCCGCAGCCCAGTGGAGTACTCGACGTCGACGGTTACCGGGCGCTTAGGGTGGGCGGTGCCGCTTGTGCGGTATGGGCTGTGTGCGCTGCGCTGTTGGTGGCGCTGACGATCTCCGACGTGTCGGGGGTACCGTTGACCGAGCTCACCCCGCTGGACATATGGTCGGCGGCCGACCTGGTCGAAACCAGCGCGGCATGGCGCACCACCTCGATTCTGGCGGCGTTCGTCGCCGTAGCGAGCCTGACGGTGCTGCGCTGGTCGTGGACTCCCGCACTACTGGCGGGCGGCCTGATGACGTTGATGCCGCTGGCCGTGACGGGGCATTCCTCATCGGGCGGCTCACACGACATCGCGACCAACAGTCTGATCATTCACCTGGTGGCCGGGACATTGTGGGCGGGCGGATTGCTGGCGCTGCTCGTGCACACGCTGCGAGATGGCAGCCACACCGACATAGCCGCCCGGCGGTTCTCGGGTCTGGCGCTGTGGTGCTTCGCGGCGATGGCCGTGAGCGGAATCGTCAACGCGGCGGTCCGGATCGACGTGTCAACCATGCTGGACAGCAGCTACGGGCTCCTCCTCGTGGCGAAGGTGACGGCGCTGGTCGGCCTCGGTGTGATCGGCTGGCGACAGCGACAGACGTCGATCGTTGCGCTGCAGCGTGATCCGACGTCGCGCCGACCCCTTCTTCGGCTCGCACTCACAGAAGCCGCCCTGTTCGGCGTCGCAATTGGAGTGGCGGTCGGGTTGGGTCGCACGCCACCGCCGCCCGCGACGCGCGAACCGCTTCCGGCTGAGGCTGCGCTCGGCTTCGATCTCGCCGAGCCGCCGACGATCGCCCGGGTGTTCGTGGAATGGCGATTCGACCTGATCTTCGGCACGGCGGCGTTCGTCATCGCCGGTATCTACCTTGTTGCGGTGTATCGGCTGTCTCGCCGCGGCGCCCCGTGGTCAACGCGGCGCACCGTGTCGTGGCTGATCGGTTGCCTCGCTTTGCTATTCGCCACTTCATCAGGACTTGGCATGTACATGGCGGCAACGTTCAGCATGCACGCCGTCGCTCAATTGATGCTCACGATAGTGGTGCCGGTGTTGCTCGTGCAGGGCGCACCGGTGACCCTCGCGCTGAAGGCATTGCAGGCAGTCGATCCCAACGGGGTGCCTGGTCCCCGCGAATGGCTTGTCAGCGCGCTGAATTCATCATTGTTGCGTTTCATCGCTCATCCGTGGACGGCGCTCACGCTTCTGGTGGTGGGCGTCTACGGGCTCTGCCTCAAGGTCGTCTTCGATGCCGCCGTGAGCGAACACGCCTCGCACATGCTGATGATCGGGTACTTCCTGCTCAGTGGAGCACTGTTCTTCACCGCTGTTGGCGGTGTGGAGCCGGTGCCACGGTTGATGCCCAAGCGGGGCCGGATCGCGATGCTGTTGTTCGCGCTGTCGCAGTTCGTCATTGCTGGGGTCGTGGTGATGAACATGCGTGAGGTTCTCGGTGGCGCCTTCTACCGCTCCTTGAAACTGAGCTGGCATGCAGACTTGCTGAGCGACCAGCGGTTGGGAGGCCAAGTCATCGCTGCCGGCGGGCTTGTGGCGGTGATGGCGGTGATCGCGGTGCAGATCGTGCCGCGCCGCCGCTCGACTGCGATCGAGCAGATGACGACCACGGCTAGCCTCGGCTCATGACGAGGTACCGCACCGTCGGCATAACGGCCTGCATCGCCCTGGTCCTGGGGCTGAGCGCGTGCAGTGACACCGCCCCCGTATCGCGGCGTGACATCGCCGTCACTCACAACGACGCCGATGTCGCCTTTCTCCAGCAGATGATTCCTCACCATGCTCAGGCCATCGAGATGTCCGATCTCGTGGTGACGAAGTCAGACGCCGACCCACAGGTCGCCGCTCAAGCCGTGTCCATCAGCAGCCGGCAGGCATCCGAGATCGAGATGATGCGGGGCTGGCTGGCGCTGTGGGGTGTGGGCCCGGCCGCCGCGCAGCAGCATCATCCGAACCAGTGCGGCATGGTCTCGTCCGCGGATCTCACGGCGTTGCAGAACGCCGGTGATGCCGCAGCCAACCGCCTGTATCTGGAACTGATGATCGCGCACCACGCAGGGGCGATCAAGATGGCGCGTACCGAGGTCGATGCGGGACATAGCCGCTACGCAACCTACTTCGCACAGGGAATCATTTCCTCGCAGCAACGCGAGATCGACGTGATGCGGTCGATGTCGACCCCCGGCATCGCCGTCGACGAGGCGGCGCCGGCATGTTAGCGCCGATGGCGCCATCCACGTGCCGAGGTGTCGAACCGCTGCGCCCTGGGGCCGCCATCAATCACCGCGGCTATCCGTTCAAGGCCTGTTCGACTGCGGTCTTCAAGTCGTCGTAGCTCCTGAACTCCACTTCGGTTCCGTCGAGGAAGAAGGTCGGTGTGCCCTGGACACCGAGGGCCTTACCGTCAGCCACATCGACATTGACACGATCGAGTGTGGCGGGGTCGTTGTAGGCAGCGTCGAACGCCGCCATGTCCAGCCCAAGTTCGGCGGCGAACCCGCGGAATCGGGAGTCCGCCGGAGTTTGCTGTTCGCCCCACTCACTTTGCGTCTCATACATCTTCTTGTACATGGGCTCGAACTTGTCCTGCTGAGCGGCCGCCTCGACCGCACGCGCCGCCCGCTCTGCATTGAAGTGCGACTGAATGGGGAAGTAGCGGATGACGAAGTTGACGCGGTCCCCGTACTCGGCGCGCAGCTGTTCGACCATCGGGAAGGCCGCGCGGCACGCTTCGCATTCGAAGTCGAGGAACTCGACGAAGGTGACATCGCTATTTGGCACGTTGGTGAGGCGGCGACTGTTTTCCCGGACCAGCTGACCGACGTCTCCACCCTGGGCTTGCGCGGAGCCGGGTGTGTCCTTGTCCTGTGCCGAGAGATAGACGCCAACCCCGATGATCATGGTGATGACCGCGAAGACGGTCAGCAGAATGCGTGTGAGAGGTGCCATTCGAATGCGTCCTTCTTGAGTTTCACCGAACGTCTATGATGCGCCGGAGCAGCCGTCTACCGCAGCTCCGACTCGGACCGTGCCCGCGGTTGAGCATCGCGTGTCCGACTATATACGGAGGAAGACCGTAGATCTGTTATGCCCTCGGTTGGCGGTGCGAGGCTCTGTGGGCGGCGAGGCTCTGGCCTGCCGGTCTCATTTCTCGGTTCTAGTTCTCTTCTGATGATGTCCCCACCCTCCCTGTTTCAAGCAGGCACGCCGTCAACAACCTGTCAGGTCACGACACCTAGCCCGTGACGGCACACTTGCCATCCGCGGGCATGTACGTAGGCGGATAGTAGGAGCCGGTGCTTACCCGGCGTGCCGTCGGCCCTGATGTCCGTGGGGCTGACAAGCTACGCACGTGAAAGCCGTCGTCTCCGGACTTGTCGCTATGACCGTCTTGCTCTTCGCGCCGACGCCCATGGCCGCCGCTGAGATCGGACAGCGCGTCGCGCAGGCAGACGCCTACCTCGCCACCCGTCCCGGCGTAGTGGGCTATGTGCTTCGCGACCGGACAACCGGAGAGACTCACCGCAACGAGGTGGCCAACACGATGATGTGGACCGCATCCACCATCAAGCTGGCGATGGTGGTCGATCTGTTGACTAGGGCACGCGCCGGCCAGATCACCTTGACCCCGGCCGACCGCCAACTCATGGCCGACATGATGCACTCATCGGACAGCGGCGCTGCGGATACGCTTTGGGAACGCTATAGCGGACCGGACAACATGGCGTTCAACCGCAATTTCGCCACGTACGGACTCACTAGCCTGCAACCGCAGCCTGGGTTCAGCAGCACGCACCCGTACTGGGGCTTTCAGAAGGCCACGAGCGAGGACCTCGACCGGCTGATGAATTACACCCTCACGAGCTTGCCTGCGGCCGAAACCGCGGCGATCGTGTCGGAGATGCAACACCTCGATGCCAACCAACAATGGGGAGTCTGGGGAGCGGGCGCGGCCATGATTCCCGGCAACAAGAACGGGTGGTCTCAAGAGCAGGGCGGCTGGGTCGTCAATAGCGTCGGTTTCGCCGGCCCTCGACAGCGCTACACGTTGGCGATCATGAACTCGCTCAACGGGGAAGGCGGCTACGGCGATGGTGTGGAAACGACCACCCGCCTGGCGCAAATCCTGCTTGCCCCAGCTTAGTCACCACCAGCGGACCTAGGTGATGTCCGAGACGAGGGACGGTCCGGCCGACGGTACGCGGCGGCGGCAAATCGACGACCTAGTGGTCGATGCTGTCGGCCCGACAGGTGTACCAGCGAGGAAATTCGTTACAGCTCACGCGGACGGAGTTCGTAATTGAGCGGGCACTACCCGACAGTCTGGGAGAACCAGCGACGTGCCGGCGACTTCAGAAGCGTCATGGGGGACTTGGCATTCCGGACCTCGGCCTGCATTCGGCGTGCATGTCGCAATCTTCGTCGCGAGCTCGATGGTGACTCGACCCGTCTGCGCTACCTCCGCACCGTCCGCGTTGGCTACCGTCTCGTCGGGTGATGCGGTCACGCGCGAAGGTGAACGGCTTGGCGCGCTTGCTGATTGGGCGATCTCGGTCAGCTCTCGATAATCCGTACGACGTACGGTGTCATCCCAGCGTGGCGCACTGGTGAGACTTTGATGGGAACGCCAGTTCGTTGCGCCTCGATCATCTGTCCTCCGCCCAAGTAGATCGCTTCGTGTTGACTTCCGCCGGGCCCCCAGAACAACAGGTCGCCGCGTTTAGCCTGAGAGGGAGGAACCTTTCGGCCGGCGTCGTACTGGTCGCCGGACCATCGCGGCAGCAGCACTCCGACGCCGGCGAAGGCGAACCGCGTAAGGCCTGAACAGTCAAAGCCGACGGTGTCCGCTCCCTGGTCGACGCCGCGGGTTGGGCCTGTGAGGCTTCCCCCACCCCAGGAGTAGGGGACACCGATTTGTGTTCCCGCTCGGCGGATGACGTACTCGATCGCTTGGGGACCATTAACGCGATTTCCGCGCACGCTCGTCGACGGATCTGCGGCAGGACTGACGATTCCCAGGCTGCTGAGGAAGTTGCGACCCATATTCATCGCCGTCTGCGTCGCCAAAGCCGTGGCCTGAAGCGATGCGTTCGCGATGGCGACCGGATCACCGGGAGCGCCTGCGCTCGGCAGCTTTGGAAGGAGGGGGTCCCAGGGACCGGCAGCAGGTTGGGCCGACGCGACCGGTGCACATGCGAGCAAAAGCAAGATAACGGTCGCGATAACTGCGGGGAGCCGTCGAGCGAGTCTCGCAATGCGGATCGCCGGGTCGGAACGGTCAGCGCCGGCAGGTGCTTCACCCTTGCCCCGGGCGTGTGATTCCATGTCTTCTCCTCGGTGCGCCGCGCGGCGAGCTACTCCCACGCGCCAATAGCGGGCTGAATCGCGAACGTGAGCGCGGCACAAATACGTACCTACTACGTAGGAAAGATAACTCACATTAGCCCCGTCAGTAACAGCAGTCACATAATTACAGAGGTGGAATTTGCCGCGCGGTTCGCTTCGGCGGGGCGACCGCTGGACGAAGACCGTTTCTACGGCCGGGGAAGAATGCGTGCGGGAAGGTTGCCGGGGTTGAAGGGAAGAGCGCCGAATGGACTGCGCAGCAACAGGTGTCAGCGGCGTTGGGCCGGGAGCCATGTCGGCTCGGTGTCGAGAACTGCGGTTGCTTAGCGGTTGGCATCCCCGGCCTTCATGGTTCGCCTCCACCGCGCCGCATTACCTACGCATAGACACATGCGCATATAACTATGTATTGTGAACTCATGACGAAAGCGGCGACACTGACGACGGTCACTGCGCCGAACCGCACGGCCCGGCCTACCGGGTTCGCGGACGGTGACACAGCTCAGGACGATGATGGCCAATGCAAGTGCTGAAACGACTTTCGACCATGCCGACACCAGTGGGGCCATCTTGTTCGCCGACATGTCTGGCGACACGGCACTCATCGAGATCCACGGCGATCACGTCGCCGCCCACTTCGCAGTCATGGTCAATGTAGCGCTGGGGCCCGGCGACGAGCTGATCAAGACGATGGGTGATGCCGTCATGGTCGCCAGTGCGGACGCGCCTGCCGCGCTGGCCTTCCTGCACCGATTGGGCGTTGCAGCGGGGCTTGCCATGGGCTTTCCGATGCTTTGTGCAGGGGTCAGCGCGGGAACGGTGGTGAGACGGCGCGGCGACGTCTACGGGACGACTGTGAACGCCGCGGCGAGGTTGGCCGCACTCGCCGCACCTGGGCTGATCGTTATCGGTCGCGACGTCGCCACGGCCGCCGCCGATCTCGGCCTTCCCCTCGCAGCACTCGGGCTGGTGAGCGTCAGAAACATGGCCAACCCGATGGAACTGTTCGCAGTGGACATCGGCGGGGAACACCAGCAGCACTTCGACCCGGTGTGCCGGCTACATGTCACCGCCGCGTCCGCCACTGTCACCCGAAGCCGTGACGGCCGAGCCTACCGTCTCTGCTCGACGGATTGCGCCGACCGATTCGACACACGGGCCGGATCTGCAAGCGAGTCTTCGGTCGCGCAGTAGTCACTGTTTGTCACACAACGGTTACGAAATGAATGGAGGGGCCAGGATGGCAACGGCGGCACTGGTGTTCTACGGAATGTTTATCGTTTTGGGGTTCGGGTGGCGTAGCTATCGGCAGTGGCGCCGCACTGGGTCCACGGGTATGCGTGGCTTCCATGGACGGCCGGGGTCGTTAGAGTGGCTTGCCGGTGCCGGCTTCGTGGTGGCAATTGTGGCGGGTGCGCTCGCGCCGATGCTCCAGGTAGCCGGTCTGCTGTCGCCTGTCGTCACGCTCGACGCCCCCTTATTTGCGGCGCTCGGGACGGTGGCGGCGGTGGTGGGTATCGCCGCGACATTGTGGGCGCAAGAGTCGATGGGTGACTCGTGGCGCATCGGCGTCGACGCCGGCGAAACCACCCGACTCGTCGAGGGTGGGATGTTTGGGTGGGTGCGCAACCCCATCTTCACCGCCATGCTGGTATTCGGCGCCGGCGTAGCGCTGATGGCACCAAATCCATTGGCGCTCATTGGCTTCGTCCTGTTGCTGACGTCGATCGAGTTGCAGGTCCGCTTCGTGGAGGAACCGTATCTGCATCGCACGCACAGCGAGCGCTACCGCGATTACGTCAGCCGCGTAGGACGCTTCGTTCCGCGCATCGGATGATCACCGGCCGGGGGACCGTCGGCTTGATGGCGCCTGTGCCCGTGAAAGCCACATCGCTGCGCGGTTGTCGTCGTGAGCGACGGCACACAACGGTGACCCGTTCCATGTGGAGCGACACGCCATCGAAGCCCGTTTCTCAGGAGTCGCGTCCGGCGATCATGACGACACCGACGCAAGGAAACCTCGAACGATGAGCCACCCGCACCCGGGTAGGTCCGCAGACGACGACGCCCAACCGCGATGGGGCGGTGCGGCGCTCCTCCGGCCCGGAGTGCTGGCGTTCGCCGGATCCATCGGCGCCACCGATACCCACGCTCACCACGCCGTGCAAATCATCACGGCGGCTACGCCATTGACGGTCACCGATGAGCAGGGGGCGTCACACACGGGCACGAAAGTGGTAGTGCCTGCCGACGCGGCCCATCGAATCCGGGCCGGCGCCCAGGACGGCACGGTGGTGTTCCTGGAGCCCGAATCAGCGCCGGGACGAGCTGCGCACCTACGCGCGATCGACTCCGGATGGGCCATCAGCTCGGCGCTCGCCTCTACTGCGCGCCGACCGCTTGCCACAGTGGTCGCCGAACTGGTGGCAGACCTATCACCCGTCACGTTCGAACACGATGTGCCGGCGCGACACTCCTCGGTCGATCATGCATTGCGGTTGCTGCCAGCTCTTGTAGCAGCCGGCCCCGTGAGGGGGGCCGAACTCGCGGCACGGGTGGGCCTTTCGGCGAGCCGCTTCACTCACCTGTTCACCGCGCAGGTCGGAATCCCGCTGTGGCGCTACGTGTTGTGGTCACGGCTGAGGGTTGCGATCACCCTGGTCCAAGGCGGGGACGACCTGACTGGCGCCGCGCACGGTGCAGGCTTCGCTGACAGTGCCCACCTCACTCGCACCACCCGCGAGATGTTCGGTCTGCCGCCCTCGGTGCTGAGTCGGCACGTGTCCTGGGACCTCGACCCCAGCAGCTAGCCGAATCATTCAAGCCCTGGCCCGGCGGCTACCGCGACGATCAAGGCATGAGTACAACTTCCCCTACGGCTTCGACGTCCACCACCGCGCTCCAGGCAGTGGCCCGCTACGGCTACGTGCCGTTCATGCTGATCGGCCTCAACGGCGCGGGCATCGCCGTGGCCGCCGCGGGCGCCCCAAAATTTTGGCTGGTCGCGATTCTGGCGGTTGCGATCGCCACGGGGTTCCTGGTGGAGCGGATCATTCCGTATGACCCGGAGTGGAACCACGATCGAGCCGATGGCACACGGGACCGCATCCACGTGGCGGTCAACGAGACCCTCATTCTGGCCAGCGTCGCCGCGATCCCGCTGCTCGCGGCCATCGTCCCCGCGCCCCGGTTGTGGCCACACAGTTGGCCATTCGTCGCGCAGGTTCTTACCGCGATCCTGGTCGCCGACTTTGGCATTACCGTGGTACATCTGGCCAGCCACAAGGTCGGCGTGCTGTGGCGCTTCCACGCGGTGCACCACAGCGTCACCCGCTTCTACGGCCTCAACGGCCTGATGAAACACCCGCTGCACCAAACCGTGGAGATGACCGCCGGCGTCGTTCCCCTGATCCTGATCGGGCTGCCCGTCGATGTCGCATCAGCCCTCGCCCTGGCCGTCGCGATTCAACTGCTGCTGCAACACTCCAACGCCGAGTACCGCATCGGCCCCGCCAAGTACGTCCTGGCCCTCAACGAAGGCCACCGATTCCACCACCTCAAATGGGCCGGCATCGGTGACGTCAACTTCGGGCTGTTCACCCTGGTGTGGGATCACCTCATGCGGACCTTCTCCTATGACCCCGCCCGACGATTCGATTCCACCCAGCTGGGTATGGCTGCCAAGCCTGATTACCCCAACAGCTATCTGCGCCAAATGATCTACCCATTCACTGGACGCGGCGGGTGTGCGTCGGAGGCCACCACGACGCCGAACGGCGCCACTCAGACGTCGACCCCCGACCCGGCCTCGAAGAATCGCTGCTGACCGGCTCATCGCGTGCGGCGACAAGAAGAAGGCTGCCTCGCTGGCAGCGCCCCGGCGACGTGCGGTGGCACTGCAGATTCTCCGACTCGGCCCCGTGTTGATCAGGATTGCGCAAGCCCTTCCACGGACATATCAACGTACTTTAGTATGTGGATATGACGGAGCCGGTGGACACTTGCGATCTCCTCTGTTTGGACCTGCCGCGCGCGGAGTCCATCCGGGCCACGGTTCCAGACCCCGCCACCATTCAAGCCGCCGCCGCGGCGGCGCGCGGCCTGAGCGATGCGACCCGGTTGTCCATTGCGGCCGCACTCGCCGCCGGTGACGAGCTGTGCGTTTGCGACATGGCCTGGGTGGTCGGACTGCCGCAGGGCTTGGTCTCACACCACCTGCGCCAACTCAAGAACGCGTCGCTGGTGTCCTCGCGGCGTCAGGGCAAGTTGGTGATGTACCAGCTGACCGAGCGTGGCCGCCAGCTGACCGACTCGGTGCTCGCCAGTGCGGTCGCGCTTACGGGGAAGGAATCCGATTGTGTCTGATGCGTGCTGCGGGCCGCGCGACGACGCCGAACTCGACGCAGGTCCCGAGAAGCTTTGGCAAGTAAGAGAGTTGCAGTTCGCGGTGCTCGCGGCGGTCCTGTTGAGCGTGGGCTGGATCGTGGGGCGGTTCGGCGGCTATGAGGGTGTCGTAGAAGCCGTCGAGCTGGCGGCTGTAGCCGCCGGCGCCATCACGTTCGTGCCGGATGCGGCCCGTAACCTGCGACACGGTCGCATCGGGGTTGGCACGTTGATGACGATCGCCGCGATCGGCGCAGTCGCTCTGGGCCAATTCGCCGAGGCAGCACTGCTCGGCATCCTGTTCTCAATCGCCGAAGGGCTGGAGCACTACGCCGTCAGCCGCACCCGCCGCGGGCTTCGCTCCCTGTTGTCTCTTGTGCCGCCGAAAGCCTCGGTGCTACGGCACGGCACCGAAACAACCGTGGCCCCCGGCGAACTCGTCGTCGGTGACGTCATGGTGATCCGGCCTGGTGAACGGGCCGCCACTGATGGCACCATTCGGTCCGGTCAGACGAGCCTGGATCTGTCGGCGATCACGGGCGAGTCGCTGCCCGTCGAAGCCGGCCCCGGCAGCGACGTGTTCGCCGGTGCCATCAACGGCGGTGGAGCGATCGAGGTGGAAGTCACCGCCCTGGCCGCCGACAGCTCATTAGCGCGCATCGTGCACATCGTCGAAGAAGCCCAAGAACGTAAAGGCGCCGGTCAACGACTGGCCGACAGGATCGCCCGTCCGCTGGTGCCGGCGATCATGGCGTTGGCCGCGGCCATCGCCGCGGTTGGCGCGGTGTTCGGTGACCCGATGCTGTGGCTGGAGCGGGCGCTGGTGGTGCTGGTGGCTGCCTCACCGTGCGCGCTGGCGATCGCCGTCCCGCTGACCGTGGTCGCGGCCATCGGGGCCGCCAGCCGCCATGGCGCCCTGATCAAGGGCGGCGCCGCAGTCGAAGAACTCGGCCGCATCAAGGTCGTCGCCCTGGACAAGACCGGCACCCTCACGCGCAACCAGCCCCGCGTCATCGACGTCATCACCACCGACGACTTCAGCGACGATGATGCCTTGAGGTGGGCAGCTGCGTTGGAGACACGCAGTGAACACCCACTCGCACAAGCGATTCTGACTGCCGCCGGTGATCCGCCGATCGCCAGCGACGTGACCGCAGTGCCCGGCCATGGTCTGCATGGTGAGCTCGACGGCTACCGGCTGCGCCTCGGTAAGCCCTCCTGGGTAACGCCTGGACCACTCGCCGACGACATCGAGCGGTTGCAGGCAGCCGGCGCGACCGTGGTGGTGCTGGCCCGAGACGAACAGCCGGTCGCCGCCATCGCGGTGCGCGATGAACTTCGCCCCGAAGCCGCCGACACCGTGCGGCTGCTTACACGCCTGGGCCTCACGGTGGCGATGCTCACCGGTGACAACGCCCGCACCGCCGAAGCAGTGGCCGCCGAGGCCGGCATCACGAACGTGCACTCCGAGCTGCTTCCCGAGGACAAAGCAGCTCTACTGCGAACCATTGCACAAGGCCGCCCCATCGCCATGGTCGGCGACGGCATCAACGACGCCCCCGCGCTGGCCACCGCCGACATCGGCATCGCCATGGGCGCCATGGGCACCGACGTCGCCATCGAAACCGCCGACGTCGCCCTGATGGGTGAAGACCTTCGCCACCTACCCCAGGTACTGGCCCACTCGCGGCGTGCCCGGGGAATCATGGTGCAGAACATCGCATTCTCGCTGGCCATCATCGCCGTCCTGATACCGCTAGCCGCATTCGGTGTCCTGGGCTTGGCCACCGTGGTCCTGATCCACGAAACCGCCGAAGTACTGGTCATCCTCAACGCCATCCGCGCCGCGCGCATCGCCGCCCTCCCTGGCGTGACAACGTCGTCGCCACGATCAACGACTCATGCCATCGACATCGGCCCGGCACCCACCCTCGACGACCCCTGCTGTGGTCCCCAACGGTCGACGCCGCCCTCAGCCACCAAACTCAACTCCCCATTGGTCGCGGCAGATGTTGCACCAAACGACCACGGATGTGACTGCTGCGCTCCCGCCGGACCTCCACTGGCCGACGACCCGACCGCATCCATAAGGGCCAACCACCGATAGCCCACCACTTTCCGCACGACAGGAGTCGACTCGATGCCACGAATTGGCGAGCGTGCCCGGCGGGTCTATCGAGGTGAGATGACCGCTGCGAAATATGCGACCAGCCCCGCGGCCAGGTGGCGACATCTGGAGCGCGCACACATTGTCTCGCAACCGGATCCGTGGCTACACACCTGCAGCCACGCCGCGATGCTGAGGTTGGCGCTAGGCCAGCACGACCGCCGCGAAGCCATCGGCCAGGTCCTACGCCTGATGGTCGCCGCCCCTGGCTCACTGACCGGCCGCTATCCCGTCGGCAACACCGGCCGCGTGACGGCCGGCCTCATGACACCCATGCCCATTCCCGACGACCTCGCCGCCCTCACCAACAGATGAAACCGACGGCGCCGCTTACCAAACGCCTGCCGGAACGACCCCGCTGGGCTGTCGCGGCCGCAACGGGGATCACCGCTGTGACGCTGGGCCTGGGATGGTGGGCCTTCGACCTACTGACAATGACGATCTTCACCGCCGGATTTGCCGGCGGCCTCCTGCTGTGGCTGTTCTTCCCCGCCGGCGGGCTCTGGGCAGATGTCCGAATGCCATTCTGGATTGCGTTGAGCCTCTTCCTACTTCACCGCGTCGAAGAAAAGCAGATGGAGTTCTTCGCGTTTCTGGCGACGGTTACCGGAACCTCCAAACCCTCCGCGACATCCCTGCCAGTCCTGCTGCTCGTCGCGGTGTCGGTTGGCGCTTGGCTGCTGACACCCATCCTGATGCGCCGCAACCACCCCCTAGGTCGTTACCTGGCCTGGACATTCTTCGCCTCCATGGGTCTGACTGAACTCGCTCACTTCGCCGTCTTTCCCTGGCTGAACCCCAGCGGAATCACTGCCTACGTCCCTGGAATGTGGACAGTCCTCGCTCTTGCTCCCGTCGCATGGTGGGGCATGTGGCGACTTGTTCGCGGCTGAGGGACGGGCGTCTTGACAACCCCGAAAGCGACATGCCGAGGCTGGCGTCATCCCAGATAAGGTCGGCCGCCAGAGCGACAGAAGGAGCGGATGCGCCCCGGTGGCCGCTATGCGTTGCGGCGCTTCGATAGTCGCGGCGTGCGGCGCGAACGATCGGTGCCATAACGCGACGCGGTGCGGCACGGCTGGGATCCGCCGCGGTGCAGGCAGCGCTGCTTGGCGACCAGCCCACGCCGTGGTGAGTCTGGCCCTCACCTGGAGGGGCGTGGCTGGTGTGTCGGCTGGGGGCAGGCTGGGCGGCGGTACGTGGCCGTAGCGGGCGGTGTCGCAACACGTTGTTTACGAACTTTCCCGACGCTGCGGCGGCTGGCAGCGCGCGTAGTCTCGATGGCGTGGGGGCTCATGACAGAGAGGCGACACCGCAGGCACCGGCGGCGATGCTGGCTACTTTGGGACATCCTCCGGCTGGGGGCGAGTTTCGCTGTAGTGGTGAAGCACGGCGGGCAGCACATCTGAACGTCGCCGAGCGCACCTGAGTCTCCTAGCCCGCGCGGCCATGTGGGCCGTCATGCTGGCTTTCGTCTCGGCCACAGGAAATTTTCGTTGCGTGTTGCGCGCAATCTTCATCGAATCTTTGTCGAACCAGCACTGCAGGCTTATCGATCACCGGAAGGGTGAGTGATTGAGATGACTAGCCTGACGGATGCGGGATGGGGATGGCGAGGACAGCGCAGGTCGCAGGACATCGGAGCCGCTCCGGTAACACTGAACGAGAGACGCTATGACGAAGTCGACGATTCTCGACGTACACGGATTGAACTGGGCAAGTTCGACGGCGGTGGTGGAGGCCACTCTGCTTAGACGTCCGGGCGTGACGTCGGTCGAAGCCAATGCGGTAAATCAAACGGCGACAGTTGTTTACGACCCGACGACGACCTCGGTCGCTGACCTGGCCGGGTGGATACGTGACTGCGGCTTCCACTGCGCGGGGCGGTCGGTGCCGGACCACGTCTGCGATCCGTCCGAGCCCCATCACCACCCATCGGCCACCCTGGACGAGCAGCCAACGTCGGCTCCGTCGCCGACAGCCGGGGAGGTGCATGCGCATGAGGCCGCGCCGGCACGAACTCCGCAAGAAGCGATGGGTCACGGCGGCGGACACGCCGGCATGTCGATGGATCACATGGTCCGCGATATGCGCAACCGATTCCTAGTAGCGCTCGCGTTGTCGATCCCGATCATGCTGTGGTCGCCGATGGGCCGCGACATGTTCGGGTTCACCGTGCCTGCGCCGTTCGGGCTCCGCGATGACGTGTTCACCCTGTTGCTGAGCCTGCCGGTCGTCTTCTACTCGGCGTGGATCTTCTTCGACGGTGCCTGGCGAGCGCTACGGGCCCGCACCTTGGACATGATGGTGCTCGTTGCCGTGGCGGTCGGCGCAGGCTGGCTCTACAGCCTCGGGGTGACGCTGACCGGCGGCGGTGAGGTGTTCTATGAGGCCGCCTCGGTGCTGACGGCGTTCGTCCTGTTGGGCCACTGGTTCGAGATGCGAGCTCGCGGTGGCGCGAACGATGCAATTCGCACCCTGCTCGAGCTGGCGCCCCCGGTGGCAGTTGTGCTGCGCGACGGTGAGCCGGTGGAAACTCCCACCGCCGAGGTGGCAGTGGGTGACCTCCTGCTCATCCGCCCAGGTGCCAAGATTCCCGTCGACGGCACGGTGGCCGAGGGAACGTCAGACGTCGACGAGTCGATGGTCACCGGGGAAAGCCTGCCGGTGTCAAAGGCGCCGGACTCGAAGGTGATTGGCGCCTCGATCAACACCACCGGCACGTTGCGGGTCCTGGCTACGAAGGTCGGCTCCGACACGGTCTTGGCTCAGATCGTCGCGATGGTTCAGGAAGCGCAGAACTCCAAAGCCCCAGGGCAGCGGTTCGCCGACCGGGCAGCGTTCTGGCTGGTTCTGGTGGCGCTGATCGGCGGCACTGCCACCTTCCTAGTGTGGTGGGCGGTCGGCGCCGGTGTCCAGACCGCGTTGCTGTTCGCCATCACCGTCGTGGTCATCACCTGTCCCGATGCGCTGGGACTCGCGACTCCGACCGCGATCATGGTGGGCACCGGGTTGGGCGCCAAGCGGGGAGTGTTGTTCAAGAATGCGACCGCGCTGGAGACGTCGGCGCGCATCGATACCGTCGTCATGGACAAGACCGGCACGTTGACCAAGGGCGAGCCTGAAGTGACCGACGTCGTCGTCGACGGCATTCCAGAGGATCAAGTACTCGCCATGGTGGCTGCGGTCGAAACTGAGTCCGAGCATCCGCTGGCGGGGGCGATCGTGCGTTACGCGGCCGCGCACGGGATCGCTTCGGCGTCACTGACTGGTTTCCGTAACGTGCCCGGTCACGGAGCTGTCGCGACGGTAGATGGGCGCCGCGTTGCCGTCGGCAATCGCAAGCTGATGGTCGAGGAGGACGTCGAGTTCGGCGTGTTGATGCAACGCCGCGACGAACTCGCCGCCAGCGGACGCACGGCGGTCTTGGTAAGCGTCGACGGCCGGGGAGTCGGTGTCATCGCCTTGGCGGACGCTGTGCGCGAGACGTCTGCCGAAGCGGTGTCCGCGCTGCACGACCTCGGTGTCGAGGTGGTCATGCTCAGTGGCGACAATCAGGCCACTGCCGATCGCATCGCCGCGCAACTGGGAATCGACACGGTCATCGCCGAGGTGCTGCCAGGTGATAAGGCAGCCAAGGTCGCTGAATTGCAACGACAGGGCAAGAAGGTCGCCATGGTCGGCGACGGCGTCAACGACGCACCGGCGCTCGCCCAAGCTGATCTCGGCGTGGCGATCGGTGCAGGCACCGACGTCGCCATCGAAACCGCAGATCTGGTGTTGATGCGATCAGACCCGCTCGACGTCGCGATCGCGCTGCGGATTGGACGGGGCACGCTACGAAAGATGCGGCAGAACCTTGGATGGGCGGTCGGCTACAACGTGATCGCATTGCCCATCGCGGCTGGGGTTTTCGTACCTTCGCTCGGCTTGGTGCTGCGGCCCGAGATCGCTGCCCTCTCGATGTCAGGTTCCAGCTTCATCGTGGCCGTCAATGCGTTGATGCTGAAGAGATTGAAGCTTCCCGTACCGGCGTCAGCGGAGGCGGGCGCCAAGTCGTGACGCTCCGCGTGCCGTCGCTGTTCTGTGTTTGAGGGACTAGGCGGGTGCGGCCGCAGTCTGAAGTGAGTCGATGGCGGCCTGCATCTTTCGCGTCACTTCGTCGGCGACGTCACGCAAAGCCGGCTCTCCGGTCACCTCGACCAGTATCTGCGGGTTCATCGCCTCGACGATGACGGAGGTGTCGTCTGCACGGTCGGCTCGGACAACGACGTTGCAGGGCAGCAGCAGGCCGATTTGACGGTCCACATTCACTGCCCGGTGAGCCAATGGTGGGTTGCAGGCACCCAGAATGAGGTACTCCTCCACGTCCTCGCCCAGCTTCGCCTTGAGAGTCGCCTTCATATCGATCTCGGTCAGGACGCCAAAACCCTGCTCTGTCAGGGCGGCTCGGGTGCGCGCAACGGCGTCGGCGAACGACGTGTGCAGCGCTGTCGACAGTGCGATGGTCATGCGGTCCTCTCAATGGTCCTGTGGGGCGAACACAGCCAAGGCTGCGCCGCGGACCTCCCGACGCCAAGGGCGGTTGCCGTTCTTTATCGAATCTTCATAGAACGACTAGTCGGGCCATACCGGCGCCGCGAATGCTCGAAGACAGGTCGGGATACCCGCGCGTCAACTGGGCGCGCTGCAGCCGCATCGACCGTGAGACCCAGGAAGGGACTTGTTGTGATGAAGAGGAAGACGCTGGCCGTCGGTGCGGCCACCTTGGCGGCGCTGGTCACCGTTGGTGCATGTAGTGATACCAGCACTACGCAGGGAGATTCGTCGTCGTCGGTGTCGGCGCCCTCGTCGACATCGGCCACCGAAGCCCACAATCAGGCTGATGCCATGTTCACCCAGCACATGATCCCGCATCACCAACAGGCCATCGAGATGAGCGACATGCTGCTGGGTAAGCAGGGAATCGACCCGCGAGTGGTGGACCTGGCCAAGCAGATCAAAGCTGCTCAGGGGCCCGAGATCGAACAGATGCAGGCCTGGCTCACGCAGTGGGGCATGTCCACGATGCCGATGATGCCCGGGATGGACGGCATGCCCGGTCACAGTGGGATGCCCAGCGCCAGTGCCGCGCCCAGCGAATCCGGTACGCCGACTCAATCGATGATGCCTGGAATGCCGGGCATGCCCGGTATGGGTGATATGCCGGGGATGGAGGGCATGATGTCCGAGGAGGACATGGCCGCATTGCAAAACGCCCAGGGGGTGGAAGCCTCCAAGTTGTACCTGACGCAGATGGTCAAGCATCACGAGGGTGCAATTACTATGGCGCAGAATGAGATCAAGGACGGCCAGTTCCCCGATACGGTCGCGTTGGCACGCTCGATCGTCACCAGCCAGCAGCAGGAGATCGACACCATGAACAAGATCCTGGCCTCGTTGTAGAAGTCAGGGCATGGCTGCGTGTCGCGCGAGTCATGTTTCATGACAGCGTTGTCGAGTTCGATTAGTGGTCATGGCGGTCCGTGCGTGCGGGTAGCTCGATGGTGAAGGTGCTGCCCAGGCCTGGTCCGCGGCTGGCCGCAGTGATGCGGCCGCTGTGGGCTTCGGTGAGTGCTTTGGCGATGGCCAACCCGATCCCCGCGCCGCCGTGGCTTCGATCGCGGGCCACATCGGCGCGGTAGAAGCGTTCGAACACGTGCGGGAGGTGCTCGGCAGCGATGCCATCACCATTGTCGCGCACGGTGATGATCACTTCGCCGGGCTTTGCCGCCGCGTCGACCTCGACGCGGCCTCGCGCGGGGGTGTGGCGCAGAGCGTTGTCGAGAAGGTTCCCGATCACCTGTGCGAGGCGCAGAGGGTCTACCCACACCTCGGGCAGCGGGTTCGCGGCATCGAAGGTCAGCGCGACATCCTTCTGGGCGTATCGGTCGGCTGCGGCAGACACGGTGGTGACGATCGCGGCCTGGGGGTCGATCCACTGCGGTGTGACCGCGCCGGGACCTTCCTCGGCTTGAGCGAGCGCGGCGAAGTCATCGGAGAAGCGCACCAGCCGGCTGGCTTGATCGTTGAGCACGGCAACCGTCTCGGGGTCAAGGGTTTTCACTCCGTCCTCGACGGCCTCGATGTAGGCCTTGAGTACCGAGACGGGTGTCCTAATCTCGTGGGCGAGGTCACCGAAGAGTTGGCGCCGGGTGGTCTCGACCGATTCGAGCCGTTCGGACATCCGATTGAACGCGCGGGACAGGTTCGCGAAATCCTCCCCCAAGCGCAGCGGCGACACACGGATGTCATAGCGGCCGTCGGCGACTGCAGTGGCGGCCGATGCGACCTCGGCGATGGAGTGCTGCAGGCGACGGCTGAAGTACCAGGTCACAAACAGGGCGGTCAATGCGGCTACGCCGATCGCCACCGCGATGGAGATTGCGGTGGCGTACCGGTAGGCCTCCTCGGCGTGGAACTGTTCATTGGATGAGTGAGGAAGTCCGGCGCGGTTCAGGTGTTCTCGGAACAGCGGTGGACCGACGATGACGGCGACGACCCCGGTGGTTGCGCCGCCGGCGAGGAGCACCAAGGCTTGCGCCAGCAGGAGTCGCGCCCCGACTCCAGGACTGCGCCGCGACCTGGGTTGAATGCTCGTGTCTGTCCTCATTGGCCGCTTCCCATTCGGTATCCGACTCCGCGGACGGTGATCACGTAGCGGGGACCGGCGGGGTCATCCGACAATTTGCGGCGCAGATGTCCGATGTGGACGTCGACTAGATGTTTGTTTCCGCCCCAGGAGTCTCCCCAGACGGCCTCGAGGAGTTGGCGGCGGCTGAAGACCACGGCCGGTCGCGACGATAACGCGGCCAAGATGTCGAACTCGGTGCGGGTGAGCAGAACTGGTTCGTCGTCGATGAATACCTGTCGGCCCGCAACGTCGATGGACAACGGCCCGAAGGCCCGCGGCGGGGGTTCGTCGGCCGCGGTCGCAGCACTGGTCGGCGTTGCGACGGTGCGAGGCCGGCGCAACATGGCGCGGATCCGCGCGACCAGTTCGCGGGGACTGAAAGGTTTGGTGACATAGTCGTCGGCACCGACCGACAGGCCCACGATGGTGTCCATTTCGGTATCGCGTGCGGTCAGCATCACCACGTAGGCATCGGAGAACGTGCGAAGTTGGCGGCATACCTCCACGCCGTCGATGCCCGGCAACGCGAGGTCCAAGATGACCACGTCCGGGTCGATCTCACGGGCCTGCGCCAAGGCGTCCGCTCCGCTGTGGGCGAGGCTGACGTCAAACTGCTCGCGTCGGAGGTAGCTCGCCACGACTTCGGCCAGCGGTACCTCGTCGTCGACCACCAACGCTCGATAACCCGCAGAAGGGGTGGCCGCAGGCTTGTCCATGTCCTCATCGTGCCGCCCCGAAGGGATTCAGGAACCCGCGACCCAGGTCTTGAGCGAATCTTCATAAAACCATCGTCGATTCGCTACTCGACCGCACGAGTGTGGAACGCGAAGGAGGTGACCCCGATGACGTGGTGGAACGAAGCCGGCGCTCTGTGGGGGTGGGCTGGCTGCCTGCTGGCAATGATGATGCTGGTTGCGTTCTGGGGAGCCGTGATCGCCGCGCTGGCGGCACTGCTCGGGGGGAAGACACCGCAGCGCCGCCAGGACATTGAAATCCAGCGCGACGCTCCGTTGCCCGGCCTCACCGCCGCCGATTGCGTCGCGACGACGAACCCCCCGCAACGACCATGAACGGTCAGAGCGTCGGCACGACGATATTGACACGACGCACGTTTCTCGCGGCCACCCTCGCTGCCAGTACCGCCGCCATGGCTGCGTGCGGAAAGCCCACAAGTGTCAACCCGGCTACGGATCCGATCGGCGCCGCCGAAGCCGCGCGGCCCCACACCGGGCGCACTGTCACTGCGGCGTTGACACCTGGGCCGGCGGACATCGATCTGGGCGGACCCGTCGCCCGCACACTGGCGTACAACAACATTGTTCCCGGACCGTTGATCCGCGCCAACGTCGGCGACGAACTGGCGATTAGCGTCACCAACGGTCTGAACCACCCGTCTTCGCTGCACTGGCATGGCATCGCGCTGCGCAACGATATGGATGGGGCAACGCCGGCGACCCCGAACATCGACCCGTCCTCGAACTTCACTTACCGGTTTTCTGCGCCTCATCCCGGTACCTACTGGGCGCATCCGCACACCGGCCTCGACGCCGACTACGGACTCTACGCGCCGGTCATCATCGACGATCCGGCCGAACCGGGAGGCTACGACGCCGAGTGGATCGTGGTGCTCGATGACTGGACCGACGGCATCGGCTCCAGTCCGCAGCAGCTCTACGAGGGGCTGCGTCCCATCTCGGGAGTCGGCGGCCACTCGGGTGGCATGCCAGGCATGCCCGGCATGCCCGGCATGCCCGGCATGAGCGGAACACCTGGAATGCCAGGGGTTCCCGGTGTCGGCGGCGTGGGCGCGAGCCCGCTTCTCGGGGGCGACGCGGGTGACGTCAGCTACCCCTTCTACCTGGCGAACGGTCGTATTCCGGCGGCACCGACCACTCTCACCGCTCGCCCTGGGCAGCGGATAAGGATGCGGATCATCAACGCCGCGTCCGATACCGCTTTTCGGGTCGCGTTGGCCGGGCATCGGATGACCGTCACCCACACCGACGGCTTCCCTGTGGTGCCGACCGAGGTGGACGCGCTTCTGATCGGCATGGGTGAGCGCTATGACGTGCTCATCACCACCGGTGACGGCGTGTTCTCCTTTGTCGCTTCGGCCGAAGGGAAGAACGCGCTCGCGCGAGCCATACTGTCGACCGGTGCCGGTGCCGCACCCGATCCGACGTTCATGCCACCCGAACTGCAGCGCCGGGTCGGCACCGTCGGCGTGTTCACCGCCGCGCCCGAGGCGGTATTGGATGTCAGCAGGGCCGATGTCGCTCTGTCGGCCCGGCTTTCCGGTTCCATGGCGTCCTACGACTGGACGATCAACGGCAGACCGTTCGAAGACACCGTCCCACTGACTGTGAGGCAAGGCCAGAAGGCGACGTTGACCTTCGCCAATACCACCATGATGTGGCATCCCATGCACCTGCACGGCCACACCTTTCAAGTGATCAAGCCGGACGGGACTCCGGGCCCACGCAAGGACACCGTCATCGTTCTGCCGATGCAGGAGCTGACGGTGGCGCTCGCCGCCGACAACCCGGGCGTCTGGATGATGCACTGCCACAACACCTATCACCAGGAAGCCGGCATGATGACGAGCCTGAACTACTCGCCCTAGCCCGGTGCCGCGCCCTTCGCACGGTCAGCGGCAATGAGGCCCAAAGACCTTGAAGCGCAGTGCTCTTGACTCTGTCGGGACGAGACGCAAACCGTAAGACTGTGGCCGATCGGCCACGGATACATCAAGAGGAGGAACGGTCATGATGTTTTGGTACGACCACGACATGGGTTGGTGGGGATACGCGGGGATGGGCGTCGGGATGGTGCTGTTCTGGGGCTTGATCATCGTCGGTATCGTCGCTCTGATCAGATACACGACGGGCAGCTCACAAGCGCCACGCGGTGACGCGCCCACAGCCGAACAACTGCTAGCGGCGAGATTCGCCAGTGGCGAGATCGACGAAACGCAGTACCGCGAACGATTGGCGATTCTGCGCGAGGCTGTCCGCCGATAACTGACGCCAGCACCCAAGCCCGCGGCGGGGGAGTCCCGCGCCGCGGGCGTATTTGCTGAGCGTGAGGTGCCCAGCCTGGGGTTATGGTGCGGTGTGGGCCCTGCGGTACTCGTCGCCCCCTGGCGGCACTGTCGCAACGTGGACGTCTTCCGTCTGCCCAGGGGATGCGCTGCTGGTGAACCGGCGAAGCCGCAGGCTGTTGCTGACCACGAAGACCGAGCTGAAGGCCATTGCGGCGCCGGCGATCAGCGGATTGAGTAGGCCCAGCGCCGCTAAGGGAAGTGCGGCGACGTTGTAGGCGAAGGCCCAGAACAGGTTTCCCTTGATGGTCCGCAGGGTTGACCGGGCCAATCGAATGGCGTCGGCGGCTGCGCGCAGATCACCACGTACCAGTGTCAGGTCGGATGCCTCGATGGCGACGTCGGATCCGGTGCCCATCGCCAGGCCCAGATCGGCCTGTACCAGTGCGGCGGCATCGTTGACGCCGTCGCCGACCATGGCGACGGTTCGCCCCTGCGCTTGCAGGCTTTTGATGGTGTCGACTTTGCCGGCAGGGAGGACCTCGGCGATCACGTCGTCGGCGTCGATACCGACCTCTGCGGCGACTGCGAGGGCGGCGCGCCGATTGTCGCCGGTCAGCAGAAACGGACGTAGGCCGAGCTTGCGGAATTGGCCGATGGCGTCCGCGGAGGTGCGCTTCACCGTGTCGGCCACGACGATCACGCCGCGCACCGCCCCGTCCCACGCCACCCACACTGGGGTGTGGCCCTGGGACTCAGCGTGTTCGGCGGCGGAGGCGAGGTCGTCGGGGGCTGTCAGCGACCAGTCGTCATTAAGCCAGCTGAGCCGTCCAACCAGGACCGCATGGCCGGCGACGACGCCGCTGACGCCGTAGCCGTTGTGGTTGGAGAAGTCTTCGACCGCTGGCAACGCGCCGCCGGCGGAGGCCGAAGCGGCGATCGCTTCCGCGATGGGGTGTTGAGACGCGCTCTCCAAGGCTCCCGCGAACTCGAGGAGCTCGTCGGAGTTCTGGCCTGCGCCCGGGTACACCCCCACGAGACTCATGCGGCCGGTGGTGACGGTTCCGGTCTTGTCGAGCACGATGGTGTCGACCCGGCGGGTGGACTCGAGCACCTGCGGCCCTTTGATCAGGATGCCCAGTTGGGCGCCGCGGCCGGTGCCGACCATGAGGGCCGTGGGGGTGGCCAGACCGAGCGCGCACGGGCAGGCGATGATCAGGACGGCGACCGCCGCGGTGAACGCGACTGTCGCCGAATGGCCGGTGAGCAGCCAGACAGCCAGCGTTGCCACCGACAGCGCCAGGACGATGGGCACGAAGACCGCCGAGACCCGGTCGGCCAGGCGCTGTACCGATGCCTTGCCGTTCTGGGCGTCTTCGACCAGGCGCGCCATCTGCGCGAGTTGGGTGTCGGCGCCGATTCGGGTGGCGCGGACGAGCAGTCGCCCACCGGCGTTGACGGTGGCACCGGTGACGTGGTCGCCGGGACGGACCTCGACGGGCACGGATTCCCCGGTGAGCATCGATGCGTCGACCGCTGATGCGCCGTCGGTCACCACCCCGTCGGTGGCGATCTTCTCACCCGGTCGCACCACGAACACGTCTCCGACGCTAAGTTCTGCTGTTGGAATGCGGATTTCGGTACCGTTGCGCACGACGGCGACGTCTTTGGCGCCCATGTCGAGCAGGGCCCGCAGCGCGGCACCGGATCGTGTCTTGGCGCGCGCCTCGAAGTAGCGGCCGGCCAGAATGAACACCGTCACCGCGGCGGCGACTTCGAGGTAGATGTGCTCGGTCTCGGAACCCGCGTCGGGTAGCAGACTGAAGGCCATCCTCATCCCCGGCATGCCGGCGTGTCCGATGAACAGCGCCCACAGTGACCACAGGTACGCGGCGCTGACGCCCAGTGAGATCAGGGTGTCCATCGTGGCGGCGCGGTGACGGGCGTTGGCCCAGGCTGCGCGATGAAACGGCAGGGCGCCCCACACCACGACGGGAGAGGCCAAGGTCAGCGCGAGCCATTGCCAGTTGGTGAATTGCAGCGCGGGGATCATCGACATCGCGATCACGGGCACCGTCAGCACCAGGGAGATCAGCAATCGGCTCCGCAAGGAGTCGGCTTCGCCCGCGTCCCGGCCGGAATCGGTCGGGGCCGCGTCGTTCGGCGCCGCGGGGGCGGTTGCGGTGTAGCCGGTCGCTTCCACCGCGGCGATCAACACTGCCGGATCGACGGAGTTGGGGTAGTCCACCTTGGCCTTTTCGGTCGCGTAGTTGACGCTGGCCTCGACCCCATCGATCTTGTTCAGTTTCTTTTCGATCCGGGCTGCACACGATGCACAGGTCATCCCGCCGATCGACAACTCGATGCTGTGGGGTTGATCGACACCGACGACGTGATTCGGCAGGCTCATGCTCTGTCCTTTGGTTCGGGTACGGCGCAGGGTCGAAGCGCTAGCGAGGTTGATCGTTGGATAGGCGGTAGTCGCCGGCCTCATCGAGTGCGGAGGTGATCTGCGCTGTGGTCAGTGGTGTGTCGCTGGAAACCGTCACTGTGGATATGCCGCCGGCAACCAGATCGACATGAACGTCGGTGACACCGGCGAGTGCACCGAGTTCTGCGCTCACCGCGGCGACGCAGTGGCTGCAGGTCATGCCGGTCACGGAGTAGGACTTGGTGGTTGTGGTGGTGCTCATGGCGTTCTCCTCGAGCGTTGCTGGTGGGCGTGTGTCCGAGGACCTCGGTGCGCAGCAACTGCAGCCCGAGGAGGTGGACGGGACCAGGGGCAGGGTGACGATGAGCTGTCGGGTCATTTCTGTCCACTTTCGCTTGCGGGATGGGCGGTTTCGGATGTGTGCTCAGGAGCGGACGAGCCGCGCGATTGCTGCCGAGGCTTCATTGATCTTCTGCTCGGCCATGTCGCCGCCCTGGTGGATTGCGTCACGGACGCAGTGGGACAGATGTTCGTCTAGAAGCGACAACGCCACCGACTCCAACGCTTTGGTTGCCGCCGATATCTGGGTGAGCACGTCAATGCAGTAGGCGTCCTCGTCGACCATGCGCGCAAGGCCGCGGACCTGCCCCTCGATTCTGCGCAGTCGCTTGAGATGTGCGTCCTTCGAGGCTGTATACCCGGGTGTCGCCGTATCCATGACTCCTCCTCCCTAATACCCCATAGGGGTATAAGAAGCAATATACCCCTATGGGGTATCAATCTGTCAAGGGGCCAACGTCACCAGAAGTGCGACGGATACCTCAGCTGCATAACCGGGCCCGCCCGCGTGGGCGTCGAGGGTGTGCAATTCAGCGCGCCGACTGGCCCTCCCGCGTGCGGCGCATCAGCCCGCCGCATGATCATCAAGCCGACCCGCCCCGTTGCTCATGGGTTCCCGCGCGGGTCGATTACTTTGGCCGCACCTGATTCCATGTGATTCCTGAGCTGCCAGATGTTGGAGCCGACCATGTAGGTGTTGATCGCAGGATCTGGTGTGATCTTCAAGAAGCAGATTCGCGTTTCGCCGCGGCGGTAAGACTCTTCGTAAGCCTTGAGGATTCGGCGGCCTATCCAGAACTGGCGGAAGGCATCCCGCCCTTCGTCGTCAGTCCAGTCGAGGATCTTCGCGTGTCCGCTCAACTGGAGGGTTGCTGGTGGGAGGAACCACAGGAGCCGCCTCGGCAGCGGAACCACGAGCGAGACCCGCGGATGCCGCACGACATTGCGCGCCTTCTTCAGGTGCCGGCGGGTCATAACGAAGATGGAGATGGCACCGCCGAGCTCAGACACGCGGTAGTTGACTCCCGCTGAGCACGGTTTGCCCTCTTCGTCAGTCGTCGAAAGTACCGCAAACGTTCGCTTCCGTAGATGGCCGAGAACCAGCTCGAACGTGACAGGGTGATCCTTCACCATGACGCCCGGCGACTCGGTGACCGACGAAGCGCGGTATTCATGTGCACCCGCCGACCCATGTGTTCCGGGACTTGTTGGAAAGAGCCCGTGGCGTGGACGCCGGGGTGCTTACAGGGACGAGGCACCTGCCAGGCCCACTCCCGGAAGGTCACGACACCACCGCCACCAGCGTCGCCACGATCCAGAGTGCCGCCGCAGCGGAAAGCAGCCACCGAAATGTCGAGTGCAGCGCGAAATTTACCAACGCCATGACCCCACTCGACGATGCGCCGGCGACCGCCAGTACCGCCACTGCCGACGACTCGGCATTACGAATGTCGGTGGCTGCCAGGTAGATGGTGAGTGTCCTGGTAGCCACTGCGTATCCGCCGAGGACGATGAACACCAGACGCAGCCACTCACGCAGGCTCGGTACGGCAGCATCGATCTCGCCCGCGGTGCGGCGTAGATAGCGCAAGTCCTCGGGCAGCAGTGCAGGCCGGGCCAACAGAAAGAACCCGCCAATCCCGACGAGGATCGCGCCACCGACGCCGAACAGCCATGCGGCGGCGATCATCAGGTCGACTTCCCGCCGCGGGTGAGGACCACTGAGGCCACGATCAATAGCCCACCCAGCCAGACGAACCCAGTTAGTAATGGCCAGGTTTCGTCGAAACGTGAGGTGAGACTGGTATCGAATAGCAACCTGGTCACGCCGTACCCGGGAAGAAACTGGGCCCACTCCTGAGGTATAGGGCGGAGCATCGGACTTTGGATGATTCCCAGATCGAGAAAAGGGATCAAGAATGCGACGAACACCCCCGCGACCTTGCCCAGCAGTGGCCCGATGACTACACCGATCAGGGCGTAGATGGCGGCGATCAGCAGGTTGGCGGCAATGTAGCCCGGCCACTGCCTGGCGTCGAAGACGGTCGCGGTAACCCCCATGGTGGCCGCCGTGATGACGATGGCGGCTACGGCGACCACGCCCAATCGGGCAGCCAGCACCACGCCAGTGCGGTAGCCGGCCAGCCGCAGGCGTCGGTCCCCGCCGGCAGCATCGACCACTACGAACATCCCAACCAGTGCAGCCAGCGCACCGATGCCGATCGGGGCCATCGCTCCGGCGTGTACCTCGGGAAACCAGAACGACTGGTTTGAAACGGCGCCGTTCTCGGTGACCGACACCATTAGAGATCGCCCCGGCGTGGTCACCTTCGCCAGCAGCACGAACGCCGCCGGCACAATAACTAGCAGCACCAGCAGCACGCCGTTTCGCCGCAGATCGACCAGACCGAACCTCAGCGCAGTCGGTAACTGGCCGGCCGTGCGCTGACGCCGTCGCGCGGTGCGAGAACCCGCCGCCACCAACGCGCCGGCCACAGCAAGAGCGCCGAGCATCCAAACCGAGGCGAGGCCGAGATCGCCGAGCCGTCCAGCGTGGTGCGAGGGCGTGTCGACCATCCACAACGTGACGAAGTGAGTGGGAAACCAGCGAGTGAACACGTAATCGCCGCCGCTGCCGGCAGGCCCGACGAACACGTCGATCATCCAGATCAACAAGATGATCACCGCACCGTTGACCGGATTGGCAACCGCTATCCCTACTAGCGCACCGATCGCCAGGTAGATGACCGAGAACATCAGCGTACCGACGATCACCCGGACCGGATGGTCGATACCGACACGCACGGCCAACGCGGCGAGCGCCACTCCCGAGACGAGTCCCGCCATGAGCAGACCGGTGCCGGCCCGGGCAGCGAGCAACCGCGCCGCTGGTAAGCCGACCAGTTGCAACCGCTTGTCCGCGCGTCGCGCCGAGCGGATCTGGAAGTACATTGCGAGCCCCGACAGGAAGCCAGCTGCCCAGCCGGCGGTCGCCGTTTGGGTTGCGATGCCGGGTCGTCCCCGTAACAGTTCCATCGCGTCGGCGATCGAACCGGCCGCGACCAGCACGAACACGAGCGGCACCAGGACCAGCATGATCAGGTTCACCGGGTTGCGAACATAGTCGGCGATGAAGCTGCGGGTCAGCAGCAGCGTCGGCCGCCACTGCTCATGGGCTGCGGTCGTCACTGGGGACCCCCTGCCCTCCGTACTGTCCCTCGCATAGCCGCCCGTCACACAGCTTGACGATGCGATCGAAGCGGTGCTCGTCAGCGACGAAGTGGCTAATGATCAGCACCGACCGTCCGTCG
>NZ_BEWG01000029.1:0-7646 GCF_002723835.1 Mycobacterium sp. shizuoka-1 | reverse complement strand
CCCAGAACTTCAGATAGGTGTCCCAATCGAAGCCGGCATAGGGCTCATCCAGCAGCAGCACTTGCGGGTCGGCCAGCATCGCCAATGTCAGGTTGAGCTTGGCCAGCGTGCCGCCCGACAACCGATCCGCCCGTGTGCCGGCGTATCGTTCAAATCCCAACGCCTCGTAAAGATCTCGGCGCGCGCGCCGTTCGCCCTCATGCGTCATACGGTAGGCGCGCGCGAACAGCTCAATGTGCTCATCACAGGTCAGGCGTTCATACACCACCGGCTGCTGCGGGCAATAGCCCAGCACGCCGGAGCGGACCACCGTGCCCGCGTCTGGGGCAAGCTCGCCAACCAAGATCTTCATGATTGTTGACTTGCCTGAGCCGTTCTCCCCAACAAGACCGACCACTTCGCCAGGCTGCAGCGTCAGATCGACGCCGCGCAGCACCTGCCGGTGGTGCGAGATCGGCCAGGTGCCGCGGCGAAACGACTTCTCGATACCGCCGGCCGTTAACACCGCGGCGGCGGCCTCGACCACCGGCAGCTTCGTTATGGCGTCGGTCCCAGTGGTGTGATTCATGACCGACCTCCTCCGTGGGAGCCGTCGGTGCTGGGCGGTGGCGAGGCGCCGGTGGGCAGGGGCGGCGGTGTCGGGCGATGCCAGGCGGTGCGGCTGTCACCGGAGTGAGCGGTTTCCGGCACGGTTTGGGGACGAGATCGCAAGTGCGGCACGAATGCCGGAGTGCGTGCCGCGTACGCGTTCCATGCGGGGCCGAATTGGTCCGCCGCGTCGCGTTCTTCGCTGCGCGCCAGCCGCGCGTAGACGTAAACCAGCACTGGGAACATCATCAGTGTGGGAATCGTCGGCCACTGCAGCAAGAAGCCGAGCATGACTAGTAGGAAGCCGTCGTATTGCGGGTGACGTACCCAGGCATACGGGCCGGTTGTGGCGAGTCGATCGGCTTGGGCGGCCGCATGCAAGTGTCGCCAGGCGACCGCGATCAGCCAGAAACCGCCACCGATCGCCGCGTAGCTGGCCAGATGAAAGGGGCTCAGGTGCGGGTCGCCGGTCCAGCCGATGAGGTCGTTCCACAGGTGCCCGCCGGCGTGGGTGTCACGTAGGAGCGGGAAGCGCGATCCCAGCCAGCCGCCGAGCAGGTACACGGTCAACGGGACGCCGTACATCTCGGTGAACAACGCCACCAAGAACGCGGTGTAGCCGCCCATCGCCCGCCAATCTCGATGCGTTCTCGGACGAAAGAAGCTCAGCCCAAAAGCCATGAACAACAACGTGTTCACGATCACCAGCGGCCATAATCCGTAGGCTGCATCTGCCATCGCCAAGACCTCCTGATCGGTGATGGACGTGGAGGTTTATGACCGTCCCGCAGAGTCGCGGTGCTCCGGCGTATCGGACCGGTCATGCTTAGTGTTGTTACCGTGCCCGCCGCCCATTCCGCCCATCATGAACATCATCATCAATGGGCATGCCAGCGCAAAGAGCAGCAGCGCCGACGTCGACAGCGGAACACCGATGGCCAGCGCAGTTACGAAAGCGGCGGCCAAGGCCAAGGCGTACCAGGGTAGGTACTGTGTTTTCATCTCGAGGTCCTTCCGTTCGGGCCGCCCTCAAGCATGCGCTTCTACCCTGGCGATGCCCATGGAACTACGTAGGTGATAGGTACGACGAAAGTCCCTGTCTGATTCGCCCAGAGGCCCTATGGCGGCCAACGCGATCGTTCTCGTCGGCGTCGGCGTCGGCGTCGGCGTCGGCGTCGGCGTCGGCGTCGGTGCTGGCATCGGCGGTAGGCGTCGCATCCGGTCTGCGGCACGGTCATCACGAGCCGGCGGTGTGAAACCCGATCACCACGATCGGACACGCGGACGATCACGGTCGTGCGGCGCCACCCGCTACGTAGCCGGTCGTCGAGTCAGCCGGCACGCCAGCGACACCGGCGCCTGTCGAGGCTCCTTCGCCTGAGTCGCTTCACCACGAAACGGGCGTTGATCACAACCACGACCAGTAGTGAGTCAACCGCGGCCCGGTGGACTGGTACGTCGAGAACTTCGTCAGGTGTACGTGATGGGGGCAAAAAGGCGCCTTGCTGACTGTCGCACCACCTACTGGGAGTGCCTTCGTTAGATCTGCCAGTCTTGGGCGCCGTCGTTTTGGTTGTAGGTGCCGATGGAGTTCTTGACGACGACCGGGTCTCCACTGCCGAAGTTGTCATAGAACCATTGAGCGTTGGCTGGACTCAAATTGGGGCACCCGTGGCTGACATTGCGCTTGCCTTGATCGTTGACTGACCAGGGCGCGCTGTGAACGAATATGCCGCTGTTGTCGATGCGAACTGCGTCTGCACCTTCAGCTTGTAGCCTTCAGCCGAATCGATGGGGACGCCGTACGTCGAGGAGTCCATGACGATATACGCGAACTTCTCCAACACGTAGTAGGTGCCGTTCGGGGTTTCGTAACCCTTCTTACCGAGAGAGACGGGAAAAGTCTTCTCCAGCTTGCCGTTGCGCATGATCTCCATCTGGTGAGTGCTGTCATCGATGGTTGCGACGAGCGCATCGCCGGTCCGGAAGCTCGACTTGGTCCCGCTGGCATCGATGTTCACCGTTGTGTTGGCGGGCCAGAAGTCGATGGGCCGCCACCGAAGCTGGGTGTCATTCATCGTGTAGAACTTCCCGGGCACGGGCGGGTTGGAGGAGATGTGAACGGCTTGCTCGGCCAGCGCGCGGTCGGCGATCGGCCGTTAAAAGTTGATGATGATCGGCTTGGCCACACCGACCATCGCGCCATTGACGGGATTGAACGTCGGCGGCGCGAACAAGCCCAGCCGGGGGCGCCGGCCGTGAAGGATCACTTAGCGGACCCTGGATCGAATCGGGGGAGAGGACGAACGGTTCTGGCGGGGATCCCGGCATTGCCATCGGATCGATCGGCGCCGGCGGTCCGGGAAGGGGCGGCTCCGCCGCGGCGGAGCCGGTGCTCAGCATTAGTGCGCCGGCGAGGCCAGTCGCGGCCAACATCAGTCCCAGCTTGCGCACTAGCCGCCGCTCCATAACCGGTCTCCTCGCCTAGATTCTTCCGCCGTGCAACCCAAGAAGCACGACGAGTACTTTCAGATCTACTACCTACGTACGTTGGCAGTAGGTTGACCGATTTCGCTTACCGTGCGGTGCGGCAGTGGCTCCGTGTGGACAACCGCCACGTACGTCCGTAACCCTAACTGTGATCTACGTATCGAGACCGTACTTGGTTCCTGCGCAACGAAAGGACATCCGACGTCGTGATCCTTGAACCGATCCGGCGGATCTCCCGTTCGCTGGTGCGGTCGCTGTTGCGACCTTGCTGTGTGTCGCGGTCGTCAGCGACGTCAACGCCGATCCGGCATCGGACGCACTGGCCCGCATGAATGAGCTGTCCCGCCAGCCGAGCAGACCACTGAGGCTATGCACACCGCACAGATCGACTTAGAAACCTTCCGGTCGCGGACTATCTACGTAGTGCAATAGTAGATGGGCGGCACAGGGCAACGGCGCGACGCTGGTATGACGCCCTGGGCAGGGCTGCGCGTACCGACAGGACAGTGAGGCTTCTTCATCAAGTCTTCATCGGGACACGAACCGACCCATACTCGGAATCTTGAGGCTGGACCGAGGCTGCGAGAGCGCTTGCCGCGTGGCCTGGTGTCACGAAGTTGTATAAGAAGGATGCGCGATGCAGCACAAGCGATGTGGAACTGGGTTTGCGGCGTTGGCAGCGTCGGCCCTGTTCATCACTGCCTGTTCGAATGCGACAACAGACTCTCAGTCATCGCCGAGCGCTGCGAGCAGCGACGCGGTCCACAACGACGCTGATGTGACCATCGATGCCGGGCAGACCGATGTCCAGGATGACGACATCGGGATCGAGGTCGCGCGCGACGGCGATCGCGTCGACGCCGTTGCCGGCCACGACCGCCTCGAACTGCTCGCGTTCCAGGTAGCTGGCCACCACTTCGGCCAGGGGAAGTTCGTCGTCGACGACCAGGGCGCGGTATCCCTTCGCCTGCTCAGGCGGTGTACCCGGGTGGTTATCCATATCCCGCATGGTGCCCGCTGAAGCAGCCGCGGCGGCGCAGACCGCACGAAGCGGCGCGATCTTCAGCAGATCTTTACGAGACTCATGCCGATTGCGTCCTTCGGCTGGGAGACGCTCACTGTGGAGGAGGGCCTGATATGCGCTTGCTGATGGACGTCTGCCCGAACAGTCTCGGGTGGCAAACGTGGCTGATCCTGTGCGCCGTCATTGTCGTGATGTGAGCCGCCGGCGCGACGGCCCTGTTCCACGCTTCTGGCCGGCCGCGCCGCAGGCAGCGGCGTGAGGCAATAGAGGAGCCTGTTCGCAGCGGCCAAGTCGGGGCGGAGTGACTGGTCAGCAACGCGGCCAACGTAGCGCTCGCGCGGGGTGTCAGTATTCGATCAAGCGCGTGACGTAGGGCGTCATGCCGGAGCTGCGTACGGGGGAGATTTTGACCACTGACCCGGTGTAGGGGGCTTCGAGCATCATGCCGTCGCCGAGGTACATGGCTTCGTGCTGGCTGGCGTTGGGGCCGTAGAAGATGAGATCGCCGCGCTGCATCTGCGATGACGGTACTTTGCGGCCGGCGTTGTACTGGGATCCGGAGTAGTGGTCGAGTTTGATGCCGACTCCAGCGAAGGCGTAGAGCATGAGGCCGGAGCAGTCGAAGCCGACGGTGTTGGCTCCTTGATCGATTCCCCGAGCGGGCCCGTTGGCGTTGCCACCGCCCCATGAGTAGGGAACGCCGAGTTGTGACATGGCTCGTCGGATCACGAACTCCGAGGCCTGGCGGCCGTACAGGCGGGGGATGCGTCCATTGGTGATGCCGGGATCTGCAGCAGCGGTCGCGGGGGAGAGGATGCCCAGTTTGGTGAGGAAGTTTCGGCCCATGTCGGCGGTGAGTTGCAGCGAGGTCGCCATGATTTTGAGGACGGCGTTGATGATGGCTATGGGGTCGCCGGCCACATTGGCGCTGGGCACCATCGGCAGCGTGGTGTCCCACTGGCCGGTGCCCGAGCTGTCCGCCGGTGCCGGGCTGGAGCGGTCCCATTGGCCGCTCGGCGGCACCGGGGTACCGGGTTGTGCGGCCGTGGGCTGGCGCGTGGTGGCTGCTACCGGTCGGGCAGTAGTGAGTCGGGTTTGTGCGGAGTCGCGTTCGGCGGCCAACCGGGTGAGGTCGGACTGCTGATTGGTGAATGCGCGTTGCGCGGCAACGAGTTCCGCGACTGCACCGTCCTGCCGTCGTTGCGCCTCGGCCGCTGCGGCGTCGGCGTCCAGCCGGGCCTGCTTGGCGGCTGAGAGTCGGTTGGCGCGTTCAGTCTGGCTTCGGCGAAGATCGTCTTTGACCCTGCCGAAGGCAAGGAGATAGGTCTGCTGCGTCGAGGCTGCCGAGAGGATGTCTTCAGGGCTGCTTGCCAGCGGCAGTGAGCGCGAGGGACCGTTCATATAGGTCGAGGCGGCGAACTCGTCGAAACGCTGCTGCGTCGCGTCGATGGCGGTTTGGCTGTCGGCGAGTGCTTTCTCGCTGTCGGCGAGTCTGCGGTGCGCCTCGGAGACCGCCTCGCGGGCGGTGGCAAGCTCAACCAGGGCCCGATTGACGCTCTCCTGCTTGTGTTGGATGTCCGCGCCGATATCGGCGACGTGCTGGTTGACCTCGGCGACGGCGGCGACAAGTCCTGCGACCGTTTCGCTGTCACCATCAGGTTCGCTTCCGTGGCCGGCCGTTGCGACGCCCGAGGTGTGCAGCACCAGCATTGACGCAAGTACCCCGGCGATGAGAAGTGAAGTGAGGCGCCGCATCAATTCTCCTGAGTGGGGCGGCTGCCGGGTGGCCGCGAGTCGGACGGGGCAGTGCGCCGACGTGTCATGTCTGACGGCCTACTACCGCTGTAAGTACGTAGTGGCATAGTACGTATTTGGAACGTACATCACTGGAGCATCAGGAGAAACGCCTGTCACAGTCTCAACTCGGTAACACCTGACCGGCCGGCAGGATCTGCTGTTGGCCCGAGGTGCCGGTGCCTTGGATCCGATTCGATGACGCACGCCGGGGCGAAATCGGTTGCGCAGCCACGGCGAGGTCCCCGACATCTGGTCTGTTGGCGGCTACATTAGGAGGCTGCAGGGTGCCGCCCTGTGCGAATCGGCCACCTCGTTAGAGCGAGCAGGAGTTGCGGCGGATGGAACAGCGAGGATTCGGCGATCTCGAAGCGGTGGTCATGGACTGGGTGTGGTATCACCAGGAGCCGGTCACCGTACGCGACGTGTTCGAGGACCTGTCTGAGCAGCGGCCAATCGCGTACACCACGGTGCTGTCGACCATGGACAACCTGTATCGCAAGCGGTGGCTAAAACGGCAGCGCAACGGCAAGGCCTATGTGTACCGGGCGGCGATGAGTCGTGAAGAGCGGTCGGCGCGGCTGATGAAAGCTGCCTTCGACTCCGGCGGCGACACCAACACTGTGCTGGCATTTTTTGTCGAGCAGATGAGTACAGAGCAATCAGCCCAACTGAAGGCGGCGCTGCGTAAGGGGCGGCGATCATGACGACGGCGCTGTGGCTGGTGCTCTACGGCGCAGTGCTGGCGTGGCTTGCTCCACCGGTACTGCGGCGCCTTACTGGTGGCGGGGTCAGCCCGTCCATGGGTGTGGCCGCCTGGCTGGCCACGGTTGCCGCCGTGCTTGCGGCATGGCTGGCGGCAGTGGTGCTGGTGGTCAACGCGACGTCAAACAGCATCCTCGACGGCTCGGTCGTGACCCTCTGCCTGGAACTGTTTGGGTTCTCCGATCACACCCCGCTGGCGGGACGCCTCGGCTCTATTGCGCTCATCGGCGGGGGGCTGCTGACCTCGGCGGTCGTGGCGCTGCGACTGGGTCGCTGCCTGGCCGGACTGCGCACCCGAAGCCACGAGCACGCACACGCCGCGCGGATCGTCGGTCGGCCCACCGACCATCCCCACGTCGTTGTCGTCGAGGCGGACCTTCCCGCCGCTTACTGTGTCATCGGCCGCCCCCATGCCATCGTCGTCACCTCGGCGGCCGTGAAATCGTTGAACCGAGCGCAACTGAAAGCGGTTCTGGCCCACGAGAATGCTCACCTAACAGGGCATCATCACCACATTCTCATGGTGCTGCGTGCCCTCGCCGCCACCCTTCCCCACCTGCCCTTGTTCGCCTGCGCACATCAGGCTGTGGCGGAACTGCTGGAGATGTGCGCCGACGATACCGCCGCTCGTCGCGTCGGCACTCGTCCTCTACTGGCGGGGTTGCTCGCGCTGGCCGGTCACCGACCTCCGGTGGCCGAAGGTCTGGCCGCGGCGGCAATGGCGATCATCACCCGCGCCGAGCGACTAGTCACCCCGACGCGTCGGCACGTGCAGTGGCGTCATCGCGCTCTCCTGGTTGCCGCCATCGCCACGATGCTCGCCACACCGGCATTCATCCAGGTGCTCTGCCACCACTAGGTGCCCCTAGCTCTGATCCGGGTTCGGGTCGGCCAATGGAGCAATGATCAGAACCTGTGGATGAGCCTCGGCGAGGCGGCGTAGGAAAGGGCGCACCTTCCCGAGGATGATCTGAATGTCGAAGGT
>NZ_BEWG01000028.1:26311-27898 GCF_002723835.1 Mycobacterium sp. shizuoka-1 | reverse complement strand
ATCCCCCGCCACGATGACCGCACCCATGATCGTCCTCGCCGCCGGCTCCATCAGCGCCGGCGCACTGCTGGCCATCGGCAACACCCTGCAACACTGGCTCCAACCCGTCATCGGCCACCACGAAACCCAACACCTCATCCCCGCCTGGATCACCACCCTCACCGCCCTCGGCGTCGTCGCCATCGGCATCGCCGTGGCATACCGCCAGTACGCCAACCACAAGGTCCCCGAATCCGCGCCGCTGGATGTGTCCGCGTTCACCGTCGCGGCGCGTAACGACCTCTACGGCGACGCTTTCAACGAGGCGGTGTTCATGCGCGGCGGCCAAGAGCTGACGAAAGGCCTTGTGGTCGTGGACGAAAAGGGTGTCGACGGGGTGACGCAGGGCCTGGCCTACCTCGTCGGCCGGTTCTCGGATCGGCTGCGCCAGGTGCAAACCGGGTTCGCCCGCTCGTATGCGCTGTCCATGTTCGCCGGGACGGTCTTGGTGGTTGCCGTGGTCCTCTTCACGGCGTGGAGGTGAGCGCGATGATCCCGTGGCTGACCATCCTGTGGGCGATCCCGGTTGTCGGTGCCGCACTGATCATCGTGTTGCCTGCCTCGCTGCGGCAGTTCGCGAAGTATGCCGGTGTGGTGGTCTCCCTCGCGGTTCTGGCGCTGTCGCTGATCCTCGCCGTGCGATTCGACCCGGCGGGCGAGCAGTTCCAGTTCGTCGAAAACCATCCGTGGATACCGTCATTCGGCACCGGTTACATCCTCGGCCTCGACGGTATCGCCCTGGCTCTGGTGGTGCTCACCGCCGTGCTGGTGCCGCTGCTGCTGATCGCGGGCTGGAACGACGCCGACGACCGGCCCGGATTGTCCGGACGGGCGCCGCACAGCTACATCGCGCTGACGCTGGCGGTCGAGGGCATGGTGATGATGTCGCTGGTCGCCCTGGACATCCTGCTGTTCTACGTGTTCTTCGAAGCCATGCTGATCCCGATGTACTTCCTCATCGGCGGCTTCGGCGGCGCTGAACGGTCCAAGGCCGCGGTGAAGTTCCTGCTGTACAACCTGTTCGGCGGTCTGATCATGCTGGCGGCGGTGATCGGACTGTATGTGGTCACCTCCGCGAGCAAGGCCTTCGACGCCGGGACATTCGACTTCCGCGCCATCGCCGACGCCGTCGCGAGCGGGAAATTCACCATGAACCCCGGCGTCGCCAACGCCCTGTTCCTCGGATTCATGTTCGCGTTCGCGGTCAAGGCCCCGCTCTGGCCGTTCCACCGCTGGCTGCCCGATGCCGCGGTGCAAGCCACCCCGGCCTCGGCGGTGTTGATGATGGCGGTGATGGACAAGGTCGGCACGTTCGGGATGTTGCGCTACTGCCTGCCACTGTTTCCCGATTCGGCCACCTACTTCCGGCCGGTGATCATCGCACTGGCGGTCATCGGCATCGTCTACGGCGCGATCCTGGCCATCGGCCAGACCGACGTCATGCGCCTGATCGCCTACACCTCGATCAGCCACTTCGGCTTCATCATCCTGGGCATCTTCGTGATGACCAGCCAGGGCCAAGCCGGCTCGACGCTCTACATGGTCAAC
>NZ_BEWG01000028.1:0-26162 GCF_002723835.1 Mycobacterium sp. shizuoka-1 | reverse complement strand
CCACGGCATCTCGACGGCAGCCCTGTTCCTGATCGCCGGGTTCCTGGTCAGCCGCCGCGGCAGCCGCGTCATCGCCGACTACGGCGGAGTCCAGACCGTGGCGCCGGTGCTGGCCGGCACCTTCCTGATCGCCGGCCTGGCAACGCTGTCACTGCCCGGTCTGGCGCCGTTCATCAGTGAATTCCTGGTCCTCATCGGCACATTCACCCGCTACCCGGCCTTCGCCGTCATCGCCTCCGCCGCGCTGGTGCTCTCCGCGGTCTACATCCTGTGGCTCTATCAACGAATGATGACCGGGCCGGTCACCGAGGGTACCGACACAGTCCGAGACCTCGGCAAGCGCGAGCTACTCGTCGTCACGCCGCTGATCGCGTTGCTGATCACCCTGGGGGTGTATCCCAAGATCGCCCTCGACGTGATCAACCCCGCTGTGACAGCCACCCTCACCTCGATCCACGAACCCGACCCGGCGCCGACGGTCGCGGAAGGAAGACGCCCGTGACTGCGCCCAGCATCGAATACGGCCAACTCTCCCCGCTGTTGATCGTCCTCGGCGTCGCCGTCGCCGGCGTCCTGGTCGAAGCGTTCGCCCCTCGCAAGAGCCGCTACCCGGTGCAGGTGGGACTGAGCCTGACCGGCCTGGTTGCCGCGTTCGCCGCGGTGGTGTTGCTGGCTCGCGATCTGCGGGGCGGTCTCGGCCAGGCCGTCGTAGTCGGCGCGGTGGCGGTCGACGCGCCGGCGTTGTTCCTGCAAGGCACCATCTTGCTGATCGCGGTACTGGGCGTTCTGCTGATCGCCGAACGCCGGGTGCCCGCCGAATCCGATTCGGGCGCCGCTGGTTTGGACGCGTTCACCCCGGACGCCTCGGCGGTGCCGGGCAGTGTCGCCGAGAAGGTCGCCACCAAGGCCGCGCTGGTCCAGACCGAGGTCTTCCCGCTGACGATGTTCGCTGTCGCGGGCATGATGATCTTCCCCGCCGCCAATGATCTGTTGACGATGTTCATTGCGCTGGAAGTGTTCTCGCTACCGCTGTACCTGATGTGCGGACTGGCCCGCCGCCGACGCCTGCTGTCCCAAGAAGCCGCCCTCAAATACTTCCTCCTCGGCGCCTTCTCCTCCGCCTTCTTCCTCTACGGCATCGCCCTGCTCTACGGCTACGCCGGCACCCTGAGCCTGCCCGGCATCGCCAAAGCCATCGACACCCACACCGACACCACCACCCTGGCCCTACTCGGCACCGCCCTCATCGCCGTCGGCATCCTCTTCAAAGTCGGCGCCGTGCCCTTCCACTCCTGGATCCCCGACGTCTACCAAGGCGCACCCACCCCCATCACCGCCTTCATGGCCGCCGCCACCAAAATCGCCGCCTTCGGCGCCATGCTGCGCATCTTCTACGTCGCCCTACCCGGCCTCAACCACGACTGGCGACCCGTCCTGTGGGCAGTGGCGATCCTCACGATGGCCGTCAGCACCGTCACCGCGGTAACCCAGACCGACGTCAAGCGAATGCTGGCGTATTCGGCGGTGGCCCATGCCGGGTTCATCCTCACCGGTGTCATCGCCGCCAACCCGGCCGGGATCTCGGCCACCCTGTTCTATCTGTTCGCCTACGGCTTCTCCACGCTGGGTGCGTTCGCCGTGGTCAGCGTGGTGCGCAACGCCACCGGCGGCGAAGAGACCGACATGGCCCGCTGGGCGGGGCTGGGCCGGCGTTACCCGCTTGTCGGCGTGGTGTTTTCGCTGTTCCTGCTCGCGTTTGCCGGCATCCCCCTGACCAGTGGGTTCGTGAGCAAGTTCGCGGTGTTCAAGGCGGCCGGCGAGGGCGGGGCCATTCCGTTGGTGGTGGTCGGTGTGATCGCGTCGGCGATCGCGGCCTACTTCTACGTCCGGGTGATCGTGTTGATGTTCTTCACCGATCCGCCCGAGGACGCGCCGGAGGTCGTCACGCCCAGTGCCTTGAGCGTCGCGACGATCACCCTGACCGCGGCGATCACCTTCGCTCTCGGCGCGCTGCCACAGCCGCTGCTCGACCTCGTCAACCATGCGGCTAGATTCCTGAGCTGATGATCCTTCTCAGCGACGACCACGGCGCCGTCCGGGTCTTGACGATGAACCGCCCCGAGGTGCGCAACGCGTTGAGCACCGAACTGTTCGAAGCCCTGTTTGCCGCACTTGCCGGGGCCGACGCCGACGAGTCGGTTCGCGCCGTCGTGCTCACCGGGACCGATCCCGCGTTCTGCGCCGGGGTCGACCTGAAGCAGGCACAGCATCTGGGCATGGACTACTTCGGCCGATTCGACAAGATGAACTGTATGGACGCCATCGTCGAGCTGCGCAAGCCGGTGGTTGGGGCGATCAACGGCGCGACCTTCACCGGCGGGCTGGAGATCGCGCTGGCGTGCGACTTCCTGATCGCCTCGGAGCGTGCGGTTTTCGCCGACACCCACGCCCGAGTGGGGATCCTGCCCGGCGGTGGGATGACCGCGCGGCTACCGCGGCTGGTCGGGTCCGGAATGGCCCGGCGGCTGTCGATGACCGGTGAGGTGGTCGACGCCCGTCGCGCCGAACGGATCGGGCTGGTCACCGAAGTGGTGTCGCACGACGACCTGCTGCCCCGCGCGCTCGATCTCGCCGGCCAGATCGCGGAGGTCCCCGCAGCGACGATGACCGGCCTCAAAGAGATCTATCGCAGCGGGACGGCAGCGATCACCGGGCCTGCACTGAAGGCCGAACGCGCGGTCTCCGCGACGAGAACGGTGGACACCGAGCAGCTGGCCGCCCGCCAGCGCGAGGTCGCACAGCGCAACAAGCGCCAGATTCTCTAACGCCCAAACCGACATTTCGCCGCGAAAGTTCGAGTGGAGAGCTGCAAAACGTCGATCTCGGCGCAGACCCTCGGGCCGCGTCGGTCAGCCCAGCGCGGACTGGGTGTTCGTGAACGGGGCGAAGCTGCCGTCGAGTACCTCGAGATGCCCGATTGTGCGTCCTGTCACGACATTCGGATCGACCAGTGTCAATTCGACCGCCGCGCGGGCGAATTCGTCCTCGGGCGAGACACTGGCGAACTCGTTGCGGTAGTAGGACAGACCCGGTGTGGGGATCGGACGGGACGGCGCCAACGCATTGACTGCGATGTTGTGCCGCTGCAAATCGTAAGCCGCACACCAGGTCAGGTGCTCCAGCGCGGCTTTGGATCCGCCGTAGCCGGGCAGCACCCCGCCGGCGAAGTTCTGGTACGGCCCGTTCCCGGGCACCCGGGATGCCACCGATGTCACGTTGATGATCGAACCGGCACCCGCGGCGAACATGTCCGGGCAGACCAACTGCATCAGCTCGTAGGAGGCGAACACACCGATCTCGAAATGCCGGCGATAGGCATTGGGCGGGATCGCCACGAAGCCGGGCCAGTCGGCGTTGGCCGCAGCCCGGGCACCGCCGGCCTTCGCGGCTTTCGGTGCGGCGTCCGGTTTGGGTGGCCGGCCCGGCGCGGTGAACGCGGCGTTGTTGACCAGGATCGTGACGGGTCCGAGAGCCGCCCGGGTCTCGTCGACCAGGCGGGGCAGGTCGTCACGTTCGAGCAGATCGGCCGCGATCGCCACCGCACGCCCGCCGGCCGATTCGATGGCTGCGACGGTCTCGCCGATCGTGCCCGGCAACCGGTCGTCCCATTGCTGTTCGGTGCGGGCGATCACCGCGACAGCGGCACCTTCGGCGGCCAGGGCCAGCGCGGTCGCGCGGCCCAGCCCGCGGCTGGCGCCGGTGACGATCGCAGTTCGGCCGGCCAGACGTCCCGTCATCGCACTCCTCGAGGTCATAGCGCCACCCCGTGAACGAGGATCGCCGCCGTCTGGTCCACCCAGTCCGCGTCCAGGACGTCGTCCGGGCGCAGCAACAATCGCATCATCGTCGCACCGCCGATCAGTTCGATCAGTCGTTCCGGCTCGACATCGGCGTGCACCTCGCGGCAGTGCACGGCCTCCACGAGGCGATCCCGCACCGCGGCGAACACGTTGGTGAACCGGGACATCACCCGGGCGTTCAGCTCCGCGTCGGCGCTCATGTCGGCGATCAGGCCGGGCAGCGCGGCGCGCACCACCGGGCTGGTGAAGACGTCGCGAGTGGCGGCGAGCATGGCCCGCACGTCGGCGGCGATATCACCCGCCGGGGCGGCCAGTGCGGTGGGTGCGGTGGGGAACGCGGCCTCGTGAACCAGCTCGGCCTTGCTCGACCAGCGTCGGTACAGCGCGGTCTTGGTGGTCCCCGCCCGTTCGGCGACCGCAGCCAAAGTCAGATTCGGATAACCGATTTCGACAAGCAGCTCCGCGGTTGCCCGCAATATGGCAGCGTCGATACGCGGATCGCGGGGCCGCCCCGGGACCGCGGTCTTGTCAAGCGAAGACGCGTCTGCTTTCATATCGCTACCCACCGTATCGTAATAGGGTTGGAGGATAAAAGGTGACCAACCAGCCGGCCGTAGAAACCGACGTCGAGCGGTTGCAACGTTCTGGCCGTGACGTCAGCACCGTGCCCGCCGTGCTGTCGGAATGGCTGTCGACCGTCATGCCCGGCGGGGCGAGGCCCGAGGTGACCGTCGAGAGCGGCATCGACTCCAACGGCATGTCATCGGAGACGATCATCCTGACCGGCCGCTGGGACGAGGACGGCAAGAAGGTCGAGCAGAAGTGGGTGGCCCGGGTGGCTCCCACCGCGGAGGACGTTCCGGTCTTCATCACCTACCGGATGGATCACCAGTTCGAGGTGATCCGGCTGGTCGAGGAACTGACCGACGTGCCGGTGCCCAAGGTGCGCTGGATCGACACCACCGGCGAGGTACTCGGCGCGCCGTTCTTCCTGATGAACCATGTCGAGGGCATCGTGCCGCCCGATGTGATGCCGTACACCTTCGGCGGCAACTGGTTTGCCGACGCGCCGGCCGAACAGCAGCGCGCGCTGCAGGATGCGACCGTCGAGGTGCTGGCCAAGCTGCATTCGATTCCCAACGCGGCCGACACCTTCGGCTTCCTCGCCGAGGCGGTGCCCGACGGCGACACTCCGCTGCGCCGCCAGTTGAACTGGCTCAAGGGCTGGTACCAGTTCGCGGTGCCCGACATCGGCCGCTCGCCATTGGTCGAGACCGCGCTGGCCTGGCTGGAGGACAACTTCCCCGCCGACGTCGCGGCCGGAGAAACGGTGCTGGCGTGGGGTGACTCACGTGTCGGCAACGTGCTCTACGAGGACTTCCGCCCGGTCGCGGTGCTGGACTGGGAGATGGCCACCCTGGGTCCGCGCGAGCTGGACGTGGCGTGGATCATCTTCGCCCACATGGTGTTCCAGGAGCTCGCCGGTCTGGCCGGCATGCCCGGCCTGCCGGACGTGATGCGCGAGGAGGACGTTCGCGCCACCTATGAGAAGTTGACCGGGGTCGAACTCGGCGACCTGCGGTGGTTCTACGTGTACTCCGGGGTGATCTGGTGCTGCGTGTTCATGCGGACCGGCGCACGGCGGGTGCACTTCGGTGAGATCGAAAAACCAGAGGACGTCGAGTCGATGTTCTACCACGCCGGCCTGCTGCGCCGGCTGATTGAGGAGGCCTGACCCCGGATGCTCGGACCGCTCGACGAATACCCCGTCCACCAGGCACCCCTGCCGATCGCGTGGCCGAACTCCTCGGACCGAAACTTCTACGACCGCAGCTATTTCAACTGCCACGACCGCACCGGCGACATCTTCTTGATCACCGGCATCGGGTACTACCCCAATCTCGGCGTCAAGGACGCCTATGTGCTGGTGCGCCGGGGTGACACCCAGACCGCGGTCCACGTGTCCGACGCCATCGATCAGGACCGGCTCAACCAGCACTGCAATGGTTATCGCGTCGAGGTCATCGATCCGCTGCAGAAGGTGCGGATCGTGATGGACGAGACCGAGGGTATGGCGGTCGACCTCACCTGGGAGGGGCTGTTCCCGGTGGTGCAGGAGCAGCCGCACATCATGCGTCAGGGCAACCGGGTGACGCTGGACGCGCAGCGGTTCGCGCAATTGGGTTCCTGGGCAGGGCATATCGTCATCGACGGCGAGGAGATCACCGTCGACCCGTCGGTGTGGATCGGCAGCCGCGACCGATCGTGGGGTATCCGCCCGATCGGTGAGGCCGAGCCCGCGGGCCGGCCGGCCGATCCGCCGTTCGAGGGCATGTGGTGGCTGTACGTGCCGATGGCCTTCGAGGACTTCGCGATCGTCGTCATCATCCAGGAGGCGCCGGACGGCTTCCGCTCGCTCAACGACTGCACGCGGATCTGGCGCGACGGCCGGGTCGAGCAGTTGGGCTGGCCGCGGGTCAAGATCCACTACCGCTCCGGCACCCGGATCCCCACCGGCGCCACCATCGAGGCGACCGATGCCAACGGGGCGCCACTGCGCTTCGACGTGGAATCCAAACTGCCTGTGCCGATTCATGTCGGCGGCGGCTACGGCGGTGACTCAGACTGGATCCACGGCGTGTGGAAGGGCGAGAAGTTCGCCGAGCGACTCACCTACGACATGACCGATCCGGCGATCATCGGGCGCTCCGCGTTCGGCGTGATCGACCACGTCGGGCGGGCGGTGTGCCACGACGGTGACAAGTCCTCCGAGGGTTGGGGCCTGTTCGAGCACGGCGCACTGGGCCGCCACGACCCGTCGGGCTTCGCCGACTGGCTGACGGTCGCGCCGTAACCCCTTGCGCCCAAACCGACAAACGGGCGCAAAAGTGCGAGTGGAACGCACCACAACGTCGATCTCGAAAGGCATGACCACGCCGTGAAAGTCATGACGGCCCTGTTCGGGCCGACCGATGCGGTCGATCGTGCCCGGGCCCTGCGCGAGGCGGGCGCCAGCGGTGTGTTCACGTTCGAAGGACCGCACGACGTGTTCGCGCCGCTGACCCTGGCTTCGGCTGTCGGCGGCCTGGATCTGATGACCAATGTGGCAATCGCGTTCCCGCGCAATCCGATCCAGTTGGCGCATCAGGCCTACGATCACCAGCTGCTCGCGCAGGGCCGGTTCATTCTCGGTCTGGGCACCCAGGTCCGGGCGCAGATCGAGAAGCGCTACGGCGCCGAGTTCGACAAGCCGGTGGCCCGGATGAGCGAGCTCGTCCGGGCGCTGCGGGCGATCTTCGCGACCTGGGAGACCGGTGAGCGGCTGGACTTCCGCGGCGAGTTCTACCGGCACACGCTGATGACGCCGACGTTCAACCCCGGGCCGAATCCCTTTGGCCCGCCGCCGATCTACGTCGGAGCACTCGGCCCGCGGCTGACCCGCGCCACCGCCGAGGTGGCCGACGGGCTGCTGGTGATGCCGTTCGGTTCGGCGAAGTTCCTGCGCGAGTCGACGATGCCGGCGGTGCGCGACGGGCTGGCTGCGTCGGGACGCACCGAGTCGTCGTTCGCGATCGTGCCCGAGATCATCCTGTCCGCGGGTGAGAATCACGACGCGACGCGGCGGCTGCTGGCGTTCTACGGGTCCACCCCGGCCTACCGCCCGGTGTTGGACATCCACGGCTGGGGCGATCTGCAACCCGAACTGAATTCGATGTCCAAGCAAGGCAAATGGCAGGAGATGGCCGGCCTGATCAGTGACGAGGTGCTGCACACCATCGCCGCGTGCGGCACCCCCAAGCAGATCGCCGCGCACATCCGCGAGCGGGTGGACGGCGTCGGCGACACCGTCTGTCTGTATCAGCCGGCTCCGATCGCCACCGAGACGCTGGCCGAGATCGTCGACGAACTGGCCCGCTGAGACCCCGCGATTTCGGCGCGCTTTCGTTCGCCCAGCGGCGGTTTGCGCGCCGAAATCGCAGGAGACGGGCACCATGGGTGGCGTGGGTTACGACGTTGTGGTCATCGGCGCCGGCTTCGCAGGCCTGGCTGCCGCACGTGAGCTGGTCAAAGACGGGTTCGACACGGTGGTGCTGGAGGGCCGCGACCGAGTCGGCGGCCGCTCGAGCACCACGACGCTGGCCGGGGTACCGGTCGACCTCGGCGGCACGTTCGTCGGCCCCACCCAGGACGCGGTGCTGGCGCTGGCCAAGGAACTCGACTGCCCCACCGAACCCACCTACTGCGAGGGCGCCAACCTGATCCGGTGGCGCGGAAAGGTGCGGTCCTACCGCGGCAAGATTCCGAAACTGTCGCTGCTAGGGCTGCTCGACATCAGCCGGATCCAATGGCAGGTGGACCGTCTCGGCCGCGACGTCGACATCACCAGGCCGTGGGCCGCGCCCAAGGCCAAGCACCTCGACGGGATGTCGCTGGGGGCCTGGCTGCGCTCGGTCGGGGCCAGCTCGTCGTCCCGGGACCTGCTGGCCCTGGTCGCGCGGGTGACCTGGGGCGCCGAACCGGACGACGTGTCGATGCTGCACGCGGTCCGCTACGTCAAGGCCGCCGGCGGCCTGGACCGCATGCTCGACGTGGTCGGCGGGGCCCAGCAGGACCATTTCCCCGGCGGCACCCAGCAGATCGCCCAGAAGATGGCTGCCGAGCTGGGCGAACGCGTACGGCTCAATTCCGTGGTCTCCCGCATCGAGTGGTCCGACGATGCCGTCGCGGTCACCTCCTCGGGCGGCGTCGTGGAGGGCCGTCGCGCGATCCTGGCGATCCCGCCCGCCCACCGGCTCGGCATCGACATCGCCCCACCCCTGCCCATCGGCTACCAGCAATTGGCCCAAAGCTGGCCGCAGGGCGCGCTGAGCAAGGCCTACGCCGCCTACCCGCGCCCGTTCTGGCGCGACAAGCACCTGTCCGGCCAGGCGCTGTCCGATCAGGGGCCGATGTTCATCACCTTCGACGTCAGCCCCGGCGACGACGGCCCTGGCATCCTGCTGGGCTTCGTCGACTCGCGCGGTTTCGATGCGCTCGCTCCGGACCAACGCCGCCAGAAGGTGCTCGCCGGCTTTGCCGCCCTGTTCGGTCCCGACGCCGAGAATCCCGTCGAATATCTCGACCATTGCTGGGGTGCAGAGACTTTCGCGCCCGGCGGTCCGACGGCGGCAGTGCCGCCGGGAGCGTGGACCGAGTTCGGCCCACTGCTGCGCGAGCCGGTCGGCCCGCTGCACTGGGCCGGCACCGAAACCGCCGACGAATGGACCGGATTCCTGGACGGCGCGGTGCGTTCCGGGCTGCGCGCCGCCGCCGAGGTCGCCGCGACGCTCTAGGAGCTGATCCGCCGCTGCGCGGACACCGATTCGAGCAGAGATCGCAGGTGGCCGGTGACGGTCTGCGGGTGTTCCAAGATCGCGCAGTGCCCACCCGGAACCTCAACCAGGTCCACCAAGTTGGGCGCGGCTTCGGCGATCTTGCGGGCCTGGCACATGGGCAGCAACCGGTCGTGAGTGCTGCCGATGACCAGCGCCGGCACAGTCAGGCCGCTGAGGTCGATGTGGCGCGGCCCCATCTCGTCGACCAGCACCCTGGCCCAGGCGCCGCGCCCCGCGGCCGGGGTGGCGGCGAACAGGTCGTGGATGAAGTCGGCGACCGCGGGGTCGGACTGGGCACCGACGGCCATCATCGCGACAAACCAGCGGCTGCCGGGCTGGGCGCCGCGGACCAGCGGTGCCCCGCCGAACGTCCTGATCATCCGGCGGGCCGCCAGTGACCGGCCGCCGGCCAGCATGGGCGGTACCCGCAGCAGGTTGATCTCTTTGAGCAGGTCGCCGGTGGTCGTGTTGATCAGGGCGACAGCGTCGGCGCGCTGGGCGACCCGGTGCCGATAACGGTCGGACCAGGCGCTGATCGCGATGCCGCCCATCGAATGCCCGGCGATCACGGCCCGCTCCCCCGGCCGCAGAGTTGCCGCCAGCACCGCGTCGAGGTCTCCGGCCAGGTGACCGAGGCTGTAGCCGGACCGGTGGGCCAGCCCGCTGCGGCCGTGTCCGCGGTGGTCGTAGGCGATCACCCGGTAGTCGCGCGACAGATCGTTGATCTGCTCATGCCAGACGCGGATGGCGCAGGTGATGCCATGTGCCAGCACGACCGGGTAGCCGTCCTCGGGCCCGAAGACCTCGGTGTGCAGTCGGGTGCCGTCGGCGGCCCTGACCTCCACGGTTTGGCTGGGCGGCAACATGGGCCCGCTGATGACGGCCGCACGGGACGCTGACATGGCCCCCTCCTCGCTCGGTCGGCGACGCTGCCCACCGGGGTTCTCACAGTAGCTGCCGCCACGCCGCCGAAGTGCCGGACCGCGCCCGTCGTTACCGCACCGTGCCCGTCTCTAAGATGACCCGGTGACCCAGCACGCGTTCACCGCCGAGGAACGCCACGCCGTCTACCGGGTGATCCACGAGCGCCGGGACATGCGCCGATTCACTCCCGGCGCCCGGGTTCCCGAGGCGGTGCTGGCCCGCCTGCTCGCCGCCGCGCACGCCGCACCCAGCGTCGGCCTGATGCAACCCTGGCGGTTTCTGCGCATCACCGAAGACAGGCTGCGCCACCAGATTCATGCCTTGGTCGACGAGGAACGCCGCCAGACCGCCGCCGCGCTGGGCTCCCGGGCCGAGGAGTTCCTCGCGTTGAAGGTCGAAGGGGTCCTCGACTGCGCCGAACTGCTGGTCGTCGCGCTTGGCGACGGTCGCGACGGCCACGTCTTCGGCCGGCGCACGATGCCGCACATGGACCTGGCCTCGGTGTCGTGTGCCATCCAGAACCTGTGGCTGGCGGCTCGCGCCGAGGGCCTCGGCATGGGCTGGGTCTCCATTTTCGATCCCCGACGCCTCGGCGAGCTGCTCGGCATGCCCGCCGACGCCGAACCGGTGGCGATCTTGTGCCTGGGCCCGGTACCGGATTTCCCGGATCGGCCCGCCCTGGAGATCGACGAGTGGACCTTCGGCCGGCCACTGGCCGAATTCGTCAGCGAAAACCGCTGGGATTAACGGTTTTCGGTAGGTCAGCCGACCGAGCCGCAGCCCACGTAGGGTATGCAGCCGGTGGCCCCATCGGGACCCGCCGAACCGCTGGGCCCGTTCGGGATGCCGCCACTGGCGCCACCGGGCCCGGCCGTGCCGCCGGGACCGTAGGGAATCGACCCGCTGGCGCCACCGGGCCCGGCAGTTCCGCCGGGACCGTACGGGATCGACCCGGATGCCCCTCCGGAACCCGCCGCTCCCGCGGGGCCGCCCGGAATGCTGCCCGAGGCGCCGTCCGGACCGGCCGTGGCGACCGGGCAGGGGCTGCCGTCGGGGTTTACGCAGCCTGGCGGGTCGGCGACGGCTATCGGAGCGGCCGCGATCGCGACGGCTGCAGCACCGGTGAGGAAAACAGATGTCAGGGAAATCGTCTTCAGTGCCATACCCGCGGGGATACCCGAATCGACGCAAAGGCATGCATGTCGCGCATGAGGTTCTCGGGTGGATGCCCAACGCGCACAGAGTCTTACAGAGAAGGCGAGCGGAAAGCCTGGCCGTCAGGTGAACGGACCGCGTGAGCGCCGTGCCCCTGACGTGGGTACAGACCGGGGCATTGCGTGTACAGTTGAGGGAGGTTGACTTTCCAGCCGCGGTATTCGTCGCAGGCGTGCGGTGTGCCATGCACCCGCAATGCGAGCCTTTCGGGCGCGTCCCACCAAAACTTGCTCTTCCCTGCTAGTGCTCAATTGGAGGCATTCGAATGCCTTGTTCTGTATCCACTTCCCCCGGCGACCAAGCCGCCTCGCCGACCATCAGTGACGGCGGCGTGCCCAGTCGGCTGCAACTCGCCACCGAATGGCACAACACCACCGACGTTCGGATTTGCGCGGCCGGAGACTTCGACATGTCAACCGCCCGCGAATTCAGCGAGTATGTCTTCCGGCGGGCGGGCAACTGCCGGCGCCTGATCCTGGATCTGACCCAGGTGACGTTCTTCGACTGCGCGGGCTTGTCAGCGCTGTACCACATCGACGAGCGGTGCCGGACCGCCGGCGTCACGTGGACGATTCAACCGGCGCACTGCGTTTCGCGGGTCGTCCAACTCTGCGATCCGTCGGGTGGACTGCCGATTTCCCCCGCCGGGCGATTCGACTGACCATACTGAACTCCGACCACCGACCGAAGGATCCCCTTTTCATGGATCAGCTGTTTTCCCACCCCGTCCAGGCCCAACAGGTCACCGCAGACGACGACCGCTCGCAGGTGCCGGTGGAAAACCCGACATTCTCCGACGACGGCCGCTAGCGCGCCTCGGGGTCGGCGTTGCGCATCAACGTGACCAACTGTTCACGTTCGTTGATGCCCAACTGCTTATAAACCCGGTAAAGGTGGCCTTCCACGGTGCGCACCGACACCACCAGGTGTTCGGCGATCTGCCGGTTCGACCACCCGTTGGCCACCAGGGTGGCGATCTCGCGCTCCCGACCGCTGAGCGGCAGCGGCACCCCGCCGGTTGCCGTCGCGGGGGTGTGCAGGCCATAGGTACTGACCAGCCAGTGCGCCCGGGTGGAGGATTGCAGCGCAGGCAGCCTGGCACCGGCCTGCCGGTGCGCCACCGCCGCGGCGGCGAAGGCGTCCGCGGCCTGCGCCGCCATGCCCAGGGATTCCCACTCGGCAGCCACGGCATCCAAGTCCTCGCCGCCCCCTGCGGCAACAGCTTCGCCCTGCCTGGCAGCGAGTAGCGCGATCGGCGTATTCAATTGTTCGGCAACACATTTCAGCCGAACAACATCGGGCAGCATCGCGAACCGCAACCCGGTATGGAGCGCCTCCAATTCGCCGGTGGCGTTACCACAACCGCGGGCAGCCTCCGCCGCCCGTCGAAGCGCCGCGTGCCCATCTTCGACAGCGCCGGTGGCAACGCTGTGGTACGCCCTGGCCAGCTCGAGCAACGGCCGGAACACCTCGTTGGCGGGCCCCCAGGCTCCCTCGGCCATGCTCAGCGCGCGTGCGGCAGCACCGTTGTCACCGCGAAGCACCTCGGCCTGAACGGTCCAGGTCGCCACCAGCGGCACCCATCCGCCCGACAGATTCGACACCATCGCCGACAGCGCACGCTGCAGCAGGTCGCACGCGGCCTGCGGCCGACCGGCCGCCAACTGGACCCGCCCCGCCATCGCCGCCACGATCGCTTCGGCGTGCGGCGCCCCGTGAGCCGAGGCCTTCTGACGGTCGACGATCGCCTGTGCGGCCGCGATGTCGCCCTGATTGAGCGCTGACAACGCCTCCGACAGGGAGATGGCGTACTGCTGCGGTCCGGACACGCAGTGCCGCGCCGCCTCGGTGCCGCGTGCGGCGGCGGCCGCCACGGCTGCCGGCCTGCCCCGTAGGTTGGCGGCGGCCGCAGCCGGCACCGCAGCCCACAGCACTGCCATCGGCATCGCGTCCGGATCGGAGATGACGGCCGCACTGGCCGCATCCGAGGCGTCCAGGTCCGCGGCGAAGTACGCGATCGACGCCTCGACCGCCAGCGCGTAGCTGCGCAGGGCGGGGATCGTGACCCGCGACCGGACCGTGCCCAGCACCTCCTCGGCCATGGCGCGGTCTCCGCAGCCGAAGAACAGGTTCGTCGCCCGCAGGCATCCCCAGCGGACCAGCATGATCTCGTCGTGTGGATCGAAGGTTGCCAGCAGCTCTTCGGCCTGCGCGTTGAATCCCTGCCACCCGAGGGCGTCGGCGAGCGCGACGGCCGCGCGCAATCCACCGCCATGCTCGTAGGCGAACCGGGCCAACTGTTCGGCGAGCCGCAGGCTCGACATGGTCATCGCGCTCTCGGCAGCGTCCATCACCAGGTTCACATCGGGTGTGGTGTCACTGTTCATCATCAGCCGGGCAAGCTCGATGACCAGCCGCGGATCCCGTTCGGTGCTCGGGTCCAGATCCCCGACCAGTGACCAAAACCTTTGTGCCAGTGACGTATTGATCTGACGCAGCCGAGCTACCCCACAGCTCCTGCGGACCACGTCAGCCAGCACCGGGTGCGCCACCTGCACCCGCATCCGCAGCGGGTCGCTGATCACATGGATGACGGCATGGCGTTCGGCCTCGCTGATCGCGTCCATATCGCACATCGCTCGCAGCGCATTCCAGTCCAAAACCTCCGCAGCCGCGACGATTTCGAGGACGTCACGCTCCTTCGGCGGCAACCCACGAATCCGCGACTCAAGCAGCTGCTCGATATCGGAGCCCAGCCGAGGCGAGTGGGTGAGCCGCCACCGGCCGGTGTCGTCGGTGAGGGCGCCGTCGTCCACGGCGGTGTCCAGCAGGCCACGCAACAGCAGCGGACTGCCCGCGGACAGCGCATGCAACTGGTCGACGACCGTGCCGGCCACCGGGCCACCCAGCGTCTCGGTGAGCAGGCGTCCGGTGTCGGCATGCGAGAACATGCCAACCTCGATGCGACGGAGGTACTGGTCCTTCCACAGCGCGGTGATCGCGTCGGGGACCTCGGTTTCGGATCGCATGGTGACGATCAGCGTCGCCGAACCCCGCACGGCAAGCTGGTGAACGACGATCGCCGAGAGCGGATCGAGCAGATGCGCGTCATCGACGACGAGGAGCAGGTTGTCCACGCTGTCCAGCGCGTCGTGAGCCGCCGCGAGCAGCCGGATGGGCTCGAGGGCACCCGGGATCTGCACGATCCCGGCGAAAGCGGCCAGCGGCACCTCCCGGGAGGTCTGGGTCCCCAGAACGAAATGCGGCCGCATCCCGCGGGCACTGAACCGTTCGGCGACGTGGCGGGCCAGCGCCGTCTTGCCGACCCCAGCCTCTCCGACAAAGACGACGCCGTTGAACGTGGAGTTCTCCACGGCATCGCTCGCCTGTTGAATCTCGGCGGATCGGGCAACGAACGGCCAGTCCAATGGCGGGCCGCCTTCCCCTCAGCCGGCTCCCCACGCGGCGCACGGTCGAGTAGATATTAGCGTCGAATGGCCGTTGACCGGGCAATACCGGCCAACGCGGCACGAAGTGGCAACCCGCCTAAGGCCGCTTCCCGTCGTTCTTACCGTGGCCCCGTCCACGTGGGCCGCCCGGTGGGTTCGGCGCAGGCGGCGCGGGGGGCTCGGCGGTCGGCCCCGGCGGTGGCATGCCGCTGGTGGGGGTGACTGCCGGGGTACTGGTCCCCACCGGCTGTGGTGGCGGACTCGACGGAGCAGGATCCGTCGCCGACGCCACAACCGACACGGCCAGTACCACCAGAACCGCGACCGCGGCCGCATACCACCAGCCTGCCCCACCGCGCCGTCGCCGCGGTGGAGCCACGGCATCGGGGCCGAACGCGATCTGCGTCGCCGGCAACACCTTGGTCGACGGCCGAACCGGCACCGCAGGGGCGGGCACCACCGCGGCCGTTGCCGGACCGTCGAGCAAGGCCCGCCGATCGCCGGCCAGCGCGGCGCGCATCTGGGCGGCACTGCCGAACCGCTGCAACGGATTTCGTGCCATCGCACGGTCGATCACGGTGGCCAGGATCGGGTCGACATCGGTGCGGGCGACGGCGACCGGCGGTGGCGGGGTATCCATGATCGCCCGGGTCAGCGCTGCGGGATTGTCTTGGGGGAAAAGGCGTTTGCCCAGCAGCGCCTCGTAGGCCATCACGCCGACGGCGTAGAGGTCGTCGCTCACCGACGCCGCTGCACCGGCAATACGCTCCGGGCTGAGGTAGCTCATCGTTCCGACAATCTGTCCGGTCATGGTGACCGGGCCGGAGCCGCTCTTGGCGATCCCGAAGTCGGCCACTTTCATCGAGTCGCCCGGCGCAGTCAGCAAGATGTTGCCCGGCTTGATGTCACGATGCAGGATTCCGGCGCTGTGCGCGGCCTGCAGGCCTGCCAGGACGTCGTCGAGCATCGCCCGCACGAGGCGTGCAGGGAGCGGGCCCGCGGCGATCAGGTCGGCGAGTGTGCGGCCGGGCAGCCGTTCCAGGACGATGAAGGGGCTGCCGTCGTGCACGCCGAAGTCGAACACCACGACGATGTTCTGATGGGCCAGCCGGGCCGCCGAGCGGGCTTCGTCTTCGAACCGGCGCCGAAAGTCGGGCACCGCACCGAGGGCTGGATGCAACAGCTTGACCGCAACCGGCCGGTTGAGCCGGGTGTCCCACCCGTCGCGGACATCCGCCATGCCGCCACGGCCCAGTAATCCGCGCAGCTCGTAGCGGTCCACGAGCAATTCGTGGCCGGTCATGGGGTGTCCGTAGCCGCGATCGGCGGATCGCAAACTCGTATCCCGAAGGGACCACCGACTGATTAATTGATCAGGCGACCAGCATGGGGATACGCTGCTGACGCTTTCGTTAATAGTCCGACATCCAGATGACCTGCGAAAACGCCCGGTAGAAGAGCAGGCGAGCACATCGGCCATCGCTTAACCGCATTGAACATGGACAGGTGTCTGCGATGCTTTCTGCGGTGAAAGGAACCGCATGAAGTTCGCCCAGTCGAGCAGGTTGTCCAACCTGTCTCACGAGGCCCCGGGTCCGATCGCCCACGAGGCGGCCCGGTTGGAGGCTGCCGGGCACAGCGTCGTGCGGCTGGATGTCGGCGATCCGCATCCTTTCGGATTCCAGGCGCCCGCCGAACTGCTGCGACAGGTGTCCGCCACCCTCGCCGAGTCGGCGGGTTACACCAGCACCAAAGGGCTGCCGGCGGCCCGGCGCGCGGTCGCCCGGTATTACTCCTCGCGCGCGGTCCGCGTCGACGTCGAGAACGTGTTCCTGGGCAACGGCGCCTCCGAGCTGATCACGATGGCGATGACCGCGCTGCTCGAGGACCGCGACGAAGTGCTGGTCCCGGCTCCGGACTTCCCGGTGTGGACCGCCGCGATCACCGTCAACGGCGGCCGCGCGGTCCACTACCGATGCGACGAGTCGTCGGACTGGTACCCCGACCTCGCCGACATCGCCGCCAAGGTCACCGCCCGCACCCGGGCGATCGTCATCATCAACCCGAACAATCCCACCGGCGCGGTGTACCCGCCCGAGGTGCTGACCGGAATCCTCGAGATCGCCCGCGAGCACAACCTGATCGTCTGCTCCGACGAGATCTACGACAAGATCCTCTACGACGACGCCACCCACACCGTGACCGCGTCGCTGGCACCCGATCTGCTCTGCCTGACCTTCAACGGCCTGTCCAAGGCATACCGCTGCGCGGGTTTTCGCGCGGGCTGGCTCTCGGTGTCGGGTCCGACCGACCATGCCACCAGTTATCTCGGCGGCCTCACCACCGTCGCCGGGTTGCGTCGCTGCCCGAATGCGCCTGCCCAGCAGGCGATTCGAGTGGCGCTGGACGCCGAACACTCCGGATTGGACCTGACCCTGCCCGCCGGGCGGTTGCACGAGCAGCGCGACCGCGCCTGGGCGGCACTCAACGCGATCCCCGGTGTGTCGTGCGTCAAGCCGAAAGGCGCGCTCTACGCGTTCCCGAAAATCGACCTCGGGGTCTACCCGATCCGCGATGACGAACAATTCGTTCTGGACCTGTTGCTGCAGGAGAAGATCCACATCGTTCCCGGCACCGGCCTGGGCTGGCCGGCGCCGGACCACGTCCGGATCGTGACACTGCCGGAGGCGGACGTACTGGAACAGACCATCGAGCGCATCGGGCAGTTCCTGGCGACCTATCGGCAGTGATCACCGCCGCGCGATCACGTCCAGTGCGATCTCGCGACTGGGTTTGGTGGCGATCCCGCGGGCCACGGCACGCGGCGACCCGCCTGCCCGGTCACCGTCTCGGGCCCGCAACTCCAGTTTCTTCATGATGGTGCCGATCGCGACCGCGAGCTCGCTGTGCGCGAACGCCGCACCGATGCAGCGCCGATACCCGCCGCCGAACGGCGCGTACTGGAACGGCGAGGGCTTGGCCTCCAGGAATCGCTCGGGGCGGAAGGATTCCGGATCGGCCCACAGGTCGGGATTGAAATGCAGTGCAGGTAATGCGATTCCGACCACCTTCCCGGCCGGGCAGGACACCCCGGCGACGGTGAGTGGACCGGTCAGCTTGCGCAGCACGATCGGCACCGTCGGGTGCACCCGCAGCGTCTCCTGGATCACCGCGCCGAGGTAGGGCAACGCCGCGATGTCGGCCGCTGTGTCCGCCGTCGACAACTCGTCGAGGACACGCGTGCGGATCGTCTCGTCGCGATGAATGTGGTACAGCGCCCACGTCATCGAGGTGGAGCTGGTCTCGTGGCCGGCCGCCAGCATCGTGCGCAGCTGGTCGCGCAGTGCGTCGTCCGCCAGAGCGACACCCTCGTCATCGGTGGCCGCCAAGATCAACCCGAGCACGTCGCTGCCGAGGTCGCCGCTACCTCTTCGCTCCTCGATCTGCTCGGTCAACAGCTGGTCGAGCCGGGCGCGGAAGGCCACCAGCCGGGCCCACGGACCGCGCCCGGCGACATCCCGGCGCAGCCACGGCACCAGCATGAGCGCCGCACTGCCCGATCGCAGCAATTGCGTTGTCACCCGGGCATACTCGCTCCGACGCGACCCATCGGTGACGCCGAACATCACGCGGATCACCACGTCCAGGGTGATCCCCTGCGCCGCGTCGTTGACCAGCAACTGATCACCGGGGCGCAAGGTCGCGATCCGCGCGCTCGCGGCCTCGGCGATCACGTCGACGTAGTGCCGAATGAGTTCAGCGCGAAACGGCGGCGCCAGCACGGCGCGGGCCCGCCGGTGCGCGTCTGCCGACAGCAAGATCAGCGAGTTCTGCCCGACCACAGGTTCAATCGGGTTGGGCAGCGGCGCGCGACACAGCGCTGAGGGCGCGCCGAGGATGTCGCGGGCACCCTCGGCGGTGGTGAAGAACAGGACCTCGCCGAGTCCCGGGAACCGCACCGACACCGGTCCGGTGTCCGACGCGTGGCGCCGGAAGAAGCCTTCGGGGTCGGCCCCGGCCCAGGCTGCCCGGGCCAGCGCTCCCAGCGTCGCGGTGCTCACGTCACCCTCGATGCCACGACGATCTGGTTGCGTCCCAATCGGTCGAAGTGCACTCGGATCGCCGGGTCGGCGTAGGCAGCCAACGTCTGGAAAGCCGAGGGGCTGTAGGCGCGCAGCGAGCTGATCAGCCCGTCGTGGGCGAACGGCAGCCAGGCGAACGGCAGCATCGACGCGAGCCGCAGCAGATGCACCGGAGCGGGCGGCCGGCGCAGATCGCACACCACCAGGGTGTCCGCCACCCGAGTCGCCTCGGTCAGGACCCGAGCGGCCGCAGCCGGCGGCAGGTGGTGGAAGGACAAGGAGAACAGGGCCAGGTCGTAGGAATGGTCGGGCGCCTCGATAGCGGTGGCGTCGAGTCGGCGCACCTCGGCGCGGTTATGGTGGCCGAGGTCCCCCGCCGCGATGTTCGACACCGAAACCGGGTCGATGTCGGTGATCGTGACCTGGGCGCCGGCGTGCCGTTCCAGTACGGCACGAGACAACGCCCCGTGGCCGGCCCCCAGCTCTAGTACCCGCGGGTTCGGGATGCCGGCGAGGAGCGGCATCACTCGGGCGGCCAGGCGGTCGTGGTCGCGCAGCAGCCGGCCCATCCAGTCCAGCGACCAGATCACCTGTTGTTTGATGCGGTCGTCGACGTCGTCACGGTCGAGGTATTCCAGGCGGCCGGTCTGCAGATGCCGGTCCAGCCAGGAGGCATCGAACCCGGCGCGCGGCATGGCGGCGATGTCCATCGATGCCACCGGTCAACCCGCGCCGTCGGCGACGGCCTCGATCACACTGAGCGGCGATGCGGTCGGTACGACGCGTGTCATTCGAAAGCCCGCCTGGCGCAGTAGGTCCCGGTACTCCCCGGCCGTGCGCTCGCGGGATCCCAGGTTCAGCAGCATCTCCAGATCCACCCAGTTCTCGGGTCCGTCGCGGCCGTTCTCCCGCACGACCATCTCGACCAGTAGCACGGTGGCTCCGGGTTCGGCCGCTGCCCGGACGTTGCGCAGGATCTGCAGCGCCTTGTCGTCGGGCCAGTCGTGGATGATGTTCTTGAGCAGGTAGGCGTCGCCGCCGCCGGGGACGTGATCGAAGAAAGACCCCGGCACGATCTGCACCCGGTCGGCGACGTGGTTGGCGCCCAGCAGTTCCGGGGCGCCCGCGACCACCCGCGGCACGTCGTAGAGCACGCCGTGCGCGCCGTGCGCTCGCGTCAGGATCGCCGCCAGCATCGCGCCCTGTCCCCCGCCCACATCCACGATGGTGCGGTGGACGCCGAAGTCATAGCTGGCCACCACGACCGCCAGCGTCATCTGGGCCAAACTGGTCATGGTCTTGTCGAAAAGATCGGCGTGCGCGGGTATTTCGACGAGATAGTCGAACCCGTCCATCCCGCGCAACGCCGGGACGATCGACTCGCCGGTCCGCACGGAGTCCGCCAGCAGCGTCCACCGCTCGCGCTGTTCCTGGGAGCCCTGGAACATTGCCGCACCCTTCAGCGAGATCGGCGCATCCGAACGCAGCGTCGCGGCAAGGGAATTGAGCGCGTAACGGCCGTCGCGACGCCGGCGGAAGATGCCGCGGCCGATCAGCGCGCGCATCAGCCGCCGCAATCCATCGGGGTCGGCCCCCACCCGGGCGGCCAGCTCGTCGATCGCCAGCGGACCGTCGGCGAGCGCGTCGGCGATACCGAGCTGGGCCGCGGCCGTGATCGCCTGCGCGGGCCACCCGGACACCACCAGCTCCATCATCGCCATCGGCGCTGGCAGCATCCGCTGGTGCAGCACCAGCAGGTAGTGACGTAACCACTCGACGACGCGGGCCAGCCCGGCGGGCGGGACCTTGGCTGTTCTAGGCATGGGGTGCCTCCCTGATTCCGACCCGTCGATGAAGCCGCACCAGCGATTTCGGTGCCCACCAGTTGAAGCGGCCCATCAGGTGCATGAACGCGGGAACCAGCAGGACACGCACCAGGGTGGCATCCGCGAGGATCGCCAGCGTCAGTCCGACACCCAGCATCCGCAAGAAGGACACCTGCGCGCCGGACAGGGCAGCGAACGTGATGGCCATGATGAGCGCGGCCGCGGTGATCACTCGCGCGGTGCGCGCAAGTCCCAGTGCGACGCTTCTGTCGTTGTCGGCGGCGGTCTTTCCGCTCGCCAGCCAGAATTCACGGATTCGGGACACCAGGAACACCTCGTAGTCCATGGACAGCCCGAAGGCGATGCAGAACAACAACACCGGAATGCTGATCGCCAGGGTTCCGGTCGAGGTGGTGCCCAGCGCACCGAGGTGGCCGTCCTGGAAGATCCACACCAACGCACCGAATGCGGCGGTCAACGACAAGACGTTGAGGATCAACGCCTTCAGCGGGACCACCACACTGCCGGTCATCAGGAACAGCAGCACGAACGTGATGCCGGCGATGATCGCGAGCACCAGCGGCAGCCGGGACGCGATGGCGTTGGCGGTATCTCGGTTGACCTGGGGCGTGCCGGAGATCAGCACCTGGCGGCCCGCCGGGGTGGCAACGGCCTGCAGCTGGTCGAGTTGGGTCTCGGACGCGCGGGAATACAGCGGTGCGGTGCTGGTGACCGTGAGGAAGGCGCTGCCGTCGGCGATCGCCGTCGCTGCCGTCGGCGGTCCCACCGAGTGGCCTCCGACGAATGTGACGCCGGGCGAGGACACCGATGCGACGTCGGAGACCGTGGACAGCGCGGCGGCGTAGCTGTCGAGCTGCATCGGGGTGATGCCTGTGGCGTTCGGCAGGACGACGGTGAGGTTTTTGGCGAGGTCGGTGTCGAACCGGTTGCGCAGCTGGTCCCCGACGACGTGCGAGGAACTCGAGGTGGGCAGCACCCGGTCGTCGGGCACCCCCCACTTGGCGCCCAGGAACGGCGCACCCAGCACGACCAGCAGCGTGACGATCACGACGGCGACCGGCACCGCCCTGCGCGTCGAGAACTCCGCAAGGCGGTACCAGATGCTCTGCTCGACGGGACGGGCCACCGTAACCGGGCGGTGCAGCCAACGGCGCAGATCCCACGAGTTCAGCCGGTCGCCGAGCAGCACGATGGCCGCCGGGGTGACGAAAACCGCAGCCAGCGAGGCGAACACGACAACCGCGACACCGGCATAACCGAACGACTTGAGCGCATAGATCGGGAACAACACCATCGCCGCCATGGACAGCGCGACCGTCGTGGCGGAGAACAACACGGTGCGACCCGCGGACACCATGGTGCGCAGCAACGCGTCGTCACGCTCGGCACCGGCGGCGCACTCATCGCGAAACCTGCTCAGCAGCAGCAGTGTGTAGTCGATGGCCAACGCCAGGCCAAGGGCCACGGCGAGATTGAGCGCGAAGACCGAGACGTCGGTGGCCAGGGTTATCGCGTGCAGGACGGCCATCGCGCCGAAGATCGCCAGCGCACCGACCGCGAGCGGCAACGACGCCGCCACCAGTCCGCCGAACACCCATACCAGGACCAGGAAGCTCAGCGGAATCGCCACGCCCTCCATGATCTTGAGGTCCTTCTCGCTCTGCTGGGTGATCTGCAGCATCATGGCCGCCTCGCCGCCGGCCCGCACAGTGACACCGTCACGGTCATGGACCACTGAGTTGATCAACGCGTCGGCGTTCTTCGGTGCGCCGTTGTCGCCGCCGGTGATACCGGCAACGATCACGCCGATGGTGCCGTCCTTGCTGATCAATGAGGCGGCCGTGGACGGCGGGGCGGTCCATGGCGAGCTCACCGTCGCCACCGCGGGTGACTGGCTCAGTGTCTGCACGATGTCGGTGCCGACCGACCGTGCTGCCGCCGACGTGACCCCGTCGGGCGAGGCGACGGTGATGAGCAGGGGCATGTCACCTTGCCCGAAAGTGCGTGCCAGTTCGCCCCTGGCCACCGACGACTGTGCGCCGGGATCGGTGAGCCCACCAGCGGACAGCTTGCCCGCCACCGGAATTCCGAATGCCGCCGCGCCGACCAGGACGAGGACGGCGAGCGCGATCATCCGGCGTGGACCCCGGGTCGCGAGCCGGGCGACTCCAGCTAGCACGGCGACAGGGTTCCCGCCAGCCACCGGGCGCGTGCCTCGAGCCTGCGCATCTTGCCGCTCGACGTGCGCGGCAAGGTCCCCGGCGCCAACAGCTCGACGTGGTGCACGGCGATGCCGGTGTGGTGCAGCACCCGCGCCGCCACCTCTCCCGCGAGGCTCGCTGTCGCCTCAGGGGTGGTTTCGACCAGCAGCGCCAGGGCCTCGTCCTGCGCGTCGGCGGGGAGGTAGCCCACCGCTACCGCGCACCCGGTGCGGACGCCGGGCAACCCGTCGAGTGCCTCTTCGAAATCCTGCGGTGCGTGATTGGCACCGCGGATGACCACGGTCTCCTTGCTGCGTCCGGTCACGAAAAGCTCGTCGCTGTCGATGAATCCGAGGTCGCCGCAATCCAGCCAGCCGTCACGCACGGCCTGTTCGGTGAGGTCGGGGCGGCCGAAATAGCCCGCCATCACGCTGGGGCCCCGGACGAAGATGTGTCCCGGCCGGCCCGGCGGCAGTGGTCGGCCGTCGTCGTCGCGGACCTCGACCTCGACACCGGCCAGCGGGCGGCCGGTGCTCACCAGCTCCTTGTCGTCGACCTGGATGCTCCGGAACATGCTGCCGGCCGGCTTGAACGTCACCGCCAGCGACGCCTCGGCCAGCCCGTAGACGGGGGTGAATGCCGACGCGTCGAATCCCCAGCGTCCGAACCGGTCGCTGAAGCGGCGCTGTATCTGGGCGCTGGCCAGCTCCGCACCGTTGAGGCACAACCGCCACGAACTCAGGTCCACGCCGGCGAGGTCGTCGTCGCGAATCCGCTTCAGGCACAGCCCGAACGCGAAGTTGGGGGCGGCGGTCACCGTGCCGCGATGGCGCGAGATCGCCCGCAACCACGCCGCTGGCACGGCCAGGAACAGCTCGGGCGGCAACAACACCAGGGGGCACGCAAGATAGAACGCGGTCAACAGGTTTCCGATCAACCCCATGTCGTGATACAGCGGCAGCCACGTGACACCCACCTGGTCGGGCATGCCGGCGTGGGCGAAATAGTCGGTGATCGCGGCGATGTTGGACAACAGGTTCCGATGGGTGAGCGCCACCGGTTTCGGGTCGTGCGTGGTGCCCGACGAGAATTGGATCAGCGCGAGGTCGTCGGCCCCCGACATGATCGGGCCCGCATCGCCCGCGCCGCGGAGTTCGGCTGTGGTGACGCATCTCGTCGCGGTGCCGTCGAGCAGGGGGCGGATCCGGTCCTCGGTGATCACGAGCGTCGCTGTAACCGCATGCAGCATGGCGACGGTGCGCTGCCGGTATTCGTCGAGCTGGCCCAGCCGCACCGGCGGATACAACGGGACCGGTACCGCGCCCGCGTACAGCACGCCGAAGAATGCGGCGACGAAGTCCGGGCAGGTCGGCAGGATCAGCGCGACCCGATCGCCGACGCGCACGCCGGCGGCGCGCAGACCCGCGGCGAGTTCCCGCGCCTGCCGGCGGACCTCGGCCATCGGGACCTCGGTGTCGTTCTCGGTGCGGTCGACGAAGAACAGGCTCTGATCACTTCGCGCCGCGGCGTCGAGCATGTCGGTGAGCGTGGCGAATCGAGGCCGGATCGCCGGCGCACCGGTCATGACCGCTCCTGGATCCGGCGCAGCACCAGCTGAGCCAGCTCACCGACGGTGCGCAGGTCGTCTCCGTCCTGGGCGTCCAGGTCGATGTCGTAACGCGCTTCGATACGGAAGACCAGTGAGAGCACCCGGGCCGAATCCATACCGGCGTCCTGCAGCCCTGACTCGGCGGTGAGCGTGCCTGCAGCACCGTCGGTTTCGGACGCGATGAGCCCGAGAATCTCTTCGGTCACCGCGGCCAGGGTGGCGGGCTCACCGTTCGGCAGGGTCACGTCGGCCGTCCGCCCCAACGCACGGCGGCAGCCCCCGCGAAGTCTCCGGCATGGGCGAATCCGGCCATCATGACGATGTCACCGGGTGTGACCTGCCCGTCGCGGACGGCGGCGTCGAAGTTCACCGGGATGCCCACGGCGAACAGATTGCCGCATTCGTGGAAGGTGTCGCGGTGGTGTTCGGGGTCGATGCCCAGGGCCTCGTTCCAGTTGCGCAGCAGCAGCCGGTTGGGCTGATTGGTGACCAGCATGTCCAGGTCTGCGGGCTTGACCCCGATCCGGTCGCACACCGCGCGCACCACCTGGGGGACCTGCCGGTTGCCGCGGGCCAGCACCTTGATGATCTTGCCCTCGTTGAACCCGACGTAGCCCTCCCCCGGACCGGCCGCCCACCACCGTCGCGGCGGGTCGGTGGCCAGCGTCATGTCGGTGGCATTCTCGCCGTAGTAACGACATTCGATGTCGAGCACCGGTGCGGTGTCCGTGCACGTGACCAGCCCGACGGCCGCTCCGTCACCGGGCACGGATGCCTGGGCCTTGGCGCGTACCTGCTCCTGTTCGAAGATGGTGCCGCCGGCGTTCTGCGCGACGGCGATCAGCGCGCGGCGGCCGGCTCCGCCTTCCAGCAGTTGGCGAGCGAGCTTGAGCATCAACACAAATGCGGCGCAACCGCCGTTGTGGACGTCGATGACCCACTCCGGGTTGATGCCCAGTCGGTGGGCGACTTCGCCACCGGCGCCGAGGATCGGTAGGTCGGGCAGTTGAGAATGGGTGAGCAACACGTCGACCTCGTCGAGCACCTGCGGTCCGTGCCGCTCGACGAGCACCTGGACCGCGCGCTCGATCATGTCGACGTTGGATTCGTCGGCGGCAGCGTGGTGGCGGAAGTCGGGCGGTCGGAACATCGGGTTGTCCCGCAGCTCGTCGTCGCCGCTGAACTGCGTGAACCACGATGCGGGAAGCCGCTTTTCGGGCAGATAGGTGGCGATGTCGACCAGGCTGACGGTCATCGGCTCCGCATCCAGTCCGGCGTGATGGGCAGCCCGTTGCGGTGGCGGTATTCGGCGATGGCCTTGAGGTTCTTCAGTTCCAGCAGATGACCGGCGCCGAACATCTCCCAGAAATCACCCACCCAGACCGGCCGCTGTGGCGGGGCGGTGTCCGGGTAGGGGTTGTTGTCGTAGAACGGGTGGTGGCAGTTGGTCCACAACACCACCGAGCCCGGCTTGTTGAACACCAGCTGCGCGTCCACCACGCGCATCAGATAGATCATCCACAAGTGCCTGCCCTGGTCCCAGGCGCAGTGGTAGTCGACGGTGCGCGCGTCGCGATGGGCGACGGTGCGGGTGTAGATC
>NZ_BEWG01000027.1:7214-19578 GCF_002723835.1 Mycobacterium sp. shizuoka-1 | reverse complement strand
CCCATGATCGTCCTCGCCGCCGGCTCCATCGGCGCCGGCGCACTGCTGGCCATCGGCAACACCCTGCAACACTGGCTCGAACCCGTCATCGGCCACCACGAAACCCAACACCTCATCCCCGCCTGGATCACCACCCTCACCGCCCTCGGCGTCGTCGCCATCGGCATCGGCATCGCTGTCCGGATGTATGTCGGCCGGCCGGTCAACCCGATTGCCTCCGAATGGGTTTCGAGCGCGACAGTGGCTGCGCGCAACGACCTCTACGGCGACACTTTCAACGAGGCCGCCCTGATGAGGCCCGGCAGGGCGTTGACCCGGGGGCTCGTCCATATCGAGCGTCGCGGCGTCGACGGGGCGGTGGAGACGATAGCTGCCGCAGTGGCCGCGGCCTCGCGCTCCACGCGTCGTCTGCAGACCGGATTTGCCCGCTCGTATGCGCTGTCGATCTTGGTGGGGGCCACGGTCGTGGTGGCGATGCTGGTGATGGTGAGGCTGTGATGAGCCAGATTCCGTGGTTGAGCGTGCTGTGGCTGCTCCCGCTCGTCGGAGCGGGGCTGGTCGCGATCCTGCCGGCCACCGTGAGCCGGTATGCGAAATTCGCTGGGGTGGCGGTCTCGGTCGGCGTGCTCGCCGTCGCCGCCGTGATCGCGGTGCGATTCGACCCGGCCGGCGAGCAGTTCCAGTTCGTCGAAAAGCACTCCTGGATACCATCGTTCGGTGCGGGCTATCTCCTGGGAATAGACGGTATCGCGCTGGCCTTGGTGGTGCTCACCGCAACCCTGGTTCCGATCCTGCTCGTGGCGGGTTGGCATGACGCCGACGGGACGGGCCGATCGGTCAGCGGGTATGTCGCGCTGACCCTGGCCGTCGAGGGCATGGTGATGATGTCGCTGGTCGCGCTGGACGTCCTGCTGTTCTTCATCTTCTTCGAAGCGATGTTGATCCCGATGTACTTTCTGATCGGCGGCTTCGGCGGCGCTGACCGCTCCAGAGCAGCGCTGAAGTTTCTGGTCTACAGCCTGTGCGGGGGACTGGCGATGCTGGCCGCCGTGATCGGGCTGTACGTCCTCACCGCGGACAGCACCGCATTCGGGGGCGGAACCTTCGATTTCCCGGCGATCGCGGCCGCTGTCGCCGCTGGGACCTTCGCGCCCAATCCCGCTGTGGCGCATGCCCTGTTCCTCGGGTTCCTGCTCGCGTTCGCGGTCAAGGCCCCGCTCTGGCCGTTCCATACCTGGCTGCCCGGCGCGGCCGCCGAAGCGACGCCTGCGTCGGCGGTGTTGATGATGGCGGTGATGGACAAGGTCGGCACGTTCGGGATGTTGCGCTACTGCCTGCCACTGTTTCCCGATTCGGCCACCTACTTCCGGCCGGTGATCATCGCACTGGCGGTCATCGGCATCGTCTACGGCGCGATCCTGGCCATCGGCCAGACCGACGTCATGCGGCTGATCGCCTACACCTCGATCAGCCACTTCGGCTTCATCATCCTGGGCATCTTCGTGATGACCAGCCAGGGCCAAGCCGGCTCGACGCTCTACATGGTCAACCACGGCATCTCGACGGCAGCCCTGTTCCTGATCGCCGGGTTCCTGGTCAGCCGCCGCGGCAGCCGCGTCATCGCCGACTACGGCGGAGTCCAGACCGTGGCACCGGTGCTGGCCGGCACCTTCCTGATCGCCGGCCTCGCGACGCTCGCCTTACCCGGTCTGGCGCCGTTCATCAGTGAATTCCTGGTCCTCATCGGCACATTCACCCGCTACCCGGCCTTCGCCGTCATCGCCTCCGCCGCGCTGGTGCTCTCCGCGGTCTACATCCTGTGGCTCTACCAACGAATGATGACCGGGCCGGTCACCGAGGGTACCGACACAGTCCGAGACCTCGGCAAGCGCGAGCTACTCGTCGTCACGCCGTTGATCGCGTTGCTGATCACCCTGGGCGTGTATCCCAAGATCGCCCTCGACGTGATCAACCCCGCCGTGACAGCCACCCTCACCTCGATCCACGAACCCGACCCGGCGCCGACGGTCGCGGAAGGAAGACACCCATGACTGCGCCCAGCATCGAATACGGCCAACTCTCCCCGATGCTGATCGTCCTCGGCGTCGCCGTCACCGGCGTCCTGGTCGAAGCATTCGCCCCCCGTGACAGCCGATATCGGCTTCAGCTGGGACTGAGCCTGACCGGCCTGGCGGCCGCACTGGTCGCGGTCGTCGTGGTGGCGGGTACCGTCGGCGCCGCCGTCTCCGGCGCCGTCATCTCCGACGGTCCAGCCTCGTTCCTCCAGGGCACCATCTTGGTGGTCGGTATCGCGTCGCTGGCGCTGGTGGCGCAACGCGACAGCCACGGCGCGTCGACGTCGTTCACTCCGCAGGCGTCGACGGTGCCGGGCGGTATCGCCGAACACACCGCGCTTCGGGCCAACGGTGTGCAGACCGAGGTCTTTCCGTTGACCATGTTCGCCGTCGCGGGCATGACGATCTTCGTGGCCGCCGGCGACCTGTTGACGATGTTCATTGCGCTGGAAGTGTTCTCGTTACCGCTGTACCTGATGTGCGGACTGGCCCGCCGCCGACGCCTGCTGTCCCAAGAAGCCGCCGTCAAATACTTCCTCCTCGGCGCCTTCTCCTCCGCCTTCTTCCTCTACGGCATCGCCCTGCTCTACGGCTACGCCGGCACCCTGAGCCTGCCCGGCATCGCCAAAGCCATCGACACCCACACCGACACCACCACCCTGGCCCTGCTCGGCACCGCCCTCATCACCGTCGGCATCCTCTTCAAAGTCGGCGCCGTGCCCTTCCACTCCTGGATCCCCGACGTCTACCAAGGCGCACCCACCCCCATCACCGCCTTCATGGCCGCCGCCACCAAAATCGCCGCCTTCGGCGCCATGCTGCGCATCTTCTACGTCGCCCTACCCGGCCTCAACCACGACTGGCGACCCATCCTGTCGCTCGTTGCGATGCTGACGATGGCGGTGGGAGCGGTGCTGGCCGTAGGGCAGACCGATCTCAAGCGGTTGCTGGGATACTCGGCCGTGGCGCAGGCCGGTTTCATCCTCACCGGGGTCGTCGCGGCCGACGGCGCCGCACTGGCGGCGACCCTGTTCTACCTGGCGACCTATGGGGTGACCACGCTGGGTGCCTTCGCGGTGATCAGCCTGGTGCGCAACCACACCGGCGGTGAGGAGACCACGATCGCGAGCTGGGCCGGCCTGGGGCGGCGGCATCCGGTGGCGGCGATGGCGTTCGCGCTGTTCCTGCTCGCCTTCGCCGGCATCCCACTCACCAGTGGATTCATCGGCAAGTTCGCGGTGTTCGCCGCCGCTGCGCACGGGGGGCAGCTGGTCCTCGTGCTGGTCGGTGTGATCGCCAGCGCGGTCACCGCTTTCGTCTACGCCAGGGTGGTGGTGCTCATGTACGCCGACGCCGCGCCCACCCAACCCGCGCTGGTTTGTGCCCCGGGTCGACTGACCGGCACGACCATCGGTGTCGCCGCGGTGGCGACGCTGACGTTCGGTTTCCTGCCCCAGCCGCTGCTCGACCTGGCGCACACCGCCGGGGCGTTCTTCGCCTGAGTCAGCGAGCGGCCAGCTCGGCCTTGCGACGTTCGTGCAGCCGCAGCACCATCGGGGTGAAGATCAGCTGCATCGCCAGATCCATTTTCCCGCCCGGGCACACGATGGTGTTGGCGCGCGACATGAACGAATCGTGCAGCATCGACAACAGATACGGAAAGTCGATGCCGTGCGGGTCGCGGAACCGGATGATCACCATCGATTCGTCGGCGGTCGGGATCGAGCGCGTGATGAACGGGTTGGACGTGTCGACCATCGGGACCCGCTGGAAGTTCACGTCGGTGTAGGAGAACTGCGAGCAGATGTAGTTCACGTAGTCCGGCATCCGCCGCAAGATGGTGTCGGTGACCGCTTCGGAGGTGTAGCCGCGGGACACCTTGTCGCGGTGCAGCTTCTGAATCCATTCCAGGTTGATCACCGGGACGACACCGATCTTCAGATCGGCGTAGCGGGTGACGTCGACGTCATCGGTGACGATCGCCCCGTGCAGACCTTCGTAGAACAGCATGTCGGTGTCGTCGGGCAGCACCTCCCACGGGGTGAAGGTGCCCGGCTCCTGGGCGTACGGCGCCGCCTCGGCAGCGTCGTGTAAGTACTTGCGCACCTTGCCGGTGCCGGTCTCGCCGTAGGAGCAGAACAGATCCTGCAACTCGGTGAACAGGTTGGCCTGCGGCCCGAAATGGCTGAACGTATGGTCGCCGCGAGCATGCGCGTCGGCGATCTGCAGTTTCATCTCGGCCCGGTCGAATCGATGGAAACTGTCGCCCTCGACGTAGGCGACGTTGATCCCCTCCCGGCGGAAGATCTGATCGAATGTGCGCATGACGGACGTGGTGCCCGCCCCCGACGAGCCGGTCACCGAGATGATCGGATGCAGACGAGACATCGGAGCTCCTTTCAGCCCACCGAAGACCGGAACAGACCGCGAACGCCATACAGCGGCAACCCGTCCGGCCTGTCATTGCTCTCGGCGTGATAGTTCTCGATTCGCCGAACCTCCTCGGCGGCACCGAAGATCAGCGGAACCCGCTGATGCAGGCTCGTCGGGGTGACCTCGAGCAAGCGCCCGCGGCCGGTGCTGGACAGGCCGCCGGCCTGTTCGACCAGCATCGAGATCGGGTTGGCCTCGTACAGCAGACGCAGCCGGCCCGGCTTCGACGGGTCCTTGGAGTCTCGTGGGTAGAGGAAAACCCCGCCACGGGTGAGGATCCGGTGCGTCTCGGCCACCAGTGAGGCCACCCAGCGCATGTTGAAGTCCCTGGCCCGGGGACCAGTCTGGCCGGCCAGGCATTCGTCGATATAGCGCTGCACCGCCGGCTCCCAGAATCGCCGGTTGGAGGCGTTGATGGCGAATTCCTTGGCCTGGGGCGGTATCCGGATCGACTGGCGACTTAAGAAGAACTCGCCCAGACCGGGGTCGAGGGTGAACGCGTGCACACCGGTTCCGACCGTCAGCACCAGCATCGTGGAGGGACCGTAGATCGCGTAGCCCGCACACACCTGCTCGGTGCCCGGCTGCAGGAAGTCGTCCAGTGTGGCATCGGCGCCCGGATCCGGTGCACGCAGGATCGAAAAGATGCTGCCGACCGAGACATTCACATCGATGTTGGACGACCCGTCCAGCGGGTCGAAGATCAACAGGTATTTCCCGCGCGGGTATTGGATCGGTAGGGGATAGGGCTCGTCGATTTCCTCCGACACCATCCCGGCGACCTGCCCACCCCACTCGCAGGCCCGCAGGAAGTACTCGTTGGCCAGCACGTCCAGCTTCTGCTGCACCTCGCCCTGTACGTTGACGGCGTCGGCAGACCCAAGGACGCCACCGAGCTCGCCCTGGGCCACTCGGTTCGAAATCGCCTTGCAGGCCAGCGCGACATCGAGGATCAAAGCGTTGAGTTCCCCGCTGGCGTCGGGATGGTGGCGGCGCTCCTCGATCAGGAACCGAACCAGCGTGGTGTGGTTGGCGAGCATGAGCGAGCGTCCTCCTTGCCGATCCGGGCGCACGCCATGGCGCACGACCTCGCGTCGAATCGATGGTCCCGGCGCGGCATTGGCCTCCCATCCCCCGGGCGGGTGGCCGGTCGGGGGGATACGCCGGCACCGCACCGGCGGCGGCGATTTCGGCTTTACGATCACGCCATGACCGCACCCGTCACCGTGCTCGTCTACAGCGACAACCGCGCCACCCGGCACCGGGTGATCGCCGCACTGGGGCACCGCCCGGCCGCCGACCTGCCCGCCGTGGAGTTCTGCGAAGTCGCGACTCCCGCGATGGCGCTGCACCGGATGGATTCCGGCGGTGTCGCGGTGGCGATCCTCGACGGTGAGGCCACACCCGCGGGCGGGATGGGACTGGCCAAACAACTCAAGGACGAACTGGCCGCCTGCCCGCCGCTGATCGTGCTGACCGGGCGCCCGGCCGATGACTGGCTGGCGCGCTGGTCACGAGCCGACGCCGCGGTCCCACATCCGCTGGATCCCGCGGTGCTGACCGGGGCGGTTGTGGGAGTGCTGCGAACGTGCCTGCCGGCGGACACGGCTCGGGTGGGGTAGCGCCGCCGAACGTCAGGTGTTGTCGGCGTTACTGCGCGGGAAGCCGCCGCCCTGCGGGAACAGCGGGAAGACGACGTCGTCCAGCTTCTCGGCGTCGCCGGCGGTGCGGTTCACCGTGGCGCCCCAGATGTTTCCGTCCGGGGCGACCTGCAGCGCCCAGGCGTGTCCGTGGGTGTCCTGGCGCACCACCTCGGGCTCGCCGGTCACCGCGCCGGTGCCCTGGGCCAGCCGAACCGCCACGGTCTGTTTGGCGTTGACCAGGTTCACCAGCACCGTGCCGTCCAGCGCCGCACAGCCCGCGACACCGGGCTTGTCCGGCCACGTCCACACCGTCGACGTCTTGGCATCCGCCGAGATCCGTTGCAGGCGATCGCCTGCCGGGCTGCGATCAGTGATGTAGAGCGACCTGTCGGTCGGGTCGATGCACATGCCACCGGCGGGGCCCAGCCCGGACAGTGCGGTGGTGGGCGGCGCGGGTTGCACGGTCGTGGGTTGTTCCAGGCGGATCACCTTGCCCGCCAACGACTTCGGATCCGCGGCCAGCGCGGGGTTGCCGGCATCGCCGGTCTGCACCACCAGCGTCGTGGGGCTGGTGAAGATCAGCGAACCGCTGTTGCCGGTGGCGCCCTTGGGGATCCCGGTCAGGATGTCCTTCGGGATGTCGCCGTCGGCAACCCGGATCACCCGATTGTCGGTCGGGGTGCTGATGTAGGCGTACATCAGCCGGTCCTGGGAGTAGGTGGGTGAGAGCACGATGTCCATCAGCCCGCCGTCGCCGCTCGGGTCGACCGGGATCACGGTGCGGATCTTCGGTTCGGCGCTGACGGAGACATCCTTGACGGCCCCGGTGGTGCGTTCGGCCACCAGGGCGGTCTTGCTGTCCGGGCCCATGATCAGGCCGCTGGTGCTCTCCAGGCAGCCCTGCATGACCCCCGGCGCGGGGCAGGCCTTGGGGAACGGTTTGGGTGGCAGCGGCGGCGGGGGAGGCGGCGTCGAGGTCGGGCCGGGAGCCAGCTGCGGGGCGGTGGTGAAGGGCTGTGAGATGTCGTTGTTGAACTTCGCGCAGCCGGCGGACGACCCGGCCACAAGCGTCGTTGCGCAGCACACGGCCAGCACCCCACGGACCGACTGGCGTACCTGCATGCCCGCCAGGTTACGGATATGGCGCCGATGTTCGCCACGACGTCCCGGGCCCGGCCGGAAAACCAGGCAATATTGGCCGCCAGAAGCGCCGCTCAAATCCCCGATTTGCGGCGATCTGCACTTACTCTGACTTTCGTGACGAGTCAAGGCCACGAACCGCACTGGCAGCGCCCCGACGACTCCTCGGCGCGACCGGCGTCGGCCCAGCTGGTCGACCCGGAGGACGATCTGCCCTCGGCCACCTACGGTGGCGACTTCGAGACCACCACGATTCCTCATTACTCATCCGGACTGCCCGGCTCCGCCCCGTCGACGGGTTACGGGTTGCTGCACGACCCCGAACCGCTGCCGTACGTCCAGCCGCACTTCGATCCGACCCCCTCGCAGGCCACCCCGATGGAGATCGAGCCGATCGACGCCGAGGAGCGCGCCAAGGCTGCGGGTCGCAGGGGCACCCAGGATCTGGGACTGCTGCTGCTTCGGTTCGTCGTCGGTGCGATCTTCATCGGCCACGGCCTGCAGAAGGCGTTCGGCTGGTGGGGCGGCCAGGGCCTGGATGGCTTCAAGACCGCGCTGGCCGACGCCGGCTATCAGCACGCCGGACTGCTGACCTATCTCGGTGCCGGTGCCCAGATCCTGGTCGGCGTCCTGCTGGTGCTCGGGCTGTTCACGCCGCTGGCAGCCGCGGGTGCGGTGGCCTATCTGGTCAACAGCCTGCTCACGATCGTGGCGGCACAACGCCAGGACGGCTACCTCGCGGTGTTCGGTCCGGACGGCGTCGAATACCTGGTGGTGCTGATCGCGGCGGCCACGGCCCTCGTCCTGGTCGGTCCGGGGCGCTACGGATTCGACGGCGGGCGCGGCTGGGCCCGCCGTCCCTTCATCGGGTCGTTCATCGCGCTGCTGCTCGGCATCGGCGGCGGAGTCGCCGCGTGGTTCTTCCTGCACGGCGCCAACCCGCTGGCCTGATCACCCGTCATCGCTCGTAGGGGTTGGGCACCCGTCCGCCGCTGGCCTCGGCCAGCAGCGGCAACATGGCGAATGTGACGGCAGGCAGCAGCATCTCCGAGCCGTTCCGCAGCCGCGCCCGCGCCCATGAACTGCGGTCGAACCGCAGACCCTCGACCTCGTCCCAGCTCACCGTTCGGCTGCCCAGCATCGTGCGGGCGGTCAGCGTCTCGCGGTCGGCGACCGTGCGCAGTCGCACGATCGCGACCGATGCCACGATCGGCAGCACCATGAACACCGCACCCCAGGTGGGGAAGATCGTGATCATCACCAGCAGGCACAGCGCCAGGAACCCCGAGGCGAAGTGCGCCATCGGTGACATCCGGATCACCAGCGGTTTGGTGGCGGGTGCATCAGGTGCGCGACGGGAGGCCATGACTGCATCATCCCACCATCGGCGCGGACACCATCTGGACCCGAATCGGGATTTGACGCCTGACCAGTGCGGAGGCTACCGTCGCAGGTTATGAAGACCGGCGGAATGCTCGTAGTAATTGGCCAGCGCGTTGGTGCCGCGCTTGCCCCGACCCGGGCATAGCCACACGCACCAGCGCGCAACCCTCGTACAGCCGCCGAAGCTGACGGGGGTTTTTTCTTGCCCGAAGAATTGAACGCAGACCGAAAAGGACGACACCGTGAGCGCACCCACCACGCGACCACCTGAGCCGTCGGCGCCCGCCGCCGGACCGGGTACAGCACCCACCGCCGGTAAGACCGGCACGACCGCCGCCAAGCGCGTCGCCCCGCAGCAGCTCACGGGCGCCCAGGCGGTAGTCCGCTCACTGGAAGAACTCGGCGTCGACACCATCTTCGGCATCCCCGGCGGCGCCGTGCTGCCGGTCTACGACCCGCTGTTCGACTCGCAGAAGCTGCGCCACGTCCTGGTTCGCCACGAGCAGGGCGCCGGCCATGCGGCCAGCGGGTACGCCCACGCCACCGGCAAGGTCGGCGTGATGATGGCCACCTCGGGCCCCGGCGCCACCAACCTGGTCACGCCGCTGGCCGATGCCCAGATGGATTCCATCCCGGTGGTCGCCATCACCGGCCAGGTCGGTCGGACGCTGATCGGCACCGACGCGTTCCAGGAAGCCGACATCTCCGGCATCACGATGCCCATCACCAAGCACAATTTCCTGGTGCGCAACGGTGACGACATCCCTCGGGTGATCGCCGAGGCGTTCCATATCGCGCAGACCGGGCGGCCCGGAGCCGTCCTCGTCGATATCCCGAAGGACATCTTGCAGGGCCAGTGCACCTTCGCCTGGCCGCCGCAGATCGACCTGCCCGGCTACAAGCCGAACACCAAACCGCACAGCCGCCAGATCCGCGAGGCCGCCCGGCTGATCGCCGCGGCGCGCAAACCGGTGCTCTATGTCGGCGGCGGTGTGATCCGCGGCGAGGCCACCGCAGAGTTGCTGGATCTGGCCGAGCTGACCGGGATCCCGGTGGTCACCACCCTGATGGCCCGCGGCGCATTCCCGGACAGCCACCCGCAGAACCTCGGTATGCCGGGCATGCACGGCACCGTGGCCGCGGTGGCTGCCCTGCAGCGCAGCGACCTGCTGATCGCGCTGGGCGCTCGGTTCGACGACCGGGTCACCGGCAAGCTGGATTCGTTCGCCCCCGAGGCCAAGGTGATCCACGTCGACATCGACCCGGCCGAGATCGGCAAGAACCGGCACGCCGACGTGCCGATCGTGGGCGACGTCAAGCTGGCGATCACCGAATTGATCGAGTCGTTGCGTAAGACGGGTGGGACGCCAAAGGCCAACCAGGACAGCTGGTGGGAGTACCTGTCGGGGGTCCGGGCCACCTACCCGCTGAGCTATGACCCGCAGCACGACGGCAGCCTGAGCCCGGAGTACGTGATCGAGCAGCTGGGCAAGATCGCCGGGCCGGACGCGATCTACGTCGCCGGTGTCGGTCAGCACCAGATGTGGGCCGCGCAGTTCATCTCTTACGAGAAGCCGCGCACCTGGCTGAATTCCGGCGGTCTGGGCACCATGGGCTTCGCCGTTCCGGCCGCCATGGGCGCCAAGATGGCCCGCCCGGATGCCGAGGTGTGGGCGATCGACGGTGACGGCTGCTTCCAGATGACCAACCAGGAGCTGGCCACCTGCGCGATCGAAGGTGTGCCGATCAAGGTCGCCTTGATCAACAACGGCAACCTGGGCATGGTGCGCCAATGGCAGACGCTGTTCTACGAGGAGCGATACAGCCAAACCGATCTGGCCACCCACAGCCACCGCATCCCGGACTTCGTCAAGCTGGCCGAGGCGCTGGGCTGCGTGGGATTGCGTTGTGAGCGTGAAGAAGACGTGATCGACGTGATCAACCAGGCGCGGGAGATCAACGATCGCCCGGTGGTGATCGACTTCATCGTCGGGGCGGACGCCCAGGTGTGGCCGATGGTGGCCGCCGGCTGCGGCAATGACGAGATCATGGCGGCGCGCAACATCCGCCCGCTGTTCGACGACAACGAGGAGGGTCGGGCCTGATGGCGGGAAACACTGTCACGCACACACTCTCGGTGCTCGTCGAAGACAAGCCGGGTGTGCTGGCCCGCGTCGCGGCACTGTTCTCGCGTCGCGGTTTCAACATCGAGTCGCTGGCCGTCGGCGCCACCGAGCAAAAGAACATGTCGCGGATGACGATCGTCGTGACGGCCGAGGCGACGCCGCTCGAACAGATCACCAAGCAGCTCAACAAGCTGATCAACGTGATCAAGATCGTCGAGCAGGATTCCGAGAACTCGGTGGCCCGCGAGCTGGCTCTGATCAAGGTCCGGGCCGATGCCGGAACTCGCAGCCAGGTGATCGAGGCGGTGAACCTGTTCCGCGCCAAGGTGATCGACGTGTCCACCGAATCGTTGACCATCGAAGCGACCGGGACGCAGGAAAAGATCGAGGCGCTGCTACGGGTGCTCGAACCCTACGGCGTCCGCGAGATCGTGCAGTCCGGCGTGGTGTCGCTGTCGCGCGGACCGCGTGGGATGACCAACACCAAGTAAAGACCCAGTAGTAACCAAAGAAAGGTAAAGGCCATCGTGGCTTCAAATTCCATCGAGATGTTCTACGACGACGATGCCGACCTGTCGATCATCCAGGGCCGCAAGGTCGGGGTGATCGGTTACGGCAGCCAGGGCCATGCCCATTCGCTGAGCCTGCGGGACTCCGGTGTGCAGGTCAAGGTGGGCCTCAAAGAGGGCTCGAAGTCGCGCGAGAAGGTCACCGAGCAGGGCCTCGAGGTCGACACTCCGGCCGAGGTTGCCAAGTGGGCCGACGTCATCATGCTGCTGGCCCCCGACACCGCGCAGGCCGAGATCTTCCGCAACGACATCGAGCCCAACCTGGAAGCCGGCAACGCGCTGTTCTTCGGACACGGACTGAACATCCACTTCGGCCTGATCAAGCCGCCGGCCAACGTCACCATCGGCATGGTCGCCCCCAAGGGCCCCGGTCACCTGGTGCGCCGCCAGTTCGTCGACGGCAAGGGCGTGCCCTGCCTGATCGCCATCGAGCAGGACCCGACCGGCGAGGGCCAGGCGCTGGCGCTGTCCTACGCCAAGGGCATCGGCGGGACCCGCGCCGGCGTCATCAAGACCACCTTCAAGGACGAGACCGAGACGGATCTGTTTGGTGAGCAGGCCGTGTTGTGCGGTGGCACTGAGGAACTCGTCAAGACCGGCTTCGACGTCATGGTGGAGGCGGGTTACGCGCCCGAGCTGGCCTACTTCGAGGTGCTGCACGAGCTGAAGCTGATCGTCGACCTGATGTACGAGGGCGGCATCGCCCGGATGAACTACTCGGTGTCCGACACCGCCGAGTTCGGCGGTTATCTGTCGGGTCCGCGTGTCATCGACGCCGACACCAAGCAGCGGATGCGCGACATCCTCTCCGACATCCAGGACGGCACGTTCGTCAAGCGCTTGGTCGCCAACGTCGAAGGCGGTAACAAGGAGCTCGAGGCGCTGCGCAAGAAGAACGCCGAGCATCCGATCGAGGTCACCGGCAAGAAGCTGCGTGACCTGATGAGCTGGGTCGACCGGCCGATCACCGAAACCGCCTAGCGGTCAGTACACCT
>NZ_BEWG01000027.1:4214-7200 GCF_002723835.1 Mycobacterium sp. shizuoka-1 | reverse complement strand
TCACCCGGCGCGGCTTCCGTTTCACCGGGCGTGGTGCTTCGGATGACGAATCGCTGCGCTGGCCGCGACGGTTGGTTGTAGGGTCTGCGCTCAGAGTTGCGGTGCTCGATCGGTCACGGGGGTCGTCTGTGTCTGTCAAGAATCCCGCCCAGCGGGTGGCGAGCCGGCCGACGCCGGCCGCAAGTGTGCGCTATATCGGGTGGACGGGGGCGTTGACACTCGCCCTCGGAGCGGCGACGGTTGCCCTGGCCGGATCGGCGGACGCAGACACCGGGACGGCGGCGCCGAGTTCGACGGGCTCGGTCGCCGCAGCGGCCCCGCGTACACCTTCGGGACATGGCGCTGCCCGAGCCAGGAATGCGGTGCCCACCTCCACCCTGACCGCGCAGCGATCGGCTCGGGTGCGTCCCGCCCTGGCAACGAGGCCCAAAGCTCCGGCCGGTGCACTGAGCTCGTCCAACCTCGCCCAGCTGATGGGCAACCTGGTCGGCGACGGCACCGCCGCTCATCCCGATGCCGGCCTTCTGATCGGAAACGGCTACAGCTGGACCTCGGAGACCTGCAACCAGGGTGCGGCGTGCACCGGTGGGCGGTCCGGGTTGTTGTGGGGCAACGGTGGCAACGGTTTCGCCGGCGGCAACGGTGGTTCGGCTGGTCTGGTCGGCTCGGGTGGTTCCGGGGGTGCAGGCGTCAACGGCGGCGCCGGTGGCAACGGCGGCCGCGGTGGGGTGTTCGCCGGCAACGGTGGTTCCGGGGGAGCGGGCGGTGCGGTCACCGGGACGGGTCTGGTGGCCGGTGCCGGCGGGACCGGCGGTGACACCGGGACGTTCTCGATCATGGGCGTCGCCGGCCGCGGTGGGTCCGGCGGGGCCGCGGGCGGTAACTACGGCACGGGCGGTGCCGGCGGTGCCGGCGGAAATACCGGCCTGTTCTCGGTATTCGGCCAAGCCGGTGCCGGTGGCGATGGCGGCTCTGCCACCGGATACGCGGCAATCGGCGGCGACGGCGGAAGCGGCGGGATCAGCGGGGCGCTGTCGATCAGCGATGGCGGTGCCGGCGGCGCCGGCGGGGCCGGGGTGCGGTTCGGTGGTCAAGCCGGTCGCGGCGGTGCGGCCGGACTGATCGGCAACGGTGGTGGCGGCGGCGCCGGCGGGTGGGGTGCGGTCGGCGGTGCCGGCGGAGCCGGTGGTCTGCTCGTCGGCAACGGTGGTGCCGGGGGCGCCGGCGGAGCCGGTGGTGCCGGTGGCGCGGGCGGCCGTGCTCTGCTCGTGGGCGACGGTGGTGCGGCCGGTGCCGGTGGTGCAGCCGGACAAGGCGGTGCCGGCGGAGCCGGTGGCGTGCTCGTCGGCAACGGTGGTGCCGGGGGAACCGGCGGGGTATCTGCCGGCGGTGGAGCCGGAGGTCAGGGTGGACTGCTGGGCAGGGACGGGTTGGCAGGTACTGCGGGCGGCGCGCCGGTGGTCGGGTTGACCTACAACCTCGGTGCCGACTTCATGACGGTGGCCCTCACGGTCAACGGCACGCAACTGCCCCAGGTTGAAATCGACACGGGCTCAGCGGGTTTGATCGTCCCGATCACCCTGTTGAAAGACACGCCGCTCGGTCCGAGCCTGGGCGTCACCGGCATGATCGAATACGGGGATTGGGGGCGTTTCTATTACACCGTCTATACGCCCAGCCTCGACTTCGGCAATGGTATGGAGACCGCGGCCACCCCGATCGGGGTCGTCGACCACATCGAGGAGTGGGACGCGAAAGAGAAGAAGTGGATAACGGTTCCTCAACACAAATGGACCGAGCAGAAATACGCCGACGCTCTCGCCCCGACGATGGGCGTCGATCCGTACACCGGAAGCGACATCGCCAGCCCGGTGCTGACACTTCCGGGCGCACTCGCTCAGGGCCTGTTGATCGATGAGCCCGCGGGCCAGGTGACCTTCGGCGCGAACCCGTTGCCCGAGGTCACCCGCGTTCCGGGCTGGTTCTACACCACGCTCTCGGTCACCGTCACCTACGGCTCCGTCTCGCAGACCACCCACAACGCCACCGCCACCATCGACAGCGGCGGTATCGGCGGTGGCGTCTCGCAGAGCATGCTGCCCTCGACTCTCAACGACCTTTCCGTTGGCGACCAGCTGAAAGCCGGCACCGTCATCGAGGTCCACACGATCGACGGAAATACCCTTCTCTACCGGACGAAGGTGACCGATGCCCAGATCGCAGCGGGCGACGCGACCTCCGTCTGGATTCCCAGCCTGGGCTTCAACACCGGGATCATCCCGTTCCTACTGGGCCCGATCTACTTTTCCTACACCCCCGCCTACGGACCCAACGATCCCGACGGAAGCTACGGCGGCACGGCGGTCTTCGACTACGCACCGGCACCGTTGCCCCCCGGGTAACCGTCGATCGTGGGCACGAAATCGGCTGGCGGGCAATCGGGTTCAGGTGCACGGGCCCGCAAACGGGTGCGCGTGTCCTGGACCACCGCCGGGTCGAACCAGCTCAGCTCGGCGATTGCGGCGAGAGAAACCCGCCCTGCGCGGGTATTCCCTCGCATCTAACCCTTCAGATCCAGCCCAACAATCCCAAGGAGCCAGGCCATGACGACGTCGATACGTTGCGCATTCGGTGCGCTGATGGTGAGTGCGCTGTGTGCCGCGGCCTTAGTGTCGACGCCGAGCGCCGCTGCCGCGCCGTGCAGCGCCAGCGGCCTGGCCGCGACATCCAGCGGTGTGCTGGCCGCCGCGGGTGGATATCTGGCCAGCCATCCCGGCGCCGACGACGTGCTGACCGCGGCGGCCACCCAGTCGCCCGAGGACGCCAAGGCCTCGGTGCGGTCGTATTTCATCGGGCATCCGGGTGAGTTGCTGGATCTGCAGAACATCGCGGGCCCACTGCGGGATCTGCGCAACCAGTGCGGGGTGGCGGTGTCTCCGGGCCAGCTCGCGTTGCTGTTCGAGCAGGTTTCCTAGCGATTTCGGCG
>NZ_BEWG01000027.1:0-4204 GCF_002723835.1 Mycobacterium sp. shizuoka-1 | reverse complement strand
GCGAACGAAAACGCGCCGAAATCGCGGAATTACGGGGCCAGCGACGGCAGCGGAAGGCCGAACTCCCGCTTGAGGACCGTGCGCGCGGCGTAGTAACCACACATCCCGTGCACCGCCGTTCCGGGCGGTGTCGCCGACGAACTCAGGTATGCCTTGGGGATCGGCGTGGTCCACGGGTTCCAGCGCAGCGTCGGCCCCACCATGGCCGCGAACAGAGTCGCGCCGCCGACGATGATGTCGCCGCCGACATAATTGGCGTTGTAGGTCGACATCTCGGCGGCGGTCACGCACCGCGACGCCAGCACCAGATCCCGGAAACCCGGGGCGGCCCTCTCGAACAGGCCGATGACGCTTTCGGTGACGTCCTCGGTCGAGTTGGCCGGGACGTGTGCGTAGGTCCACAGCGGTCGTCGCCCCGCGGAATCGATTCGCGACGGGTCGGCCAGATGCGGTAGCGCCGCCAGGGTCATCGGAGCCTCGGCGTGGCGGCCCGCGGCGATCTCCTTCTCCGAGTAGGCCATCTGGGCCCTGGTCCCACCCATGTGGACCGTGGGGGAGTTTGCCATTCGCTCGTCGCGCCACGGAATATCGCCCGAGAGCACGAAGTCCACTTTGCAGACGCCCGGCCCATACTTGTAGCGCCGCAACGATTTTGCGTAACTGCTCGGTATGGAAGCGCCGTAGATGTCCAGCAGTGCCGTCGGCGCGGTGTCGTAGATGACCACCCCGGGCGGAGGTGAGGTCACCGGTTCGCCGACGACGAGTTCACCACCGTGAGCCTGGAGATCGGCGAGCATCGCGTCGACGATCACCTGGCTGCCACCGATCGGCACCGGCCAGCCCGCGGTGTGGGCCACGGTGCCGAGCATGATCCCGGCACCGCCGTTCACCGGCGAGGGCATGGTCGAAATCGCATGCGTACCAACACCGGTGAACAAGGCGCGGGCGTCCTCGCCGCGAAGCACACCCCAGGCCGGGCTGCCCTGGGCGAGTACCCGAAGACCGGACCGCACGGTGGTGATGAGATCGGGCGGCACTGAGCGTTTGTCGCCGAGGAAGAACCCGAGTACTCCGTCGGGATGGGCGGCCAGCGGGCCGAACAAGCGCCGCCACGAGCTGCCGTGCTCGAGCTCGGCGCAGGTGCGTTCCAACGAGTGGTAGGCGATCGCGGCGGGCCGGTTCGGCAGCGGATTGGCGTAGGAGATCTCCGGAACTACCAATTCGACACCGCGCGCCGCGAGATCGAACTCGGCGAAGAACGGCGAGGCGATCGCCATCGGGTGTACCGCCGAGCAGACGTCGTGGCGGACGCCGGGGAACTCCGGGTCGGCCGCGGTGCGCGCGCCACCGCCGAATGTCGGCTGAGCCTCCACCACACGCACCGACAAACCGGCTCGCGCGCAGATGACGGCGGCCGCCAACCCATTGGGACCACTACCGACGACGGTCACGTCCACCCATCAAGTAGACCGCACCGCAGCCGATGATCGTGCACCGGGCGACAACCACTAGGCTGACCGGCGTGAATCTGCCCGTTGTATTGATCGCAGACAAGCTTGCCTCCTCGACCGTCGAGGCCCTGGGCGACCAGGTCGAGGTCCGCTGGGTCGACGGCCCCGACCGGCCCAAACTGCTGGCCGCGGTCGCCGACGCGGACGCGCTGCTGGTGCGCTCGGCGACCACGGTGGACGCCGAGGTGATCGCCGCCGCGCCGAAACTGAAAATCGTCGCCCGCGCGGGCGTCGGCCTGGACAACGTCGACGTCGACGCCGCCACCGCCGCCGGTGTGCTGGTCGTCAACGCGCCCACCTCGAACATCCACAGCGCCGCCGAGCACGCGCTGGCACTGATGCTGTCGGCTGCGCGCCAGATCCCCGCCGCCGACGCCACGCTGCGCGAGCACACCTGGAAGCGCTCGTCGTTCTCGGGCACCGAGATCTTCGGCAAGACCGTCGGCGTGGTGGGCCTGGGCCGGATCGGGCAGCTCGTCGCCCAGCGGCTGGCCGCCTTCGGCACCCATGTCATCGCCTACGACCCGTACGTGTCGGCGGCCCGCGCGACCCAGCTGGGCATCGAGCTGCTGCCGCTCGACGAGCTGCTGGCCCGGGCGGACTTCATCTCCGTGCACCTGCCCAAGACCCCGGAAACCGCGGGCTTGCTCGGCAAGGAGGCCTTGGCCAAGACCAAGCCCGGTGTGATCATCGTCAACGCCGCCCGCGGCGGTCTGATCGACGAGCAGGCGCTGGCCGACGCGATCACCGGCGGCCATGTCCGCGCTGCCGGGCTCGACGTGTTCAGCACCGAGCCGTGCACCGACAGCCCGCTGTTCGAGCTGCCGCAAGTAGTGGTCACCCCGCACCTGGGCGCCTCCACTGCCGAGGCCCAGGACCGGGCCGGCACCGACGTGGCGGCGAGTGTGAAGCTGGCGCTGGCGGGGGAGTTTGTGCCGGACGCGGTCAACGTCGGCGCGGGCGCGGTCAGCGAAGAGGTGGCGCCGTGGCTGGACCTGGCCCGCAAGCTGGGCCTGCTGGTCGGTGTGCTGTCGACCGGGGCCGCCTCCAACCTGTCGGTGCGGGTCTCGGGTGAGCTGGCTTCCGAAGATGTTGAGGTGCTGAAACTTTCGGCTCTGCGCGGATTCTTCTCGACGGTCACCGATCAGCAGGTGACTTTCGTCAACGCCCCGAATCTGGCCGCCGAGCGCGGTCTGCAGAGCGAGCTGAGCACGGCCAGCGAGAGCCCCAACCACCGCAGCCTGGTCGATGTGCGGGTGGTCGGGCCCGACGGCACGGCCACCAATGTGTCCGGAACGTTGTCCGGGCCGCAAGAGGTCGAGAAGATCGTCCAGATCAACGGGCGCAACTTCGATCTGCGGGCCGAGGGCGTGAACCTGGTTCTGCACTACTCCGATCAGCCCGGCGCGCTCGGCAAGATCGGCACCCTGCTCGGCGATGCGGGGGTGAACATCCTGGCCGCGCAGCTCAGCCAGGACACCAGCGGCCGTGCCGCCACCGTGATGCTGCGGCTGGATCGCGACGTCAGCGACGAGGTTCGCTCGGCGATCCGCGCGGCCGTCGGCGCAACGACCCTGGAAGTGGTGGACCTCTCGTGACAAGACTGGCGGTTATCGCGGGCGACGGCATCGGCCCGGAAGTCATCGGCGAAGCACTCCAGGTGCTCGACGTGGTGCTGCCCGGCGTGGACAAGACCGAGTACGACCTCGGGGCCCGGCGCTACCACGCCACCGGCGAACTGCTCACCGCCGAGACCATCGAGGAACTGCGCGGCTACGACGCCATCCTGCTCGGCGCGATCGGTGATCCGTCGGTGCCCAGCGGTGTGCTGGAACGCGGGCTGCTGCTCAAACTCCGGTTCGCTCTGGACCACCACGTCAACCTGCGGCCGGGACGGCTGTACCCGGGCGTCAGCAGCCCGCTGTCCGGGGTGACCACCATCGACTTTGTGGTGGTGCGTGAAGGCACCGAGGGCCCTTACACGGGCAACGGCGGTGCCCTGCGGGTCGGCACCCCGCACGAAGTGGCCACCGAGGTGAGCGTGAACACCGCGTTCGGCGTCGAGCGGGTGGTGCGCGACGCGTTCGCCCGCGCGCAGGCCCGGCGCAAACACCTGACGCTGGTGCACAAGACCAACGTGCTGACCTTTGCGGGCAGCCTGTGGTCCCGCGTGGTCGCCGAGGTGGGCGCCGAGTATCCCGATGTCGAGGTGGCTTATCAGCACATCGACGCGGCCACCATCCACATGGTCACCGATCCGGGCCGGTTCGACGTCATCGTCACCGACAACCTGTTCGGCGACATCATCACCGACCTGGCTGCGGCGGTCTGCGGCGGGATCGGACTGGCCGCCAGCGGCAACATCGATGCCACCCGGACCAACCCGTCGATGTTCGAACCCGTGCACGGCAGTGCTCCCGACATCGCCGGCCAGGGCATCGCCGACCCGACGGCGGCGGTGATGTCCGTGGCTCTCCTGCTGCGTCACCTCGGGCAGGACGCCGCGGCGGACCGGGTGGACGCGGCGGTCGGCACCCATCTGGCCACCCGCGGGGACGCGACGTTCTCGACCCGTGAGGTCGGCGACCGGATCCGGGCCGCGCTCTAGTTGTAACTCCCAGACAGGTTGTGAACGGCGTGGTGAGCGGAAGTAGGTGAGGACCTCCGGTATCGGTGTGGTTACCAAACACGCA
>NZ_BEWG01000026.1 GCF_002723835.1 Mycobacterium sp. shizuoka-1 | reverse complement strand
GTTCGGGTAGATCTCCAGCTTGTCGACTCGTCCGCCGTGCAGCGCGGTCATTCGCCGCTGCCCCTCGGACTCCGAACTGGCGTGCAGCTTGGTCGCCTGTTCGATCTGGTCAGCGCTCAGCTCGCCGACCAATTCCTGCGCCACCGCCCACGCCGCCGCCGACGTGTCACGGGTGATCGTGTGCAGCCGGATGCCGAACCGCACGTCCCGACCGCGCGCCCGCGCCAGCGTGCGCACTTCGTCGATCTTGGCTGCCGCGGCCTGCGGCGGCTCCCCCCACGTCAGGTAGACGTCCACATGCTCGGCGGCGATCGGCAGAGCCGCGGCCGACGAGCCGCCGAAATAGAACTCCGGCAACGGATTCGGCGGTTCCGAGACCCGACCATCGCGAATCTTGTAGAACTGCCCGTCGAAGTCGAACGACTCCTGACCCCACACCGACTTCACGATGTGCAGGAACTCGCCGGTGCGGGCATAACGCTCGTCGTGACTGAGCCAGTCGCCGAACCGGCGCTGCTCGACGTCGTCGCCGCCGCTGACCACGTTGAGCAGCAGTCGGCCCTCGGAATAACGCTGGAACGTCGCCGCCTGCTGCGCGGCCAGGGTCGGTGGCACCAACCCGGGCCGGAAGGCCACCAGGAACTTCAGCCGCTCGGTCTCGGCCAGCAGCGCCGAGGCCGTCAACCACGCGTCTTCGCACCAGGTTCCGGTGGGTGTCAGCACGCCTTCGTAGCCCAGCCGGTCGGCCGCCCGGGCCACCTCGGCCAGATAACGACGAGTCGGTGCCCGGTATCCATCCGGAATCGTGTGGTGCGAGGACGCGTGCGACGCACCCACGATCGACCGGCTGTCGCCGTTGGTGGGCAGGAACCAAAAGAACTTTGCAGGCACGACGCTCTCCTTAGTTGGCGCTGATCAGAACCGGCTCGAGCGCGCCGGCGTAGCGGCGGTCGACCCAGTTGGCGAAGTCGGGTGCAGACCGGATCTGCCCGGACTGGGCGAACAGATCCGCGATCTTTTGCTCAGAGGCGACGACGGTGTCACTCAGGTCGGTCGGCAGCCGCAAGCTCCGACTCTGCGACACCTCGGCGGCCTTCGGATCCAAACCCACTGCCGCCGCGTACTTTTCGGCCCATTCTTGGCGGTGGTCCTGCGCCCACTTGGCGGCCTTCGCGAACCGCACGAGCAGGTCCGACAGCGCGGTGCTGCGCTGGGGATCTGCCAGCGCCGCATCGGAGGCCACGCCGAACCAGTAGCCGTTGGTCACCCCTTTGGCCTGTGCGATGGACCGCACCTTCAACTGCTGTTCGGCCTGGGCGGTGAACGGATCCCAGATCGCCCAGGCATCGGCCTGGCCGGCGCGGAACGCCGACAATGCATCAGCCGGCTGCAGGAACACCAGTGTGACGTCGGCGGGCGTCAGGCCCGCCTTGTCCAGCTGCCCGAGCACGTTGCCGTGCGCGGAGCTGCCCTTGGCCACCAGGATGCTCTTGCCCCGCAGATCGCTGACCGAGGTGATCGGCGAGTCCGCGGGCACCAGGATCTGGTCACCGACCCCGCCGCCGTTGTAGGCCGAGACCACCTTGACCTTCGCGCCTGATGCCGCCCCGAAGATCGGCGGGGTGTTGCCGGTGATGGCGAAGTCGATCTTGCCCGCCGTCGCCGCCTCGATCTGCGGAGGCCCGGATGTGAACGTGGAGAACGCGATCTGGTAGGGCAGATTGTCCAGTGCGCCGGCCGCCCGCAGCAGCGCCTCGGTGCCGCCCTTCTGGTCACCCACCTGCAACACCAGACCCGAGAGCTCCGTCAACGGCACCGTCGCCGGGGCCTGCGATGCACCGGTGTTCTCCTGGCGCGACACGCAGCCGGTCAGCAGCAGACCGATGACGGCCAACGCGACCAGGACACGACGAATGGGTGGGCGATACACGGACACTCCTGTCAGATCTGAACGCCGAGCTGCGCGAGCAGCTCGACGCGATGGTTGTCGGTCGCGGCCGACGAACTTCCCGGTGGACGACGCGGATCGGCGATCTCCGTCTGGCGCACCACCCGACCGGACTCCAGCACCAGCACCCGATCGGCCAGCGCCACAGCTTCATTCACGTCGTGGGTGACCAGCAGCACGCCGAACGTGTGCCGCCGCCACAGGTCGAGCAACAACGACTGCATGCTCAGCCGGGTCAGCGCGTCCAGCGCGCCGAACGGCTCGTCGAGCAGTAGCAGCGTCGGCTCGGCGACCAGGGCGCGGGCCAGTGACACTCGCTGGGCCTGCCCGCCCGACAAGGTCAGTGGCCACGCCGACGCACGGTCGGCCAGCCCGACATCGGCAAGCGCCCGCTCGGCGCGGGAGGCAACCTCACTGCGGGACAACCGGAACCGGGTCAACCCGTAGCCGACATTGGTGCGCACGGTGCGCCACGGGAACAGCCGCGGTTCCTGGAACGCCAGCGCGGGCGCTCCGGCGACCACCCGCTCCCCGGTGTGGTCGGTGGACAGCCCGGCCAGCACGCGCAGCACGGTGGACTTTCCCGAGCCGCTGCGTCCCACCAGGGCGACGATCTCGCCGGCGCCCACGGTCAGCGACACGTCTTGGAGCACATGGTGTTCGCCGTACCACATGTCGATGTGCCGCAGGCGGCCGGCCACGCCGGTGGTGCGCTCGGACGTCACGGTCACGATCGGTACCTCAGTGCTCGTCGTTCCAGCACCCGCACGACGGCGTCGGTGGTGATGCCCAGCAGCGCATAGACGATCAGCCCGAAGATGATGATGTCGATGCGCAGGAAGTCGCGGGCATTGTTGATCAGATAGCCGATCCCCTTGTCGGCGTTGATCTGTTCGGCGACGATCAGCGTCAACCAGCCGATCGCCAGCGACTGGCGCAGGCCGACCAGCACCTGCGGCGCCGCGCTGGGCGCGATGAGGTGGCTGAACCGCTGTCGGAATGAAAAGCCAAGCACATCAGCGGTTTCGAACAGTTTCGGGTCGACCTGGCGGATCGCCGAGAATGTGTTCAGGTACAGCGGGAAGCTGACCCCCAGCGCGACGAGCAGTACTTTGGGCAGCTCACCGATGCCGAACCACAGGATGAACAGCGGAATCAGTCCCAGGTGCGGCAGCGCCCGCAGCATCTGCATCGGCGGGTCGACGGTCGCCTCGGTCCAGCGGGACAGGCCCACCGCGGTGCCCAGCCCGATGCCGATCAGCCCGCCCAGCAGCAGCCCTTGCAGCACCCGCCAACCTGACACCTGCAGCGCGTCGGCGAGTTCGCCGTTGCGGATCAGCTCCAGCCCGGCCTCGGCGATCAGCGACGGGGCGGGCAGCACGTCCTGGGAGATCAGCCCCAGCGCGCTGCCCAACTGCCACAACGCCAGCAGGATCACCGGCGACGCCCAGCGCGCGGTCGCCCATCTGCGCGCCAGGCGCTGGGCGGCCGGCCGAGGGCCCGCCGGCAGGACCGGCGCGGAAGCCGGCGCGGCGGGCGTGGTCACGGTGTGGGTCCCCCTGGGGTGGCTGATGATCGGCATGCGCGATCGGGTCGCGTCCCTCGACGCTAGGAGCACACCCCACCGGGGTTAAGGGTTTGATTCGTGGTGACGCGAACTGGCCACGAACGGTCAGCCCAACCGGGTGTCACCATTGACCAGGATCGCCGTCACCGGCACCCCGCTGACGGTCGAACGCCACGTGCCGAACTCCAGCGGCGGAGCGGCCTGCAACTGTCGCGCCAGGCGACGTTGCCGCACTTGGTCGCGGAACTTCTGCTCGTTGGCCAGCACCAGATCAGCGGTATCGGAGTCGTTGGACTTCTTGAACTGCACGCCGGTGACGGAATGGTCGGGGCGGACCACCCAGGAGGCCCGGACACCGTTGGCCTCGGCGGTGTACATGCCCGCCGGGGCCGGCACCGCGGCCGCGCTGAACGTGTAGTCGACGTCGTTCATGGTCAGCTGCCCCACCACATCCGTTCCGTTGAACGACGCCGTCAGCGTGTCCTGGTACCGAGATGTGATGTCCAGCGTGCCGTCCTTCTGGGTGCCGAAGAACCACGCCTCGTCGGTGCTTCCGTCGCAGGCGTAGGCGGCGATCTTGTCGCCCTCCACCGCCACCCCGATCGTCATGGTCTTGCCATCCGACATCGGCATGTCGGCAATGTAATGCGCCGAGGTCGGGAAGTTCTTCACCGTCGCCCCATCGGACGACGGCGTCGGGGAGGTCGCGGTGGTGGTCGAGCCGCCAGAGCATGCCGTCAGGGTGCCCAGCGCGACCGTTGCAACGGCACCGGCTATCACGGTGCGTAGGTGCTTTCTCATGGCATCAGCATCGAACAACCAGGGGCGGCGCACTTGGAGAATGTGTGGAGATTTGGTGGAGATCGACCGCAGGATCACGTCACGAGGAACTGCCGAACCTCGTCGCAGAACACCCGCCAGGCGGGCTCGGAGGCGGTCAGCAGATGGTTGTTGCCGGCCAGCGCCACCAGTCGGGAACCGCCGATGAGCTCGGAGAGTTCCTCACCAAAGCGCATCGGCACCCGGTGGTCGTCGCGGGAATGCAGAATCAGCGTCGGGCACCGCACCTGGCGCGCGGCGTCGCACACGTCTATCGCCGCGAACTCGGTCAGGAACCGCACCGCGTTTTCCGGGGACGTGGTGCGGCGCTGCAATTGGTCGAACGCCGCCCAGTCCGAGCGGCTGCCGTCAGGCAGGAACTGGGCGGCGAAGACCTGACGGAACGCCGGGTCGTCGCGGCCCCAGCCGACGCTGGCCAATTCAAGGTCCAACGCGGCGGCACGCTGCTCCTGCGCTCCGACGGCGCGCACTCCGCGCCCACGCGCGTACGCGCTGCACAGGACGAGGCGGTCCACGCGTTCGGGGTGCCGAGCCGCGTATTCGATCGCCACCGCTCCGCCCTGCGACACCCCGAGAAGCGGAAAGCTCTGCAGTCCAAGGGCATCCACTACCGACTCCAGATCGGTGACCCAGTCCTCGAAGGTGAACTCCCCCACCTCCCAGTCCGAAAGGCCGCACCCGCGTTCGTCGTAGCGAATGAACGTGTGATCCTGGCACAGATCGCTGACCCAGTGCCGCCATACCGGGCTTTCGATGTCGTAGGCGAGGTGAGTCATCCAGTTGGCTGCCCGCACCAGCGGCGGCCCCTCGCCGGCCGTCGCATAGGCCAGGCGCACCCCGTCGCTCGCCCGGCAGAACGAAATGTGCTGCGGTGGCGCCGCGGCGACCACGGGCGCCGGCGGCGTCGCTACCGGCCCCACGAACCGGTAGCCGCGGCCACGTACCGTCCGGATGTAGCGCTGCGATTCCCCGTCGTCACCGAGCGCGCGGCGCGCGGCCTTGATCCGGCTGGTGAGCGCCGCCTCGCCCACGAACCTGCCGCCCCACACCGAATCGAACAACTCGTCCTTGGTCACCACTCGCTCGTGGTTGGCGACCAGCTGCACCATCACATCGAAGACCTGCGGCTCGACGCGGATAACCATGTCGCCCGAACGTAATTCGTAGTTACGGGTATCCAGGACAAAATCATCGAAGCGCCATTCCGGCAGCACGAACGAATCGTAGCTGGGAAAACGCTGTGAGACGAGCGGTGTCAGTCAGCGCCAGCCGTCGGCGGCCTTGGCCGCCTGCACCAGGGCGTCGCACAGTTCGCGGAGCTCGGCGGCGGCCGCGCCCTCGTCGACCGCGGTCGCAACGTCCTCGGCCGCGCAGCGCACCTGGTACACCCGGTCGGACAGCTCGGCGGCCTCGTCGGCGGACAGCACCACGGCGTCCTCCGGGATCGCGCTGCCCTTGACCAGGGCGCGCTGTTCGTAGGCGCGCTGCCGGCACGACTGGCGGCAGTACTGCCTGCGCCGTCCCATCCCGGCATCGGCGACCTCGCGACCGCACCACCGGCACGGCGCAGAGCGGGTACGACGCGTCACGCCTTGTGACTGTAGCGGGGTGCGGGCGGTGATCCCGGTATCATGGGGGGTCGAGTCGGGAACCGCAGCGTGAGGTCTTGCGTTCACTATCTGCGATTTCACAGAGCATTTGAGGAGAGTTGACGATGGCTGATCGCGTCCTGAGAGGCAGCCGGCTCGGAGCCGTGAGCTACGAGACCGACCGCAACCACGACCTGGCGCCCCGTCAGATCGCGCGCTACCGCACGGAGAACGGCGAGGAGTTCGAGGTTCCGTTCGCCGACGACGCCGAGATCCCCGGCACCTGGCCCTGCAAGAACGGCATGGACGGCACCCTGATCGACGGGGACCTGCCCGAGCCGAAGAAGGTCAAGCCGCCGCGCACCCACTGGGACATGCTGCTGGAGCGCCGGTCGATCGAGGAACTCGAAGAGCTGCTCAAGGAGCGGCTGGACCTGATCAAGTCCAAGCGCCGCGGAAGCTGATCCGAGCAGTCGCTACCGGACCACGCCGCGGGCGCGATCCAGCCGCCCGCCGATGCCCCATTGGGCGACCTTCACCAGGGCTTCGCGAATGTTCGATCCGCTCATCTTGGAGACGCCGAGTTCGCGCTCGCTGAACGTGATCGGCACCTCCACCACGCTGAACCCACTGTTGATGGTGCGCCAGGTCAGGTCGATCTGGAAGCAATAGCCCTTGGAGTCGACCGCCGACAGGTCGATCTTCTCCAGCACCTCACGCCGGTAAGCGCGGTAGCCGGCGGTGATGTCATGGATGCCGACGCCGAGCAGGATCCGGGAGTAGGTGTTGGCGGTCTTGGACAACACCAGCCGCCGCGCCGGCCAGTTGCGCACGGTGCCGCCCTCGACGTAGCGCGAGCCGATCGCCAGGTCGGCGCCGTTGTCGATGGCGTCGAGCAGTCGGTAGAGCTGCTCGGGGGCATGGCTGCCGTCGGCGTCCATTTCCACCAGCACGTTGTATTGCCGCCCCAGACCCCAGGCGAACCCTTCGAGATAGGCCGCACCGAGACCGTCCTTGGCGGTGCGGTGCAGGACGTGGATGCGGTCGGGATCGGCCAGCGACAGCTCGTCGGCGAGTTGGCCGGTGCCGTCGGGGCTGCCGTCGTCGACGATCAGCACGTGGACGTCGGGGCGGGCTTTGTGCACGCGGCCCACGATCAACGGCAGGTTCTCCAGCTCGTTGAATGTGGGGATGATCACCAGGGTGCGCTGGCTGGGACGCTCAGCGTCCGTCTTGCCCCGGTCGGTCATGACTCTCCTTTGTCGTGCTGCCCGGCGAGGGCTGATGATGATTCGCCCTGTTCCGGCGGGTTCTCGCCGTCGTCTTCGTCCCCGGACCTGCTGTTCGCGTCGCCCTTGGGCCGGCCACGGCGCAACGGACGCATGAACCAACCATTGTGCAGCATGGCCGCCAGCACGACGGCAAGGGCGGCTCCGACCAGCACCCATTGGACGAGCGGCCCCCACCGGGTGGCCGGCGTCTCGCTGGTCTTGAGCCGCACCGCGAGGTCGATGGAGGCCGGGGTGAAGAACTGGGTTCGGGTCAGCTCGTGGCCGTCCGGGGCGATCACGGCGCTGATGCCGGTGGTGCCGGCCACCACCACGTAGCGGTCGTGTTCGACGGCGCGGGCCCGGGCGAAGGCCAGCTGCTGTTCGCTCATGTTCTGGTCGAAGGTGGCGTTGTTGGACGGAACGGTCAGCACCTGCGCGCCGTTGCGGACCGACTCGCGAAGCGCCCGGTCGAAGATGACCTCCCAGCAGGTTGCCACTCCCACCGGCACGCCGGCGGCGTGTACCACCCCGGATCCGCTGCCCGGCACGAAGTACCCGGCCCGGTCGGCGAAGGACGACAGGTGCCGGAAGAAGCCCCGCCACGGCAGGTATTCGCCGAACGGCTGGATGATCTGCTTGTCGTGGCGCTCCCCCGGCCCGGTGACCGGATCCCAGACCACGACGGTGTTGGTCGCGGTCGGATTGTCCGGTGTCCAGTCCGGGCGGGCGATGACAGCGCCGACCAGGATCGGCGCGCCGATCGCCTGCGCGGCCACGCTGATCTGCTGGGCGGCGTCGGTGTTGGTGAGCGGATCGATGTCCGACGAGTTCTCCGGCCAGATCACGAACTGCGGCTGCGGTGCCCGACCCGCGCGCACCTCGTCGGCCAGTTGCACGGTCTGGCGGACGTGGTTGTCCAGGACCGCGCGGCGTTGACTGTTGAAGTCCAGCCCCAGGCGCGGCACGTTGCCCTGGATCGCCGCGATCGTGACGGTCGGTTCGTTGCCCGCACCGCCGGCGGCGCGCCGCACCTGCGGGGCGGCGACCGCGGTGGTGAGCAGGACCGCGGTGATGCACAGCCCGGGCAGCAGCACACCGGGCACCGATACGGGCCCGGCGGTCGCGGCCGGGGTGCTGCGCTGCCACCAGCGCACGATCTCGAGTGTGAGCGCGGCCAGCGACGTGCCGAGCAGGGCGATTCCAAACGACAACAGCGGCACCCCGCCGAGCTGAACCAGCGACAGGAACGGGCCGTTGGTCTGGCCGAAACCGACGACTCCCCAGGGGAATCCGCCGAACGGAACGGTCGATTTGAGCCATTCCTGCAACGTCCACACCAGGGCGAACCACAGCGGCCAGCCGGGCAGCCTGCGGACCGCGACGGCCAGCCAGCCGAAGATCGCCGGGAACCCGGCCTCCATGGCGGACAGCGCCAACCACGGCACGGGTCCGACGAGCCCGCTGATCCACGGAATCAGCGGGACGTAGAACGCCAGCCCGAACAGGAAGCCGTAGCCCAGCCCACCGGCCGGTGTGGTCTTGGGATGCACCAGCACCCAGCTCAACATCGCGAAACTCAGCACCGCCGACCACCACCAGCCGATCGGCGGGAAGCTGATGCACAGCAGCAGCCCCGCGGTCACCGCGACCAGCAGCCGCATCAGCCGCGGCGGGAGCGCCGCACGCACCCACGTCCACAGCCGGCTAGCCATGGAGCACGACGCCTCGATGCACGGTCTGGCGACAGCGCGGCAGCGGGTCGCCGGGAGCGAGCCGCGGCAAGACGGGCACCCGCGAGCGCGGGTCGGTGGACCAGCGTTGCACGGTGTCGGCCGGGGCGACGACGTCGAGGTCGCCGGCGTCGTCCCACACCGCGTACGACGCCGGGGCACCGGGCACCAGCGTGCCGGTGATGCCGTCCCGTTCGCCGCCGGCGCGCCAGGCGCCGCGGGTCGCGGCGGAAAACGCCGCGCGCACCGAGACCGCGCTGCCCGGGGTCCGATGGTGGCTGGCCGCGCGCACGCTCGCCCACGGATCGATGCTGGTTACCGGGGCATCTGAGCCGAAGGCCATGGGCACGCCTGCCGATGCTAACAGCGCGAACGGGTTGAGCAGCCCGGCTCTGCCGGAACCGAGCCGGCGGGCATACATGCCACTGCTGCCACCCCACAGCGCGTCGAAATTGGGCTGCATGCTGGCGGTGATCCCACCCCGGCCCAGCGTGGCCGCCTGCTCGGCGGTGACCATTTCCAGGTGCTCGAGCCGGTGCCCGCAGCGGGCGACCGCGGGCGCCCCGAACCGCTCGACCAGACGGTCCACGGCGTCGACCACCGCACCCACTGCGGCGTCGCCGATGACGTGGAACCCGGCGGTGACGCCGGCTTCGGTGCACGCGATCAGGTGCTCGGCGATGGTGTCGGGATCCAAGTAGTGGTTGCCGGTGCAGTCCGGGGCGTCGGCATAGGGTTCGCACAGCCAGGCGGTGTGCGATCCGAGCGCGCCGTCGACGAACAGGTCACCGGCCAGCCCGCGTGCGCCGGTCGCCTCGAGGAGCGCTTTGGCCTGGGCGACGGTGGACACCGCCTCGCCCCAGTACCCGACCACCTCGACGCCGTGCTCGGTGGCGCGCAGCTCCTGCCAGTCCTCGATGCCGCCGATGTCGGGTCCGGCGCACTCGTGGACGGCCACGATTCCGGCGGCGGCGACCGCGTCGAGGGCGGCCAACCGCGCCTCGGCACGCTGCCCGGCGGTGAGCAGTCGACGGGCCTCGGTGCGCACCAGGTGGTGGGCGTCGGCCGACAGCGGTCGCTCCGGGTGATAGCCGGGCACCGCGGGCAACCCGGGGACCAGGTCGCGCAGGGCGGTCGAGGCGACGGCCGAGTGGACGTCGACGCGCGCGAGGTAGGCAGGCACCGGGCCGGCGGCGGCGTCGAGTTCTGCCGTGCTGGGCGCCTCGTCTCGCGCCCAGCCGGTGTCGTCCCAGCCGTGCGCCCAGATCGCCCGGCCCGGATGGGCGGCGGCGTGGTCGGCGACCAGCGCGAGGCAGTGCTGCTTGGAGGTGGCACGGGTGAGATCCAGCCCGGTCCGCAGCAGGCCGGTGGCGGTGAGGTGCATGTGGCTGTCGACGAACGCCGGGGCCACGAAGGCGCCCCGCAGGTCGACGACCTGCGCGTCGGCGAATTGCGCTCGGCCCAGTTCGTCACTGCCGAGCCAGGCGACGACGCCGTCACGCACCGCCATCGCGGTGGCCTCCGGATGCGACGGGCTATGGATGCGCCCGCCCAGCAGCAGTGTGGTCACGGTGGATCAGTCTGCCCCGCGGGTGCGGAGTCGACGAAAATGCTCAGAAGCGCCGCACGGCGGTGACGTCGTGGACCCGCACGATCTCGGCCCCGGGCACACCGCCGTGGCCCTGCTCCTCGACGACCTCGCCGTCGATGTAGTCGCCGCGGCCGGGGTAGCCCGGCGCGGTCAGGTTGACGACGCTGACCCGGCGGGCGATGCCGCGGGTGAGCAGCATCCCGGCCACCGGACGCACCACGCTACGGGTCGGCGGCAGCAGCATCAGCGCGCCGAGCGCGGTGCTGACCAGGCCGGGGATGAAGACCAGGACGGTGCCGAGCGCGACGAGCATGCCGTCGGCCACGGCGCCCTGCGGGTCGGTTCTTGTGCGTTGCAGCCGCAGGATCGGGCGCTTGACCTGAGAACCGGCCAGCGCCACCCCGACCACCGAGGTGGCCAGCAGGATGAGCAACGTCCACCCGATGCCGAGGGACCAGGTCAGGGCGGCCAATACCGCGAGCTCGACCAGGGCGTAGACCAGAAACGTCCGCATCACCATGCACAGGCAACGAGTCGGCGCGGCCGCCGGTTCCGCCGAGCCTGATAACAGACTGTGAGTTTCACGGCGGGGTGATCTCGAGGGCGACGTGGGTCTTGTCGATCCCGCCGCGGACCAGGGTATGCAGGTAGAACCACCACGCGTGGTGCCAGTAGCGGCGCAGCACCTTGCCGTAGACGTCGCGGGTCTGCGAGTCGGGCAGCACCCGGGCCGTCGCCTCGACCGCCGGCCCCTTGGGCTTACCCAGGGAATGCGATTCGGCGATGGTGACCCGCGGGGTGTTGCGAATGCGCTTGACCTTCCAGGACACCCGGTCGGTGATGACCAGGACCCGGTCGCCGTCGGGCACGCCCCAGATCGCCGTCGGCTTGGGCCGGCCGTCCTTGGTGAACGTGGTGAGCAGGAGATACTTCGCGGTTGCGACGTCGCGGAAACCCGGCGGCATCGGTCAGGCGGCCCGCAGTTCCAGCCCGATCGTGCGCTTGGCGCCGCCGCGCAGCTTGGAAAAGAAGTTGAAGACCTGCCCGACGATCCCGTACCGCTTGCCGATGGCCCGGTACACCCGTTCGGTCTGCGATTCGTCGAGGACGCTGGCGACCGCCTCGACGGGTTCGCTCTTGACGTTGCCGCGCATGTCACAGATGGCCACGGTCACCCGCGGGGTGTTGCGGATCCGCTTGACCTTCCAGGCGTTCTTCTCGGTGATCACCAGTGCGACGTCCCCGTCGGGCACCACCCAGATCGGCGTCGGCTTGGGTCGGCCGTCCTTGGTGAAGGTGGTCAGCGAGATGTACTTCGCCTGGACGACGTCGGCGAATGTGAGTGCCATGGAACCCAACATATATCCCCGGGTCGCTTCGCTCCTGCCCTCCGGATCTAGCGGCCCGCTAGCGCGCTTCGAGGTCGCCTTCGGTTTCCAGCAGCACCTGGCGCAGGGCATCCAGGGTGGCCGGGTCGGGCTGTTCCCACATGCCGCGGCCGACGGCCTCGAGCAGTCGCTCCGACATGCCATGCAGCGCCCACGGATTCGACTCGTTCATGAACTTGCGGTTCTCCGGGTCCAGCACGTAGGCCTCGGTGAGTTGCTCGTACATCCAGTCCGCCATCACGCCCGCGGTGGCGTCGTACCCGAACAGATAGTCCACCGTCGCGGCCATCTCGAAGGCGCCCTTGTAGCCGTGCCTGCGCATCGCGGCCATCCAGCGCGGGTTGACCACCCGGGCCCGGAACACGCGGGTGGTCTCCTCCGACAGGGTGCGGGTGCGCACCGCGTCGGGGCGGGTGTTGTCGCCGATGTAGGCCGCGGGCGCCTGCCCGGTCAGCGCGCGAACGGTGGCGACCATGCCGCCGTGGTACTGGAAGTAGTCGTCGGAGTCGGCGATGTCGTGCTCGCGGGAGTCGGTGTTCTTGGCGGCCACCACGATTCGGCGATACTGCATCGACATGTCCTCGGCCGCCGGCCTGCCGTCGAGTTCGCGACCGTAGGCGAACCCGCCCCAGGCGGTGTAGACCTCGGCGAGGTCGGCGTCGTCGCGCCAGTTTCGGCTGTCGATCAGCTGCAGCAGGCCCGCCCCGTAGGTGCCGGGTTTGGAACCGAAGATGCGTGTGGTGGCCCGTCTCTCGTCGCCGTGCTCGGCCAGGTCGACCTGGGCGTGGGCGCGGACGTAGTTCTGATCGGCCGGTTCGTCGAGCCCGGCGACCAACCGCACCGCGTCGTCGAGCATCGTCACGACATGCGGGAAGGCGTCCCGGAAGAATCCCGAGATCCGCACGGTCACGTCGATGCGCGGCCGGTCCAGTTCGGCGAGTGTGATGGCCTCCAGGTCGACGACGCGGCGGGAGGCGTCGTCCCACACCGGTCGGACGCCCAGCAGGGCAAGGACTTCGGCGATGTCATCGCCCGAGGTGCGCATTGCCGAGGTGCCCCACACCGAGAGCCCGACCGACCTCGGCCAGTCCCCGTGGTCGGCGCGGTAGCGCTCCAGCAGCGAATCCGCCATGGCCACACCGGTTTCCCAGGCCAACCGGGACGGGACGGCCTTGGGGTCCACCGAATAGAAGTTGCGCCCGGTGGGCAGCACGTTGATCAGGCCGCGCAGCGGCGAACCGGATGGCCCGGCCGCGATGAACCGACCCTCCAATGCCCGCAGCACCTGCTCGATCTCGGCGGCCGTACCCGCCAGCCGCGGCACCACCTCGGTGGCGGCGAACCGCAGGATCGCCGCGACACCCTCGTCGTCGGTCAGCTCCGCAACGCGCTCGGCGTCCCAGCCGGTGGCCTGCAGCCCGGCCAGCAGGGCCCGGGCTCGCTGCTCGGCGGCGTCGACCTCGGCCCGGTCGGCGCTGCCGTCCTCGGCCAGCCCGAGGGCCTGACGCAGCCCGGGCAGGTGTTGCTCACCGGCAAAGAGCTGCCGGGCCCGCAGAATCGCCAGCACCAGGTCCAGCTCGGCCTCGCCGGCCGGGGCAGCCCCGAGAATGTGCAGGCCGTCGCGGATCTGGACGTCCTTGATCTCGCAGAGCCAGCCGTCGACGTGCAGCAGCATGTCGTCGAACGAGTCGTCCTCCGGGCGCTCGGCCAGGCCCAGATCGTGGTCCATCTTGGCCGCGCGCATCAGCGTCCAGATCTGCTGGCGGATGGCAGGCAGCTTGCCCGGGTCCAGGGCGGCGATGTTGGCGTGTTCGTCGAGCAACTGTTCGAGCCGGGCGATGTCACCGTAGCTCTCCGCCCGCGCCATCGGCGGGATCAGATGGTCGACCAGGGTGGCGTGCGCGCGCCGCTTGGCCTGGGTGCCCTCCCCCGGGTCGTTGACCAGGAACGGGTAGATCAGCGGCAGATCGCCCAGCGCGGCATCGGGCCCGCAGGCCGCCGACATGCCGACCGTCTTGCCGGGCAGCCATTCCAGGTTGCCGTGCTTGCCCAGGTGCACCGCCGCGTGCGCACCGAAACCGTGCCGCACCCACAGGTAGGTGGCCAGGTAGTGATGGCTGGGTGGCAGGTCGGGGTCGTGATAGATCGCCACCGGGTTCTCCCCGAATCCGCGGGGCGGCTGAACCAGGATCACGATGTTGCCGGATTGGATTGCGGCGACCACGATTTCGCCGTCGGGATCGCGGCTGCGGTCGACGTAGAGTTCGCCCGGCGGCGGACCCCAGTGCGCGACCATGGCCTCGGTGAGCTCGGCAGGCAGCGTCGCGAACCATTCACGGTATTGCCCGGCGGGGATCCGGATCGGGTTGCCCGCCAACTGGCCCTCGGTCAGCCAATCCGGGTCCTGACCGCCGCGTTCGATGAGTGCGTGCATGAGTGCATCGCCATCGCCGGAGGCCATAATCCGGCCGAGGCCGGATGCGTCATCATCGCCGATCTGGAAGCCGGCGTCGCGCAATGCCTGCAGCAGCGCGATCGCGCTGGCCGGGGTGTCCAGCCCGACGGCGTTGCCGATCCGGGAATGCTTGGTCGGATAGGCCGAGAACACCAGGGCCAACCGCTTGTCGGCCGGCGCGACACTGCGCAAGGTGGCGTACTTGACGGCCAGCCCGGCCACCCGGGCACACCGCTCGGGGTCGGGCACATAGGAGATCAGGCCGTCGGAGTCGATCTCTTTGAACGAGAACGGGACCGTGATGATCCGGCCGTCGAACTCCGGAACGGCCACCTGCGTGGCCACGTCGAGCGGGCTCAGGCCGTCGTCGTTGTCCGACCAAGTGGCCCGAGAGCTGGTCAGGCACAACCCCTGTAAGATCGGGACATCAAGGGCGGCAAGGTGTTTGACGTTCCAGTTGTCGTCGTCATGACCGGCCCCCGCGGTCGCCGGGCGGGCGCCGCCCGCGGCCAGCACGGTGACCACCATCGCGTCGGCGGTGGCCAGCAGCTCCAGCAGTTCGGGTTCAGGGGTACGCAACGAGGTGCAGTACACCGGAAGCGGGCGACCGCCGGCCGCCCTGATCGCGGTACACATGGCACGGATGTAATCGGTGTTGCCGGCCAGCTGCTGGGCCCGGTAGAACAGCACCGCGATCGTGGGACGGGGATCGGTCCCGGCTTCCAGCCCGCAGCCGTCGCACCCCTCGCACCGCGGCTCCAGCACACCCCAGGCCGGAGTGGCCGACGGCGGGCTGAAACCGAATCCGGTCATCAGCAGGGTGTCGGAGAGGAACGAATGTAGGTTCCGCATGTTTTCTGTCCCGCCCTGGGCCAGATAGATGTGGGTCTGCATGGCGATGCCCGCGGGCACCGTGGACCGTTCCATCAAGTCGGCGTCGGGCGCCTGCTCCCCGCTCACCACGACCGTCGGCCTGCCACTGGCCACCACCGCGTCGATACCGTCCTGCCAGGCCCGATAGCCACCCAGCAGGCGGATCACCACCACGTCGGCGCCCTCGAGCAGCTCGGCCAGCTCACCGTCGATCAGCCGCGCCGGGTTGGCCCACCGGTAATCAGCCCCGCTGGCGCGGGCGGTGATCAGGTCGGTGTCCGACGTCGAGAGCAGCAGAACGGTTCCAGGCACCCACCATTCGTACCGTATGGGCACCTCGTCGCCCTATTCGGATCGCGGCCAGCACAAGGGTGTACACGGCCACGACGCGCCGTGACCATCGAGGTCATGTCCCTTTCTTCTCCCGAAGTCTCCAAGCTCGGCGCCCACATCGGCGCGGTGGTCTCCGGTGTCCGTCTGGGCGGCGACCTCCCGCCCGGCACCGTCGACGCGATCCGGGCGGCGCTGCTCGACCACAAGGTCCTGTTCTTCCGCGACCAGCATCACCTGGACGACCACAGCCAGGTGGCGTTCGCCGGGCTGCTCGGGGTGCCGACGATCGCGCACCCCACCGTGACCTCCCGCGGGGACACCGTGCTGCCGATCGATTCGCGCTACGACAAGGCCAACGCCTGGCACTCCGACGTCACCTTCGTCGACCGGGTGCCCAAGGCGTCGCTGCTGCGGGCGCTCACCCTGCCCGCCTACGGCGGGAGCACGGTGTGGGCGTCCACCGAAGCCGCGTACGACCAGTTGCCCCCGGCGTTGCGCGCGCTGGCCGACAGCCTGTGGGCCACCCACACCAACCTCTACGACTACGGCGCCGGCCAGGCCGAGAACGCAGATGTGCTCACGGCCGAAACCCGGCAATACCGGGCCGAATTCGTCTCGTCCTATTACGAGACCGAGCATCCGGTGGTGCGGGTACACCCCGAGACCGGTAGGCGGGTGCTGGTGCTCGGCAACTTCGTCAAGCGGTTCGTCGGCTTGGGCAGCAGCGAGTCGGCCAGCCTGTATGCCCTGCTGCAGAACCGCATCACCCGGCTGGAGAACACCGTCCGATGGAGTTGGCGGGTCGGCGATGTCGCGGTGTGGGACAACCGGGCCACCCAGCACTACGGCGTGGCCGACTACGACGACCAGCCGCGCTTGCTGCGGCGGGTGACACTGGCCGGTGACGTCCCGGTGGACATCCACGGCGTCGCCAGCCGGGTGGTCGCCGGCGATGCCTCGCACTACTCCGACGTGGTGGCTCCCGATGTGGTTGCCGCGCAGGCGGTTACGGTCGGCTAGCTAGTCGGCGGCGGGAAACGCGCTCAACGCCACCGCGATAGCCACCACGACCGCCACCGGGGCCAGCAGCGGCAGCCACGGCCAACCGGCCGGCACCGTGCCGGCCAGGATCCCGACCGCGGCGAATCCGGCGATCCCCACCGCCGTGGGGCGGGTCAGCGCCGCGTGAGTGAGCACCAGGTACGCCGCGGCGCACACCCCGGCCACCGCGGCCGGCACCGGTTGCGGGTCGCTCAGTGCGACCGCGCAGATCGCCGCCAGCACCGCGGCGGTGGCCGCCGGCCGCCAGAACAGCCCGGCCACCACCGCGAGCAGCGCCACCACCGATGCGAGCAGGCCCGCGGTGTCGGCCCCGACGACCGCAGCGCCGGTCATCAGCACCCCGAACGCCGCACCCACCAGCCGCCGGGAGGTCATGACGGGCGCCGACCCCGGTCGGGCACCAGACTCATCGCCTGGTCCAGGGTGACGTCGGCCGGCCAGGCCACCACGTCCACACCGATCACCGACATGTCGCGGTACATGGCCGCGCGCTGCAGCGCCCACATCCGCTCGAGGACCGGGTCGGGGCCGTCGTCAAACGGCCACCCCACGAGCACGTCGACCGCCACCACGGGGTGGCCGCGCTTGCAGAGGTTGATCAACGCGAGCGCAAACTCGGTGTCCAGCATCGTCGAGAACGCCACCACGACCGCGCCGGGTGGCACGGCGGCGCGCGGCGCCAATGTGCCTGCGGTCTGCTGGTATTCGCTGCCGACGCCGAGCGCGGCATCGAGCACGCGATAGAACTGGCGACGGCCGATGTCGGCCCCCAGCCACCGGGGCCTTCGGCCACCGAGCCCGACGATGCCGGCCCGGTCGCCGTTGCGCAACGCCGTCTGGACCACCTGGGTGGCGCCGCGCAAGGCCCGCTCGGTGACCGCGGTGGCCGGGCCGGCCGGTTGTGCGCTCAGGTCGATCAGCACCACCACGTCGGCGGCCCGGTCGGTCAGCCGCTCGGTGACGTGCAGGCTGCCCCGGCGGGCGCTGACCGCCCAATTCACCGTGCGCAGCTGATCACCCGGCAGATAGGGACGGATATCGGCGAACTCGACACCGGGGCCGAGGTGCCGGGTCAGGTGGGTGCCGAGGCGGTCGGGCAGTTCGGTGCGCGCAAGGCCGGTCGGTTGCGGCGGCGTCACCGGGAACACGAACAGGTCGGCGACGTCCACGGTCGCCGTGCCGGTCAGCAGTCCACCGGCCGCGCTCAGCCGCACCCGGGTGCGCAGCGGATAGCGGCCCCACCGGGCCGCTTCGGCGGACACCGTCGTGCCGGCCTGCTCGCTCGCGATCACCTCGGTGTGCAGTCCCGGCACCGGACACACGGTCAGGGTGGCCGTGGCGTCCGCGTATTCGCCGACCAGTTCGGTACTCAGCTGCACCCGCTCGTTCTCAAAACAACGGGTGATCTCGGGGCGGCCGAGCACCGAGACCGCCGACGGTCTGCGCTGCCAGCCGATCGAGGCCAGCACCCCGAGCATCGGCGCCACGAACGCCACCAGTTGCCACCGCGACCCGATCACCGCCACCGCCAGCGCGATCCCGGCGCAGGTGGCGATCGCCCGGGTCAATGGTGATGCACGCCAACGCAATACCGCCTCGGTGTGCCGTTCGCGACCCAGCGGTGCGGCGGCCATCAGGGCCGCTGTCCGTGGGCCCGCGGCACCGGCAGTCGGCGCAGTAGTTGTTCGATCACATCGGAGCCGTGCACACTACGCACCCACATCTCCGGGCGCAGGCTGATCCGGTGGGCGATCGCAGGCACCGCAAGAGCCTTGACGTCCTCGGGGATCACGTAGTCGCGGCCGGACACCAGCGCGCGGGCGCGGGCGAGCTGCACCAGGTCGAGCTCGGCGCGTGGGCTGGCGCCGACGGCTACCTGCGGGTGGCTGCGGGTGGCGGTCGCCAGCGACACCACGTAGTGCAGGACGTCGTCGTGCACCGAGACCTGTTCGACCGATTCCCGCATCGACAGCAGGTCCTTGGCGTCCACGACCTGGCCGATCGTCGCCTCGGCCGAACCGCGGTCCAGGCGGCGGCGCAACATCGACGCCTCCTGCGCCTCGGAGAGGTAATTCAGCGCGACCTTGACCGCGAACCGGTCGAGCTGAGCCTCGGGCAGCGGATAGGTGCCCTCGTACTCGATCGGGTTGTCGGTGGCCAGGACGACGAACGGGGAAGGCAGCCGGTGGGTTTCGCCGTCGATGCTGACCTGACGTTCGGCCATCGCCTCAAGCAGGGCGGCCTGGGTCTTGGGCGGGGTGCGGTTGATCTCGTCGGCCATCAGCAGATTCGTGAAGATCGGGCCGGGCCGGAATTCGAAACGGCCCGACTGCATGTCGTAGATCGTCGAGCCGAGCAGGTCGGCGGGCAGCAGATCCGGGGTGAACTGCACCCGGGTGAAGCGCAGCCCCAGCGCAGCCGCGAACGACCGCGCGATGAGCGTCTTCCCCATGCCGGGCAGGTCCTCGATCAGCACATGCCCACCGGCGAGCACAGTGGTCAGGATCAGGGTCAACGCGGCGCGTTTGCCGACCACGACGCGCTCGATCTCGTCGAGCACCGCGTCGCAATAGGCGGTCGTCGCCGGTGCCGGCATCGTCATAGGTCTTCCATCCGTCGCAGGATCTCCTCCAGAGCGGCGTACCCGGGAGCGGGGTCGCGGCCGCAGTCGCTGTCGCGCGCCACGTTGTCGGGGTCCACCCAGTTCCACAGCTCGTCGCCGAACACGATGCGCCCGGTCGCCTGTAAGGCCGCCGGCTCGCGCTGGCGGGTGGCGAGCACGAACTCGCGCGCCAGCCGGGGGCGCAGGTGCCGATCCCAGTCCGCCCGGGTGGCGTCGGCCCACTGGACCGTCGACTCCGTGCGGGATCGCCAGCGCCGCAACGCTTCCCCGCGATCATCGGGGTCGGGCTCGTCGGGCCGGGACCGGCCGGCGTCGACGCTGCGCCGGAACGCGAGCAGGACCACCGCGGCCGCCGCCCCCGCGATCGGCAGCACCCACCGGCCGGGGGCCAGGATCAGCGCCAGCACCTCCGCCCCGACGACCAGGACCAGCCCGCCGGCCAGCAGCCGGATCACACCGGGCTCCGCAACTCGTCGAGGACACCGCGAAGCGCCCGCTCGGCGGCTTCGCGGTGTCCCTCGTTCATCACATGGGTGCTGAACCTGGCCTCGGCGAACAGGTTCACCAGTTCGGTGGCGCGCTCGGCGTGGATCGCCTCGTGTGCGACGGCCCGGGCCAGCACCTCCGAGGGGGTGTCGGACTCCTGCGGTGCCGCACCGGGCGCACCGGCCAGCGCGTCCTCCATCGCGGCATAACAGGCGATGATGGCGTCGCGCGGTTCCCGGCGCAGGTCGCCGACCTCGGCCAGGCCGCGTTCGGCGGCCAGGGCCAGCGACCCGGCCCGCGTCGCCGCCGCGTCGGGGCCGGGATCGGCGGCCGCGAGCGGAGTCGGTGTGCGGCCGCGGCGCTCGCGCACCCGAAGCACGACGCCCCCGACCAGCACGACCACCAGCAACACGGCCATCGCGATCACGACCGACCACACCAGGTGCTCGCTGACCGCGCCGGGCTCGGGCGGGCTCGGCGGCGGGCCGGTGTCGCTCCCGGGCGGTGGCGGACCGGCCGGTGCGTCACCCGCGGGTCCGGCAGGCCGATCCGGTCCAGGCTGCGGCAGGCGCCACTGGGCCAGCAGCACCACCACCAGCAGCCAGGCCAGCAAACCGGCCGCGATGATCAGCAGGAAACGCGGGCTGCGCCGGACCCGCGCGCCGGCGCCGCCCGGCACGTCATGGCGGGCGGCGGGGCGCGCCCGGTTGGGTTCGCGCAGCTTGGCCACGATCGACACCACGATCACCAGCAGGCAGGCGATCACCAGCGCCAGCACGCCCAGCAGGCCCGCGGGGCCGGCGGCCGGCCGGGGTTGTTGCGCCGGCTGCGCACCGGGCAGATGACCGCGCAGCGCGATCCCGAGCATCAGCACCAGCGCCACCAGTGCGGCTGCCCGCACTGTGGCTTGCCCGGCGCCGCGCATCGCTATCGCTCGGGGTGCCGGCCCGGTGGCGGCGGGAAGACCTCGGGGAGACTGTTTTTCCCGGCTGCCGACGCCATGGCCCGAACATACGCCCGTACGGTGGACAGGTGGACCGAATGCGCGACGACGACGCCTGCCCCGGAGCGCTGCAGGTGCACCAGGCCGCCGACGGTGCGCTGGCCCGGTTACGGTTGCCCGGCGGGATGATCACCGCGGCGCAGCTGGAAGTGCTGGCGCACACCGCGACCGAGTTCGGCAACGCCACCCTGGAGCTGACGGTGCGGGGCAATCTGCAGCTGCGCGGGGTGCGCGACGCGGCAGCAGTCGCCGAGGCGGTGGCCGCCGCCGGCCTGCTCCCCTCGCCCAGTCACGAGCGGGTGCGCAACATTGTCGCCTCGCCGCTGTCGGGCCGGGTCGGAGGTCTGGCCGACGTGCGGCCCTGGGTCACCGAGCTGGACCGTGCGATCCGGGCCGACCCCGACCTGGCTGGGCTGCCCGGGCGCTTCCTGTTCGGCCTCGACGACGGCCGCGGTGACATCTCCGGGCTGGGTGCCGATGTCGGCGCGCAGGTGCTGCCCGACGGGGTGGCGCTGGTGCTGGCCGGCCGGGACACCGGGATCCGGCTGGACTCGCGTGAGGTGGTCGCGGCGCTGATCACGGTGGCCCGCCGTTTCGTCGAGGTCCGCGGAAAAGCCTGGCGGGTCACCGAATTGGCCGACCCGTCCGTGCTGGTCGCCGATGTCGAACCGTCAGCCTTGCCGGGCGCGAGCTATCCGCCGCTGCTTCGGCCGCCCGTCGGGTGGATCGATCAGGACGACGGCGCCGTCGCGCTGGGTGCGGCGGTCCCGCTGGGTGTGCTCACGGCGCGCCAAGCCGAGTTCGTCGCCGCCATCGACGCGCCGGTGGTGATCACCCCGTGGCGCTCGCTGCTGGTCTGCGATCTGTCCGAGCCGGTTGCCGACACGTCGTTGCGGGTGCTGGCCCCGATGGGGTTGGTGTTCGACGAGAACTCGGCGTGGCTGGACGTGAGTGCCTGCGTGGGCAGTCCTGGCTGCGACAAGTCGCGAGGCGATGTGCGCGCCGAGGCGACCCGGGTGGCCGTCGACGGCGCCGCTGTACGAGCCGGCGCTCACGTCCATTATGTGGGCTGCGAGCGGGCCTGCGGGAGCCCCGCGTCGGCAGAGGTCATCGTCGCGACCGCCGACGGGTTCCACCGGCTCCGATAGGCAGCCCACCGCGCGGGTACGCCGGTGTGATGCGGACGCCGAGGTCATTGGGCAGGATCGTCGATCCCCGCGCCGGACTGGCGTTCGGCGCGTTGTGCATCTCGTTGTCGGCGGTGTTCCTCGATCTGGCCGACACCACCGCCGCCACCGCCAGCGCCGGGCGTTGCATCCTGGCGTGGCCGGTGATCGCCGCCCTGGCCTACCGCGAGAGGCGTTGCGCGGGAGCGCTTTCGCTGCGCAGCTCGGCGTGGGCCGGTTGCTGCGGCGTGCTGTTCGCCGGCGACATGCTGTGGTGGACGCAGGCGATCCGGGAGATCGGGGCCGGGTTGTCCACGGTGTTGGTGAACACCCAGGTGGTCATCGTCCCGCTGCTGGCGTGGGTGGTGGATGCCGAACGGGTGCCGCGCCGTTTTCTGCTGGCTCTGCCGGGGGTGATGCTCGGTGTCGTGCTCACCGGCGGCGTGATCGGCCAGGTTCATCACGGTGACACCGTGCGCGGCACGATCCACGCGATCGCGGCGGCCCTGTGCTACTCGGGTTTCCTGTTCCTGTTGCGCCGCGGCGGCAAGGACGGGTTGCCGGTCCAGACCTATGCCGTGGTGCTCGTGACGGCGGCGGTGAGCGCGGTGGTCGCCGCCCCGTGGTGGGGCGGACTGGATCGGACGCCGTCGTGGTCGACCGTCGGCTGGCTGGTGCTGGTGACCGTGACGGGTCAACTGCTGGGGTGGCTGCTGGTGGCGAAACTGTCGTCGCGGGTCAGCAGCGCGACCAGTTCGGTGCTGCTGTTGCTCACCCCGGTCGGCGCGCTGGCCGCCGGGATGGCCGTGCTCGGCGAACGCCCGTCCGGATGGCAGCTCGCGGGCGCTGTGCTGGTGCTGGCGGCAGCATATGCGGTGGTCGCACGTGGTCGCGACGAGAGCGGGCCGTAGGGTGGGCGGGTGCTCGACTACATTCGCGACGCCGCCGAGATCTACCGGCAGTCGTTTGCGACGATTCGCGCCGAAGCCGATCTGACCTCCTTTCCCGAGGACGTCGCGCGGGTGGTCGTGCGGTTGATCCACACCTGCGGCCAGGTCGACGTCGCCGCTCAGGTGGCGTTCACGCCGGACGTGGTGAAAGCGACGCACGCCGCCCTGTCCGCCGGGGCGCCGATCCTGTGTGACTCGTCGATGGTCGCGGCGGGCATCACCGCCGCCCGGCTGCCCGCGGGCAACGAGGTGGTGTCGCTGGTGGCCGATCCCCGCGCTCCCGAGCTGGCGGCGCGCACCGGCAACACCCGCTCGGCTGCGGGCGTGGAGCTGTGGGCCGACCGGCTGGCCGGGGCCGTCGTGGCGATCGGCAACGCCCCGACCGCCCTGTTCCGGTTGCTGGAGCTGGTCGACGACGGCGTGCCCGCCCCGGTGTCGGTGCTGGGCGGCCCGGTGGGTTTCGTCGGCTCGGCGCAGTCCAAGCAGGAGCTGATCGACCGGCCGCGGGGCATGGAGTACCTGGTGGTGACCGGACGCCGCGGGGGCAGCGCGATGGCCGCGGCCGCGGTGAACGCGATCGCGAGTGAGCGCGAATGAGTACCGGAACGCTCTACGGCGTCGGCCTCGGCCCTGGCGACCCGGAGTTGGTGACGGTCAAGGCCGCCCGCATCATCGGCGCGGCCGACGTGGTGGCCTACCACAGCGCCCGACACGGCCGCAGCATCGCCCGCCGGATCGCCGAGCCGTATCTGCGGGCCGGCCAGATCGAGGAGCACCTGGTCTACCCGGTGACCACCGAGACCACCGAGCACCCCGGCGGCTACGCCGGGGCGATGGAGGACTTCTACCGCGAATCGGCCGAGCGCATCGCGGCCCACCTGGACGCCGGCCGCGACGTCGCCCTGCTGGCCGAGGGCGATCCGCTGTTCTACAGCTCCTACATGCACATGCACACCCGGCTGACCGAGCGGTTCAGCGCGGTGATCATCCCCGGCGTCACGTCGGTGAGCGCAGCGTCCGCGGCCATCTCCACACCCCTGGTAACCGGCGACGAGGTGCTGTCGGTGTTGCCCGGCACGATGGGTGTTCCCGAGCTGGCCCGCCGGCTGGCCGATGCCGACGCCGCAGTGGTGATGAAGCTCGGACGCACGTATCCGCAAGTGCGAGAAGCACTGTCGATGGCGGGCCGGCTCGACGACGCGTTCTACGTCGAACGGGCGAGCACCGATTCGCAGCGGGTGCTGCCCGCCGGTGACGTCGACGCCGAATCGGTGCCCTACTTCTCGCTGGCGATCCTGCCGGGTGGTGAACGAGCCAAGCCAATTACCGGCGGGGTCACGGTGGTGGGTCTCGGGCCCGGTGACGTCGACTGGATGACGCCGCAAAGCCGCCGGGAGCTGGCCATGGCCACCGATCTGATCGGCTACGGACCGTACCTGGACCGGGTGCCGATACGACCCGGGCAGCGCAGGCACCCCAGCGACAACACCGACGAGCCGGCGCGGGCACGGCTGGCCTGCGAGCTGGCCGAGCAGGGCCGTGCGGTGGCCGTGGTGTCCTCCGGCGATCCCGGGGTGTTCGCCATGGCCACCGCGGTGCTGGAGGAGGCCAAGCAGTGGCCGGACGTGTCGGTGCGGGTGATCCCGGCGATGACGGCCGCGCAGGCGGTCGCGAGCCGGGTCGGCGCTCCCCTGGGCCACGACTACGCGGTGATCTCGCTGTCCGACCGGCTCAAGCCGTGGGACGTCATCGCCGCCCGGCTGACGGCGGCGGCCGAGGCGGACCTGGTGCTGGCGATCTACAACCCGGCGTCCAAGAGCCGCACCTGGCAGGTCGCCGCGATGCGGGATCTGCTGCTGGAGCACCGCGAACCGGGGACGCCGGTGGTGATCGGCCGGGACATCTCCGGGCCGCGTGAATCGGTGAAGGTGGTGCGGCTGGGCGATCTGGACCCCGCCGACGTGGACATGCGCTGCCTGCTCATCATCGGGTCGTCGCAGACCCAGTGGTACGGCGACACGGTCTTCACGCCACGGCGCTACCCTCAGTAATTTCTTCAGCCTCATTGGCCACAGCGGTCACAATCAGACGAATTCCGTCGGGGCATCGAACTATTGTTCGAAGAATGGTGGAACTGCTGGACGACGTGCTGATCGCCTGGGTCAAGGCGGCAGCGCAACCGGCGGCCGACATGCCGGCACCCGAATTGCTGGCCGCGCTCGAGCGCATTGAGCGGCTACGACGGCTGCTACCCGCGCTGGAACACACTGTTCTGGCCCAACTCCAGTCGCAGACCTCAGCTGTCGATATGGGCGCGAAGTCCTGGCGTGCGGTCCTGACCCACCGCCTCGGTATCAGCGGCGCCGACGCCACCCGCCGACTGAGCGACGCCGCTGATCTCAGCCCGCGACATTCCCTGACCGGAGAAGCACTTCCACCGGCTCTGCCCGCGACCGCGGCTGCCCAAGGTCGTGGAGAGATAGGTACCGACCACGTGGCAGTGATCCGGTCGTTCATGGATCACCTCCCCGCAGCGGTCGACGGGGCAACCCGCGAGCATGCCGAAGCTCAACTGGGCGGGCTGGCCGGCGGACTCACTCCGGAGGCTTTGCGCAAGCTCGCTCACCAGCTGATGGCGATGATCAACCAGGACGGCATCCTCGACGATGACCGCGACCAGGCGCGCAAACGCGGGATCGTCGTCGGCCCACAACAAGTCGACGGTATGAGCAAGATTTCCGGCTGGGTGAATCCGGAATTGCGAGCGGCTCTGGACGCCACCAACGCGAAGCTCGCCGCCCCGGGTTACTGCAACCCCGACGACGAAACGCCCTGCGTGGATGGCACACCCAGCGAACATCAGATCACCAGCGACGTGCGATCTGCCGCCCAACGCGTCCACGACGCACTCAAGACCGTGTGCATGGCGATGCTGTCTTCTGGACAACTCGGTCAGCACAACGGCCTGCCGGTCACCATCGTCGCCACCACCACGCTGGAACAGCTGACCTCGGCCACCGGGCTGGCTCACACCGGCGGCGGCACATATCTGCCCATGTCGACGGTCATCCGGCTGGCTGCCCGCGCGCACCCCTATCTGACGGTGTTCGAATCACCACGAGAGATCAAGCTCTACTACGGGCGTACCCGCCGAACCGCGAGTCCCGGGCAACGCCTCGCCCTCTATGCGATCGAGCGAGGTTGTACCAAACCGGGTTGCACCGCAGCCGCCTACCACAGCCAAGTCCACCACGCCGTCCGCGACTTTGCCCACGGCGGCAACACCGACATCAACGAACTCACCTTGGCCTGTGGCTGTGACAACCGCATGGTGAACAACGGGCCCACCGGCTGGACCACCCGAAAACGTAGACGAGACAACAGGACCGAATGGATCCCGCCGCCGCACCTCGACCGTGGTCAGACGCGGATCAACCTGTACCACCACCCCGAAGAGCTGCTCTGCTAGAGGGCGACGACCCACTCGGCCGCCTCGTCGACGGTGGTCACGACAGCCACCCCGGCCGGCAGCGCGGGTCGGTCGATCATCACCACCGTCACGCCGAGATCCGCTGCGGCCCGCAGCTTGGCCTCGGTGAGTGCTCCCCCACTGTTTTTGGTGACCAGCACATCGATCCTGTTGTCGCGCAACAGCGCATACTCGTCGTCGTAGCCATACGGCCCACGCGACAACAACACCTCGTGGTGACGTGGCAGCAAGTCGGGATCGGGTGGGGTCACCACTCGGATCAAGAACCAGGCGCTGCTCGTACCGAACGCCGGCACTCCAGATCGGCCGGTGGTCAGAAACACCCGCGAGAAGCCCTGCTCGGCAACGGCTTGCGCGGCCTCGACATCGGAGGCCACCCGTACCGCACCCGCCGGGTCCCACGCCGGACGGGACAGCACCAGGTGCGGCAGATCCAGGTCGGTGCACGCCTGCGCGGCATGGGCGGTCATGGTGGCCGCGAACGGGTGGGTGGCGTCGACGACCGCACCGATCTCATTCTCGCCCAACCACTGTCGCAGGCCCTCGACCCCGCCGAAACCGCCGACGCGGACCGGACCGGCCGGCAACGCCGGGTCGGGCACCCGGCCGGCGAGCGAGCTGACGATGTCATGCTCGGGGTGCAGCCGGGCAGCCAGTGCGCGCGCCTCCCCGGTCCCGCCCAGCAGCAGGATCCGCATCAGTGCCTGCTGCCCCGGGTCCGGCCGGCGGAATACAGGTAGCTGTCGGTGAACCCTTCGGCGGCAAGCACATCGCCGACGATGATCACCGCGGTCTTGGTGATCCCCGCGTCGTGCATCTGTGCGGCGATGTCGGCCACCGTGCCGCGCAGCACGACCTCCTGGGGCCAGCTGGCGAAGGCGACCACCGCGACCGGGGTGTCCGGCCGGTAGCCGCCCTCGATGAGCTGCTGAACGATCGCGTCGATCCGGTGGGCGGCCAGGTGTAGCACCAGCGTGGCGCCGGGCCGGCTCAGGGTGATCAGGTCCTCGCCGTCGGGCATCGCCGTCGACAGCGTCGCGACCCGGCTGAGCGTGACGGTCTGCGCCACCCCGGGAACGGTGAGTTCGCGGCCGAGTGCTGCCGCCGCGGCAGCGAACGCCGGTACCCCGGGGACGATCTCGTAGCCGATGCCGAGTGCGTCGAGATGACGGCATTGCTCGGCCAGCGCGCTGTAGATCGCCGGGTCACCGGAATGTAGCCGCGCCACGTCGAGTCCGGCGGCATCCGCGGCAGCCAGCTCGGCGATGATCTGCTCCAGCGTCAGCGGCCCGGTGTCGACGATCCTGGCGTCCGCGGGGCACAGCGCGAGCAGGTCGTCGGGCATGATCGAACCCGCGTACAGGCACACCGGGCAGCGTTGCAGGATCCGTTGCCCGCGCACGGTGATCAGATCCGCGGCGCCGGGACCGGCACCGATGAAATAGACCGTCACTGCTTGGTCACCACCCACTGGGTGACAGGCATCGCGGGTCGCCACCCGGTGAAGCCGCCGATCGGTTCGCCCGTGTAGTGCTGAAATTTCCGCAGGTCGCCACCCATCCGCGAATACCATTGAGCGAGAACTGCTTCGGATTCGACGGTGACGGCATTGGCCACCAGGCGCCCGCCCACGGGCAGGTGTTCCCAGCACGCGTCCAGCAGACCGGGTGTGGTGAGGCCGCCGCCGATGAAGATCGCCGACGGGCTGGGCACACCGTCGACACCGCCGTCGCGCAGTCGGGCGTCGCCGAATGCTTCAGGCGCTTCGCCGTGCACCTCGATGTCGACGCCGTGCGAGACCGCGTTGAGCCCGACGAACTGGCGGCGTTTCTCGTCGCGCTCGAAGGCGACGGCACTGCAGCCCGGCCAGGCCCGGCACCACTCGACGGCGATGCTGCCGGAACCGGCGCCGACATCCCACAACCGCTCACCGGGCCTGGGCGCCAGCGCGGCCAGGGTCGCCAGACGAATGGGTTGCTTGGTGATCTGCCCGTCGGTGGTGAAGGCGGTGTCGGGCAGCAGCCACACCGGGTCCTCGGGCAGGTAACGGACGGCGATCACGTGCAGGCCATCGATATCGGTAGGGGGGGCGTCGGCCCATTCTCGCGCGGTACCGACGCGCCGGCGTTCGGCTGGGCCGCCGAGCTGCTCGAGCAGGGTCAGTTCGGAATCCCCCCGATTGTGGTTCGACAACGCGATGGCCACCGCTCTCACGTCGGGCGCACCGCTGGACAGCACGACCGCCTGCCCCGCGCGGCGGATCGCGGCACGCGGAGCCGCCGTCATCAGGCTGATCACCTCGGTGTCCTGGACCGACCACCCGAGCCGGGCACAGGCCAGCGTCACGCTCGACACATGCGGCAACACCCGCACCCGGTGGGCGCCGCACAGCCGGATCAGTGAGGCGCCGACGCCGTGCAGCATCGGATCCCCGCTGGCCACCACGTGCACGTCGCCCTCGAAATCGCGCACCGCATACAGGCCGTCCAGGAACGGCCTACCCCATTCCCTGCGTTCGGCCGGAACCGACTCGTCCAGCAGGTCGAGCTGCCGTTGCGCGCCGTAAATGACAGTGGCACGGCGTAATTCGGCAGCAGATTTAGGCGCCAGTCCGGCCATGCCGTCGGCGCCGATACCGACCACGACGATCATCGGGGCATCCTGCGCCAGACGAATCGCGGCGTGATCCGAAACGCGAACGCCAGCAGCGCGAGCGGTGCGGGCACCCACACCGCGCTGCGGCCCTTGCGCAGCGCGCGGGCCGCCGCGTCGGCCACCTGCCCGGGAGTGCTGGACAGCGGTGCGGGCTCCATCCCCGTCGTCATCCGGCCGATCACGAAGCCCGGCCGCACCAGCAGCAGCCGCACCCCACTGCCGTGCAGGGCGTCGGCGAGCCCGCAGGCGAAGGCGTCCAGCCCGGCCTTCGCCGAGCCGTAGACGTAGTTGGCGCGCCGCGCCCGCACACCGGCGATGGACGAGAACACCACGATCGCTCCCCGGCCCGCCGACCGCATCGCCGCCGCCAGGTGGGTCAGCAGGCTGACCTGCGCCACGTAGTCCGTCTGTACGACCGCGACGGCATGCGCGGCGTCGGCCTCCGCGCGGGCCTGATCGCCCAGGATGCCGAACGCCAGCACGGCCGTGCCGATCGGCCCGCGCTCGGCCACCAGCCGCTGCACCAGTGGGCCGTGCGAGGCGAGGTCGTCGGCATCGAATTCGACGGTGTGCACCGCTGCGGCGCCGGCCGCCCGCAGCGCGCGGACCTGATCGTCGAGCTGGTCGGCCCGCCGGGCCGCCAGCACGACGGTCGCCCCGGACGCCAACCGCTCGGCGAGTTCGACACCGATCTCGCTGCGGCCGCCGAAGATCACGACCGGATCCGTGTCATTCACGGCTGTGATTATCCACTGCGCTAGCGTGGAGCTTGATGGCGAACTCAACGACCCGGCTGACCAGCGATGCGTTGGCATTCCTCACCGAACGCCACCTCGCGATGCTGACGACCTTGCGCTCGGACAACTCACCCCACGTGGTGGCTGTCGGCTTCACCTTCGATCCCAAGACCCACATCGCCCGCGTCATCACCAGCGACGGTTCGCAGAAGGCCGTCAATGCCGAGCGGTCCGGCGTCGGGGTGCTGTCCCAGGTCGACGGCGCCCGCTGGCTGTCTCTGGAAGGTCAGGCCAGCGTCAACCGGGACCCGGACGCGGTTCGCGACGCCGAGCTGCGCTACGCCCAGCGCTATCGCACTCCGCGGGTGAATCCCAAACGCGTCGTCATCGAGGTACATGTCACCCGGGTGCTCGGCTCCTCGGGGCTGCTGGACCACACCAAGACCTAGACGGGCACCACCGTCAGCTCGTGCGGACCTGCGTTCACCGCGTCCGCGCCGTCGGCGGTGACGATCACGATGTCCTCGATGCGCGCACCCCAGCGGCCGGGGAAGTAAATCCCCGGCTCCACCGAGAACGCCATCCCCTCGGCCAGCGGTAGCTCGTTACCCGCCACGATGTAGGGCTCCTCGTGCACCGACAGCCCGATGCCGTGCCCGGTGCGGTGCACGAAGTACTCGCCCAGACCGGCCTCGGTCAGCACGTCGCGGGCGGCGGCATCGACCTGCTCGGCGGTCACCCCGGGGCGTACCGCCGCGACCGCGGCGGCCTGCGCGCGCTGCAGCACGGCGTACTGTTCGGCGATCTCGGCGCTGGGCTGCCCGAGGCTGTAGGTGCGAGTGCAGTCCGAGTTGTAGCCGGGCGCGTACGGGCCGCCGATGTCGACGACCACGACGTCGCCGGCCTGCAGCACCCGGTCGGACTGCTCGTGGTGCGGATCGGCGCCGTGCGGCCCGGATCCCACGATGATGAATGCCACTTCTGAATGACCCTCGGCGACAATGGCTTCGGCGATATCTGCGGCAACGTCGGCCTCGGTGCGGCCGGGCACCAGGAACTCGGGCACCCGGGCGTGCACCCGGTCGATCGCGGCACCCGCCTTGCGCAGCGCGTCGATCTCGGCGGGGTCCTTGATCATTCGCAGTGTCCGCAGGACGTCGGTGGCGAGCACCGGGACCGAACCGAGCCGCTGCGCCAGCGGCAACAGGTGCAATGCGGGCATCGAATCAGTCACCGCGACCCGCGCGTGTCCACCCAACGCGGCGGCCACCAACTCGTAGGGGTTGTCGCCGTCCACCCAGTCGGCGACATCCAGCCCGAGTTCGAGGATCGCCGACTCCTTCAGCGACGCCAGTTCCAGCCGGGGCACCACCACGCTGGGCGTGCCGGTCGCCGGCACCACCAGCGCGGTCAGCCGCTCGAAGGTCTGGGCCGCCGACCCGACGAGATAGCGCAGGTCGTACCCGGGGGTGATCACCAGCCCGGCCACCCCGGCGTCGGCGGCCGCGGCTGCGGCGGCCGAGAGGCGACGGGCATAGACATCGCTGCTGAATCTGCTGGCGGCGCTGGCGGTCATGCCAGCCAGGCTAGCTGCAGGCACACGATGACGCGATGCTGCGCGACACCCGTGACTCACCGGTGATCCCGCTGCCTATGCCGCCGAACTCAAGTGCCGCTGGGGCGGCACCGGCGACAAGGTGATCACCACCGGCTTCTACCTGTTCCGCGACGCCGGATAACTGGCGATCTCGACCAGGTTCCCCTCGGGGTCGCGGCAGTAGTGCGAGGTCATCGGACCGAGCGCGCCCGTCTTCGGCACGGGCCCCTCGGTGATCGTCACACCGGCTCGGCGCAACTGCGCCGCCACCTGGTCGGGGGTGGCTGTGGTGACGAAGCACAGGTCGAGTGAACCGGGCGAATCCGTTGCTGCGGTCGGCCAGTTCGGCGCGCCGGTGGGCCGCAGGTTGAGTTTCTGATCGCCGAACCGAAGCGCCACCCTGGTGCCGGCGAACACCTCCCTGCGCATGCCGAGCACGCGCACATACCAGTCGGCGACGGTCTCGACGTCGCGGCAGTTGAGCACGACGTGGTCGATCCGCTCGATGGCGAACGACATGGCTCAACGCTACTGGCAGGATGGCTCGCATGTCCGCACCGGTGTTGCTGCTCGACGGCGCAAGTATGTGGTTCCGTTCGTTCTTCGGGGTGCCCTCGTCGATCACCGCGCCGGACGGCAGGCCGGTCAACGCCGTGCGTGGCTTCGTGGACAGCGTGGCGACGCTGATCGCCCGGGAACGGCCGGGCCGGCTGGTGGTGTGCCTGGACCTGGACTGGCGCCCCCAGTTCCGGGTCGACGCGATCCCGTCGTACAAAGCCCACCGGGTGGCCGAGCAGAAGCCAAGCGGCCAAACGGATGTCGAGGAGGTACCCGACGAGCTGAGCCCACAGGTCGACATCATCATGGAGTTGCTCGACGCGTTCGGGATCGCCACCGCGGGTGCCGCCGGCTACGAGGCCGACGATGTGCTGGGCACCCTGGCCGCCGCCGAGCAGCGCGATTCGGTCGTGGTGGTCAGCGGTGACCGCGACCTGCTGCAGCTCGTCGGCGACGACCCGGTGGCCGTGCGGGTGCTGTACCTGGGCCGCGGCCTGTCCAACGCGACGATGTTCGGTCCGCCGGAGGTGGCCGAGAAGTACGGGGTGCCGGTGCACCGCGCCGGCCCTGCCTACGCCGAGCTGGCGCTGCTGCGCGGCGATCCGTCCGACGGCCTGCCCGGTGTGCCCGGCGTCGGGGAGAAGACGGCCGCGACGCTGCTGTCCCAGTACGGGTCGCTGGCCGACATCCTGGCCGCGGCACACGATCCGAAGTCCAAGCTGTCCAAGGCTTTTCGGAGCAAGATTCTGGCGGCAACGGATTACATCGAGGCCGCCGGACCGGTGGTGCAGGTGGCCCGCGATGCGCCGGTCGACCTCAGCACCGGCGACGACCGGCTACCGCTGGCCGCCGCCGACCCGGCCCGGGTCGCTGAATTGGCGCACGCCTACGGCGTGGGATCGTCGATCGGGCGGCTGCAGAAAGCGCTGGACGCCCTCTGATCCACGTTGAGTGAGCGCTCACGTACGGACATTGCCTGCCGAACCGTGCGTGAGCGCTATCTCAGCGCGATTACTTGGGCCGGCCGACCTCGTAGGTGCCCTTGTCGTCCTGGAACGTCACCGTCACCTGGCGCTTGGTGCCGTCGATGCTCACCTCGCAGGTGAAGGTGTCACCCTTCTTGACCGTCGGGTTCTGGCCGTTGTTGCACTTGACGTCCTTGACGTTCTTGGCGCCGTACCCGTTGGTCTCGTCGGTGAGGATGTTCTGCACGCCCTGCTGGGCCTTGCCGATGTCGAGCTTGGTGGTGACGAAGAAGCCGGGCTTCCAGAAGCCCAGCACCAGCACGGCCACCACGACGATCGCGGCGAGCAGGCCGACGACCGTGCCGATCACGGCCATCGACCGCTTGGAGGCCTCTTCGCCCCCCGGCTGCTGGGGATAGGGGTACTGGCCCGGTTCGCCCGGTTGGCCGGGATATTGACCGGGCTGCGGGTATTGGCCGTACTGCGGCGGCTGACCGTACTGGCCGGGCTGACCGTACTGCGGCTGGCCGTACTGCGGCTGACCGTAGCCGCCCGGGGCGTATTCGGTCGGCGCCGGGTAGGGCTGCTGCGGGTAACCCTGCGGCGGCTGCTGGCCGTACTGCGGGTATTGCTGGGGCGTGTAGGCGGGCGGTTGCCAGGCCGGCGGTTCGCTGGTCGGCTGCTGCCAGGCCGGCGTCTCGGGAGCCTGCGATTCCGGCTGTTGCCAAGACGGCGCAGCGGTCGTGGGCTGCTCGGAGCCGGCGGCAGGCTGATCCTGACCCTGCCCGGGCTGAGCCTGCCAGGGATTGGGGTCAGATCCCTGCGGTCCGCTCATCGTCTCTCCTTGATCTGGTCGCGATTCGCCGCTCCCACCGTAGCGTTTGCACAACCCTACCCGCCATCAACAGCGACGACGCCGCGCCGGACGTCCTCGATCGCGCGTTTCGCGGTGCTCCGCAGGCCGGATTGCGGTGCCGCGTTGCGGACCTGGTCCAGCAGGTCGAGCACCTGGCGGCACCACCGCACGAAATCGCCTGCGGGCAGCGGCGTGCCGGCCCCGGCCACGTCGGAGGCCGCCAGCGCGGCGGCCAGATCGCCGGTCGTCGCCCAGCGGTAGATCGCGGCCACGAAGCCGCCGTCGGGTTCGCGTGTCGGGGCGATCCGGTGCCGGTTCTCGTCGGCCCGCAGTTGCCCCGACATCCGGCGCATCTCGACCAGTGCCCGGCGCACGTTGGCCGTCGGCATCTCGATCGCGTGCGCCGGGGTGGGCCCGTCGCTGCCGCGGGTCTCGAACACCACCGCCGAGAGCACCGCCGCCAGCTCCGCCGGAGCCAGCCCCTTCCAGACGCCGCCGCGCAAGCATTCGGCGACCAGCAGATCGCTCTCGTTGTAGATCCGGGCCAGCAGCCTGCCGTCGGCGGTGACGCCGAAATCACCGCCACTCTGCTCGATGAACCCGCGCTCGGTCAGCAGACCGACGATCCGGTCGAACGTACGGGCCAGCGAGTTGGTGGCGGCGCTGACTTTCGCGCGGATCTGCTCGTTGTCGCGTTCTACGCGCAGATAGCGCTCACCGATGCGCACCTTGGCTTCCCGGTCCGCCAGCCCGTGCACGGGGTGGCGGCGCATTGCCTCCCGCAGCGACGCCAGCTCGGGGTCGACGTCACCGGGCTCGTCGCGATCGCCGCGCCGTTTCCGGGCGGACGGCACATTCAGCCCGGCGGCCGCCGAACGCAGCGCCGACGCCAGGTCCCGGCGCACCCTGGGCTGGCGGTGTTCGACCCGCTTGGGCAAGGACATCGAGCCCATCGGCACCGTCGCACCGGCGAAATCGGCGGAGGAAACCCTTCCGGCCCAATGGTTTTCGGTCAGAACGAGGGGGCGCGGATCGGCGGGATCGTTGGCCGGCTCCAAGACGACGGCCAACCCGCCGCGACGGCCCTGGGTGATGGAGATGATGTCGCCGCGGCGCAGGGCCGACAGCGCGTCCGCGGTGGCCTGCCTGCGCTGCAGCCGCGACGCGCGGGATTGGGCCCGTTCCCGCTCGCCGATCTTGGCGCGCAACCGCACGTAGTCCAGGACCGCTGGTTCCCGGTCGGGGTTCGTGCGCCGATCCCAGCCCAGTTCGGCGGCGATCTCGCCGAGCATCTTCTCGCCGCGCTCGACCCCGCGCACCAGCCCGACCACCGACCGGTCGGCCTGGTATTGGGCGAAGGACCGCTCGAGCAGCCGGTGGGCCTGTTCCGGGCCCATCTGGTTCACCAGATTGATCGTCATGTTGTACGACGGGGCGAACGAGCTCTTCAGCGGGAACGTCCGGGTCGACGCCAGACCGGCGACTTCGGCGGGCTCCACGTCGGGGTGCCACAGCACGACGGCGTGACCCTCGACGTCGATGCCGCGTCGCCCCGCCCGGCCGGTGAGCTGGGTGTACTCCCCCGGCGTCAGCGGCATGTGCTGCTCGCCGTTGAACTTGACCAGCTTCTCCAGCACCACCGTGCGGGCGGGCATGTTGATGCCCAGCGCCAGCGTCTCGGTCGCGAACACCGCCTTGACCAGGCCGGCGGTGAACAGCTCCTCGACGGTGTGCCGGAAGATCGGCAGCATGCCGGCGTGGTGGGCGGCCAGCCCGCGGAGCAGACCCTCGCGCCATTCGTAGTAGTCGAGCACCGCCAGGTCGGAGTCGGCGAGATCCCCGCAGCGGCGGTCGATGACCTCGGCGATCCGCTTGCGGTCCTCGTCGTCGGTCAGCCGCAGCGGGCTGCGAAGACACTGTTTGACCGCGGCGTCGCAGCCGGCGCGGGAGAAGATGAACGTGATGGCCGGCAGCAGGCCTTCGCGGTCCAGCGAGGCGATCACGTCGGGGCGCGACGGCGGCCGGTACAGGCCCGAACCCGGTCGGCCGCCGGGACGGCCGGAGCCGCGGCGGCGCGGTTCCCAGTCGGTGAGACGTTCGGCCTCGCGCCGATGGGCGATGTGCCGGATCAGGTCCGGGTCGACGAGGTGGGTCTTGCCCTCGCGGTCGTAGTCGAACAGGTCGAACAGCCGCTTGCCGACCAGCACGTGCTGCCACAACGGCACGGGACGGTGCTCGTCGACCACCACGGTGGTGTCGCCGCGGACGGTCTGGATCCAGCCGCCGAACTCTTCGGCATTGCTCACCGTGGCCGACAGGCTGACCAGCCGCACGTCGTCGGGCAGGTGCAGGATCACCTCCTCCCACACCGCGCCGCGCATCCGATCGGCCAGGAAGTGGACCTCGTCCATCACCACATGGGAAAGCCCCTGCAAGGAATCAGAACCGGCGTACAGCATGTTGCGCAGCACCTCGGTGGTCATCACCACCACCGGCGCGTCGCCGTTGACCGACTGGTCACCGGTCAGCAGACCGATGTTCTCCGCGCCGTAGCGGCGCACCAGATCATTGTGTTTCTGGTTGCTCAACGCCTTGATCGGCGTGGTGTAGAAGCACTTTCGCCCTGCGGCCAGCGCGAGGTGCACCGCGAACTCGCCGACGACCGTCTTGCCCGCCCCGGTCGGAGCGCAGACCAGCACGCCGTGGCCGCGTTCGAGGGCGTCACATGCCTTGACCTGGAACGGGTCGAGCCGAAACGTCAACAGGTCGCTGAACTGACGCAGCTGCGCCCCGACGGTCTCAGGTGACGTCGTCATGCTGTGCCGCAAACGTCGCCGGGGCGGCCACCGGCGTCGGCGCCTCGATGGGCGCGGCCTGGTCGTCGGGGATCTCGGCCTGCGCCTCGCGCTTGGCCTTGCGCCGGTCGTGCAGGCGGGCGATCTGGATCGCGAACTCCAGCAGTAGTGTCAGCGCCAACCCCAGCGCCAGCATCGAGAAGGGATCCGAGCCGGGCGTGGCGAACGCCGCGAACACGAACACCCCGAAGATCAGGCCGCGGCGCCAGGCCTTGAGCTTGGCGTAGGGCAACACCCCGATCAGGTTCAGCATGATGATCAGCAGCGGGAACTCGAAACTGACGCCGAAGATCAGCAGCAGGTTGATCAGAAAGCCGAAGTACTGGTCACCGGACAGCGCGGTGACCTGGACGTCGCTGCCAACGGTCAGCAGGAAGTGCAGCGCCTTGGCCAGCACGAAGTAGGCCAGCACGGTGCCGGCCACGAACAGCAGCGCCGCGAAGAAGACGAACACCGAGGCGAACCGGCGCTCGTTGCGGTACAGGCCGGGAGTGATGAACGCCCACAGCTGGTGCAGCCAGATCGGGCACGCCAGCACGATGCCTGCGGTCAGACCGACCTTGAGGCGCAGCATGAACTGGTCGAACGGGGCAGTCGCCAACAGCCGGCAGCCGCCGTCGGCGCTGATGTCGGCGCGCGCTGACTGGGGCAGCGAGCAGTAGGGTTCGCGCAGCCACTCGCCCAGGCTCTCCACGCCGAAGAAGCCGTGGCTGTACCAGAGGAAGCCGATGATCGTGGTGAGCACGATCGCGCCCATCGAGATCAGCAGCCGGGTCCGCAGTTCCCGGATGTGGTCGACGAGGGACATGGTCCCGTCCGGGTTGGTGCGGCTGCGACGTTGTCGCGGATCCAGCCGGGACAGGAATTTAGGGGTGCGCACGGCAGCGTCCAACTACGGCGCGCGGGCGCCTGGTCGTGGTCGGGATCAGGCCGGTTTGGCGTCGGTGTGGCTCTGGGCCGGCGGGGTCACCGGCGCCTCGACGCGTTCGGACTGAACCTGGGTGGCCGGCTGCGCGGGCGTGACGGGAGGTTCCGTCTTGCCTTCGCTCTGCAGCTCCTTGACCTCCGACTTGAAGATGCGCATCGACTTGCCCAGCGAGCGGGCGGCGTCAGGCAACCTCTTCGAGCCGAAGAGCAGCACGACCACGGCGATGAGAATCAGCCAGTGCCACGGTTGTAGAGCACCCAATTTGGTCACCTCCAGATGTTGGTTCGATGCTACCGCAGGCAGCCCCGCGACAAGCGGGGATGCAGGTCAGCCCCCCAGCTCGGCGTACGCGGCCACCGCCGCCGCGGCGCGGGCACGCACCCTGGCCACCAGCGACTCCGGCCCCGACACGGCGACGTCGGCGCCGAATCCCAGCAGCAGCCTGGTCATCCACTCCTCCGAGGCATAGGTCATCGCGACCTTGTGGTAGCCGTCGGGCAGCTCGTCGAGGATCCGCATCGGGTAGTACTCGAGCATCCACGACGCTGTCGGCGCGACCAGCAGGGTCGCGGCAGGCAGCGCCGGGTCGGCGTCGAACAGCGACGTGTCCGGCGGGGCCGCCACGGCCGGCTCGGGCGGCATGGCGGGCTGGTCGAGCACGCTGGCCGCCACGATCCGGTCGAACCGGAACAACCGCACCCCGTCGACGTCACGGGACCAGGCGTGCAGATAGCTGTGGTCGCCGACCAGCACCACCCGGATCGGGTCGACCACCCGGCTCGACAGCGTGTCCCGCGACGCCGAGTAGTACTCGATACTGAGCGCCCGACCGTCGCGCACGGCCGCGCGCACCGCCGCGGCGGTGTCGCTCTCGATCGGCGCCCGCTCCTGAACCGCGACGACGGTATGGGTGTGGTCGTGGCTGACGGTGCCGGCCGCCGACTCGATCTTGGCGATCGCGGACAGCGCGGCCTGCGGGTCGACGACGCCGGGGATGTCGATCAGCGCGCGCAGCGCGACCAGCAGGCCGGTGGCTTCCGGCGAGGTCAGCCGCAGCGGTTCGTCCATGCCAGCCGAGAACGTCACCTTGATGGTGTCCCCGGAGAATTCGAAGTCGATCAGGTCGCCAGGCCCGTAGCCGGGCAGGCCGCACATCCAGAGCTGGTCGAGATCCTGCTGGAGTTGTTTGCGGCTGACGCCGAGGTCGGCGGCGGCCTCGTCGTAGGTGATGCTCGGGTTGGCCTTCAGGTACGGGACCATGTTCAGCAGCCGCACCAGGCGGGTGGACACCGGGGTCATGCGCCGCCGCCCTCGCCGGCCTGGGCACGCAACCGGACCAGGACGTCCTCGCGCAGCGTGGCCGGTTCCAGAACCAGGGCGTCGGCCCCGTATCCGGCGACCTCGCGGGCCAGCCGGTCGCGGGTGCCGATGTCGAGCTCGATGACCTCGCCAACGCGGCCGCCGATGGTCCGCGGCCCCGCCGATCTACCGTTGCGGCGCAACGACATCGCCCGGCCGTCGGCCACCCATACCGATGCCTTCACCCCGCTGGGCGCCTCGCCGAGGGCCCGGTCGACGATGGCCCGCAGATCGACTCCGTCCGGCCGGGCGACCGAACCGGGCTCCCCGACGATGGTGATGTCGGCGCCGATCCGGGACAACCGAAACGTCCTGGTGGCGTTGCGGTCCCGGTCATGGCCGACGAGATACCAGCGGCCCCGGTCGGTGACCACACCCCACGGCTCGACGGTGCGCACGGTGTAGGGATCGGTGGGCAGCGAGCGATGCCGGAACTGCACCGGCTGACCGGAATCGATGGCCGACAACAGGTTTCCCAGCACGTCCTCCGACCCACGCAGCCCGGGTGGTCCCGACGCGGTGGTGATCGCGACGGCGGCGTCCGGGTCTACGTCGACGCCGGCCGCGCGCAACTTCAGCAGCGCGCCCTGGGTCGCGGTGACCAGCTCTGGCGACTGCCACAGCTGGGTGGCGATCGCCACCGCGCCGGCTTCGGTGTCGGTGAGCTCGATGTCGGGCAGCGCGTAAGCGTCCCGGTTGATCCGGTAGCCCTCGGTGGGGTCGAAAGTGGAGACCCGTCCGGTCTCCAACGGGATGCCCAGATCGCGCAACTCGTTCTTGTCGCGCTCGAACATCCGGGAGAACGCTTCGTCACTGGGGCTGTCGGCATATCCCGCCACGCTCGCGCGGATCCGGTCCGCGGTGATGTAGCCGTGGGTCGACAACAGCGCGATGACCAGATTCATCAGCCGCTCGACTTTGGATGTCGCCACTCGGAAAACCTTAGCCGGGATCGGCGCGCCGCTCGTGCGGCGCGCTCGTCACATGCTGGCGATGAGCCGCTTGACCCGCTCGTCGACCGATCGGAACGGGTCCTTGCACAGCACGGTGCGCTGCGCCTGGTCGTTGAGCTTGAGGTGCACCCAGTCGACGGTGAAATCCCGGCCGGCTTCCTGCGCCGCGCTGATGAACTCGCCGCGCAGCTTGGCGCGGGTGGTCTGCGGCGGCGTGTCGACGGCGGCCTCGATCTCCTCGTCGGTGGTGATCCGGGTCGCCAGGCCTTTGCGCTGCAGCAGATCGAACACGCCGCGGCCACGCTTGATGTCGTGGTAGGCCAGGTCAAGCTGGCTGATCTTGGGGTCGGACAGCTCCATGTTGTAGCGGTCCTGGTAGCGCTGGAACAGTTTGCGCTTGATCACCCAGTCGATCTCGGTGTCCACCTTGGCGAAATCCTGGCTCTCGACGGCGTCGAGCTGGCGGCCCCACAGGTCGACGACCTGGTCGATCTGGGTGTTCGGTTCGCGGGTCTGCAGGTATTCCACCGCGCGGGCGTAGTACTCGCGCTGGATGTCCAGCGCACTGGCCTGACGGCCACCGGCCAGCCGAACCGGCCGGCGCCCGGTCAGGTCGTGGCTGACCTCGCGGATCGCGCGGATCGGGTTGTCCAGCGAGAAGTCGCGGAACGCCACCCCGGCCTCGATCATCTCCAGCACCAGCGAGGCGGTGCCGACCTTGAGCATGGTCGTGGCCTCGCACATGTTGGAGTCGCCGACGATCACATGCAGCCGCCGGTATTTCTCGGCGTCGGCATGCGGTTCGTCGCGGGTGTTGATGATCGGCCGGGACCGGGTGGTCGCGCTGGACACCCCTTCCCAGATGTGCTCGGCGCGCTGGCTCAGGCAGAACGTGGCCGCCTTGGGGGTCTGCAGCACCTTTCCCGCGCCGCAGATCAGCTGGCGGGTGACCAGGAACGGCAACAGCACGTCGGAGATCCGGGAGAACTCACCGGCCCGCACGATCAGGTAGTTCTCGTGGCAGCCGTAGGAGTTTCCGGCCGAATCGGTGTTGTTCTTGAACAGGTAGATGTCGCCGCCGATGCCCTCGTCGGCCAGCCGCTGCTCGGCGTCGATGAGCAGGTCCTCCAGCACCCGTTCACCGGCGCGGTCGTGGGTGACCAGTTGCACCAGGTTGTCGCATTCGGCGGTGGCGTACTCCGGGTGGCTGCCCACGTCGAGGTACAGGCGCGCGCCGTTGCGCAGGAACACGTTCGAGCTGCGGCCCCACGACACCACCCGGCGGAACAGGTACCGGGCAACCTCGTCCGGACTCAGCCGGCGGTGGCCGTGGAACGTGCAGGTGACACCGAACTCGGTTTCGATGCCCATGATTCTCCGCTGCACACTGTCGAGCCTACTGGTTGGTTTCCGCTAGCGGTGCCCAAGCGGCGAGCGAAACACGTTTGCAATTCCTGTGGATGGCCGAGAAACCGGTGGCTGCCTGCGTGTCACGATGAGCCGTGCCCGAGCCCGTCGCGGTCGATATCGCCGCGCTGAATGCCCTCGCGGACCGCCTGACCCGCACCGCGGACGACCTCACGGCCGTCGAGATTCCCGGCGTCGAGGCGCTACCCGGTTCTGCGCTAGGCACTTTGGACGCGCCCAGGCGCGTCACCGCTGACGTGCGCCGGCTCGGGACGGATGTGCGGGATTGGGCCCGCTCGGCGCGCGGATCGGCCGGCGACCTGGCCGCCGCCGACAGCATCGGCGCACAGCGCCTCCCGACGCGGTGAGGGCCCCGAGTGTCTCGCAGGTGCAGGCCTGGCGGCCCGAAGCGCTGGCCGATGTGGCCGAGCAGTGGGATCAGGCCGCGGGCCGGCTGCAATCCCAGGCCGAGACGGTCGACGGCGCGGTCGCGGGCAGCTCCGGTGTGTTCACCGGCTCGGCGGCCGGCGCCGCCCGTGACGCCATCGGACCGACCACCGCGGGTCTTCGCCGGGCCTGCCGGGCCCTGGTTCTGGCCGCCGCCGAGGCGCGCGACGCGGCCGAGGTCATCGGCCGCGGCCGGGATCGGGTGCTGGCCGTGCTGGCCACCGCGCGCGACGAGGGTTGCCCGGTCGCCGAGGACGGTGCGGTCGGGCCCCCGGTGACAGCGGCGCCGCTGCTGGTGACGTGCAGTGGCGGCGCCGAACCGGCGGCCCGGGCGATGCTGGACGCCCGGGCCGGCGAACTGACCCGCAGGCTGCGGGCCGCGCTCGGCGAACTCGGCGCGGCCGACGCCGAGGCGGCCAGGGCGATCGACGCGGCGTTCGGTGCCGTCGCCGAACCGGTCGCGGTTCGGCCTGCGGCGGCCGCCGCAGACCCGGTGGCCGATTGGCCGGACATGAGCCAGGACCGCATCGCCGGCCAGATCGCCGCGATGACCGAGGCCGAGCGCCAACGGCTGATCGACCAGCGGCCCCATGAGGTCGGCAACACCGACGGGGTTCCCTGGGACATGCGGATGGCGGCCAACCGGATCAACATCGCCAGCGCGATCCTCGACGAGCGCCGCACCCTCGAAACACCCGACGAGGTCAAGCTGCGCGCCGCCGTCGACCCCACGATGAACCCGGCCGACGCCGAACGGTGGTGGGCCGCACTGCACGTCGACCCGGCGCTGCGGGCCGCCGCCCTTGCCCACTACGACCGCGGCGCCCACACCCGGATCGCGTACTACGAGACGTTGCTGGCCGACGTCGCCGATCCCGCGGACCACGACCGTCGGGTGCCGCGGCAGATCGTCGGTTTCGATCCCGCACGCGAGTCGCTGATCGAGGTCTCCGGCGACCTGGGGCGGGCGCGCGCGTTGGGGGTGCTGGTGCCCGGGCTCAACACCACCTTCGACGGTGCGGCCGACGACATCGCCACCGCACGGCGGTTCGTCGCAGGCTCCGGCGGCGACGTCGCGATGATCACCTATCTCGGCGGGCCCTTTCCGACCGGCGATCTACTCACCGGCGTCGTCGATGCGGCCGATGCCCGGTACGCAGTGCAGATGGCGCGGCGACTGGTCGCGTTCAGTGAGGACGTCGATCGCCGGGCCGGCGAGATTCCGGTGACCTACCTGGGCCACTCCTACGGTGGGTCGATCGTCGGCACCGCGGAGCGCTTCGGTCTCACCGCCGACCGGGTGGTCTACATCGAAGCCGCGGGATCCGGAGTGGGAGTGCACGATCCGTCGGACTGGCACAACCGCAACCCTGCGGTAGCGCGGTATTCGATGACCGCACCCGGCGACCTGATCGAGTTGGTGCAAGGCATCTGGTTCGGGGCGCACGGCGCCGACCCCGACGACATGGCCGGGGTGAGCAGGCTGGCGGCGGGCCGCCGGCTCAACGGCCTGCCGATGGCCGGGCCGTCCGCGCACAGCGACGTGCTCAACGAGCCCTCCGACGCCTGGCACAACATCCTCGCGGTCATCACCGGTGACCGGTCGAACATCCGGCTGGACTAGGTACCCACGAATCGGAGGCGACTACTCGGTCGACGGATCGAGAATTCGAGTAGTGCCCTACCCTGTCCGCCCACCGTGGACGCGGGCCACCATCATGTGGTCCGCAATGGTGAGGGGACCACGATGACGACTACAGACACCAATCCTAACCTTCAGGCTGAAACACGTTGGGCGAAGGGCGATTCGGCGCAGGGAACGACACCGAGCGGCGGCCGACGGCGATTGACGCTCGCTGCGGCCGGGGCGCTTGTGCACGGCGAGGATCAAGTCGCCGCCGCACTCGTGGCCCTGCCATTACGCACACTGCGCAACGGCGCCCGAGCATCCAGCCTGATCAGGTGCTTGGACAAGCTCGATTCCGCCTCTTACGGCGCGATTGCGTCCATCCTCGACAGCACTCCGGAACTGAAGACACGATTCACCCGGCTCGTTCTCGACGCGTCCCGGCTGGCGGCGCAGGCGACCTCCGGCGAAGCCGACGGGGTCGGCACGGCCGACCCACTCATCGATGAAGGAAGAGCTGTCGCCACGGCCCTCGCGTCCGCTACCGATGACGTCGAGCTCGCCTCGGCGCTGCACGAAGCGGTCGAACTCAGCGATCAACTCCGGGGTGTGCGAACCGAAGACCTCTGCGGACGTCTCAACGCATTACCCGACTTTCACGATCCTGTCGTGCTCGAGGGCGGCGCGGGCGCCGATCACATCGATGTACACGCTGGGGTCCGGGTCGTCCACTCGCCTTCCTGGCTCTCGCCGATACACGACACGGTCACCCCGACCATCGACGTCGGCAGCCTTCTGACGGAGGCCATCCGGCGAGACGAAGCCCAGCAACACATCACCCGCAAAGCGGCAGAGCTGGGTGCAGGCACTCCGCGGGGCCCATTGCGGACTGCAGGCAGCGGCTACGTCATTCGCTACCCGGACTACAACATCTACTTCAGCGAGAAGACGGGAGCCCACGAAGTTCACGGGGACATCCTGGCCAAATACAAGGCGGCCAACGGTATCGGCCAACTCGGGCTGCCGACGACAGATGAGACGGGGACTCCCGACGGCATCGGTCGCTACAACCACTTCGAGACGGGCTCGATCTACTGGACCCCGGACACCGGCCCGATGATCATCACCGGCCTGGTCCGTGCCAGGTGGGCCGCAGCCGGCTGGGAAAACGGCCCACTCGGTTATCCCGTGGCCGACACCTACCACATCCCGGGCCTCTATCCGCCGGACAATCCGAAAGTGGCGTGGTCGCTGTTCCAGAACGGAGCAATGATCACGACCGCAGACGGTGTGAAAGAGTCTGCCGCGGCGAATCTCTCGCCCGAGCGACTCCGCATCATGATTCGCGCATTCATCGACGACGGTGTGCACCGGGCGGGGCAGAGCCTAGGCCTGCATCCCCAGACCGAGATAGTCGAGGTGTCGCCGTGGAGCTACGGCTTCTGGGCCGCATCGCCCCGGCTGGTGACGATCGCGCTGCACGGATTTCGGGACAACGGACTGCTGCCGGATACCGATTTCGACATCACGATGCGCCTGCGATTCAGTCTCGTCTGGCTGCCGGCATTCACCGCACCGGCATCGAAAACGCTCATCGCGGCCCTGGACTGGCACCGGGTGACCGCCAACGGCATAGCCAGCGGGCAGATCGCCAACGGCGTCTACAACGGGATCACCACCGCATTCTGGCGCGGCGGCTCCGACCCGATTCACCCGGAAGTGCCCGACGGCGCGGTATTCATCGCGAGCATTCCCACCGGGATAGACCAGAGAGGTAGCGGCAACGTCGACGTCATCGACGTCCTGACCACATCGCAGGGTGGGCTCCAGGTTCTGGTCAACCCGCTGCCGCCGCTCGTCGGCGACTTCCGGCGCCAACAGGCACAGCGGGCCATCGACAACCTCGGACTCTGACCGCCGAAACCAACAACCGAAGGGGGCAAAATGCCTGTCGAACAACCGCAGATCGGCACGTGTGTCGGCGGCGAGCTGAATGGAATGAGGGTTTACGACATGTCGGACGTCATCGCCTGTCGCGCTTCGGGTGGCGAAGTCGTCCCCGGTTCCAGCGCGCCGCCACCTCGCGTCATGCAATCGCTGTTCACCGAGCACGTTTCAGCTGGCGACAAACGGTCCGAGAATTCCACCGAGGTCAATGTCCTCTATTTTCCGCTCTGCAACATGCACCGCCGCTTCCCCGATTCACCGATCGCGCGGACACTCGACGAACTCGACGTCGATGCGACACGGGACATCACCCGAGCCCTGAGCGACGACGCCGAGCTCCGGCGCAGGGTCGTCAGGTTTGCGTTGGATGTGGCCTACGTCGTGGCGAAGGCGACGGCGCTCGAGGCCACCGCAGGCACGACGCCCACACCGCCTATCCCTGCCGAATTGATATCAACCGGTAGAGAATTGGGCGAAATCTTGGCCGGACGGGTTGGCGACAAGGGCCTGGCCGACACGTTCACCGCACTCATCGACCGAAGCGCCGAACTCGACGGGGCAAACGTGCTGGACATCATCCGCCTCCTTGCCGAAGATCGGCAAGCCGCCGGCTGAACGATCGCACTCCTGGCGCAGAGCCCACCGATGACGGGTTGAGTCAGGAGTTTTCGTCCGGCGCCGGCGCGTCTTCGCTCTTGGGCAGAAGGGCTTCCAACGCTGATCCGGTGATTCGCCGGAACGCCCGACGCGGCCGCTTGGCATCCAGGATGGCCACCTCCAGCGTGCTGGGGCCCAGCACGCGTGGCTCGGCCGCCGGTGCGGAGTTACCCGCCGCGCTGCTGATCCCGGCGCGCAACGCGTCGACGGCGATCCGGACCGCGTCACCGAGTGCGGCGTTCTCGGAGTAGGACTCCTTGAGTGCGGTGATGATCGGATCGGTGGTCCCACCCATCACCACGAAATGCGGTTCGTCGGCGATCGAACCGTCATAGGTGATGCGGTAGAGCTCAGGCGGTTTCGTCTCGCCGTAGTGGGCCACCTCGGCCACGCACAGCTCCACCTCGTAGGGCTTGGCCTGCTCGGTGAAGATCGTTCCGAGGGTCTGGGCGTAGACGTTGGCGAGCTGACGACCTGTCACATCGCGCCGGTCGTAGGCGTAGCCACGGGTGTCGGCGAACTGGATTCCGCCACGACGCAGGTTGTCGAACTCGTTGAACCGGCCGACCGCCGCGAACCCGACCCGGTCGTAGAGCTCGCTGATCTTCTGCAGGGACCGCGACGGGTTCTCCGCCACGAACAGCACCCCGGAGTCGTAGGCGAGCACGACCACGCTGCGGCCGCGGGCAATGCCCTTGCGCGCGAGCTCGGAACGCTCACGCATCGCCTGCTCAGGCGAGATGAAATAGGGGAAGCTCACTTAGTCCACCCGGGGTGCTTCGTTGCTCGGTCCCGTGCCGGGTCCGAATGTGTTGGTCGCCGAACGCTTTTCGATCACCTCGCGAGCCAGGGCCGAGATGCGTTGCTCGGTCACCTCGGCGGCGCCACCGGCCTCGATCGTCACGGCGGTCGGGTATATGCCGCGCACCAGATCCGGCCCGCCGGTGGCGGAGTCGTCATCGGCGGCGTCGTAGAGCGCTTCGACGGCCGCCCGCAGGGCCGAATCCGCGTCGGTGACGCCGGCGTAGAGCTTCTTGATCGACGACTTCGCGAACAGCGACCCAGAGCCGACCGACTGGTAGCCCTCGTCTTCGATGTTCCAGCCGCCGGCGGCGTCGAACGACACGATCCGGCCCGCCGCTTCGGGGTTGGGGTCGTCGATGTCGTAGCCGGCCAGCAGCGGCAGAGCCACGAATCCCTGCAGTGCCGCACCGAGATTGCCGCGCACCATCGTCGAGAGGCGGTTCACCTTCCCGCGGAAGGTGAGCGGGACACCCTCGACCTTCTCGTAGTGCTCCAACTCGACGGCGTACAGCCGGGCGAACTCGACCGCGATGGCCGCGGTGCCCGCGATGCCGGTCGCCGTGTAGTCGTCGGTGATGTACACCTTCTGCACGTCGCGGCTGGCGATCATGTTGCCCTGAGTGGCCCGGCGGTCACCGGCGATCAGCACACCGCCGGGGTAGCGCAGCGCCACGATCGTGGTGCCGTGCGGCAGCGCGTCACCCGGCAGCGCACCGGTTGCACCGGTGGTGGTCGGCAGCAACTGTGGGGCTTCTCGCCTCAGAAAATCGGAAAACGAGGATAGATCGGTCAGAGGTGAACTGGTGGCCAGGCGATCAGAGAACGGCCAGGTCACTGTCCGCCCTTTTGAACATAGGCGCGCACGAAGTCCTCGGCGTTCTCCTCGAGGACATCATCGATCTCGTCCAGCAGGTCGTCGGTCTCCTCGGCGAGCTTGTCGCGACGCTCCTGGCCGCCGGCCGCGTTACCGGAGAGGTCGTCGTCCTCGCCGCCTCCGCCACCGCGCTTGGTCTGCTCTTGAGCCATCGCTGCCTCCTGCTCGTGATCGGCGACTGTGTCGTGCCATTCGGCCGGGCCGCCGGTTCCTCCACACTACCGGTCGCGACCGGTATTGCTCCCTCTAACGAACGTCAGGTCGTGAGTTGTTCCACGAGTTGCACTGCGCTGTCGACCGAATCGAGCAGCGCGCCCACGTGGGCTTTGCTGCCCCGCAGCGGCTCGAGCGTCGGGATCCGCACCAGCGAATCGCCGCCCAGGTCGAAGATCACCGAGTCCCAGCTGGCGGCGGCGATGTCGGCACCGAAGCGGCGCAGGCATTCACCGCGGAAGTAGGCCCTGGTGTCGGTCGGCGGGTTGTCGACCGCGTCGATCACCTGCTGCTCGGTGACCAGTCGTTTCATCGACCCGCGGGCGACCAGCCGGTTGTAGAGGCCCTTGTCCAGGCGCACATCGGAGTACTGCAGGTCGACCAGATGCAGCCGCGGCGCCGACCAGCCGAGGTTCTCCCGCTGGCGGAACCCCTCCAGCAGCCGCAGCTTGGCCGGCCAGTCCAGCAGCTCGGCACACTCCATCGGGTCGCGTTCCAGCAGGTCCAGGACGTGCGCCCAGGTCTCGATGACATGGCTGGCACGCGGATCGGGGTCGCGGGCGTCCACCAGCTTGGCGACCCGGTCCAGGTAGATGCGCTGCAGGGCCAGCGCGGTCAGCTCGCGGCCGTCGGCCAAAGCCACGGTGGCCCGCAGCGACGGGTCCCGGCTGATCACGTGCACCGCGTGCACCGGGCGGGCCAGGGCCAGATCCGACAGGTCCAGCCCGTGCTGGGGGCCCTCCTCGATCAGGTCCAGGACCAGCGACGTCGTTCCGACCTTGAGGTACGTCGAGGTCTCGGCGAGGTTGGCGTCACCGATGATGACGTGCAGGCGCCGGTACTTGTCGGCATCGGCGTGCGGCTCGTCGCGGGTGTTGATGATGCCCCGCTTGAGCGTCGTCTCGAGGCCGACCTCGACCTCGATGTAATCGCTGCGCTGCGACAGTTGGAAGCCCGGTTCGTCGCCGGACGGGCCGATGCCCACGCGGCCGGACCCGGTGACCACCTGGCGCGACACCATGAACGGCGTCAGCCCCGAGATCACCGCCGAGAACGGCGTCTGCCGGCTCATCAGGTAGTTCTCGTGCGACCCGTAGGACGCGCCCTTGCCGTCGACGTTGTTCTTGTAGAGCTGCAGCTTGGCCGCGCCGGGCACGCTGGCCACATGCCGGGCCGCGGCCTCCATCACCCGCTCGCCGGCCTTGTCCCAGATCACCGCGTCCATCGGGTCGGTGACCTCGGGCGCCGAATACTCCGGGTGGGCGTGATCGACGTAGAGGCGGGCGCCATTGGTCAGGATCATGTTCGCCGCACCGACCTCGTCGGCGTCGACCACCGGCGGCGGACCGGACGACCGGCTCAGGTCGAATCCGCGGGCGTCGCGCAGCGGCGACTCCACCTCGTAATCCCACCGGGTGCGCTTGGCCCGCTGGATACCGGCGGCCGCGGCGTACGCCAGCACCGCCTGTGTCGAGGTCAGGATCGGATTGGCGGTCGGATCGGACGGCGATGAGATGCCGTATTCGACCTCGGTCCCGATGATCCGTTGCATGGTCGCCAGCCTACGGGGCCAGGGCCGGCCGGCGTCGCGCGCCTGCCGCGTGGACGGGGTGACTTCCCGCTAGGGTGGCCTCACCTGAGAAGCCGCCACATCGGAGCACCGCAACGATGACAGCACCGGACCGCTACACCCAAGAGCGGTGGTTTCTCGTTCATGGGCTGCCCGCCGTGGTACGCCGAACGGCACTGCTGCACCGGGTATGGAGTCGCTCGGCGCCGGCGCTGGCCGCGCTGGCGGTGATCGCGGTCAACTCGATCCTGGTGGTGCGGTTGTCGGGCAAGCACACCATCGACATCGACGGCCGCCCGACGGTGACCGAGGGTTTCCTGCTCGCGCTGGTGGTGTTGGTGGTACCGGTAGCGGGTCTGGCCGGCTGGCTGGTGTCCCGGATCGACACCCCGCGCCCGCGCGGCGTGGCCGCCACCGTCTGCCTGGTGCTGGTCGTCCTCGGCTGTGTCTTCGGCGGTCCCAGCCCGCGGGTGCTGGTGAACCTGACGGCCTCGGCGATCTCGATCGGGATCATCCTGGTGGCAACCGCGACCGGGATCGGCTCGCTGCTGGGCTGGGCCGCGCGCGACACCATGGCGAACCTGGCACTGGCCAGCGGCATGTTCGTGCGCGCCCTGCCGGTCGTGCTGCTGACGTTTCTGGTGTTCTTCAACACCTACGTGTGGCTGATGGCGGCGATCATCAGCCGGTCGCGGCTGTGGTTGGCGATCGGATTCCTGTTCCTGATCGCCGCGGCGTTTCTGGTCTCGAGCACCCTGGAACGCGTCCGGCCCATCCTCGCCGCGCCCGAACCGGCGCCCGCCGACCAGGATCGCCTGGTCGGTACCCCGTTCGAGGACATCGCCGACGAGCCCGGCGCCGACCCGCTGTCCCGCTCCGAACGCGCCAACGTGGTGTTCATCGTCGCCGCCTCCCAGGTCGGTCAGGTGCTCACGGTTGCGCTGGCAACCGGCACGATCTTCCTGGTGTTGGGTCTGATCGTGGTGAGCCCGCCGCTGCTGGACTCGTGGACGCGCGGCAGCGGCCGCACCGACGGCGAATTCCTCGGGATGATCCTGCCGGTCCCCGACCCGCTGATTCAGACGACGATGATGCTGACCGCCATCACCTTCATGTATCTGGCCGCCAAGGCGGTCACCGACAAGGAGTACCGCTCGCAGTTCCTCGACCCCCTGCTGGACAACCTGCGCTTGACGTTGGTGGCCCGCGACCGCTACCGCGCGTCGCGCCGGAGCCGCTGAGGTGAGCACCGACACCCGGGACGTCCAGGACTGGTTTCTGGACCGGGGGCTGCCGCTGGTGTTGACCCGCCGGGTCCGCTCGCGGGCGTTGATCGAGCGCTCGGCCCCGGTGGTCAGCGGAATCGGTGCGCTGATCGCGGTCACGACTCTGGTCGCCGACTTCAGCGACGGCAGTGCACGATTCGTGACCGTCGTGCGGCTGTCGGTGATGGCGGCCGTCCTGGCCGCTGCGCCGTTCGCCCTGTATTTCCTGCATCAGGCCGGCACGACGCGTAGCGAGGCCGGGCGACGCGGCGCGGGATTGTTCGTGATGGCGTTGTTCGTGATCGGCCTGCCGCTGACCGACCGTGGCTGGACCGGCCTGACGATGGCCGAGGTCGCCGGTTTCGCCGTCGTCGCGGCACTCACGGTGTGGCTGACCTATCTCGGCATCGGCTCGATCGTGCTGTGGGCGTTCCGGTTCGCCTGGCTGCAGTTCGGCGCCCTGGGCACCTTGATGAGTCGGGCCCTCCCGCTGCTCATGCTGACCGTGGTGGTGTATTTCACCGGCGAGCTGTGGCAGCTGTCGGCCCGGATGACACGCGAACGCCTCTGGCAGACAATCGGTTTCCTGTCGCTGGTGGCACTCGCCTTCATGGTGGTGACCATCCGCGACGAGGTGCGGGCGCTGCGGGAGGACCGGTCGGGCCGGCAGGACACCGCCACTCTCTTGGCCGACACGCCACTGGCCGGCGCACCGGACCCGGCCCGCACCCCGCTGTCGCGGGCCGAGCAGGTCAACGTCGTCGCGGTGATGGTGGTCTCCCAGGCGATCCAGGTGGTGTTCTTCACCACCGGACTCTTCGCGTTCTTCGTGGCGCTGGGCACCATCGCGATTCCCGACGACGTGACCGTGTTGTGGTCGGCCGAGCAGACCTGCCCGGCCGGTGAACCACCTTGTGCCGGAACGTGGTTTGGTATCCATGTGCCGGTCCCCCAGACCGTGGTGCACACTTCACTGTTCGTGGCGGTGTTGTCCGGGCTCTACTTCACCGTCAGCACCAGCGTGGACCCGCTGTACCGACAGCGGTTCTTCGACCCGTTGATCGCCGATGTCGCGGTGAGCCTGGCCGGCCGCGACGCTTACCTGGAGATGGAGGAACGTGATGGCAGATCGCATTGACGTGTTCGGCAAGCGCTACGGGGAGGTGCTGCTCGTCCACGCGGGCGAAGCCGGCCCGGAAGCCACTGTGTACAACAGCTTTCCGCTCAACGACTGCCCCGCCGAGCTCTGGACCCAGCTCGACGCTGAAGCCATCGCCAAGGAGAACGGGGCGATCGCCGCGCTGCTCAACGGCCCGCGCTACTGGTTGATGAGCGGGATCGACAAGGTCGCGCCGGACGAGCAGGAGACCAAGACATTCGGCGGGATCGAGATGATCCGCCAGGCGACGGTCAAACTGTCGTCGATGAACCCCGCCCCGTACAGCGCCAACCAGGTGGACCGTAAGACGGTGTTCCACTTCGACGCCGGACGGCCGGTGTTCGAACTCGTCGACCCGGATGGGCAGCGCTGGGTCATGCAGACCTACAGCCAGGGGGTGGATTCGGGGCTGAGCCTGGCCGATCTGCCGGATCTGGGTGCACGGTTGACGTTGCCCGAGGGCTGGCGCTACGAGGCACGCACCCTGACCGAGCGGTTGAGCGTGGACACCACCACCCGCGACGCCCACGTCACTCAGGACAATTTCGCCAACAGCTATTCGCTGGAATTCTGAGCGGATTCGTCACGAATTTACGCCGCCGCCGACGGCATCGAACCGAAGGACGCCGCGTTCTTCTACAACGCGGGCGCCCAACACCTCTGCTGACGCCCGAGGCGACCTGAGGCCGGTACCGGTCAGAGGTACTGGCCCAGGTTGCTCTCGGTGTCGATCGCGCGGCTTGCACTGCTGCTCTTGCCGGTGACCAGCGTGCGGATGTAGACGATCCGCTCGCCCTTCTTGCCCGAGATCCGGGCCCAGTCATCGGGATTGGTGGTGTTGGGCAGATCCTCGTTCTCGGCGAACTCGTCGACGATCGAGTCGAGCAGGTGCTGGATGCGCAAGCCCTTCTGACCGGTTTCGAGCACCGACTTGATCGCGTACTTCTTGGCCCGGTCGACGACGTTCTGAATCATCGCGCCGGAGTTGAAGTCCTTGAAGTACATGACTTCTTTGTCACCGTTGGCGTACGTGACTTCCAGGAAGCGGTTGTCGTCGATCTCGGCGTACATCCGGTCGACGACCTTCTCGATCATCGCCCTGATGCACAGCCCTCGGTCGCCGTCGAACTCGGCCAGATCGTCGGCGTGCACCGGCAGGTCCTCGGTGAGGTACTTGCTGAAGATGTCCAGTGCCGCTTCGGCATCCGGCCGTTCGATCTTGATCTTGACGTCGAGGCGGCCGGGCCGCAGGATCGCCGGGTCGATCATGTCCTCGCGGTTGGAGGCGCCGATCACGATGACGTTCTCCAGCCCCTCCACACCGTCGATCTCGGAGAGCAGCTGGGGCACGACCGTGGTCTCCACGTCCGAGCTCACGCCGGTGCCGCGGGTGCGGAAGATCGAGTCCATCTCGTCGAAGAACACGATGACCGGCGTTCCCTCGGAAGCCTTTTCGCGGGCTCGCTGGAAGATCAGCCGGATGTGCCGTTCGGTCTCACCGACGAACTTGTTCAGCAGCTCCGGACCCTTGATGTTGAGGAAGTACGACTTCGCCTCACGGGCGTCGTCGCCGCGCACCTCGGCCATCTTCTTGGCCAGCGAGTTGGCCACCGCCTTGGCGATCAGCGTCTTACCGCAGCCGGGCGGGCCGTAGAGCAGCACACCCTTGGGCGGCCGCAGCGCGTACTCGCGGTAGAGCTCCTTGTGCAGGAACGGCAGTTCGACAGCGTCGCGGATCTGCTCGATCTGCCGGGTCAGTCCGCCGATGTCGTGGTAGGCGACGTCGGGCACCTCTTCGAGCACCAGGTCTTCGACCTCGGCCTTCGGGATGCGTTCGAACGCGTAACCGGCCTTCGTGTCGACCAGCAGCGAGTCGCCCGGACGCAGCTTGCGCGGGCGGTTGTCGTCGTCGAGCGCCTCCGCCACATCGCTGGGCAGATCCTCGATGGCCACCAGCGGCTCGGCCAGCCACACGATGCGTTCCTCGTCGGCGTGCCCGACCACCAGCGCGCGATGGCCGTCGGCCAGGATCTCGCGCAGCGTGCTGATCTCGCCGACCGACTCGTACGTGCCGGCCTCGACCACGGTCAAGGCTTCGTTGAGCCGGACGGTCTGGCCCTTCTTGAGAACCTTGACGTCGATGTTCGGCGAGCAGGTCAGCCGCATCTTGCGGCCCGAGGTGAACACGTCCACCGTGTCGTCCTCGTGGGAGCCCAGAAGCACGCCGTATCCGCTCGGCGGCTGACCCAGCCGGTCAACCTCTTCGCGCAGGGCGAGCAGCTGCTGGCGGGCCTCCTTGAGGGTGTCCATCAGCTTCGCATTGCGCGCTGCCAGAGAGTCGATGCGGGCCTCGAGCTGGTGGACGTCCCGGGCGCTGCGCATGCCGCCGGGCGCGCCGAGTGCCTCGAGCTGGTCTCGCAGGAGCGACGCCTCGCGGCGCAGCTCCTCCAACTCGGCTGCATCCTCGCTAGACAGTTGTGGGTCTTGTGCCTCACTCATCTTGCGCTCCTCTCCCACACCGAGAGTTGGTGCGGTGGATACCTCAACGCTACCGGCCCAACCACGATCATGTGCGTTCGGGGAATGTCGACACACTGGCAACACTGTTAATCTTTTCGATGAGTCGGGCAGATCGAGAGGACAGCCGTGACCCTGAAACTGCTAGCCACCGGCGTTGCCGCCGCCGCGATCGTCGGTGGTGCCGCCGCCGGTGTGACGTCGGTTGCATTCAGCTCGCCGGTAGCACCGGCGGTCGCACCCGTCGTTTTCGGAGCACCGTTGCCGCAGGCGCCGGCCCCCGAACTCCAGAGCCAGCTCGTCGCCACCCTCGACGGCCTCCAGGGCGGCGGGTCGTTCTCCGGCGTCAAGGCGTCCTACATCGAGGGCGGCCTGGGCCGCATCGAGGGCATCACCGCAGACCGCGCGTTCAGCAACGCGTCGGCCAAGGGGCTGTTCCCGCTGAGCTTCGCCGTGGCCGACATCGACCAGGAAGGCCCGTCGGCGACCGCCAACGTCACCGCGACCGCGCCCAACGGCGCGACGGCCACCCAGAGCATCCAGTTCATCGCGGGCCCCAGCCCCACCGGCTGGCAGCTGACCAAGCAGTCGGCGCTCGCGCTGATGCAAGCGGCCGGCTGAGTCGCCGCTGGATGCGTCACGCCCTGTTCGGGATTCTGAGCGCCGCCACGATCGTGGCGGCGCTCAGCCTCTCGGGGTGTTCTGACCACGCCGAGCCGAAGTCGACTCAGCGGCCGTTCGAGCAGTCGTCGACGGCGCTGGCACCGCCGGAGCCCACGGCGACCGCCCTGCCCAGCCCAGACGTGCTGACCGACGTGCTCTACCGACTGGCCGATCCGGCGGTCAAGGGTGCCGACAAACTTCAACTCGTCGAAGCCACCACACCGGACGACGCCGCGACCATCGACAAATTCGCGGCCGCACTACGCGACGGCGGGTTTACGCCGCTGACCTTCACCGCCACCGAGATCCGCTGGTCGGACCGCCGCCCGGGCGACGCCTTGGCCTCGGTCAACGTCACCACGTCGAACCCGGCCAACCCCGGCGGCTTCACCTTCCCGATGGAGTTCCACCAGGACCGCGGCGGCTGGCAGTTGTCCCGCGAGACGGCGGACATGCTGCTGGCCTTCGGCAATGCCCGCGGTGGCGCCACAGCCACCCCCAGTCCGGCCAGTCCCACACCGGCCAGTCCCACACCGGCCAGTCCCACACCGACGCCCTGAATGTGGATCGGCTGGCTGGAGTTCGACCTGCTCCTCGGTGACGTGCACTCGCTGAAGGACAAGCGGGCGGTGGTGCGGCCGATCGTGGCCGAGCTGCGGCGCCGCTTCACGCTGTCGGCGGCCGAAACCGGCTCCCCCGACCTGCATCGGCGGGCGGGTGTCGGCGTGGCCGTGGTGGCCGGCGATCGCGCCCATGTCGTCGAGGTGCTCGACGCCGCCGAACGGCTGGTGGCCGCGCGTCCGGAGGTGGAGCTGCTCTCGGTGCGTCGTGGGCTGCACCGCAGCGACGACTGACCGCGTCGAGATCGACGTTTTGCAGGCCTCTTCTCGCACTTCTTCGGCGAAACGTCGGTTTCGGCGCGGTCTAGACCTGCAGCTTCTTGCGGCGCAGCGGGGTCGGGGTGACCGTGTCCGGGGCGAGCCTGCGGGCCGAGACCAGGAACGCGGTGTGCCCGCGCATGTTGTGCTGCGGGCGCACCGCCAGGCCGACGACGTTCCAGCCCCGCTGCAGCGTCTCCCACGACCGCGGTTCGGTCCAGCACTGCTGCTCGCGCAGTGCCTCCACGACCTTGGACAACTGGGTCACGGTCGCCACATAGACCATCAGTACGCCGCCGGGGATCAGCAGCCGGGACACGGTCTCCAGCACGTCCCACGGGGCCAGCATGTCCAGTACGACCCGGTCGACGGACGCCTCGGCCAGCTCGGAATCGGCCAGATCGCCGATGATCAGCCGCCAGTTCGGTGGGTCCTGCCCGAAGAACGTGGCCACGTTGCGTTGGGCGTGCACGGCATGGTCGTCGCGCACCTCGTAGGAGATCACCTCTCCGGTGGGCCCGACCGCCCGCAGCAGCGAACATGTCAGCGCCCCTGACCCTGCGCCGGCTTCCAGCACCCGGGCGCCCGGGAAGATGTCGCCCTCGTGGACGATCTGGGCGGCGTCCTTGGGGTAGATGACCTGCGCTCCCCGCGGCATCGACAGCACGTAGTCGATGAGCAGGGGCCGCAGCACCAGGAACGAGTCGCCATTGGTCGACTTGACCACGCTGCCCTCCGGCAGGCCGATCACCGCGTCGTGCTCGATCGCACCGCGATGGGTGTGAAATTCGCTGCCCGGGTTCAGGATCATCGTGTAGTGCCGGCCCTTGGCGTCGGTGAGCTGCACGCGGTCCCCGACGACGAAGGGACCGGTGGGTCGCGGGGATTCGGCACGGGCGTCGGTCACAGCCGTTCAGCCTGCCATAGCGGACTCGCCGCGCCACGTGCCGTCCGCTTGTCGGCACACCGTCCTAGGCTCGGCGTATGAGCGATACCGGGGCCGCAGAGCGACCGCGTCCCGCGCTGTCGCCGTCGCGGGCCGCCGATTTCAAGCAGTGCCCGCTGCTGTACCGGTTCCGGGCGGTGGACCGGTTGCCCGAGCCGCCGTCGACCGCCCAGTTGCGCGGCTCGGTGGTACACGCCGCCCTCGAGCAGCTCTACGGCCTGCCCGCCGCCGACCGCGGCCCGCAGACCGCGCTGTCGCTGGTGGACCCGGCCTGGGACCGGGTGCTGGCCGAGCATCCCGATCTGGTCGACGGGTTCACCGAGGACCAGCGCGGCCAGCTGCTGGCCGAGGCACGGGACCTGCTCAGCGGCTACTACCGCCTGGAAGACCCGACCCGGTTCGACCCGCAGAGCTGCGAGCAGCGCATCGAGGTCGAATTGGCCGACGGCACGCTGCTACGTGGCTATGTCGACCGCATCGACGTGGCGGGCACCGGCGAGCTGCGGGTGGTCGACTACAAGACCGGCAAGGCGCCGCCGGCGGCCCGAGCGCTGGCCGAGTTCAAGGCGTTGTTCCAGATGAAGTTCTATGCCGTGGCGCTGCTGCGCTCGCGAGACGTGCTGGCGACCCGGTTGCGGCTGATCTACCTGGCCGACGGCCAGCTGCTGGACTACGCCCCCGAGCTCGACGAGCTGCTGCGCTTCGAGAAGACGCTGATGGCCATTTGGCGGGCGATCCAATCCGCCGGCGCGACAGGCGATTTCCGGCCCAACCCGTCCAAGCTGTGCAACTGGTGCAGCCATCAGTCGGTGTGCCCGGCGTACGGTGGCACCCCGCCTCCGTACCCGGGCTGGCCCGAGCAGGCCGGCGAACCGGCCGCGTGAGGTGCTACTACCGGCGGCTGGGCACCGATGCCGACGCCCAGGTCTTCGCCTCCACCGACCACACCCGCAGCAATTGGACTCCCGAAATCCAGCACGGCTCACCACCATTGGCACTTTTGACCAAAGCCATCGAGGAGCAGTTGCGGCCCGGGATGCGCATCGGGCGGGTGAGCCTGGACATCCTGGGGGCGATCCCGGTCAGCGAGGTGCGGGTGCGGGCCCGGGTGGACCGGCCGGGCAGTCGCATCGCGATGCTCTCGGCCGAGATGGCCGCCGAGCGCCCGGACGGCCCACCGCGGACCGTGGCCCGGGTCACCGCCTGGGCATTGGCCACCTCAGACACCACCGACGCCGCCACCGACCGCTATCCACCCCTGGTCGAAGGCCCGACCGCCCCCCTGGAACTGCACTGGAAGGATGCCGGTGGCTACATCGACTCGGTGCACTGGCGACCCCAGCAGGAGCGTTCGACGGGCACGGTGTACTGGATGTCGCCGGGTGCGAACCTGGTCGATGACGAGCCGACCACCGCACTGCAGCGCCTGGCGATGGTGGTTGACTCCGCCAACGGCATCGGCGCGGCCCTTGATCCGCAACAGTTCGTCTACATGAACACCGACACCGTGGTGCATCTGCACCGACTGCCCGCGGGCAATGATTTCGCAGTCCGAGCCCGCGGGTCGATCGGCCCGGACGGTATTGGCGTGACCACCGCCGAACTGTTCGACCGCAACGGGTTCATCGGCACCTCGGCGCAGACACTGCTGGTGCAACGACAGTAATATTTGCTTGCGCCTATATAGGCCTAATGCAATACTGGCTGAATGGACGTCTTCGAGGCGATCGCCGAACCCAGCCGCCGGATACTCTTGGACACCCTCGCGGGTGGTGACCGCACCGCCGGGGAACTCGTTGCGGCGCTACCGGATCTGACCCAGCCCTCGGTGTCGCGACATCTGCGCATCCTGCGGGAAGTCGGACTGGTCGAGGTACGCCCCGACGCGCAACGGCGGATCTATGCGTTGCGGGCCGACGGCCTGGTTGCCATCGATGGCTGGATCGAACGCTACCGACAGTTCTGGACCGGCCATCTCGATGCGTTGGAGCGCCACCTCGACGACACGAAGGAGAATTCATGACCACCCCCGAGGGCCGGATCAGCATCGAAAACGACCGGGCGGTGCTGACTTTCGAGCGCCGGCTACCCCATCCCATCGAACGGGTGTGGGCCGCGATCACCGACCCGATCGAGCGGGCCCAGTGGATGGGCGAGACCACGATCGACGCCCGTGAGGGCGGAACGATCGAGATGACGCCCACCGCACCGCCGATCCCGGACGACCAGAAACGGATGACCGGACAGATCCTGGTGTGGGACCCGCCGCACGTCTTCGAACACGTGTGGAATCAGCGGATCGTCGAACCCGGCGTCGTGCGCTACGAGCTGAGTACCGACGGCGACGGGACTCTGCTCCGGTTCAGCCACCGCGGCCTCGGGGTGCGCAACGCCAACGGTTTCCGGCCCGGCACGCACGCCTACCTCGACCGCTTGGACGCCCACCTGGCCGGGTTACCGATACCCGACTGGCCGCAGCGCTACCGCGAGCTGGCCGACAGCACATATGGAGGACAGACGTGGTGACGCCGCGGGTCGCGGTGGCTTACCACTCCGGGTTCGGTCATACCGCGACACTGGCCCGAGCCGTCGGCCGTGGAGCCGAACCGGCCGGTGCGGCAACCACGCTGCTGGCCGTCGACACCGTCGGCGACGACGACTGGGCGGTGCTCGACGCCGCCGACGCGATCATCTTCGGCTGCCCGACCTACATGGGCAATGTGTCGGCAGGATTCCAGGGCTTTGCCGAACGCACCGGGCGGCGCTGCATGGAGGGCACCTGGCGCGACAAGGTCGGCGCCGGCTTCACCAACTCCGGCGCCAAGGCCGGCGACAAGCTGCAGACGCTGAGCGCCCTGGCCGTGTTCGCCGCCCAGCATCACATGCACTGGGTCAATCTCGGCCTGCCTGCCGGGTGGAATGCGCGCGGCGCAACCGAATTCGACCTCAATCGGCTCGGCTTCTGGCTGGGCGCAGGCGCGTCCACCGACGTCGATGCCGACGCCACCGCCGTGCACGACTCGGACCTTCGCACCTGCGAACACCTGGGACACCGGGTCGCGTCCGTGACCGGACAGCTCCTGGCCGGGCGAGCTCTTGGTGTGCCCGCATCAGGCTGAATGCCCCGCCGATGCATCAGCAAGTCGGTGGTAACGCTTGACCAAACGCCGCGCGGTCGCGGGGGCCGGGCGGTCCGCTCGCGTCGTCGGGCCGAGCGAGTCGGCTGACCAATGTTTCACCGTTGCTGGGAAATTCGATCCTCTGCGCGTTGTGCGATCCCTTCTCGGTGTCGGTTGAGGGCGCCGTCAGTTGTGAGCGGCCTCGATCCAGTTGGAGAATTCGCACGCCAGGTGCCAACGGTGCCCGGCAACCATGTGCCCCAAGGTCAGCAGCGGGAACTCGACAACGAGTCGAGCGTGAAAGCCGCCATCGGTGTCGCGGAACTGATGGCGGACGGCTCCAACAGCAACGCCGTCGGCGTAGGCGACACCGGCCAGTTGCCCGGGAAACGCTGGATCGACCGGCGTGACGACCTTCGACAGATCCTCGTAATCGATGAAAAACCAGGCGGCCAGCGGACTTCCCCCGTTGGTCTCCAAGACCTCGTGCCGGCCATCGGGCCCGATGCGTTGGACGAAATGATCGGGGTGGGCACGCAGCAGTTCGACCTCGTCGTTACGACGCACGAGATCCCAGTAGAACTCGACGAACCGAGCCGCCGAGCCGGCAGGCACGTACAGGTCGGTCACGCTGAATCGTCGCCGACGGCTCAGTCGCGCCTCCGCCTTGGCGACCGCGCCGGCCAGCGCGGCTTCTCGACGCAATCGTCGGTGGATCTCGTCGGTACCCAAGGCGAGCTTCTCCCAGAGAAAGGCCTCACGTCGGTCCGACACGTCACCGCTCGACGGTGCACGCACGCCGAGCTTCTTGGCGGCGGCGGTGATCCGGCGGTCCTCCCACCTCAGGACGGCGTCGCGGGCGACCATACGACCACCAATCCTGCCGACGATCGGCAGTGGATTCCCTGTTGCCATGATGTCCCTTAACGCTATTTTGCTGTCGTTAAGGTGACGTTAGGCTTCCACCGTTTGTTCGTCAAGGTCAGCCACCAGGAGGTCCAGATGGCCGAGGGGCAACCTCAGGTCAAGCGCCGCACCGGAGGCCGGTCGGCGCGAGTGCGCACCGCCGTGCTCGACGCCGCGCTTCAGCAGCTGATCGAGCACGGATACGAAGGGCTGAGCATCGCCACTGTCGCGCGGATCGCAGGAGTCGCAGAGACGACGGTTTACCGGCACTGGCCCACTCCCGCCGACCTCGCCGCCGGCGCGATCGGCCACCTCGCCGAGATCGACAACCCCGTGCCCGACACCGGGGGCCTCGAGGACGACCTACGTGCGCTGCTGAGCCAGATATCAGAGCTGTTGCGTCGACCGGGGATCGAGCGGATACTGCGCACTGCGGCGGCACTGGATGCCGGCAATCCCGTTTCAGTTCAGGCCCGAAAGGCGTTCTGGGAAAAGCGCTTTGCCGGCGCCTCCGTCATCGCCCGGCGTGCCGTTCAACGCGGGGAACTCCCGGCCGATACCGACCCTCAGACGTTGATCGAGTATCTCGTCGCCCCGACGTACGTCCGGCTGCTTCTGCTGGACCGACCCTTGGATACCGACTTGCTGGAAGGTTCCGTGCAGCGCACGCTCGCCGCGTTCGGCGCCACCCCGCGGCCTCAGCACTGATCCGCGGGCGGGGTTCTGCGTGCGAATCGCGCACCTGCCAGCAGCTGGTAGGACAGGTCCGTCTCAGGCGCAACATCGCCCGCGCCACGGTGGTCGATGGTGTGACTTCGATCGAGGTCAATGACAAGTTCCCTGGTGGCAAAACGCCATTCGCCATCTTCGCGCCGGTAGTGGTCGAGGTAGCGAACGCCAACGAACGACTCTGTCGGCGATCCTTGCCCCGTGGGCAGGATGTGGTAACCAAGGGCATAGACCTCACCGCTGGCCTGGTCACCGTCCAACTCGATCAGGTGGTTGCAGACATAATGCGCGCCGATCTGGATGAACTGAAAAGTGGATTCCAGAAAGTCGACGTACTCGCTGGCGCTGCCGCGAAAGATGTTCGCGTGGTTATCGATCCCGTCGCGGGTGTAGAGCGAACGCAACAACGCCGGATCCTTGCGGTCGACACCGCGGCAATACCGTAGCGCCAGTTCGCGGATCTCGTCCTTGTCGATCAGACTCTGCAGCCGCTCTTCGACGGTCATCGAAGTTCCTCGATCGCGGCGGCGCTGTCCAAATCGCGGTAGGCGGTGAGAAGTCGAATGTGGTTGGCCACGTTGATCTCCCAGCCGTAATTTGCCACCGGACACGTCAGCCACCCGATATAGGTGTTCCAGGCCTGGGCACGGCGATACTCGTCGAAGGCCTCCGTGGCCGTGGGCAGATCGTCAACGCCGTGACCACGCAACAGATTCCGGTGTGATTCGATGAGCCGTCGTTCATGCTGCCTACGCTGGGCAACATCCAGTCCGGTGGTGATCAGATACGACAGGTCATGCATGTAGTACCCCCGGACGCTCAACTGCCAGTCCACGAATCCCATCGACTGGTCGGGCAGGACGTAGGTGTTGCCGACGTGGCAATCGCCGTGCACAAGCGTCTGCTTCAAACCTGACTGGTGCCGCTGGACCAACCGAACCTTGTCGAAGAGCGAATCCGCGGTCTCGCCGACCGATTGCACCAATTCACGCTTGTGGCCGGTGCCGGCCACCTCGTCGGCGATCATCGCCGGCACCAGATCGGGATGGTTGAACAGCTCGTGCAACTCGCCGGCGACATGGGTCTGCGCCCATCCCAGCTCCGCCGACGACCAATCTCTGCGAGATCCCCAATACCGGGCATGCAGCATGGCCAACTGTGCGATGGCGTCTTCGAGGCTCGCCAGAGAGGGCGAAGCGGCCGCCGAGGCGAACCGGGCCCCCGAGGTGGTGAGATCCTCCAGCGCCAGCCCGAAACTCCCGGTGGGCTCGTCGAACCAGGCACCGAGGCATCGTGGGGTTCGCAGAAAACGCCACGGCTGCAACCGGGTGTATGCAGCGACCTCGTTGCGGTACAGCGGAAATGCAGGTAACTCCGGACGCGCCACCTTGAGGACCACCCGCGTGGGCAGGTCGTCGCCGGACGCATCGTAGGTCAGGTCCAGGTCCACGCGTCCCGCGGTCGATACCGCGTCCCCCTCGCCCCATTGCCACACCCGGCGCACCGCAACGTCGCGCACCGCGACGTCGGGATTGAGAGTGTGGATCAACCGCTGTAGCAAGTCAGGAGTCAGCGCCGTCGGATCGGTCGGAATCGCGCCCAGGTCTGACATCACACCGCCGCGTGGCTAGCAAAGAAAGAAAAGTCCATGCTCGAGAAGCTAATACGTTTGGGTTAGATCTGCAATACGATTGTGATACCGTGGCCTGATGAGTGAGGGTGGCCAGCGGTCGGGTCGCACGGCGCTGATCGATGCCGCTGAACGCCTCATCGCCGAACACGGACCCGCGGTCTCGCTGCGACAGGTGATCGCCGCGGCGGGTCAGCAGAACAGCGCCGCCATCCGCTATCACTTCGGCAACCGGGACCGCCTGATAACGGCAGTCATCGACGAACGCCAGAGCGAATTCGAACCCAAACGCCTCGAGCTGCTGGCGGCACTGGAGGCCGCGGGCAACGTCACCGCGCGCGGACTTCTCGAGGCGCTGCTCGGCCCAGTCTTCGAATACCAGCGCACCGGGTCCGGTAGCTACCACGCCCGCTTCATGGAGAAAGTCCGTGACTACCCGGGCGTTGAGCTTGTCGGGCGGCCGGAATGGACGGCGACATCGTTGATCGTCGGGCGCCTCGCTGCCAACGCGGCAGAATCGTCGATTGACCGCACGATTCGCGTCCGCGGCTTGATCACCGTGGTGTTCGCTCTGCTGGCCGATCTCGAACGCCAGCACTACCCGTCCGCCGACCTTCGTATCGCCGCCGAAGAGGCAACGCTTGAGATGATCCTCGGTGTGGTGTCGACGTTCCCCGCCGTGGACCCCTCTTCGGGTCCGCCGCTATAACGTCATGCCGAGGCCATGCCGTGCGTCCGCCGCCGCAGCACGAGCACCTCAGCCGCGGCGAAAATCACCAGTGACGCAACGACAGCCGCGACGATAGTCGGGTAGCGACCGTCCAATCCCGCCGGGGACACCTGCCGGAGCAGGATGCCGCTGAACGCCCAGATCAACACCAGCCCATAGGCGACATCGCGGTTACGCAGCATCGTGGCCGTGCCGATCAGCATCGCCACCACGACGATGACGGTGGCCCATGCCGCGGCACTGATCCCGAAGCCGTCCCAGCCCACGCTGACCAACAGCACGGTCACGTTGGACACCGTAGCCACCGTGGTCCAGCCGAAGTAGATGCTGAACGGCACTGCGATGAACCACTTTTCGCGAGTGGTGAGGTGCGCGGCCCGGATCGTGTCGGCGATCAGGATCAGGCACACCAGAATCGCCACGATCAAGACCACCGAGAGCGGTATGACGTCGTAGTGCCAGGCGAAGATCCACGCCGTGTTGGCCAGTGAGGAGGCCGCGAACAGCAGTCCGACCCGATTGAGCAGCGCGGTCTGGTCGCCGTCGAGGCGGCCGACGCGGAACAGCCCGAGCTGGTAGAGCACGTGCAGCCCCAGCAGCAGATAGATCAGGCTCCAAATGGAGAACGTGATGCCGGCCGGGGTGAACAGGCTCGGGTACGCGTCGGAGATGTCGCCGGTGTTGCGACCGTTCAAGGGCAACGCATTGGCCAGCACGTTCATCGTGACCATGGCCACGTAGGTGACGGCAACCAGTGCCGTGATCGGGCCGCGTCCGGTGGGCGTGCTGGTGTCGGTCACTCCAGTGGTGTCATCTCTTGCAACATGGTGGGCACGAGCTCGCTGACCGTCGGGTGGATGTGCATGGTGCGCGATATCGCGGTGTAGGGAAGCCCGGCCGACATGACGTCGAGGATCGAATGGATGACCTCGTCGCCGCCGACCCCCAGGATGGCCGCACCGAGGATCTCGTCGGTCTCGGCGTCGACGACGATCTGCATGAACCCTTGTGTCTCACCCTTTTCCACTGCCCGGCCGACCCGGGTCATCGGGCGCTTGCCGACCAGCGCCGGCCGTCCCGAGGCGCGGACCTGGGCGATCGTCATCCCGGCCCGGCCGAGCGGCGGGTCGATGTAGAGCGCGTAGGTCGGCACCCGGTCGCTGACCCGGCGCGGATCGTTGTCGAACAGATTGGCGGCGACGATCTCGTAGTCGTTGTAGGACGTGTGGGTGAAGGCGCCCTTGCCGTTGCAGTCCCCCATCGCCCAGATGTGTGCGGCGCTGGTGCGCAACTGGTCGTCGACGACGATGTAGCCGCGGCCGTCGACCTCGACGCCGGCCCGTTCCAGTCCCAGGTCGTCGGTGTTGGGGCGGCGGCCCACCGCGACCAGCAGGTGAGTGCCGGCGATCGGCTCGGCGCCGTCGCGCGCGACGACGTCGAAGCCGTTGTCACGCTTGGTAAACCGCAGTCCGTCCGCACCGGTGACCACGATGATTCCCTCGGCGGTCAGAATGTCTTCGACTGCTGCCGACACGTCCTCGTCTTCTCGGGGGGTCAGCCGCGGTCCCCGCTCGAGCACGGTGACGCGGGCGCCGAACCGACGATACATCTGGGCGAATTCCAGGCCGATGTAGCTGCCGCCGACAATCACCAGATGCTCGGGCACCGTGTCGAGTTCGAGGATGCCGACGTTGGTCAGGTAGTCGATGTCGGACAGCCCGGGAAGGTCGGGCACCACCGCCCGGCCACCGACGTTCAGGAAGATCCGGTCGGCCCGCAGGAGTTGGTCGTCGACCCGCAGGGTGTGCGGATCCTCGAACCGCGCGTGGCCGCGGATCAGGGTGCAGCCGTCCATCCCCTCCAGCCACGATTCGACCCCGCTGCGGTCGCCGAGCACTATTCCGTCCTTGCGCGCCTTGACCTTTGCCATGTCCACGGACACCGCACCGGTGGACACCCCGTAGTCGGCGCCCCGGCGGGCGGTGTGCGCGGTGTGTGCACTGGCCACCAGCGTCTTGGTGGGGATGCAACCCGAGTTCACGCAGGTCCCGCCGACCAGTTTGCGTTCGACCACCGCGACCGTCTGACCCTGCGCGGTCAGCCGGCCGGCCAGCGGTGGGCCGGCCTGCCCGGCGCCGATGACGATCGCGTCGAATGAGGTCGTCACAGGACGCTGACGAGATAGGCGATCAGGAACCCGCCGCCGACCGCGATGACGTCCTCGGCCACCGCCACCGGCAGATCGCGACCACCGTTGGCCGCCACCAGCCTGGACCGCGCCTCGTAACCGCCGAGGGTGCCCAGCACGGCGCCGATCATGCCGGCACCCACCGAGCTGAACGTGTGATAGAACGCGCTCCCGATCACCGCACCGGCGAACGCACCGGTCAGCAGGCGGGTCAGGAACTGCGCTGTGGTCTTGCGGCTGGGCGTTTTCGGCAGCTGGTCGGTGACGAGCTCAACGAAGAGCAGAACGGTCAGCACGGTCACGGTGATCGGGTGGGCCACCCACTCCGACCACTTGCCGGTCACGTCGATCCACCCGAGGAACGCGCCCCACGCCACCACCGCCGGGGCGGTCAGCGCGCGCAGACCGGCGATCACACCGATCAGCAGGGCCAATAACAGAACGAGAGCGTGCGTCATGGCGGTCCTCCGGGCCGGCGGCAACTAAAGGGACGCTAACACGCAGGTGCGTGCCGGTCGAACCTCAGAAGCGGCAGAACCTGATGTCGGAAGCCAGAATCGCCTTGGCGCCGATGGCCGCGAGTTCGTCCATGATGGCGTTGACAGCCCGGCGCGGCACCAGGGCGCGCACCGCCACCCAGTCCGGATCGGCCAGCGGGGCGATGGTGGGCGACTCCAACCCGGGGGTGATCTCGGTGGCGCGCTCGAGCACCTCACGCGGACAGTCGTAGTCGAGCATCAGATACTGCTGACCGAACACCACGCCCTGCACGCGTGCCGCCAGCTGGTCGCGTGCGGCCCGGTGGGTGTCGTCGCCGTTGCCGGCCCGCTCGATCAGCACGGCTTCCGAATCGCACAGCGTGTCACCGAAAGCCACCAGATCGTGCAGTCGCAGGGTGCGACCGGAACCCACCACGTCGGCGATCGCATCGGCAACACCCAACTGCACCGAGATCTCGACCGCCCCGTCCAGCCGGATGACGGTCGCCTCGATTCCCTTGTCCGCCAGATCTTTTCGGACCAGGTTCGGATAGGCGGTGGCGATTCGCTTGCCGGCCAGATCCGCTACCGTCCAGTCCCGCCCGGCCGGCGCGGCGTACCGGAAGCTCGACGATCCGAAGCCCAGCGCCAGCCGCTCGACCACCGGGGCGTCGGATTCGGCAGCCAGATCGCGGCCGGTGATCCCGAAGTCGAGCTGGCCCGAGCCGACGTAGATCGCGATGTCCTTGGGTCGCAGGAAGAAGAATTCCACCCCGTTGGCCGGGTCGATGACCGTGAGATCTTTGGGGTCGGTGCGCCGCCGGTAGCCGGCCTCGGACAGGATCTCGGCGGCGGGTTCGGACAATGCCCCCTTGTTGGGGACGGCAACGCGCAACATGGCAGCGACCTAGAGCTTTCGGTAGATGTCGTCGAGAGTGAGGCCGCGGGCCAGCATCAGCACCTGCGTCCAGTACAGCAGCTGGCTGATCTCACCGGCCAGGTCCTCGTCGGACTCGTGTTCGGCGGCCAGCCACACTTCGCCGGCCTCCTCGAGGATCTTCTTGCCGAGGCCGTGTACGCCGCCGTCCAGCGCCGCGACGGTGGCGCTGCCGGCGGGTCTGGTGCGGGCGCGCTCCCCCAGTTCGGCGAACAGCTCCTCGAAGGTCTTCACGGCCTGCGATTGTTCCATGCGGGCCACGGCGCCGTCACGGCGGTTTCGGATGCACCCGCGATCAGCCACTAGGCTGGCATCTCGTGCGAGGACTCCGGGCGTGGGCGGCGGTGAGTCTGGCCGCGTCGGCGCTGAGCGCCTGCGCCAACCCGATCGTCACCACCAACGAGACCGCCCAGCAAACAGCGTCAGGCGGCACTGCCACCATGTCAGCGCGCCCCAGCAACGACAAATTGGTCAACGCGTTCGACTATTACCTACGCACCGACGATGTCCACGCGGGTTACTACTTCACCAGTCCGAGCGGCAGCTGGCGATGCGTGATCGTCCCCCGCAGCTGGGCCGGCTGCCAGTCGACCGCAGGCACCGGACGCATCGGGGTCACCGGGGCGCCGCAGAGCGTGACCGACGACACCGGGCAGAGCGCTGCCCCGAACACGATCGTGGTGCGCACGCTGGGGGATCCGCAGTTCGCCGCGGTGCCGGCCGATGAGGTCAAGCAGCCGTCGGGGACCACGAAAACCTTGCCGTTCAACAAGATCCTGGCCGCGGCCGGCTTCCGCTGCAACACTCAGCAAGAGGTCGGAATCTCATGCCTCAGCGAGCAGACCGGCAACGGCTTCACGTTCTCCAACACCGGCGTCAGCTGGCAGTACACCGACGTGCCGTAGCGGTCAGGCCGGCGCGGACTTGTCCTCGTGCAGCAGCTCGGCGTGCATGTCCTCCAACGACACACCCTTGGTCTCCATGACCCACTTCCACACGAACAGCCCCGACAGGATGGCGCACAGCCCATAGAAGCCGTACGCCAGGCCGAGGTGGTCGCGCAGGCCGGGGAACGTCACGGTGATCAGCCAGTTGGCGGCCCACTGTCCGGCCGCGGCCAGGCCCAGCGCCGCGGCCCGGATGCGGTTGGGGAACATCTCACCGAGCAGCACCCAGACCACCGGTCCCCAGGACATGCCGAACGCGACCACGAACAGGTTGGCCGCGATCAATGCGATGACCCCGGAGGCGCCGGGCAGGTTCGGCTTGCCATCCACCACGGTGGCGTTGGCGAAGATGATCGCCATGGTGATCAGCGTGACCGCCATCCCGGACGAACCGATGAGCAGCAACGGCTTTCGCCCGATCTTGTCGATCAGCGCGATCGCGATCAGCGTGGTCGCCACGTTGACCACCGAGGTGATCACCGTGTAGATCGC
>NZ_BEWG01000025.1:149550-151776 GCF_002723835.1 Mycobacterium sp. shizuoka-1 | reverse complement strand
CGCGCCTCGGTGACCGTCTCACCCTCAATCTCCAAAATCAGCCGCAACACCCCATGCGTCGACGGATGCTGCGGACCCATATTCACCACGATTCGTTCGCCGGCCTCGCCCGTGCGGGCGGCGGCGACGATGTCTTCCCAGTCCTGGCCGCCCAGGACGATCACGTTCTCTTGCGCGCTCATCAGTGATACGACCTGCGTTCGTCGGGCGGGGGGATCTGGGCGCCGTGGTATTCGACAGGAACGCCGCCGAGGGGGTAGTCCTTGCGTTGCGGGTGACCCACCCAGTCATCGGGCATCTCGATACGGGTCAACCCCGGATGGCCATCGAAGATGATGCCGAAGAAGTCATAGGTCTCACGCTCATGCCAATCCACCGTCGGATACACCGAAAACAACGACGGCACATGCGGATCGGCATCCGGACACGCCACCTCCACCTGCACCCGCCGGTTATGCGTGATCGACAGCAACGGATAGAACGCGTGGAGCTCACGGCCGACATCCTGCGGGTAATGCACACCCGAGACGCCACAACACAATTCGAATCTCAGGCGCTCGTCGTCCCGCAGCGCCTGCGCGACAGCCAGCAGATGTTCGCGGCGGATCTCCAGGGTCAGCTGGTTGCGGAAGACGACGACGCGCTCGACTGCCGCGCCGAAGGTGTCGGCTCCCAGCACCTCGGCCAGCCGATCGACGAGCTCATCGAAATAGCCGCCATAGGGCCGCGGCGTGCTGCCGGGCAGGGCGACCTCACGAACCAGCCGTCCGTAGCCGGAGGTGTCGCCGCTGCCGTTGATGCCGAACATCCCATGGCGAACGCCGATGACCTCGCCACCACCCGGGTCTTGATCGCTCACCGGAGCAGGCCTTTGAGTTCCAGGGTGGTCGGGGCGGCCAGCGCGGCCTTCTCCGCGGCGGCAATGGCCTCGGCGCGGTGCACCCCCAACGGCATCTCGGCGATCTTGGCGTGCAACGCCAGAATCGCATTCAGCAACATCTCCGGCCGCGGCGGACACCCGGGCAGATAAATGTCCACCGGCACCACATGATCCACCCCCTGGACCACCGCATAGTTGTTGAACATCCCCCCACTGGACGCACACACCCCCATGGCCAACACCCACTTCGGCTCAGCCATCTGGTCATAGACCTGCCGCAACACCGGCGCCATCTTCTGACTCACCCGCCCGGCCACAATCATCAAATCCGCCTGCCGCGGCGTCGCCGAAAACCGCTCCATCCCAAACCGGGCAATATCAAACCGCGGCGAGGCCGTCGCCATCATCTCGATCGCACAACACGCCAACCCGAACGTCGCCGGCCACAACGACCCCTTACGCACAAACCCCGCAACCTTCTCCACCGTCGACAACAAAATGCCGCCCGGCAACGCCTCCTCTAATCCCATTCCAACCCACCCCGCCGCCACACATACCCATACGCCACAAACACCGTGCCCATAAAAATCAGCATCTCCACCAGCGCGAACGTCCCCAACGCATCAAACGACACCGCCCACGGATACAAAAACACGATCTCGATGTCGAACACGATGAACAACATCGCCGTCAGGTAGTACTTGATCGGAAACCGCTGACCCACCGGCTCCCCAACCACCGGCTCAATCCCACACTCATAGGCCTCCAACTTGGCCCGATTGAACCGCCGCGGCCCCACCACCAACGCAATCACCACCGACACCACCGCAAAACCCGCCGCAATAACGCCCAACACCAAGATCGGCAGATACGGACCCAACTGCCCTGCCCTCCTCTCGGTAGCGGCGAGCACCGCACCGACGGCGTCTGTCGGTAGGCGTATGTCTACCGTGCGGGGCAGCTCAGGTATCCCCCGTTAGGGGGGAGGAACCAGGTGAGGCGAGGGGGGATATTTGTTACCCGCCAGTATGATTCGCGCTTTCAGCGCACGGCGAGATCGAGATAGGCGTGCCGGCGGGCGAGCACGCTGGGCAACCAGGGTCCGACGTCAACCGCCTCGAACCACGCGGTGCGCTCGAGCATGAGGCCCAGCACCGTGATCGCTTCCAGCCGCGCCAGTGGGGCCCCCAGGCAGAAGTGGGCTCCCCTACCAAACGACAGGTGCCCCTTGGTGTTAGGCCGGGACAGCCGAAATTCATCCGGCGCCTCGAAGTGGTCGGGGTCCCGGTTGGCGGCCCCCCACAGCAGCAGCACCCGGGAGCCCGCGGGCAGCGCGACACCGCAGA
>NZ_BEWG01000025.1:138306-149531 GCF_002723835.1 Mycobacterium sp. shizuoka-1 | reverse complement strand
TCGGTGTCGCGCACCACATGGCGGTAATGCGCGCGGAAGGGCGGCTCGAGGCGCAGGGTTTCTTCGACGAAGGCGCCCAACGATTCCGGCCGTTCGCGAAGGTGTGCCTGAAGTTCCGGATCCGTCGCCAGCAGTGACACCGCCGTGCCCAGCAGCGAGGCCGTGGATTCACCGCCGGCGCTGAACAGGGACACCAGGATGAGCTGTGCGGCGAACGTACTCAACCGTCCGTCGTTGCACGCCCTGGCAAGGTCGCCGATCAGATCGTCGCGCGGGGCGGCGATCGCGCCCTCCAGATGCTCGGCGATGTAACCGCTGAGTTCGGTGATCGCCGTCATCGACGCGGCGAGCTCGTCAGCCGACATCAACCCGTCGAGCAACTGCGTGGTGGCGTATCCCCAGTGCGCCAGCTTGTCGGTGTCGGCGTCGGGAACGCCGATCAGGCGGCCGACAATCGACATCGGCAACCGGTTGGCTACCGCGTCCATCCACTCGATACGCCCGTCGACAACGCCAACCGACCACTGCTGGTCGAAGACGTCGGCGACCAGCGGTCCCAGCGCTGCCACCCGCTTGGCCGTGAACTGCGCGAGCACCAGCTTGCGGTGTGCGGCATGCACGGGATCGTCTGCGGTGACCAGGATGTGTGTCGCCCCGCCGAGACCCTCCATGGCGAACGGCACCACCCCACCGTCGGTGGTGTAGGTCATCGTCGCGGTGAGGTTGGACGAGAAGTCCTGTGGGCGCGCCGCAACCTCGGTGATCGCGGCCCACGAGGAGGCCAGATAGAAGCCGGAATCGCCGACCCGGTGCACCGGCCCCGCCTCCCGCAGCCGCGCGTAGAGCGGATACGGATTCTGGATCGCCTCCGCGCCGAAGAACTCCGCCGGGTCGACCAGAATGGTGGTCACGCGATCAACCCCACCAGACCGGGGTCGAACGTCGCCCGCGCGGCCACCGAGGTCGCCGCCGCGGACACCACCAGCGCGGCATCGTTCTCGTAGCCCTTCGGGAACACGATCTCGGCGCTGTCGGCGTTCTCCCGATGAGCCATCAGCCAATCGTAGAGCAGCCAATCCACTGCGCAGGTCACTGTCAACGGATCAGCGTCCGGCGAGCCGGCCGACGCCACCACCGCTTCCAGGGCGTCGCGATGCTCCTTGCGGGCAGCCTCCTTGTTCACCCCTGAGCTGTCGAAGAACAGCATCGCCAGGGTCAGCGGAAACCGTTGGCCGGCTTCGGTGCGCACCACCCAGCGGCCGCCTTTCCACGGCTTGTCCGGGTCGACCAGATGAAACTCCCCGAACCCTCCGATGACCCCGATCGACGGGTCGTCGAGCTCTCCGTCGAACGGTGCCGGACCCAGCAGATCGAGCGGCAGGCGGGCCCGGATCGAGAACAGCGCGGCCGTGCCGATGATCTTCCCGGCCCGCAACTCGGCGCGCAGGCCCGTTTTCTCCAGCGCCGCGGCGTATTCGAAGCACAGCCGGTCCAGTGTGCGATGCAATTCGACCAGGCCGTCCCGCTCGTCGGCGTCGGCGGGCAACCGGCCCCCACCCAGGATCTCGCCGAACCGGCCTGCCGCGATGATCAGCGCGTCGTCGAGTGCCTCCAGGTGCGTGGCCACCAACCGATCCGGCTCGTCGTCGACAGCCACCAACGCCTGCAACGAGGTCGGGCTGCCCGCAGGCGTCGCCCAATAGAACCCGATCTGCCCGTCCGCCTGGACGATCCGCGGCCTCACTCCGACTCGCCGCCCGTCGTGCGGCGCCAGATCATCACCCGGTTGTTGCCGGAATCCGCGACCGCCAACGAGTCACCGCGCAGCGACAACCCGTACGGCCAGCACAGCGTGTCGCGCTGCACCGAGGTCCAGCGGTTCTCGCCGTTCGAGCCGAAGTCCGGCTGGGCCAGCACATGATCGGCGCCGCGACCGTCGTCCGGCCGGTCGTCCCACAGCAGGATCCGGTTGTTGGCGGTGTCGGCGACCGCCAGCCGACGACCGTCCAGGCACGCCGCGTACGGGAAGCGGAACCGATCGGACGTATGCGGCCCATAGGGCCATTCCAGCGCACTGTCGAAGTCGGGCTGGCCCAGCACGGTGTCGGCGTCGCGGTCTGCGTCGGGCGCGGGGGCCCACCCCAGCAACCGGTGGTCGCCGGCGTCGGCGATCAGCAGCACATCGTCGTCGCCGGTGATGTCGTGGGGCCAGCGGAACGTGGCGGGGCCGACCACACCGCCGCGGTTCTCCTCCCGCGACACGGGATCTGGTTGGCCGAGCACTACGTCGGCGGGCTGGTCGGGTTCGGGAATGCCGTTGCGCCAGCCCAGAACGCGCCGGTTTCCGGTGTCGGCAACCCAGAAGGCCGACCCGACGACACCGATGCCGAACGGCCAGTACAACGTCGACGCCGAGCATTCGCCGCCGCGGTTCTCGGTCACCGAGACGGCATCCGGTTGACCGAGCACCAGATCCGGCGCCACGTCGCTGGTCTGCGGCACGCTGTTCCACACCAGGATCCGGTGATGCCAGGCGTCGGCGACGATCAACCGTCCGTCGTGCACCAGCACACCGGTCGGCAGATTCATCCCGCGCTCCGGGCCCCGGCCGCCGGCCGCCCGGCCCTCCGAGGTTCCGTCGGGCTGGCCGAGCACCACGTCGGCGGGTTGCTCGTCGTCCTCGGGGATGCCATGCCAGATCAGCACCCGGTGGTTACCCGAGTCCGCCACCACGAGGTGCTGCTCGCCGAGGAAGACTCCGCGCGGTGAATACATCCACGCCATCGAGGGTTGGGCCGGCGGCAGCGCCAGTCCGCCCGGTGCGGGTGCCCCCAGCCACAACGCCGGTGACCAGCCGTCGGTCCGGTCGACATCCGGTCTGACGTCGGCGCGAGTCCCGCCGAATCCACTGATGTTGCGCCGGACGGTATAGCGGCTCATGTGCTGACGCGGATCCAGACGACGCCCTCGTCGACGCGCAGTGGCAGCTGTTCCAACTGGGCCCCGGGAGCGCTGAGACACTCCCCCGACGTCGCGTCGAAACAGAAGCCGTGCCACGGACAGGTCAGGGTGTTGCTGGCCAGGTCGAGCACCGCGTTGTCCAGCGGCAGCGCCTCGTGCGCACACTCGTTGCGGTAGGCCGACAGTCGCTGCCCCGCGTTGACCACGATCACCTCGGCGGGTTCCCCGGTGGCCGTCGTCAGGCTCAGCGCCGAGAGCTCGTCGACAGCCAGGTCGGCAGCGGGCCCGACCTTCACCCAACCCTCGCCGCCCGGATCGCGCCCGATCCGCAACGCCTCGACCGGGATCAGTGTGGGAGTGGGCTCGTTGGGCAGCACCTCGACCGCCGTGATCGCCGGAACACCCTGTACCAGAGCCTCTTCGACGAGGTTGCGCAAGGTCACCGACGACATCGAGCATCCGTTGCAGGCGCCTTCCAGGCGCACGAACGCCGTTCCGTCGTCGACCCGGACCAGCGTGACGTCACCGCCGTGGCTGTTCAGTTGGGGGCGTACCGATGCCAGAACCTGGTTGGCGTGGGTGACGGGATCCGGTCGCACGATGCCGTGCAGCGACAGCAGCAGGTGGACCGTCGGATCATCCACCAACTCGAACAGCACGTCTCGGGCGGGGTCTGGTGAACGCATCCGGCGCACCATGGTCACCAAACCCGCCCGGTGGATCTCCTCGATCGCCGACTTCAATTCCTCGGCCACGCTGCGCGCCGCGGGGTCCAGCCCGTCCAGCGCGGCGACCGCCGCGTCCACCCGGGTGGCGAGGTCCTCGAACGTCGGCTCGGCGACCGGCCGTTCAGTGGTCGTCGACATCGGCGTCCGTCCGGCCCAACGTCGTCTGGCGGGCGATCTCGTCGAGCACGCCGCGAACGGTGCGCACCGCATCGTCGTCGCCGAGTTCCTCGAACAGGAACCGCGCTTCGTACAGCTTGGCCTTGGCCTGGTCGAAGGCCCCGAGATGAGCCAGCACGTTGCCCTGGTTCGCCAGCACCCGGGCCCGGCCCACCGGGTCGGTGTCACGGTCGCGGGCTTCCAGCACCGCCTCGTAGAGTTCGACCGCCTCGACGAGGTTGTCGGCTTGATGCTTGGACGGCGTGTAGACCAGCGAGTTGGCCAGGTTGAGCTGCACGCTGGCCCATTGCTCGGGATAGTCCTCCCGGGTGTACACCTTCAATGCCGACCGCAGCGACTGTGCGGCGATGCCCAGCCGCAACTGACCGGAGGCCTCGGTCATCGGCATCGTCAGATAGGCCGTGGCCAGGTTGGCGTGCGCCGACGCCCACAACAGCGGGGCCTCGTCGCGCAGCACCAACTGCAACGCCGAATGATAATGCGGCACAACCGCTGCCAGCAGCTCTGGACGGTCAGGAGTTTGTTCGTGCAGCAACCCGGCGAGGTGCAGGTGCAGCTCGGCCCGTGCGACGCGCAGCCCGTCGGCACCGTCGAGTGCCGCCAGCGCCGTCTCGTACCGCCGGTAGGCGTCCGGATGCCCGCCGTGGGCGGCGATCGAGGCCGCCGCACCCAGCAGTACGCCGTACAACGGCCGGGACACGTCGGCCACCTCGTCGGCGGCCTGGTCGAGCAACGCCGTCGCACCCGCGGCGTCCCCGTCGTTCAATGCCTTGCTGGCCTGCGTCGACAGCACCAGGGCGGCCAGCTCCGCGGTGGCCGAACCCACCGCCGGCGGCGTGTCGGACCGGCCGAGGGCGAACAGCACCACGTCCACCAGTACGCCGAATTCACCGAGCTGCGAGCGCAATTCATCGGGATCCGCGCCGTCGGGATCCATCACGAATCGGTTGTATCGGCTGACCGGGTCATCGCCGTCCAGCAATGCCAGTGCGCCCTCGCGATCTCCGGCCAGCGCCAGTTCGTGCGCGCGCAGCGCTTCGGGCCACTGTGGCACGGCGCCGGCGAGCAGGGCCGTGCGGGCGTCCTCGGTGTCCGGGGAGGCCGGAATCAGCATGTAGCCCAGCGGAAGTGCGAACGCACCCAAGGCCTGCGGTCGGACCGCGAGAACGTCGGTCTCCACAGAGTCGGCAACTGCAGTCACGGCATCTCTCCCCTCATCCGTGGATGGGTCCGCGGATATCGCGCTCGGCGGCGCGTTTGATCAACCGGGCCGACAACTCGGCGCGGGCTTTGGTGTTGTGAGTGTCGATGCGCTTGCGCACCACCCCGTCGGCGAACACCACGACGATGTCCACCGCCCAGCGGCCACGCTCCGGCACCACCACGGTCTGCACATCCAGCGCCTCGTCGGTGGAACTGTCGTTCCGGACGGTGGTCTTGGGCCTGGGCGCATCACACATGACGATCACCGGGCCGACCCCAGCGGAATCCGCAGTGCGTGTTGGGCATCGTCCCAGAATGCCTGATGAACGCCGGTCACGGGGCGGTCTGCGAGTACCTCGCGCACCAGCAGGGAGCGGTCGCCGGCGGGGTTGCGCTGCTTGAGCAACAAGCCGCCGCTGCGAGGCCCCCGCAGCGGGATCAGCCAGAGATCGTCCTCGCGCACCATCGCCGCCACCGCGTCCGACGGAAAGCGGCTGGCCGCCAACGCCGCGTCCAGCCGCACGTATCCGTCGTCGGTGAAGCCGACAGAGATGTCGTCACCGATCTGCGGCCGCAGCGGACCCAGATAGTCGCGCTCGAGCAGCTCGATCACCTGCTCCATCGCGGCCTCGACCGGTTCGGACAGATCCGCGCCCAACTCGACACCGGCTGCCTCGATCAGAAACACCGTGATGTCGCTCGGGCAGTCGTCGGCCAGCACCCAGCGGGCGAACGCGATCGCGTGATCCCACCGGAAGGAGTGCGTGTGCAGGCCCTGCAGCGGCGGCAGGTCGGCCAACTCCTCGCCGGGTACCCGGTACACCGTCCCCGGCTGCGCGCCGGTGGCCGACGCGTCGATGATCACCACCCGCTGCGCGCCGCGCATCTGGAAGGCGACGTCCATCCCCGCAGTGCCCCCGTCGACCAGCCGGGCGTCGGAGGGCACCCCGCGCTCCCACAGGTGGCGGACCAGAACCGGTCCGACACCGTCGTCGCCGCGCAACAGGTTTCCGCAGCCCACCACCAAGACCGCACACCCAGGCGGCCCGATATCCAGCGAAGGGGGGCGGATATCGGAACCGCCTGGGTTGCTGCGGGAGTCGTGTGCCCCAGGCTCGATCGCCGGGCTCACACCATTCCGTTAATGACGAACTTCGACAGCTCCTTGCCGGTCTTGCCGTCGTAGGCATGCACGGTGCAGACCAGGCAGGAGTCGAAGCTGCGTGCCACATGGCCGAGCTCGACGGGATCGTCGGGATCCACGATCGGTGAACCGACCAGGGCCTTCTCGATCGGGCCGAGAACCTCGTTGCCGTCGCGCGGCCCGATGTTCCAGGCGGTGGGGGTGATCACCTGGTAGTTCTTGATCTTGTTGTCTTCCAGGACGATCCAGTCGGCCAGCGAACCGCGGGCGGCCTCGGTCGCGCCGAAGCCCTTGCCCTCGGCGTACTCGGTGGGCTTGGTGTAGAAGCTCTCCTTGAGGTCGAGCTGGTCCAGCCACGATTTGACCCACTTGTAGTACTTCGGCGCCTCGTGCACGCGGGCCAGCTGGCGCACCAGCACGCTCGGCCCGATCTTGTTCATGATGTCGACGAACAGCGGGTCGTTGTCCTGGTGCGGGCCGGCATTCGGGCCGCCTGCGGCCATCCGGCGCGCGAGCGGGCCGGCCTCCAGCGGGATGTTCCCCAGATCGCCGACGGCGTACCGCGGGGACTTCGCCCAGCTGTACTTGCCCTGCTTCTTGCCGTCCTCGGGATCCAGCGGGATGGTCTCGCCGTCGAACGGATGCAGCGGAGTACTGCCCTGATAGAACGAGTGCGTCACGTCCTCACGGACATTGGCCTGGTCGAAGTCGTACCACTGCCCCTTGGCGTAGACGCCGCCGCGACCGATCAACGCGGCGTTGCGGCCCTCGATCGTCGGGTTCTCATACAGCGTCGGGTCGAAGTAGGTGCCGGTGGAGATGTAGTTGCCGACACCCTGGCCGTACTTGTCCAGACCGATGTCGAGGGCATAGCGGATGAAGAACCCGCAGTCACTGTTGTACTGGGACTCGTTCTCGTCGACCCAGGCCAGCACGTCCTCCCAGGTCTTGTTCTCCAGCCACCGGTCGATGCTGCAGCCCAGCCACTGGCCTTCGAGCCAGTTGTCCTTCCAGTGCTCGAGAATGGCGATCGAGCGGGTCACGTCCGACAGCGTGGGCGCCGACATGACGCCGCCGGGCACCATGAAGCTGGAGTGCGGCCACTGCCCGCCGAAGATCGCATACACCTCGACGGGCTTGTTGGACAGCACCACGCCAGGCTGGTAGCTGGTGCCGACGTAGGGCGCGAACCGGCGAACCGCCTCGTCGTACATCGCGGACTTGGCGTAGTTCTTGTTCGTCAGGTCGATGGCGAACAGGGCGTAGAAGTAGCGCGGGATCGACTGCAGCGTCTCGCAGGCCTGGGCGATATTGCGGATCAGTGTCGCGTTCGGCGGCATATGGGTGCGCCAGGCGGTGTCGAGCGCATAGGCCGACTTGTACAGGTGGCTGCCGCCACAGATGCCGCAGATGCGCGGACAGACCACGAGGCCGGACTGCGGGTCCTTGCCCCGCAGGATGATCTCGAAGCCGCGGAACATCGCCGCTTCCGTCCAGGCCGAGGTGACGACACCGTCGTCGATGGTGACCCGGACGTCGAGGTCACCCTCGACACGGCCCAACGGGCTGACGTAAAGGTCGAGCGCGGTCATGACAAAGTCCTCCAAAAGGTATGGGCTGAACCAGGGCTGGTGGTTTCGGCGGGGCTATACGACGAACATGTCTTCTTTGGACCACTGCGGCGCCGCGATGCGCGCCGCAGCCGCGTGTGCCATGTACGTCAGGTGGTCGGATCCCTCGGGCACTTCCTTGGGGATCACTCCGCCTACCTTCTGGGTCTTGAACAGTGTTCCCGGGGCCAGGTCGAAATGCGGGAACTCCGGCTCGGTGCAGCCCAGGCACGGCATGCCGGCACGGGTCTTCGACGACTGCCGGTTCCACAGGATCCGGTTGCACGGCGAGTGGGTCATCGGTCCCCGGCAGCCGAACTCGTAGAACAGGCAGCCGGTGCGGGTGCCCTCACCGAACGACATGGTCGACTGCTTGTACTCGAAGAATTGCACTCGGGTGCAACCGGTTTGGGTGAACGTCTTGAAGAACGTCTCCGGGCGGTGCAGCTCGTCGAGCGCGATGTCACCTGCGCGGCCGGTCGCCAAGGCCACGATGATCTGGGTGATCCAGTCCGGGTGGGCCGGGCAGCCGGGGATGTTGATGACGGGCAGGCCCATTTTGGATCGGAAGTCCGGTCCGAGGAATCCGCCCTTGTCCCGCTTGTGGAATTGCAGGCCGGTCGATGCCGACGGGTTGGGCTCCATCGCGGGAATGCCACCCCAGCACGCACAGTCGCCGATCGCGACCACGATCTGGGCGGCGCCGGCCAGGTCGGTGACCCAGTCCTTCATCGGGCGGTCGGCGAACATGTCCATCCGCCCGGTGCCGTTGGGCGCTTCGATGACACTGCCCTCGAACACGAAGATGTCCAGGGGGCGTTCACCCTTGGCGCAGTCCCAGAAGACTTTCTGCGCGTTGGCGCCCAACTCCAGCCCCAGCGACGGGTGCCAGATGAGATCCAGGCCGAAATCGACGATCAGGTCGACGACGTTGGGCTCTTCGGCGTTGAGAAACGACATGGTGTTGCCACTGCATGCCCCTCCCTGAAACCACAGAACGGAAGCCATGGAAGAACTCCTCTCAGATGCCGACCGAGGGCGCGGCCGAAATGGGTTGGGCTGAAACGACTGTGCGGCAGTGCGCCGGACAAGCGGGAAGCACTACCGGCCAACCTGGCGGCCGAAGGCACGGGCAACGTGAATCATGAAACCCAGGCCCCGCGCCACGTCAGGGTCTTTGGTCACCTTCCACAGCGCGAACAGCCCTTTCGGGCCACCCGGGTCCGCCGCGGCGGCGGCCTGACCTTCGGCCAGCGCCGGGCCGAGCTGGGACAGCAGCGTGTTGAGCGCCGGGGCCGCCCCGATCAGTGACGTCGACAGCGTGGCGAGGCTTTGTGCCAGACCTTGCAGGTCGACGTCCTTGAGAGCGTCGGCACCGGGCACCACACCGGCCACCGAGACGCTCTTGAAGTCGCCGACGGCGGAGGTCAGCGACTCGGTGATCAGGTCGCCGCGGCGGATGAAACCGTCCAGTCCCTCGACCAGCACCGCCAGCAGGTCGGCGTGGTCGAGCAGGTTGTTCAGCGACGCGGCGACCTTCGGGTCATCGAGTCGGTCGCGGATCTGGTCCGCCGGCGATACCGCGACCGCCTGCCCGTTAGCCGTCATGCAAACCTCCCGATCGCCGCTGCCGGCATCTCCATCGGCAACTGTGGCCTCCGTCACAAGCTAGCGGGGCGGCACCGCCATGCCTATCGCTTTCGCGCAGGAGCTGTCAGGATTACGCAGAGTTGCGCGCGCTAGCGCGCGCTCGGGTGCTTGGAGGGTTGCGTGATCACCGCGGATACTTTAACCAAATCTTCACTTTTCAGCCGGGAAACCCGTGGTCAGGACTGATGTCCCGCCTCACCCGCCTGGGCTACATCGACGTCCGGCGCACCAGCAATCCGGTGCGCCGCAAGGTGCGCTCCCGCGGTGTGCCGCCGGCGCTGGCGAACAATGAGATCTTCTACACCGAGGACGTGCCGGAGGCCTCCCGACTGATCGCCAAGACGCTGGGTCCGCTGAGCCTCACCGTCGGCTCCGACCAGGTCAGCGGATTTGCTGCGACCATGCACGGCGTGCGGCTGCGCAACGTCAGCATGCTGTACCTGGACGTCCACGTGGCAGCGGCCATCGACATCCCGATGCTGGGCCCCTACTACGGGGTGCACATGCCGATGAACGGGCACGCGCTCGTCGAGCATCGCGGACATACCTTCCAGGCCAACACCATTCGGTCCGCGGTGACCAGTCCAGGGGTATCGCTGCGGATGGCCTTCGAGCATGACTCACCGCAGCTGATCATCCGGGTGGAGGAACGCGCGATGGCGGCCCACCTGACCCGGCTGCTGGGCCGCAGCCTGAAAAGGCCGCTGGTGTTCGAGCCCGAGTTCGACATGGCCACCGAGGCCGCGATGCGCTGGCACGCCGCGGTACAGCTGATTCACACCGAGGTGTTCCACGAAGGCTCGCTGATCCAGCGCGGCCAGGGCATCGGCGCGGTGGAGGAACTGGTGATGAGCAGCCTGCTGCAGCTGCAGCCGTCGAACTACCACGAGGAGTTCCTCGCCCCGCCACCCTCGGATCAGCGCCGCGCCGTGGTGCAGAACGCGATGAACTACGTCGACGACCACCTGGCCGAACGGATCACGATGGACGCCATCGCCAAGGCCGTGCACATGAGCGTGCGCTCAATCCAGCAAGGCTTCCGCGAGGAGCTGGGCATGAGCCCGATGAACTTCGTCCGCGAGCGCCGGCTGGAACGCGTGCACGAGGATCTGACCGATGCGCTGCCCTCCGACGGCGTGACCGTCACCCAGGTCGCCGAGCGGTGGGGCTTTCACCATCTGGGCAGCTTTGCCGTGGAGTACCGCAAGCGCTGGGGTGAGGCGCCGTCGGAAACCCTACGGCGCTGAGCGATTTGGGCGCGCTTTCGTTCGCTGGGCGGCGGTTTGCGCGCCGAAATCACGAGGCGGCGCTGCGGACCGCGCTCATCGCGCGCCAGCCCAAGGCCCGGTCACCGATGAGGTGTTTGACCAGTAGTTCGGTCGACATCGTCGGCGTCGTCTGGCTGACCAGATGCCAGGGCCGATTCAAGGGTGTACCGGTCACCGGGATCTGCACCAGGGCACCGCTGTCCAGCTGCGACTGCACGGCCTGCTGCGAGACCAGCGTGACCCCGAGGCCTGCGCCGGCCGCAGCAACCACGGCCCCGTGCGACCCGAGCACCAGCAGCGGCGGGCTCACGGCCAGGTCGTCCAGCAACGCCATGGTCGCCGATCGGGTACCCGAGCCCGGCTCGCGCAGCAGCCACGTCGCCGACGCCGGCTCGAAATCGGCTGCCGCCGAAGGTTGTCCGACAACGATCAGGGTGTTCGGGCTCACTGCGCGCACCCTGGTCTTCTTGCGCAGATCGTCGGG
>NZ_BEWG01000025.1:0-138297 GCF_002723835.1 Mycobacterium sp. shizuoka-1 | reverse complement strand
CCACCAGGTCGACCTCGTGGCGGGCCAGCATCGGCCAGACCGCATTGCGCGAGGCCACCTCCAGATGCAGCACGACCCCCGGGTGCTCGGCCCGAAACGACGCCAGCGCCGCCGGGATCAGCAGCTCGCCGGCGGTGGTGACGGCGGCCAGCCGCACCGAGCCGTTCTCCGGATCGGCTTCGCCGCGCGCGGCCAGGATCGCCTCGTCGTGCAGGCCGAGGATGCGTCGGGCGTATTCGACGTAGCGCTGCCCGGCGGCGGTCAGCTTGACTCCCCGGCCGTTGCGGTCGATCAGGGCGATACCGATCTCCGCCGACAACGCCCGCACCGCCGACGAGATCGACGACTCGGTGACCACCAACCGTTCCGCGGCGCCCCGCACCGATCCGGTGTCGGCGAGCTCGACGAGAGCACGCAGCCTGGCCTTCGTCGTCATTGCCGCGCCTCACTTCCGCCGTCGCCGAACACCCGGCTGCTCAACAGATCTGCGGGTTCGATCGTGGACAACTCTGCCAGCCCGACCAGGCCGGGGCCGGCCAACAGCCGTCGCGCGTGTCGCAGCCGCGCGCGCTCCAGCGCATTGCGCACGCTGCGGGCGTTGGCGAACCAAGGCTGGTCCACGCGCAGGCGCAGATAGTCGTCGAACACCGACGCGGCCGCATCGGAGAACCGATAGCCCATGGACTCGGTCATCAGAGCCGCGATCTGGGCGAGCTCGCCGACGGTGTAGTCCGGGAACGTGATGTGGTGAGCCACCCGGCTCTGCATCCCCGGGTTGGCCGAGAAGAACTGGTCCATCTTGTCGGCGTACCCGGCCAGGATCACCACCAGATCGTCACGATGGTTCTCCATCACCTGCAGCAGGATCTCGATCGCCTCGGACCCGTAATCCCGCTCGTTGCCGACCTTGTACAGGTAGTAGGCCTCGTCGATGAACAGCACGCCGCCCATCGCCCGCTTGATGACCTCTTTGGTCTTGGGCGCGGTGTGCCCGACGTACTCCCCCACCAGGTCGTCGCGGGTGACACTGACCAGATGCCCGCGCCGCAGATAGCCGAGCCGGTGCAGCAGCTCGGCCATCCGCAACGCCACCGTGGTCTTGCCGGTGCCCGGGTTTCCGGTGAAGCACATGTGCAGGGTGGGCGCCACCGCCTCGACGCCGAAGCGTGCCCGCATCCGGTCCACCAGCAGCAGCGCGGCGATCTCGGCGATCCGCGTCTTGACCGGCTCGAGACCCACCAGCTCGGTGTCGAGCCGGCCAAGAACATCGTCGATGCCCGAATCATGCCGGGCGGCAGTGAGATCCACGACGGCGTCGGCCGACAGCACCTCGGGCTCGGTGTCGCCGGGCCGGAACCCGAACGACACCCGCGGATTGGCGGCCGTGGTCACCGTGGCCTCACTGGCCGGGATAGCGTTCGCCGGCCGGGCGGTCGGTGGCGTAGGCGTGCGTGGTGTAGCCGATGGTGCGGTTGGCCCGTTCGGCTCGGTCCACCCGGAAGCCCGGTTCGTCCGGCGGCCGGTTGACGATGAACGACAATGCCGTGGTCTGCCTGCCGAGGCCGGCATCGTAGGCGTTGAGCCGGATGTAGTGATTCGGGTAGGCGGCCCGGCAGGCGTTGACCTCCATCAGCACGCCCGCGGCGTCCATCAGGTCGAACATCGGCAGCCCCCACATTTCCCAGTAGACGTTGCGCGGGTGCGGATCGTCGGTGAACTCCACCGACAGCGGCCGGCCGTTGGTCAGTGCGTAGTCGATCTGGGCGGTGATCTCGTCGTCGGTGAAGTCCGGCAGATACGAGAACGTTCCCTGCGTGATGCGCATGCTCATCTCCTCAGATGCTCGTGGGGGTGGCGACGACGTCGGGGGTGTCGGTGGATTCGTAGTTGAACGTGATGTCACCCCAGGTCGCGAGCGCGGTATCCAGCGCCCGGTTACGCGCGGCGGCCTTCTTCAGGATCTCCGGGCCCTCCCTGAAGTAATCGCGACCCTCGTTGCGCGCCTTGATCATCGCCTCGAGCGCCACCCGATTCGCCTCGGCGCCCGCAGCGATGCCCATCGGGTGCCCGATGGTGCCGCCACCGAACTGCAACACCACGTCCTCGCCGAGGTAGTGGATCAGCTGGTGCATCTGGCCGGCGTGGATGCCGCCGGAGGCCACCGGCATGACGCCGGGCATCGAGGCCCAATCCTGGTCGAAGAACAGGCCTTTGACCGGGTCGGCGTCGATGTGGTCGCGCCGCAGGGTGTCGTAGAACCCGGCGGTGGTGTTGGGGTCGCCTTCCAGCTTGCCGACCACGGTGCCGGCATGGATGTGGTCGACACCGGCCAGCCGCATCCATTTCGAGATCACCCGGAAGCTCACTCCGTGCGTCTTCTGCCGGGTGTAGGTGCCGTGGCCGGCGCGGTGCAGATGCAGGATCACGCTGTTGTCGCGAGCCCACTTGGCCATCGACTGGATCGCGGTGTAGCCGATCGTCAGGTCGATCATCACGATCGCCGAACCCAACTCGGCGGCGAAGTCGGCCCGCTGGTACATCTCCTCCATGGTTCCGGCGGTGATGTTGAGGTAGTGGCCCTTGATTTCGCCGGTGGCGGCCTGCGCGCGGTTGACGGCCTCCATGCAGTACAGGAAGCGGTCGCGCCACCGCATGAACGGCTGGGAGTTGATGTTCTCGTCGTCCTTGGTGAAGTCGAGGCCGCCGCGCAACGCCTCGTAGACGACCCGGCCGTAGTTGCGGGCCGACAGACCGAGCTTGGGTTTGGTGGTGGCGCCCAGCAGGGGGCGACCGAACTTGCCCAGATGCTCACGCTCCATGACGATTCCGTGGGCGGGTCCCTGGAACGTCTTGACGTACTGGGTCGGGATCCGCATGTCCTCCAACCGCAATGCCTTCAGCGGTTTGAACCCGAACACGTTGCCGATGATCGAGCTGGTGAGGTTGGCGATCGAGCCCTCCTCGAACAGATCCAGGTCGTAGGCGATCCAGGCGATCCACTGCCCGGGCGTTCCCGGCACCGCGTCGACCCGGTAGCACTTGGCCTGGTAGTGCTCGAAGGTGGTCAGCCGGTCGGTCCAGACCACCGTCCAGGTGGCGGTGCTGGATTCGCCGGCCACGGCGGCGCCGGCCTCCTCCGGCGGCACCCCGTCCTGGGGAGTGATCCGGAAGGCGCACAGGACATCGGAATCCTTCGGCACGTAGTCCGGCTGCCAGTAACCCATCTCTGCGTAGGGGATGACCCCCGCGTTCCATCTCTGTGTCATGTCTCGAATGCTGCCCGTCCGACAATGAAGCTGTCTATCGAGAATTCTGCCCTTATTCTGAATCTTTTACTTCACTATTGGCGGTCCCCCGGACCGTCCACCGCCTGGGTGAGGCAGGCCGGGACCTGCCGTCTCTACCGTGACGGCCACCGTCGACGACACGCGACGTCACGTTTTCAGGACAGGAGCAGCCCATGACCACGACCCGACAGGTCGCCAAGCAGATGACCACGTTCGGCAAGGGCATCCTGGCCGCCGACGAGAGCGTCGCCACCATGTCGTCGCGGCTGGCGGATGCCGGCGTCGAGCCCACCGCGCAGAGTCGCCGCGACTACCGGGAATTGCTCTCGGCCACGCCGGGTTTGGCAGACGGGGTGTCCGGCATCATCTTCTGCGACGAGACGCTGCGCCAGACGTTCGCCGACGGCACACCGTTCGCCGACGCCTGCCGGGCCCGCGGCATCCTGGCCGGTATCAAGGTCGACACCGGCGCCAAGCCGTGCCCGGGACTGCCCGGGGAGACGATCACCGAAGGGCTCGACGGACTGGCCTCGCGACTGGCCGGCTATGCCGAACTCGGTGCCGCGTTCGCCAAGTGGCGGGCGGTGTTCACGATCACCGACACCACACCCAGCCGCGGCTCGATCGTCGCCAACGCCAACGCGCTGGCGCGCTACGCGGCGGCCTGCCAGGAAGCCGGGCTGGTGCCGATCGTCGAGCCCGAGGTGCTGATGGCCGGAACGCACGGCATCGGCCGGTGCGCCGAAGTCACCGCCGCCGTCCACCAGGCAGTGCGCGAACATCTGGCGCTGCTCAACGTCGACCTGGCCGGCATCGTGCTCAAGCCGAACATGGTCACCGAAGGATCAGAGAATCCGGGCGGGCCGGCGGCACCGGACGACGTGGCTGCCGCCACCGTAGAGGTGCTGCGCAGCTGGCCCGGCGACCTGGCCGGGGTGGCCTTCCTGTCCGGCGGACAACCCCCGCAGCGGGCTACCGCCAACCTGGCCGCCATGCAGCGTCACGACACTGCTTGGCCGCTGACGTTCTCGTTCGGGCGGGCCCTGGTGTCGCCGGCGCTGGCCGCCTGGCGCGGTGACGAGGACCGGGTGGCTGACGGTCAGGCGGCACTGTCCGAACACGTCGCCGCCAACTCCGCCGCCGTCCGGATGCGCGGCCGGCTTCAGTCGGTCTGAACCGTCTCGGCCACGTCGAGCGGAATCGTCACCGTCACAGTGGTTCCCGAGCCGGGGCGGGACCGGACCGCGAGCCGGCCCCCGACGAGTTCAGCCCGCTCGGCCATCGACAGCATGCCGTAGCCGCCGACGTTGTTGGTGCCGGGCACCCGTTCGGCGCCCGGGTCGAAGCCGATGCCGTTGTCGGACACCTCGAGCCTGGCGGCTCCGCCGGCAACGGTGAACGACACTGCGGCCGTCAACGCCCGGGAATGCTTGACCACGTTCTGCAGGCTCTCCTGGGCGATGCGGTACAGCGCGACCTCGATGTGCTCGGGTAACCGCTCGTCGGCGAGCTCGAGCTCCAGGTCGACCTCCATGATCGAGGACGCCAGGCTGGCCAGCCCGCCGGCCAGACCGAGGTCGTCGAGCACCGGCGGCCGAAGCCCGCCGATGGCCGAGCGCGCCTCGGCGAGGGTCAGATCAGCCAGGTCGCGCGCCTTTTCGATCTGCTCGGCCGCCTCGGCGGTGTCGGAGTCGTCGACGGCTCGCGCCGCCGCGTCCAGCCGATACGTGAGGCTGACCAGGCGCTGAGAGATGCCGTCGTGGATATCGGCGGCCAGCCTGCGCCGCTCGCTCTCCTGGGCGGCGATCACCTGCTCGGCGAAGTTCTCATGGGCTCGTTCGCGCGCGGACAGCTGCCGGTGTAACCGCGCCTGGTGCAGCGCGCCCGCGATCAGCCGCCCGATGACCAGCAGCAGCTGAATGTCGCGAGGAGTGAAATCGCGGCGAGAAATGCTGTGTACGTTGAGAACTCCGACCAGCCCGCCCGGTTCGGTCTCCATCGGCACCGACGCCATCGACGTGAAATCCGAACCCCGGAGCGAACCGATCGGCACGTATCGTGGGTCGTCTTCCTTGTTGCTGACGATCACCACCGGCTCGCGATGGCTGGCCACCCAGCCCGACACACCCGAACCCAGTGGCAGGCGGACACGCCCGACCTGCTCGTCGAACGGCGGGGTGGCGCCGGCCAGGGTCAACGACCGATCCGTGTCGTCGAGCACGTGGACGAAGCACACGTCGGATGCGGTGGCGGCGGTGATCATCCGCGCGACCGCGGCCGCCATCGGCTCGACGCCAGGGCCGCTGGAGGTCGCGGCGATGATGTCGAGCAGCAGCGCCACTTCCCGGTCGGCGTCGACCAGGCCGTGGACATCGTGGGCGCCCAGTCCGCCGGACGGCGTCACTGGAAGATGCCCTCCCGCAGCGCGGTGGCCACTGCGCTGGTGCGGTCACTGACCCCCAACTTGCGATAGATCGACCGCAGATGGCTTTTCACGGTTTCGTCGCCGATCACCAGCTTGCTGGCGATTCCGCGGTTGGACAGCCCGGTCACCACGAACGAGAGGATCTCGCTCTCACGCTGGGTCAGGCCCTGGCGGGCGCCGGGCCAGAACTCGTCGCGCTGCAGCCGGGCGGCGGTGTCCACCGCGCGGGCGGCCAGCCCGGGGTCGATCGCCGTCGCACCGCCGTGCACCAACTCCAGCTGGCGCACCAGTTCGTCGCTGCTGATCCCCTTCAACAGATAACCCGATGCACCCACCCGCAGCGCCTGGAACAGGTACTGCTCGTCGTCGTAGACCGACAGCAGGATCACCTTGCGCTCGGGATCGCGCTCCCGGACCGCGCGGCACAGATCCAGGCCGCTGGCGCCCTGCATCCGGACGTCGCACAACACGATGTCGGGCTTGAGACCGGCGATCACCGTCAGTGCCTTGTCGACGCCGACCGCCTCGCCCACCACCCGCACCCGGTTCTTGAACGGGGAGAGCATGGCTTTGAGGCCTTCGATCACCATCTCGTGATCGTCGACAAGCACGACCCGCACAGGTCCATTCGTCGGCGGCATGGCACCACGATAAGGCACCGGTCTTTTCAACCCCGGCAACTTAACTCGATCGGTCCCCCCTCCGGGGGACATCAGCCCCCGCCTCACCGCCCTAGCATCGGGCCAGAAACGAGGAGGTGGGTCCTGATGGCCATGAAGACGATGTCCGCGCCGAAGCTGGTTGCCTCGGTGCTGCCGGCGAACTTCGCCGAGCTCGGCCACGATGTCGAGCGGATCGGCCAGGCCGGCATCGACCGCATCCAATGGGACGTGATGGACGGGTCATTCGTGCCCAACCTGACCTTCGGACCCGATGTGATCGCCGCCAACCGCGACCGCACGCCCATCGGTTTCGAAGCCCACCTCATGGTCGACGACCCGGATCCGATGTTGCACCGCTGGGTCGACGCGGGCTGCCAGATCGTCATCGTGCACGCCGAGGCCTGCCGCCATCTGCATCGAACCCTCTCCCACATCAGGGATCTCGGGGCACTCGCGGGCGTGGCGCTCAATCCCGCCACCCCACTCGAGGCCGTCGTCAACGTCCTCGAGCTGACCGATCTGCTGCTGGTGATGACGGTGAACCCCGGCTTCGGCGGCCAGCGCTACCTGGCCGACATGGAACCCAAGATCGCCGCCGCGCGGGCCGAAATCGACCGCCGCGGTTTGGATATCGAGCTGGAGGTCGACGGCGGAATCGGCCCGACCACCATCGGCGCGGCGGCTGCGGCCGGTGCCGACGTGTTCTGTGCCGGCTCGGCGCTGTTCAGCGGCCCCGGCACCATGAGCGAACGCACTCACCAGATGCGCAGCGCCGCAACACAACGGCTGGTGTTGCGATGACGACGAGTTCGACAGTCCCGACCCGCGAAGGCGAAGACCGCACCAGCGAGCTGGATGTGCTGGCGATCAACACACTTCGGTTCCTGTCCGCGGACGGCGTGCAGGCCGCCAACAGCGGTCACCCCGGGTTGCCGCTGGGCGCGGCCGGTATCGCATGGACGCTGTGGTCGCGACATCTTCGCCACGATCCCGCCGATCCGCACTGGCCGGACCGGGACCGGTTCGTGCTCTCGGCCGGCCACGGCTCGATGCTGCTCTACGCCCTGCTGCACCTGTTCGGTTACGACCTGCCGGTCAGCGAACTGCGCCGGTTCCGCCAGCTCGGGTCGAAGACCCCGGGTCACCCGGAGTACGGGCAGACTCCTGGCGTCGAGACCACCACCGGGCCGCTCGGGCAGGGCCTGGCCAATGCGGTGGGTCTGGCGCTGGCCGAACGGATGCTGGCGCAACGTTGCAACACTGGCGAACACACCGTCGTCGACCACCGGGTGTGGGTTCTGGCCGGCGACGGTTGTCTGATGGAAGGCATCAGCCATGAGGCGGCGTCGCTGGCCGGGCGGCTCGGACTCGGCAAGCTCGCGGTGATATTCGACGACAACGACATCACCATCGACGGCCCTGCTCACCGCAGCTGCGCCGACGACGTCGAGGCCCGCTTCGCCGCCTACGGATGGCACGTGCTGCGCGTCGACGACGGCAACGATGTGCCCGCCCTGGACCGCGCCTTGCGCCGCGCCCGGGACCATGAGGACCGGCCGACATTCATCCGGGTGAAGACCACGATCGGCGACGGCGCGCCCGGCGTGGAAGGTACGTCGAAGGCGCACGGCAGCCCGCTGGGCACCCAGACGCTCGCGGCGATGCGAGCGCGCCTGGACTGGCCGGATGCCGAATTCCATGTTCCCGAATCGGTTTCGGACACCGCGACGGCGGCCGCAGCACAGGGTGCGGCCGCCCGTGCGGTCTGGGAGCACAGCCACGCCGACTGGGCCGCGCGCAATCCCGGACTGGCCCAACACTTCCCGCTTGATCGCGTGCCGGAGCCAGCCACACTGGATGTGCTGACCGAGCTCGAGAGCCAGGTCGCGGACTCGACGATGGCCACCCGCAAGGCATCCGGTGCGGCGCTGACCGCTCTCGCCGAGGTGTACCCCGGGCTGATCGGCGGCTCCGCCGACCTCGCGGCATCGACCAACACCGCGATCCCCGGGGGCGATGTCGGCCCCGGCGACTACGCGGGCCGTACCATCCACTTCGGCATCCGCGAACACGCGATGGCGGCGGTGATGAACGGCATCGCGCTGCACGGCGGGCTGCGCCCATTCGGCAGCACGTTCTTGGTGTTCGCCGACTATCTGCGCCCGGCGCTGCGGCTGTCGGCGCTGATGCGGCTACCGGTGATCTACCTGTTCACCCACGACTCCGTGCACGTGGGCGAGGACGGGCCCACCCACCAACCGATCGAACAGCTCGAGTCGTTGCGGCTGATCCCCGGGCTGACGGTGCTGCGACCCGCCGACGCCGCCGAAACCGCACTGGCCTGGGAACTGGCGGCCGCCAACCTGGACGGGCCGACGGCGTTGGTCTTGTCCCGGCAGGACCTGCCCGCGCTGGGTAGCGCCGGCCTGGACGACGCCCGCGCCCGGGGCGCCAGGGCGGTCCGCACCCCCGAGCGGGCCGACATCGTCCTGGCGGCCTCGGGTTCCGAAGTCGCCCTCGCGCGGCAGGCCGCCGACCTGCTGGCCCATCGCGGGGTGGCCGCAGCGGTCACCTCGGTGATGTGTCGCGAGTGGCTCGAGGCCGACCGCGACACCCGCGGATTGCCCGATGTTCCGGCGGTGTGGATCGAAGCCGGCGTGCCGACCGGTTGGCGGGCGCTGGCCGGCCCACGCGACACGGTGGTCGGCATCGACCGGTTCGGTGAGAGCGGCCCCGGCGCGCAGGTCGCCGAACACCTCGGCCTGTCCGCGGCGGCGGTGGCCGACGCCGCGCTGCGGGTGCTGGACCACTCGCTCGACAACCCTCCGGATGGCGATGGCTGACAAGATGATTCGGATTCGTCGCGCCTCGCAGGAGGATCGCCGCCGACCGGTGCTGCTGGCCATCGCCGGGGACAGCGCGGCCGGCAAATCGACGGTGGCCCAGGGCATTGTGGACGCACTGGGGCCGGCGCGGTGCACGATCTTGTCCACCGACGACTACCACCGATACGACCGCTACGAACGCGCGCACAAACCGTTCACCGCGCTGCACCCGGACTGCCACTACCTCCCGATCCTGGCCCAGCACCTGCAGCTGCTGGCCACCGGGCAGCCCATCCTCAAACCCGTCTACGACCACAGCACCGGACGGCTGATCCGCCCGCAGCTGGTCGAGCCGACCGAGGTGATCGTGGTCGAGGGGTTGCTGCCGTTGCACAGCAAACTGGCTCGGGCCTGTTTCGACGTCACCGTCTACCTCGACCCGCCCGAACACATCCGCCGCGCCTGGAAGGTCGCTCGTGACACCACCAGCCGCGGCTACACGCAGGAGCAGGTGCTGGCCGAACTCGTCGAGCGGGAACCGGAATCCGTGCAATTCATCCGACCGCAGCGGTCCCACGCCGACATCGTCGTGCGGTTCGCCCCGATCGAGGCCCGCGACGACGCCCCGGGCACGCCCTTGTCGGTCTCGCTGCTGCTGCGCACCACGATCGCGCAACCCGACCTGACCGAGGTACTGCAGCCGGGGATGGCCCGAACCATCCATATGCGCCTGGCCCGCGACGGCGACGGACGTCCGGTCGACAGCGTGCACGTACACGGGTACGCCGGCCCGGAGGACAACGCCACCGCCGAGAAGATGGTGTGGCACGCGCTCGGTCAGGACGGTTCGGCGGTCCCCGACACGCTGGGCCGAATCGGCGCCGACGAGCGCAGCACGCCGCTGGCGATCACGCAGATGGTGCTGATGCACCACGTGCTGACCGCGGGCCGGTAGGGGGTGACGGCACGGGTGAAGTTACGCCACCCCAATCCCCTGATCGGGGGATGCCCGGGGGTATCGGCCCAGGTGATACTGCGTGGGTGGCGGTCATGCACGCGGACACCATCACCAGATCGTTCTGGTGGGATCGGGCGCGCGGCGCCTACGCCGACGTGGCCGCGCTAGAGGCCGTCATCTTCGATGTCGACGGCACCATCGCCGACACCGAACGCGACGGCCACCGGCTCGCCTTCAACGCCGCATTCGCCCAGCACGGGCTCGACGTGTTCTGGGATGCCGACCGCTACGGCCGGCTGTTGCGGATCACCGGCGGCCGGCGGCGAATCGCCGCCGACCTGCTGGCCCGCGGATACGGCGAGGCCGCCGACCGGCTGGCCACCGCGGTGCACGAGACCAAGACCGCGTTGTTCCGCGACTCGATCCTGAACGGCGACATCGACGCGCGCCCCGGACTGCTGGACCTCATCTGGGGCCTACACTGCGCCGACATCCGCATCGCGATCGCCACCACCGGGCGGCGGTCCTGGGTGGAGCCGCTGGTCCGGCAGTTGATCGGCGACGGCGTGGTCGAGGTGATGATCACCGGTGAGGACGTCACCAGGCTCAAGCCGGACCCCGAGGCCTACCAGCGGGCCCTGCACGAGTTGGGGCTACGGCCGCAGAGCGCGATGGCCGTCGAAGACTCCGAAGTGGGCCTCAAGGCGGCCAGCGGCGCGGGGCTGGCGACGGTCATCGTGACCACCGACTACACGGCGCACCAGGATTTCACCGGCGCCGCGGCGGTGCTGCCGGGCTACGACGGGCCCGAGCCGCTGTCGGCCCGGCACTGTCAGCGGCTCCACGGCCGTTGGTGGCTCGGCCAACGGCAGTGACAGTGGTCAGCCGGCCTGTCCGCAGGCGGCCATGACCAACTCGCGCACCCGCGCGGCGTCCGCCTGACCCTTGGTGGCCTTCATCACCGCACCGACGATCGCACCGGCCGCCTGCACCTTGCCGCCGCGGATCTTCTCCGCCACATCGGGGTTGGCCGCGAGCGCCTCGTCGACAGCGGTCTGGATCAGTGAGTCGTCACGGACCAGTGCCAGGCCGCGATCAGTCATCACCTGCTCGGGCTCACCCTCACCGGCAAGCACCCCCTCGATGACCTGGCGGGCCAACTTGTTCGACAACTTGCCCGCGTCGACCAGAGCGACCACCGTCGCGACCTGAGCCGGCGTGATGGCCAGATCGGACAGCTCGATACCTGCCTCGTTGGCCTTCTGCACCAGAAAGTTTCCCCACCAGGCGCGGGCCTGCTCGCTGGGCGCGCCGGCTGCGACGGTGGCAGCCACCAGCTCGACGGCCCCGGCGTTGACTAGGTCGCGCATGACCTCGTCGGAGACTCCCCACTCGTCCTGAATCCGCTTGCGCGACAACCACGGAAGCTCGGGGATGGTGGTACGCAAGCGCTCGATCAGCTCGGCACCGGGTGCCACCGGCTCCAGATCCGGCTCGGGGAAGTAGCGGTAGTCCTCGGCGGTTTCCTTGTCCCGGCCCGGCGAGGTGTAGCCGTCCTCGTGGAAGTGCCGGGTCTCCTGGTGAACCTTGCCACCGTCGACGAGAATGGCTGCCTGACGGCGCATTTCGTAGCGCACGGCGACTTCGACGCTCTTGAGCGAGTTGACGTTCTTGGTCTCGGTGCGGGTACCGAACTCCACTTGTCCGATCGGCCGCAGCGAGACGTTGGCGTCACAGCGCAGCGAGCCCTGATCCATCCGCACATCGGAGACGTCCAACGCGCGCAACAGGTCCCGTAGGGCGGTCACGTAGGCGCGGGCCACCTCCGGGGCGCGATCCCCGGCACCCTCGACCGGCTTGGTGACGATCTCGATCAGCGGCACCCCGGCACGGTTGACGTCCAGCAGCGAGGTGGTCGCCCCGTGGATGCGACCGGTGTCGCTGCCCACGTGGGTCAGCTTGCCGGTGTCCTCCTCCATGTGCGCGCGCTCGATCTCGATCCGGAAGGTGGTGCCGTCGTCCAGCGGGACGTCGAGATAGCCGTTGAACGCGATCGGCTCGTCGTACTGGGAGATCTGGTAGTTCTTCGGCTGGTCGGGATAGAAGTAGTTCTTCCGGGCGAACCGGCACCACGAGGCGATCTCGCAGTTCAGCGCGAGACCGATCCGGATCGCCGACTCGACGGCGGCCTCGTTGAGCACCGGAAGGGCGCCCGGTAGGCCCAGGCACACCGGGCACACCTGCGTGTTGGGCTCCGCGCCGAAGGTCGTCGAGCAGGGGCAGAACATCTTGGTGGCCGTCGACAGCTCGACGTGCACCTCGAGGCCGAGCACCGGGTCGAACCGGGCGACGACGTCGTCGTAGTCGAGCAGGTCGGCCGCGGTTGACGGGGCAGTAGTCATCCCACGATCTTATTCGGCTGGCCATCGACCGATCCTGGTGCGTCACGACAGGCGGCGGACCCGCTCACCCGCCGCCCAGCACCATCCGGTTACGGCCCTCCCGCTTGGCCCGGTAGAGCCGCGCGTCCACGGTGGCCAAGATGTCTCCGGCATCGAAGGGGTTCCGCGCCGTCAGCACCCCGATGCTGACCGTGACGACGTCCGCGACCCCCGACGTCCGGTGCGGGATCGCCAGCGCGGCGACCGAATCCACAATGCCCGCCGCCACCGCGTGAGCGGCGGCCTCGTCCGCAGCAGGCAGCAGGCAGATGAATTCCTCACCCCCGTAGCGTGCGGCGATACCGCCCGACTCGGCGACGATGCGCTGCACGACCGCGGCGACACTGCGCAGACAGTCGTCCCCCCTGGCGTGGCCGTACTGGTCGTTGAACGCCTTGAAATGATCCACGTCCAGCATGACCACCGACAGCGATTGCCCCGATGCCGTGTGAGCCTCGATCTGCTCGGCCATGAGGGCATCGAAATGGCGGCGGTTGGCGATGCCGGTCAGATCGTCTGTGATCGACAGGCGGGTGATCTTCTCGTTGAGTTCGAGCAGCCGGGATTCGACCAGCTTGCGTTCGGAGATGTCCCGGACGATCGAGCAGTTGTACTGGGCGCCGTCGTGCTCGACGTAGTTGACCGTCACCTCGATCGGCAACTCGACCCCGGCCTTGGTGGTGTTGACGGTCTCGATCGTGAAGGACTTGCGCTCGACGATCTCCTGCCAGTGCTCCCGCCAGCGCTGTTCGTCGAACAGCGGGTCGATGTCGACCACGCGCATGCCGGCCAGCTCTTCGGCCGAATACCCGAGCAGAGCGGTCGCGGCCGGGTTGACGTAGACGTAGCGGCCGTCCCGGTCGAGCCAGATGATCATGTCGGTGATCCGGTCGATCGTGGTCTGGGTGAGGTGGAGCCGATGCCACGCCGCCTGCCTGGCCTCGATGTTCTCGACGGTGATCGTGTAGAGGCCCGGGTCGTCGGCGGCCCGGACGACGACCTGCAGGCATTCGGCGTCGAACACCGCACCATGGGGTCCGCCGGTGTCCAGGTAGGAGCGGATCAGTTCGGCGAGGTGCGGCGCCAGGATCGCCTCCACCGGCGAGCCGGCCACCGGTGCCTGGTCACTGACGCCGAGCACCCGCCTGCCCGCGGAATCGACGGCGACAACCACTGCGTCCCGGTCGATGGTCAGCGTTCCGACGAACGGTGGAAGGGCAAACGAATGCATCGCCAATCAGAGTGCCGCCTCGAGATCGCGGTCGGGCGCGATCAGCCGAAGAAGGCGGCCGCGTCGTCGTAGCGGCTCTGTGGCACCAGCTTGAGCTGACGCACGGCATCGGCCAGTGGCACCCGGCCGATGTCCTGTCCGCGCAGGGAGACCATGATCCCGTATTCACCGGCGTGCGCGGCATCGGCGGCGTTGACGCCGAACCGGGTGGCCAGCACCCGGTCGTAGGCGGTCGGGGTGCCGCCGCGCTGCACGTGGCCGAGCACGGTGACCCGGACTTCCTTCTTGATCCGCTTCTCCACCTCGATGGCCAACTGCTGGGCCACCCCGGTGAACCGTTCGTGGCCGAACTCGTCGGTGCCGCCCTGGCGCAGCTGCATCGACCCTTCGGCAGGCTTGGCGCCCTCGGCCACCACGATGATGAAGCTCGACTCGCCGCGCTGGAAGCGCTTCTTGACCAGCCGGCAGACCTCTTCGACGTCGAAGGGCTGCTCAGGAATCAGCGTCATGTGCGCGCCGGAGGACAGCCCCGCGTTCAGCGCGATCCAGCCGGCGTGGCGGCCCATCACCTCGACCACCATCACCCGCTGATGGGATTCGGCGGTGCTGTGCAGCCGGTCGATGGCCTCGGTGGCGATCTGCAGCGCGGTGTCGTGACCGAATGTGACGTCGGTGCAATCGATGTCGTTGTCGATCGTCTTGGGCACCCCGACCACGGGCACCCCTTCTTCGGACAGCCAGTGCGCCGCGGTCAGCGTGCCTTCGCCGCCGATCGGGATCAGCACGTCGATCCCGTTGTCCTCCAGCGTCTGCTTGATGTCGTCGAGCCCGGCGCGCAGCTTCTCGGGGTTGGTGCGGGCGGTGCCCAGCATGGTGCCGCCCTTGGCCAACAGCCGGTTGTTGCGATCGTCGTTGTGCAGCTGGATCCTGCGGTCCTCCAGCAGGCCGCGCCAGCCGTCGAGGAACCCGACCACCGACGAGCCGTAGCGGGCATCGCAGGTCCGGACGACCGCCCGGATCACGGCGTTGAGGCCGGGGCAGTCGCCGCCTCCGGTGAGCACTCCGATTCGCATGGGTCCTATCCTGCCCCGTCAGATCGCGGTTGGCAGCGGACTCCGAGCAGCCTCATAGGCAGCACCCACGCGGTACAGCCGGTCGTCGGCCAGCGCCGGGGCCATGATCTGCAGACCGACCGGCAGGTTGTCGTCGGCGGACAGCCCCGACGGCACCGACATCCCGCAGTGCCCGGCCAGGTTCAACGGCAGCGTGCACAGGTCGAAGAGGTACATCGCCAGCGGGTCGTCGACCTTCTCCCCCAGCCGGAACGCGGTGGTCGGGGTGGCCGGGGAGACCAGGACGTCGACGCTTTCGTAGGCGGCGTCCAGGTCGCCGGCGATCAGCGTGCGGACCTTCTGGGCCTGGTTGTAGTAGGCGTCGTAATAGCCCGCCGACAACGCGTAGGTGCCAATGATGATGCGGCGCTTGACTTCCGGGCCGAAACCGGCGGCCCGGGTCAACGCCATGACTTCCTCGGCGCTGTGGCTGCCGTCGTCGCCGACCCGCAGCCCGTACCGCATGGCGTCGAACCGGGCCAGGTTGCTGGACACCTCCGAGGGCAGGATCAGGTAGTAGGAGGACAGCGAATAGTCCAGATGTGGGCAGTCCACCTCGGTGATCTGCGCCCCCAGTGCCGCGAGCTGCTCGACGGCGGCGTTGAACGACGCCAGCACCCCGGGCTGATACCCCGCGCCGCTGCGCAGCTGTTTGACCACGCCGATGCGCACCCCGGTGAGGTCGCCATCGGCGCCGGCCCTGGCCGCGGCCACCACATCGGGAATCTGCGCCTCGATCGAGGTGGAGTCGCGCGGGTCGTGCCCGGCGATGACGGCATGCAGCAACGCCGTGTCCAGAACCGTCCGGGCGCACGGGCCGCCCTGGTCCAGCGACGACGCACAGGCCACCAGGCCGTACCGCGACACCGTGCCGTAGGTCGGCTTGACCCCGACGGTGGCGGTCAACGCCGCAGGCTGGCGAATCGAGCCGCCGGTGTCCGAGCCCAGCGCCAGCGGCGCCTGGAATGCGGCCAGCGCGGCCGCGCTGCCGCCGCCGGAGCCGCCCGGCACCCGGTCGGTGTCCCACGGGTTGCGGGTGGGTCCGTACGCGGAGTTCTCGGTGGAGCTGCCCATCGCGAACTCGTCCATGTTGGTCTTGCCGAGAATCGGGATGCCGGCGGCCCGCAACCGGGCCGTCACCGTCGCGTCGTACGGCGACACCCAGCCTTCGAGGATCTTCGATCCGCACGTGGTGGGCATGTCCGTGGTGGTGAACACGTCCTTGAGCGCCAATGGGACGCCCGCCAGCGGCGACGGCAGCGTCTCTCCGGCCGCGACGGCGGCGTCGGTGCGCGCCGCGCCGGCCAGCGCCTCCTCGGCCGCGACGTGTAAAAACGCGTGGTACCGGTCATCGGTGGCGGCGATCTGGTCCAGGCAGGCCTGCGTCACCTCGACCGAGGAAACCTCCTTGGCCGCGATCTTGGCGCCCAGCGTCGCGGCGTCCAGCCGGATCAACTCGTCGCCGCTCACTGCGCCTCCCCGAGGATCTGGGGCACCGCGAACCGGCCCTCGGCCGCGGCCGGGGCCTCGGCCAGCGCTTCCTGCTGGGTCAGACACGGTTCGACCACGTCAGGCCGGGTGACGTTGACGTCTTTCAACGGGTTGCCGGTGGGCTTCACGTCGCTGGTGTCGACGGCCTGGATCTGGCTGACGTGGCCCAAGATGGCGTCGAGCTGGCCGGCGAAGCTTTCGAGTTCGGTGTCGGTCAGCGCCAGCCGGGCCAGTTTGGCCAGCCGGGCGACCTCGTCGCGGGAGATTTGGGACACGGTGCTCAAGCCTAGTTGGCTTCGGTCGCCGGCCCGGACGGCAGGTGTTGCCCACGAACCGCGAGGTAGACCCCGAACGACCACAGTGTGGGCGGCCGGCGGGCGAACCGGCCGGAATGCTGACTCCAGGTGGCTATGAAAGGGTGTGCGCGTGCCTTCGTATCTGCTGCGGGTCCAGCTGGTCGACCGGCCCGGTAGCCTCGGCTCGCTCGCCGTCGCCCTGGGCACCGTCGGCGCCGACATCCTCTCGCTCGACGTCGTCGAGCGAGGGTCCGGATACGCGATCGACGACCTGGTGGTCGAACTGCCGCCCGGCGCGATGCCCGACATGCTGATCACGGCCGCCGAGCGGCTCGACGGGGTGCGGGTGGACACCATCCGGCCGCACACCGGGCTGCTCGAGGCCCACCGCGAACTGGAGCTCATCGACCACATCGCTGCGGCCGGCGACCGGGCCGGCAAACTGCAGGTGCTTGCCGACGAGGCGCCGCGGGTCCTGCGGGTGGGCTGGTGCACGGTGGCCCGCATCTCCGAAGCGGGTCTGGAACGCATCGTCGGCAGCCCCGGCGCACCCGAGACGCAGGCGACCGCGGCACCCTGGCTGCCGCTGGCCCACGCCGAGGCGCTCGACGGCACCGCCGAGTGGGTACCGCAGGTGTGGCGCGACATGGACACCACGCTGGCCGCGGCGCCGCTCGGCGACCCGAACACCGCGGTGATGCTCGGCCGCCCGGGCGGGCCGCTGTTCCGGCCCTCGGAAGTCGCCCGGCTGGGCTACCTCGCCGGCATCGTGGCGACCATCCTGCGCTGACTCACTCGGCGGGCTCGGCCACATCGGCCGGTGGCGGCGGCCCCTGCGCCAGCAGGGTGCGAAAGCCGTCCTCGTCCAGGATCGGGATGCCAAGTTCGACGGCCTTGTCGTACTTCGACCCGGGCGAGTCGCCGGCGACCACGAACGACGTCTTCTTCGACACCGAACCGACCGCCTTGCCGCCCCGGCTGATGATGGCCTCCTTGGCCTCGTCTCGGGAGAAGCCCGGCAGCGAACCGGTGACCACGATCGAAAGCCCTTGCAGCGTCGGCGTTATCGAGGTATCGCGGACGTCTTCGAGCCGGACACCCGCGGCCCGCCACTTGTCGATGATCGCGCGGTGCCAGTCGACGCTGAACCACTCGATCAGTGCGGCGGCGATGGTCGGTCCGACACCCTCCACGTCGGCCAGCTGTTCCTCGGTGGCTGCCATGATCGCGTCCAGGCTGCCGAACGCGACCGCCAGCGCGCGCGCCGCCGTCGGCCCCACGTGCCGGATGGACAGCGCCACCAGCACCCGCCACAGCGGGCGCTCCTTGGCTTGCTGCAGGTTGATCAGCAGCCGCGCGCCGTTGGCCGACAGCGCACCGTCCTTGGTCGTGAAGAAATCGGCGGTCAGCAGGTCCACGCTGGTGAGACCGAACAGATCCCCCTCGTCCCCGATCACCTTGGCGTTCAACAGAGCTGTCGCCGCCTCGTAGCCCAGGCCCTCGATGTCCAGCCCACCGCGGCCGGCCAGGTGAAAGACCCGCTCGCGCAGCTGAGCCGGGCAGGACCGGGCGTTCGGGCAGCGGATGTCGACGTCGCCCTCCTTGGCCGGGGCCAGCGGGGTGCCGCACTCCGGGCAGTGGGTCGGCATGACGAACTCGCGCTCGGTGCCGTCCCGCAGATCGACCACGGGGCCCAGCACCTCGGGGATGACGTCGCCCGCCTTGCGGATCATCACCGTGTCACCGATCAGCACACCCTTGCGCTTGACCTCCGAGCCGTTGTGCAAGGTGGCCATCGCGACGGTGGATCCGGCGATCTTCACCGGCGTCATGACCGCGAACGGGGTGACCCTTCCGGTGCGGCCGACGTTGACCTGGATGTCGAGCAGCGTGGTCTGCGCCTCTTCCGGCGGATATTTGTAGGCCACCGCCCACCGCGGCGTGCGCGACGTGGCACCGAGGCGGCGCTGCTGGGCGAAGTCGTCGACTTTCACCACGATGCCGTCGATTTCGTGCTCGATCTCGTGGCGCCGCTCCCCCCAGTAGGTGATGCGCTCCTCGACGGCGGCCAGCCCGGCGACCCGGGTGGTGTGCTCGGAGACCGGCAGGCCCCACGCTTTCAAGGCGAAGTAGGTGTCGTGCAGCGTGGCCGGGCTGAAGCCTTCGGTGTAGCCCAGCCCGTGGCAGATCATCCGCAGTTTGCGCTTGGCGGTGACGGCCGGATTCTTCTGCCGAAGTGAGCCGGCCGCGCTGTTGCGCGGGTTGGCGAACGGATCCTTGCCGTCGGCGACCAGGCTGGCGTTGAGGTTCTCGAAATCGGCCACCATGAAGAACACCTCACCGCGCACCTCGAGAACCTCGGGTATCGGATATTCCGTTGACTCGATGAGGATTTCGGGGATGTCGTTGATGGTGCGCGCGTTGTTGGTGACGTCCTCGCCGACTCGCCCGTCACCACGGGTGGCCGCCCGATCCAGGCGGCCGTTGCGGTACACCAGCGCCAGCGCCACCCCGTCGACCTTGAGCTCGCACAGGTACTGCGGGTCGCGGCCGATCTCGGTTTCCACCCGGTTGGACCAGGCCGCCAATTCCTCGGTGTTGAACACGTCCTCCAGCGACAGCATGCGCTCCAGGTGGGCGGCCTCGGTGAAATCGGTCGCGAAACCCGCACCGCCGACCAGCTGGGTCGGCGAGTCCGCCACCCGAAGCTCGGGGTAGCGCTCCTCCAGCGCGAGCAGTTCGTTGAACAGCTTGTCGAAGTCCGCGTCGGAGACGATCGGCGCGTCTTTGATGTAGTAGCGGAACTGGTGTTCGCGCACCTCGTCGGCGAGGGTCTGCCAGCGCCGGCGCACATCCGGATCGATGGGGTCAACCTCGGGATCGGACGTCTCTGGAGCCACTGTTGCAGGTTAATCCAGGGTGCTGACGACTCTGGACCGTGGCACTGTTGAGCCATGCCCCATCCGGTGATGTTCGACGACGCCGACCCGGTCCTGGCCCGGGTCCGCGCGATCGCCCTGGCATTTCCCGAGGCCACCGAGAAGATCTCCCACGGACGACCGACATTCTCAGCGCCGAAGATGTTCGCCGTCTACGGCGGCAGCCGCAAGAACCCCAGCGGTCCGATGACGCGGTACGACCACGCCCTGCTGGTCAAGGTCGACGACAGCGAGCGCCGCGCGCTGGAGCAGGACCCGCGGTTCTTCTTCCCCGCGTATCTGGGCCCGTTCGGCTGGCTGGGTCTGGACTTCGACGCCGCCGACGTCGACTGGGGCGAGGTCACCGAACTCGTCGACGCGTCGTTTCGGCTGCAGGCCCCGGCGCGGTTGGTCCGTCTGCTCGACGGCTGAGCCGTCGACGGCAGATCACACCGGGATGCTCTGTGCGTAGCGAAACAGATTGGTGGGGTCGTAGTTCCGCTTGACCTGGCGCAGCCGTTCCAAGTTGGCGCCGTAATAGGCTTGCTGCCAATCCTTTTGGTCCGAATAGGGCCAATTCTGAAAGCTGCCCTGCTGGGTGAAGCCGCTGATGAAGTCGAAGGTGTCGGCCGTCCAGTCGAGAAGGTCCCGCTGCATGGACGCGGGTTGGTCGCGCCACCACACGGCCGGTCGCAGCAGATGGTTGTCGGCCCGATGTACGTAGGCCATCGCGTCCGCCGCCACGCGATTCACCTGCCCGCCGCTCCAGCACATGAGACGCACTTCGGCGTTGGCGTCGTCAGTCCCCCCAGGAGCGGCCAGTACCCGATCGACGAGGTCGGCCATCCGGTCCACCGGGATCGGCGCGTTGGTGAACCGAGAGCATTCTTCGAGGCCGTGCTTGGGCATCTCGCCGACGGCCAGCCAGTTGATCTGGGCGTCCCAATAATCCATCTCCTCAACGGTCATGTCCGCCGGCCCAAGAGCGGTGACCGGGGCAAGCAGGTCCCGCGCGTCCTCCGGCGTGCCCTGATAACACCCCTCGATGGTCAGCGTCGGGAAGACCGCCGCGCGGCCCTGCGCGGGGGTGATGTCCGCACCGGCGGGCCGCACATTGGTGACAGCGGCAAAGCCGGACAGCCGATCGGGTGCGGTCAGCATCAGACGATCGAACGCCGACCAGCCGGACACCATCGCGTCCTTGCCGTTGAACTGCACACTGAAGACGGTGATCGTCGGGCTGGGAATCTCCACCAGCCGAAACGTGAAGGACGTGTTCGCCCCGAAGTTGCCGCCCGCCGCGCCACGCAGCGCCCAGAACAAATCGGCGTTGTCGGTCTGGCTGGCCTGCACGCTGACACCGCTGGCCACTACCACCCGCGTCGATTCCAGATGGTCGCAGGTCATCCCGGCCCAGCGGCTGTTGTCGCCGATCCCGCCACCGAGAACCAGACCGCCGACCCCGACCGACGGGCACGTGCCGATGGGCAACATCAGGGCGCCGCCGCGCAGCGCCGACAGCAGATGTGCGTTCAGCGCGCCGGCCCCGAGGGTCACTGTCCCGGCCTTGGCGTCCAGCGACACCTGGTTTAGCGCGCCCGTCTTGATCAGCAGGCCGCTTGTCGTCGACGCGCCGATGTAGTTGTGTCCCCCGCCCCGCATGACGGGTTGGACGCCCTCATCGACGCACCACCGCACGCACGTCTGGACGTCTTCCGGTGTCGCACACAACGCGATCGCCGTCGGCGTGACGCCCTCGAACCGGTCGTTTCCGGGCAGGTTCTCCGCGGCGAAACGCGGGTCGCCGGGCACCAGCACGTGTCCCTTCAGTCGGCGGTGGAGATCCTCGACCGCCGACGGGCGTGAGTCCGAGCAACCGGCCAGCGCCAGCCCACCACCCACTGCGGTCGCAGCGGCCAGAAACCTACGTCGGCTGATACCCACGCCATGTCCCCCGTCCATGACCACTGATTCGCACGCCACACCATTGTGCGCATCCCGACCGGCTCACAAACCAGAATTTGCAGAGAAGTCAATTCCGCGGCGCCGCCGCTGAATGCATCGCACACCCGCGCGGTGGGCGCGCCGGCGCAACGGTCAGCCGGCCGGTCGGTCCTCGGCGCCAACCCGGGCGAAGATGACCCCCCGCGCTTCGTGGTAAACGGGCACATACTGGGTCGCGAAGCGCGGATCGTTCAACAGCGCGTCCATCGCGACGAATCCGGTGTCGTACACCCCGCCGGCCTCGGGCGGGTGTTTACCCCGTGCCGAAACCGCCACCACGTAGTCGTAGTGGCGTGACAGCCAGTAGTCGTTGTCGATGCGCGCGAAATGCCGGCCCCGCACGTCTTTGGCCAGGTGCGTGTCGGTCAGGCCGTAGAGGTCGGTGAATCTGAGCTGATCGTTGAGGTACGGGATCACACCCGCCTCACCGACCAGAACGGTCTGCTGCGGGGCGGCCAGTCGGCCCAGATTCCGGGCGATGTCGGCGTAATCCCGGTTGTACGGCCGGAAGTCGAGATGCCAGCCCGACACGAACGGTTTGTAGCGCTTGATGTCCTCGCGCTGCACCAGCCACGAACAGCCCACGACGAATACCAGCAGCAGCACCGTCGTGAACACCCGACGGTGGGCGATCGCACCGACGTCGACCCGATCGATCACCACGAACAGCAGGATCGGCACCACGGGCAGCATCAACCGGAACGCGGGCATCCAATCGCCGCCGGCGTACGTGGCGAAGGCCGCCTGCGCCACGATGACCAGGTAGATGGGCAGCTGGGCCCGCACGAGGAGCGGCGCACGCTTGGCCAGCGCCAGCAGTGCGTACGGGGCCACGGCCATGGCGGCGAACAAGGCGACATACCGGACACCGGCCCGCAGTGTGGTCAGGCCCGGGTTGTTCTTGGCGTAGAGCGGGTTGGGAAACAGGTCGCCGTAGTAGAACAGCCGAAAAGCGATGAACGCGGCGATGATTGCGGAAACGATCACCGCGGTCAGGCAGGTGTAGCGCAGCCGGTCGCCGGCGCCGCGCATACCGAGCACGATGATGCCGGCATAGATCGCGATCGGGTAGATCACAGCTTCCGGCCGGGAAATGCTCAGCACGCCGAGCGTGACGGCGAAACCGATCGCGTGCTCCAGGCGCTGATCGCCGCGCCACCGCGAATACAGCAGCACGGTCAGTGTCAGCAGGAAGGTCACCAGTGCGGTTTCCATGCCGGAACTGTTGTAGACGTTCAGAAATGGGCTCACGGCGATGACGGCGAGCAACAGCGCGATCGCCGGACGCCGGTTGCCGTGCACCGTCGCCAGCTGGTACACGACGACCAGGGTGGCCATGCCGAACACCATGCTCATGACCTTGGCCAGGTAGAGCATGGCGACATGGCCGGTCAGTCCGGTCACCGCCGCCACCGCGGTGACCAGCACGAGCCAGGTCGGATTGGAATATCCTTCGACCGCCTCACCGGGGTTGAACACCGCGCCGTCGCCTGCGAGCAGATTGCGGCCGTAGCGCAAGGTGATGAAGACGTCGTCGATCTCGACGTTGACGACATCGAGGCAGCCCAGCACATACCCGACGCCGGTGCCCACCAGAAGCAGCGGAAACCATGCCGTCGCGAGCTTCTGGGAAAGGGCCATCGTCAGATCGCTTCGGGATCCTCGCCGACCGCAGCGGCGGCCCGCTGGCACAACCCGACCGCGACCCGTGCCCACGCCGCGGTGGCGCCGGCCAGCCCACAGGCCGGGCTGATCCCGACCCGGTCACGAACCGAACTGCGGGAGAAGCCGATTCGATCGGTGATCGCCACGGCGGCTGCGGCCACCTCCTCCGCCGAGGGCCGGGCCGCCGGCGCGCTCGTGGGCACCAGACCGAACACCACGGCGCGGCCGCAGTCCAGGAACTCACCGAGGCCGTCGAAGTCGGCATCGGCGAGCGTGCTCGCATCCACCGAGACAGCATGGATTGCGCTGCGCTGCAGTACATTCCATGGCAGTCCTGGCGCGCAACTGTGCAGCAGAACCTCGGCGCCCGCCCCGGCGACGCACTCGTCGAGCAACCCGATCGCGACCGCCTCGTCGACCGGATGCACCGGGTTCAGCGCGCTCACCCCGGTCAGCCGGCCGGCCAGTGCCGCGGCCAGGACCGGTTCGTCGTACTGCACCACCACCGTCGTCGCCAGCCGGCGCGCCAACTCGGCCCGGTGCCGCGCCACCCCTTCGGCCAGTGAGGCCGTGATATCGCGCACCGCCCCGGCGTCGGTGAGCGCCCGATGACCATTGCCCAGTTCCAGCTGCGCGGCCAGCGTGATCGGACCCGGGGCCTGGACCTTCACCGGCCGCCCGGAACCGGGCCCGCCGGCCTTCTCCCAGGCCTCTTCGATGGCGTCGACGTCTTCGTCGAGCAGGCTCTTGGCCCGGCGGATGACCGAGCCCGGCCGGGCGGCGATCCGATAGCCGCGAGGCACGGTGTCGATCGCGATGTCGACCAGCAGTGCCCCGGCCCGCCCGATCAGGTCCGCACCCACACCGCGGGCCGGCAACTCGACCAGGTGAGGCAGCCGGTGCAGTTCCCCGACCACGATTTCGGCGGCCTCGCGCGGCGCCGAGCCCGGCCACGAACCGATGCCGGTGGCTGCCGCGAAAACACTCACCGGCCAACCGTATTGGACAGCCCGGCCACACCGCGCAGCCGGGGGCATAACGTGATGCTCATGACGGTGCGCGCGGGGCTGGCCTGGTGCGCCGCGGCCGCCCTGTTGAGCGGTTGCAGCCAGTCGGTCGACGGGGCGGCGCTGCGCGCCCTGAGCGAGCCGCCATACCAGCCGCCGGGTGTCGTCGACGTCGACCAGGTGCTGTTGAGCCAGGCCCAGATGCAGGCGATCACCGGCGGCGGCCAGGATCTGACGATCATCCCGAGCATGGACGGCACGTCACCGGTGGACATCGACCCGCTCGCGGAATCGGTGCCCCGGGACTGCCGTTTCCTGTTCGCCGAGACCGATACGTTCGGCACCGAGGTCGCCGACTTCCACAAGACCAGCTTCCAGCACCCGGCCCGGCGGGCGCTGATCTCCGAGGGGGCGGCCGCCTACCGCGACAACGGCACCGCCCGGGAGGCGTTCAACACGCTGTCGACGACGGCGAATCGCTGCGCCACCGGTCCGATGGGGGCCTATCTGGTCGGTGAGGTCACCACGGAGCGCGATGCGCTGCACCTGCGCCCCGGCCGGTGCGGGCGCGACTACCAGGTGAAGAGCTCGGTGTTGGTGGAAGTGACGTTCTGCACGTATCCCGAGTCGGTGCCCGAGATCGTGATGACCAACATCCTCAGCAGGATTCCCGGCGGCTGATGGTCGCGCTGGCGATGACCTCGTCGCCGGCTGGGTCGGGGCGGTAGAGCACCAGCGTCTGCCCGGGTGCGACCCCACGCAGCGGGGTGCGCAGCGCCACGGTGAGCTCGTCGCCGATGAGTTCGGCGACACCGGCCACCACCTCGCCGTGCGCACGCACCTGAACCTCGCACTCCACCGGCCCCTCGGGGGCCACCCCGGCAGTGAACACCGGGCGGACGCCGGTCAGCGCACCCACCTCGAGATCGGCGACCCGGCCCACCCGCACGGTCCGCGAGTCGGCGTCGATGGCGGTGACGTAGCGCGGCAGACCGTCCGGGCCGGGACCGGCGATGCCCAGACCCTTGCGCTGGCCGATGGTGAACCCGTGCACCCCGTCGTGTTCGGCTAGTACCGCGCCGCTGGCGTCGTCGACGACCGTCCCGCGACGCACCCCGATCCGGGCGCCGAGGAAGGCCTGGGTATCGCCGGAGGGGATGAAGCAGATGTCGTGGCTGTCGGGCTTGTCGGCCACCGCCAGTCCGCGCCGGGCGGCCTCCTCGCGGATCGCCGGCTTGGGAGTGTCGCCGATCGGGAATGCGGCGTGGCGCAGCTGCTGGGCGGTCAGCACCCCGAGCACGTAGGACTGGTCCTTGTCCCGGTCGACCGCGCGGCGCAGCCGTCCCTCGGACAGCCGCGCGTAGTGGCCGGTGGCGACCGCGTCGAAGCCCAGCGCGATCGCCTTGGCGGCCAGTGCGGAGAACTTGATCTTCTCGTTGCACCGCACACACGGGTTGGGGGTCTCGCCGCGCTCGTAGGAGGCGACGAAGTCATCGATCACGTCTTCGGCAAACTTGTCGGCGAAATCCCAGACGTAGAACGGGATTCCGAGGATGTCCGCGACGCGCCGGGCGTCGCCGGCGTCCTCCTTGGAGCAGCAGCCGCGAGAACCGGTACGCAGGGTGCCGGGGTCCCGGGACAACGCCAGGTGCACGCCGACGACCTCGTGGCCGGCATCGACCATCCGGGCGGCGGCCACCGACGAGTCGACACCACCGCTCATCGCGGCCAGCACTCTCATCGCAGCACTCCCAGAGCGGAACTGGCCAGCGCGGCCTGTCGGGCCCGCTCGACGGCGGCGGGCAGCACCCGCAACGCCGCGTCGACATCGGCCTCAGTGCTGGTGTGCCCCAACGACAGTCGCAGTGAGCCCCGTGCCGCGTCGGCATCAGCGCCCATGGCCAGCAGGACATGCGACGGCTGGGCTACCCCGGCGGTGCACGCCGAGCCCGTCGAGCATTCGATTCCGTTGGCGTCCAACAACATCAGCAGGGAGTCACCCTCACAGCCGCGAAAGGTGAAGTGGGTGTTGCCGGGCAGCCGACGATCACCGAGAGCCCCGTTGAGGGCGGTGTCGGCGATGGAGGTCAGCACGCCGGAGATGAGTCGTTCGCGCAGATCCCGCAGCCGGGCTGTGGTGGCGTCCAGGGATTCGACTGCCACGTCGGCCGCCGCCGCCATCGCGACCGCACCGGCGACGTCCGGTGTGCCGGAACGGACGTCGCGCTCCTGCCCGCCCCCGTGCAACAGCGGTACGCAGGCAGTGGCCCGGCGCAGCAGCAGTGCGCCGACACCGGTGGGCCCGCCGAACTTGTGCGCCGCCAGGCTCACGGCCGACAGGGTGGACGCGGTGAAGTCGACCGGGATGTGGCCGACCGCCTGAACGGCGTCGCTGTGCATCGGCACGCCGTACTCTGCGGCCACGGCGGCCAGCTCCGCGACCGGCATGATGGTGCCGACTTCGTTGTTGGCCCACATCACCGAGACCAGGGCCACGTCGGGGTGCTCGTGCAGGATCTCGCGCAGCGCCGCGGCGGTCACCGAACCGTCCGGCTCGGTGGGCAGGAAGGTCACCTCGGCGCCCTCGTGCTCGGCCAGCCAGGTCACCGCGTCCAGGACTGCGTGATGTTCGACCGCGGTGGTCACGATGCGCCGGCGAGCGGGCTCGGCGTCGCGACGGGCCCAGTAGATGCCTTTGACCGCGAGGTTGTCGCTCTCGGTGCCGCCTGCGGTGAAGATCACTTCGGACGGGCGGGCGCCCAGGCGCGCCGCGAGGCTCTCGCGGGCCTCCTCCATCCGGCGGCGGGCGTCGCGGCCCGCGGTGTGCAGCGAGGAGGCGTTACCGACGGTGGCCAGCGCGGCCGTCATCGCCTCGATGGCAGCGGGATGCATCGGGGTGGTGGCAGCGTGGTCGAGATACACCGGACCGGTGGTCGGGCTCATAGCCCGTCCAGGATACCGGCCCGCTCAGCCGCAGCTTGCCACGGCGAATGTCAGCCCGCCAGGGCGTGGCTGTGCTCGAAGCGCGGTGCGATCTGGCCGCGGACCGCCACCTCGCAGCGGGCCGCCAGTTCACGACGGTCCGCCCCGGGCAGTTCCAGGGAGGTGACCTCGACGTCGACGACGGTCAGCCGTGCGCGCACCGTACGGCTCAGCGACTGCCACAGGGAGTCGTCGCCGACGAACGCCGCCACCGTCGACGGCCGTCCGTCGCGATGGTGATAGGTCAGCCGCAGCGGCTGGACCGGGCGGCCGGTGTCGACGGCAGCCTGGAACATCGCCGGGCGGAATTGCCCGTAGGCCAGTCCGCACCAGGTGGTGCCCTCGGGGAACGCCACGACGGTCTGCCCGTTGCGCAGCCGCTCGGCGACCTGCGCCACCACCTGGGGCAGCCGGCGCAGGCTGGCGCGGTCGATGGGGATGACCTTCATGATCCGCGCGGCCAGCCCGACGGCCGGCCAGTCGATCAGGTCGGCCCGCGCCACGAAGGCGCCGGGCATTACCGAACCGATGACGAAGATGTCGATCCAGGAAACGTGACCGCTGACCACCAGCACGCCCCGCAGGTTACGAATCGGGCCGCCCGACACGGTGATTCGGACGCCGAGGCAACGCAGGAACGTCCGGCAGTACCCCCGCTGGAGGCGTCCGCGGCCGGGCAGCGGGACCGCCAGCACCGGCACCATGAGCAACAGCAGCAGCGCACAGGTGATACGCACCGCGGCGCGCACGGCCGCGATCACCCGGCGCGACGGCGGGGCACCCCCGGCGCGCACACAGCTCTCGTCGCACAGGGCCCGGGGCAGCCAGGCGTGCTCGGCGGCGGTCATGCCGGCTGTCCCATCTCATCGGCCATCTCGCCCGCCGCCGAGACCGACCGCAGCCGGGTGAGGTAGCGGGTGTCGGCCTGCCGCTTGTCCAGCAGGGCCGGGAAATCACCGACGCCGAACTCGGGATCGTGCGCCGGCTCGCCGCAGACTCGTGCGCCCAGGCGCAGGTAGCCCCGCATCAGCGGCGGGATGGTCGGCCGGCTCGGCGGGGCGATGTCGTCGAGACCGACACCGTCGAGGACGACCGGCCGGTACGGGTGGACGGTGTGCTCGGGCGCGGCGGCGTGGCGGCGCAGCACGAAGTCCCGGACCCCGCGGATCTGGCTGCCCGGCGCGCCCTGGCCATGGGTGGGCACCGAGACACACCCGGTGACGTAGTCGTATCCGCACCGGTCCAGATAGGCCAGGATGCCGGCCCACATCAGCAACACCACCGCGCCGTTGCGGTGGTCGGCCCGCACCACGGCGCGACCCATCTCCACCAGCGACGGGCGCAGCGAGTCCAGCGCTCGGACGTCGAATTCTGTTGCGGTGTAGAGACCGCCTGCGGCGATCGCGCCGGGGGGCGGAAGCATCCGGTAGCACCCGACGAGCTCGCCGGAGGTGTCCTCGCGTACCAGCAGATGGTCGCAGAACTCGTCGAATCGGTCCGCATCACGGCCGTCGCCGTCGGCGGGCAGGGCGAATCCGGGTTCGGTGGTGAACACCCGATAGCGCAGCCGCTGGGCCGCGTCGATCAGGGTGGGGTCGGTGGACAGCAGCAGCGAGTAACGGGGGCCGCGCAGCGCGGCGGTTTCGGTCTGGTCGTTGGCTATGAGTACAGAGGCAGTGCTCATACCTGAACGGTCGCCGAGGCGGTCAGCGGGATGTCAACGCCCGCGTGACGTGTTAGTGCACGCTCGATGACCAATAAAAGCAACGGCCCCCGACACGTCGGAATGACGTGCGGGGGCCGTCGCCTGGAGCTGTGTGGTTAACCCTTGCGGGCCTTGACCGCCTCGGTCAGCTGCGGTGTGACGTTGAACAGATCGCCGACGATGCCGTAATCGGCGATCTCGAAGATCGGTGCTTCCTCGTCCTTGTTCACCGCGATGATCGTCTTGGAGGTCTGCATGCCGGCGCGGTGCTGGATCGCCCCGGAGATGCCCAGCGCGATGTACAGCTGCGGCGAGACCGTCTTGCCGGTCTGACCGACCTGGAACTGGCCCGGGTAGTAGCCGGAGTCGACGGCCGCGCGCGAGGCGCCGACGGCGCCACCGAGCGAGTCGGCCAGCTCCTCGACCACCGAGAACTTCTCGGCGCTGCCGACACCACGGCCGCCGGAGACCACCACGGTGGCCTCGGTCAGCTCGGGGCGGTCGCCGGCCACGGCGGGCTGGCGCGAGGTGATCTTGGTGGCGTTCTCGGCCTGCGCGGGCACCTCGACGCTGACCTGCTCGCCGGCACCGGCGGACGGGGCGGCCTCGACGGCGCCGGGGCGCACGGTGATCACCGGGGTGTCCCCGTTGGCCTGGGCCTCGACGGTGAACGCGCCACCGAAGATCGAGTGGACGCCCTTGCCGCCTTCCTTGACCTCGACGACGTCGGACAGCAGGCCGGCACCCGTGCGGGCGGCCAGCCGGCCGGCGATCTCCTTGCCGTCGGCGTTGGCGGCCAACAGCACGGCCGCCGGAGCGGCCGACTCCACCAGCGACGCCAGGACGTCGACGAAGGGGGTGATCAGGTAGCCCTCGGCGTCGGCCGACTCAGCGACGTAGATCTTGGCCGCACCGGCGGCCTTGAGGTCGTCGACCAGCGGCGCGGCGGTGCCGGGGGCACCGATCACGACGGCGGCGGGCTCGCCCAGGGTGCGGGCGGCGGTGATGAGCTCGGCGGTGACTTTCTTCACCGCGCCTTCGGAGTGCTCGACGAGCACAAGTACTTCAGCCATAGCGGTTGTTCGCCTCTTGTTCTGTGGGGTCTACGGGAAAGGTCTGCTAGATGATTTTCTGAGCAACCAGGTACTCGGCGATCTTCTTGCCGCCTTCGCCCTCGTCGGTGATCTTCTCGCCTGCGGTCTTCGGCGGCTTCGGCGTAGACGCCAGCACCGTCGAACCGGCGTTGGCCAGGCCGACCTCATCGCCCTCGACGCCGATCTCGGCCAGCGTCAGAGTGGTCACTTCCTTCTTCTTGGCGGCCATGATGCCCTTGAAGGACGGGAAGCGCGGCTCGTTGATCTTCTCGTTGACGCTGATGACCGCGGGCAGCGTGGCCTCCACGGTGAACACGCCCTCGTCGGTCTCGCGCTCGCCGGTGATCTTGCCGCCCTCGACGGACACCTTGCGCAGGTGCGTCAGCTGGGGCAGGCCGAGGTACTCGGCGATGATCGCCGGGACCGCACCGCCGGTGCCGTCGGTGGCCTCGTTACCGGCGATGACCAGCTCGGTGCCTTCGATGGCGCCCAGCGCGCGGGCCAGCGCCCAGCCGGTCTGCACCATGTCGGAACCGTGCAGGCCCTCGTCGAGCAGGTGCACGGCCTTGTCGGCACCCATGGACAGCGCCTTGCGGATCGCCTCGGTGGCGCGCTCCGGGCCGGCGGTCAGCACGGTCACCGTGCCGCCTGCGTCGCCTTCGCGCTCCTTGATCAGCAGCGCTTCTTCGACGGCGCGCTCGTTGATCTCGTCCAGCACGGCGTCGGCAGCGTCGCGATCGAGCGTGAAGTCACCGTCGGACAGCTTGCGCTCGGACCACGTGTCTGGGACCTGTTTGATCAGGACCACGATGTTCGTCATGAGTCTTCTACGTCCTCCTGGCAGCGTCCTGCGGCCAGGAGAGGTCGCAAGACTTTTGGTCATTCCGCAACTCACATCATGTTACTGATAAGTAACTTAGAGTGGTTCGCACGAACACCATAGCTGGTCGAAGTTTGTGTTCTAGCAGCCCATCGGTACCGAGCAGTTCGCGAACCGCCAACTTCGGGTTAGCCTGCCTTGCAATGAGCGCATCCGTGACTGACGCAGGTGACAGCGGTTTACCGCTGACCGGCGAGCGAACCATCCCCGGGCTGGCGGAAGAGAACTACTGGTTCCGCCGGCACGAGGTGGTCTATCGCCGCCTGCTGGATCTTTGCGCAGGTCGTGACGTCCTCGAAGCGGGATGCGGCGAGGGCTACGGGGCCGACCTGATCGCCTCGGTGGCCCGCCGCGTGGTGGCGGTGGACTACGACGCGGCCACGGTGGCCCACGTCCGGACCCGCTACCCGCGCGTCCAGGTGGTCGCGGGCAATCTGGCGTCCCTACCGCTGCCCGACGCTTCGGTTGACGTTGTGGTGAACTTCCAGGTCATCGAGCATTTGTGGGATCAACCACAATTCGTGGCCGAATGCGCGCGCGTGTTGCGACCCGGCGGCTTGCTGCTGATGTCGACGCCCAACCGGATCACCTTCTCCCCCGGCCTCGACACCCCCGTCAACCCGTTCCACACCCGTGAGCTCAACGCCGGCGAGCTGGCCGAACTGCTCACCGACGGCGGTTTCGCGATTGACGGTGTCTACGGGGTTTTTCATGGGCCGGGCCTGGCCGCGATGGACGAACGCCACGGCGGTTCGATCATCGAGGCTCAGATCGAACGCGCACTGGCCGATGCCCCGTGGTCCGACGAGCTGCTGGCCGACGTGGCCGCGGTGCGCTGCGACGACTTCGACGTCCTGGAATCGGCCGCCCGCGACATCGACGACAGCCTGGATCTGGTGGCGATCGCGGTGCGCCCATGAGGACACCGTCGCCAGCCGAGCCGGTGCCGGGCCAGTTCACCCTGGTCCTGCACACGCACCTGCCGTGGCTGGCCCACCACGGCCGCTGGCCGGTCGGCGAGGAATGGCTCTATCAATCGTGGTCGGCGGCCTACCTGCCGTTGATGCGGGTGCTGCGCACGCTCGCCGCCGAGGGGCGGCGCGGGGTGATCACCCTGGGCATGACCCCGGTGGTGACCGCCCAGCTCGACGACCCGTACTGCCTCGACGGCATGCACCGCTGGCTGGCCAACTGGCAGCTGCGGGCACTGGAAGCCGCCACCCTGCGCACCCCCACCGGCTCCGCCGCCGGCCCGGCGACCACCCCGGAAGCATTGCGCCGGTTCGGCATTCGCGAGTATGACGAAGCCGGCCGCGCGCTCGAGGAGTTCGGCACGCTGTGGCGCCACGGCGCCAGCCCGCTGCTGCGCGAACTGATCGACGCGGGCACGGTGGAACTGTTGGGCGGGCCGCTGGCCCACCCGTTCCAGCCGCTGCTCAATCCCCGGCTGCGCGAGTTCGCGCTGCGTGAAGGGTTGGCCGACGCCGGTCAGCGCTTCGCCCACACGCCGAAGGGCATCTGGGCCCCCGAATGCGCCTACGCCCCCGGGATGGAAGACGACTACGCCGCCGCCGGCGTCGGGCACTTCATGGTCGACGGACCGTCACTGCACGGCGACACCGCCCTGGGCCGCCCGGTCGGGTCGACAGACGTGGTGGCCTTCGGCCGCGACCTTCAGATCAGCTACCGGGTGTGGTCACCGAAGTCGGGATATCCCGGCCACGCCGCCTATCGGGACTTCCACACCTACGACCACCTGACCGGCCTCAAGCCCGCCCGGGTCACCGGTCGCAACGTGGACTCCGACGCCAAGGCCCCGTATGACCCGCAGCGCGCCGATGCGGCGATCGACACCCACGTCGCCGACTTCGTCGCGCTGGTGCGCGACCGGCTACGGTCCGAGACCGAGCGCATCGGCCGTCCGGCCCACGTGGTGGCCGCCTTCGACACCGAATTGTTCGGCCACTGGTGGTACGAGGGGCCGGTCTGGCTGGAGCGGTTGCTGCGCGCACTGCCCGAGGCGGGCGTGCGGGTGGGCACCCTGAGCGACGCGCTGGCCGCCGGGTTCGTCGGCGCCCCGGTCGAATTACCGCCCAGCTCATGGGGATCCGGCAAGGACTGGCAGGTGTGGTCCGGCGAGCAGGTCGCCGACCTGGTCGCGCTCAACACCGAGGTGGTCGACACCGCGTTGGCGTGCGTGGACAAGGCACTGGCGCACAACGGCAGCTCGCCCAGCCGGGATTTCGTCGCCGACCAGATCCTGCGCGAGACGCTGCTGACCGTGTCCAGCGACTGGCCGTTCATGGTCAGCAAGGATTCGGCGGCCGACTACGCCCGCTACCGCGCCCACCTGCACGCCCACGCCGCCCGGGAGATCTCCGACGCACTGGCATCGGGACGCCGCGACGCCGCCGAACGGCTGGCCGCCGGCTGGAACCGCGCCGATGGGTTGTTCGGCGGGCTCGACGCCAGGAGGCTGCCGTGAAGATCCTGATGGTCTCGTGGGAATACCCGCCGGTGATCATCGGCGGACTGGGCCGGCACGTCTATCAGCTGGCGACCGCGCTCGCCGCCGACGGGCACGACGTGGTGGTGCTGTCCCGGCGGCCGTCGGGCACCGACCCCAGCACCCACCCGACCACCGACGAGGTCCACGAAGGCGTGCGGGTGATCGCCGCCGCCCAGGACCCGCACGAGTTCGACTTCGGCCGCGACCTGATGGCCTGGACGCTGGCGATGGGCCACGCGATGACCCGCGCCGGGTTGACGCTGCAGGCCAAGGGCTGGCAGCCCGACGTGGTGCACGCCCACGACTGGCTGGTGGCCCACCCCGCCATCGCTTTGGCCGAATTCTTCGACGTGCCCATGGTTTCCACGGTGCATGCCACCGAGGCGGGCAGACATTCCGGTTGGGTGTCCGGGCCGATCAGCCGCCAGGTCCACGCCGTGGAGTCGTGGTTCGTCCGAGAGTCCGATTCGTTGATCGCCTGCTCGGCGTCGATGGCCGACGAGATCTCCGATCTGTTCGGCCCCGACCTCGCCGAGATCGTCGTGATCCGCAACGGAATCGATTCCAGCCGTTGGCCGTTCGCCCCCCGCCGCGCCCACACCGGCCCGCCGGAGCTGCTGTTCATCGGCCGGCTGGAATACGAGAAGGGCGTGCATGAGGCGATCGCCGCCCTGCCTCGTATCCGGCGTACCCACCCCGGAACCACTCTGACCATCGCCGGCGACGGCACCCAACAGGACTGGCTCGTCGAGGTCGCCCGAAAGCACAAGGTACTCAGATGCGTTCGCTTCGCGGGCCGGGTAGACCACGATCAGTTGCTGCGCCTGCTGCATCGCGCCGATGCCGCGCTACTGCCCAGCCACTACGAGCCGTTCGGCATCGCCGCGCTCGAGGCGGCCGCGGCGGGCGCACCACTGGTCACGTCCAACGTCGGCGGCCTCGGGGAGGCCGTGATCGACGGCGAGACCGGGGTGTCGTTCCCACCCCGCGACGTCAGCGCACTCGCCGACGCCGTCCGTCGCGTCCTCGACGATCCGGTTGCGGCCCAACAGCGCGCGAACGCCGCACGGGCCCGGCTGACTTCCGACTTCGACTGGCACACCGTGGCCACCGAGACCGCCGGCGTGTATCTGGCCGCCAAGCGTCACGAACGCGATCCGCTGCCGCGCCGGCCGATCGTCGAGCACGCACTACCGGGCCGCTCCTAGTTCGACGGGCCCCGAGGGTGCCGGTCAGGGCGTCCAGATCAGCAGGTCCTCCATGCCGTTGTTCATGGTGACCGTGGTCGGTGCGGGACCGGTGACGTCGAAATGGATCTTGCCGGTCGCCGTGCCGCCCTGCGGGATGGTGGCGCCGCTGATGTTCGAGGGTGCGGCGACCATCCACAGCACCCGGTAGGCCGCCTGATTGGGGGCCACGGCGTTGAACTGCGAGATGGCCGGCGTGACCGGACCGCTGAGCGCATTGACCGTGGCGGTCGCCTCCCAGAGCTGGCCCGCGACCTGATAGCCCGGCATCACGTCGGTGGACGGCTTGAGGCCGCCGACCGTCCAGCTCAGACTGACCTGGCCGACGCTGTCGGTCATCGTCAACGGGCTACCCAGCCTGCCCACGATGGGATAGTCGGCCGCCGCCGAGAACGGCGCGGCCGCCAGCACGACGAGCATGCTCACCGTGGTGGCCAGTACAGCCTTGATGATGGTGGAGATCTTCACAGGTACCCTCCCCGACGAGGTGAATGGATGCCTCTGCATAACTCCGGACAATCGGCCGCCAATAGTGCCTAAAGCCCCGCTAGAACATGACTTAAGCCTCTAGACGCGAGGCCTTTTTCCGCTCGATGTCGGCCAGCGCGGCGGCCAGCTCGGCGCGCTGGGCCGCCGAGGTCTCCCAGGCGAGTTTGCGATTCTTGACCACCTTCGCCGGTGACCCCACCGCGATCGAGAAGTCCGGGATGTCGCCCTTGACGACGGCGTGCGCGCCGAGCACGCAGCCACGCCCGACCGTGGTGCCCCGCAGCACGGTCACCTTCGCCGCGATCCAGGTGTCCGGACCGATCCGCACCGGACTCTTGATGATGCCCTGGTCCTTGATCGGCATCTCGATGTTGTCCATCTTGTGGTCGAAGTCGCAGACGTAGCACCAGTCGGCCATCAGCGCGGAGTCGCCCAGCTCGATGTCCAGGTAGCAGTTGATGACGTTGTCGCGGCCCAGCACCACCTTGTCGCCGAATCGCAGCGAGCCCTCGTGGGCGCGGATGGTGTTCTTGTCACCGATGTGCACCCACCGGCCGATCTCCAGTTGCGCCAGCTCCGGGGTGGCGTGGATTTCGACGTTCTTGCCGAGGAACACCATGCCGCGGGTGATGACGTGCGGGTTGGCCAGCTTGAACTTCAACAGCCGCCAGTAGCGCACCAGATACCAGGGCGTGTACGCGCGGTTCTTGATGACCCAGCGCAGCGATTCCCGGGTCAGGAACCTGGCCTGTCTCGGGTCACGCAGCCGCGAACCCCTCCACCGCTTGTGGACCGGCGAGCCCCACATCGACGTCATGGGCTGAGAGCCTAGCTCCAGGGACGGCATGGGTAAGCCCCGCCTGTACTGTCTGGTGGCGGGATGGTTAAGACACGGGTACCGCGGCGAGTGCTGGCGTCGGCGTCGGCCGCGCTGGTTGTGACCGGCCTGGCCGGCTGTGGGAACACCGACTCCTGGGTCGAGTCCACCGCAGCGCACAGCTGGTCCGCCCAATACGGCGATGCCGCCAACAGCAGCTTCACGAGCACCGGCGGGGCTTCCGCGCTCCGGTTGCGGTGGAGCCGGTCGGTCAAGGGCGAGCTGGGCGCCGGGGCAGCCCTGGGCGACGGCAGCTACCTGGCGGTCAACGGTCAGACCGCCGGCGGCTGTTCGCTGATGGTGTGGGAGATCGACAACAACGGCCGCCAGCGTTGGTGTACCCGGATGGTGCTCGGCGGCGGATTCGCCAGCCCGCTGTTCGACCAGTTCGACAACCTCTACATCGGCCAGCCCGGCATGATGCAGGCCTACCCGCCCACCCAGTGGATCCGCTGGCGTCAGAACGTCATCGGGATGCCGACCACGGCACGGTTTCTCGGCGGCGGCCGGCTGTTGGTGGTGACCCACCTCGGGCAGGTGCTGGTGTTCGACTCCCATCGCGGCGACGTGACCGGAACCCCGCTCGACCTCGTCGAGGGCCTCGATCCCACCGATTCCACCCGTGGCCTGGCCGACTGTGCCCGCGCGCAGCCGCAGTGCCCGGTCTCGGCCCCGCCTGCGTATGCCGCGGCGACCCGCACGATCGTGGTGAGCCTGTGGCAACCGGGCGCCACCGCGTCGAGAATGGTGGGTCTGCAGTACCACCCCGGCCAGACCCCACTGCTGACCCGGGAGTGGAGCAGCGACGCGATCGCCGCCGGTGTGCTGGCCGCACCGGTGGCCTCCGCCGACGGCACGACCGTCTACGTGACCGGACGCGACCAGAAACTCTGGGCATTGAACACCTCCGACGGCAAAGCGAAATGGTCTGTGCCGCTGGACTTCCTGCCGCAGACCCCGCCGTCGGTCTCGCCCGACGGCCTGATCGTCGTCGGGGGCGGACCGAACACCCATCTGGTGGCCATCAAGGACGCCGGTCAGCACGCCGACATCGCCTGGCGGCGCGACGATGTCACCCCGCTGAGCTCGTCGAGTCAGGCGGGCACGACCGCCTACACCGTGGTCGCCGACCCGTCGTCAGGGCTGTCGTTGTTGGTCTTCGATCCCGCGAACGGCCGCACACTCAACAGCTATCCACTGCCGCAGGCCGACGGGTTCCCGGTGGGGGTTTCGGTCGGCGCGGATCGTCGGGTGGTGGTGGCGACCAGCGCGGGCCAGCTCTACGGCTTCGACCCCGACTAGGTCAGCTGCAACGGCGGCAGGACCGCCCGCGGCACCGACGCCGAGGTCGCGCCGGCGTCCGACGGCAGCAGTTCGCCTTGGCTGAAGAAGAAGATCACCGCGTCGTCGGTGATGGCGAAGTCCTGATAGTGCGACGGATCGAGCCCGTCGCTCGTGGCGATCACGCCGCTGCGTCCGGTCTGGCGTTCCAGATCGCGTTGCACCACCGGAAATATCGCGGCGACAGCGTTGGCGTCGGGCGCGAACAGGGTGTCGAAGGTGACCGGTTTGCGGTGCGCCACATCGTAGGTGAACGCCTTGTACCAGGTCGTCGGGTGTGCACCGCCGACGTCCTGGAACAGCTTGAGCACCACGCTTTGTGTGCCTCCGGCAGGTGGCCCAGAGGTGAATGACTGTGTGGTGACGTCCATTTCGTAGGGCGTGTTCCGCGAGGCCGGCGTCTGCGCAACGTTGGTGAATCCGTCGCGGTTCTGCGCCAGGTAGTCGAGGACGGCTTGCTGGTCGGCGTAGTCGGTGGGGAACCGCAAATCCATCGTGTAGTTCGATGCCGAGCTCTGTACGTGGCAGACGTTGCCGGGCTCCATGACTCCGCCCAGTGCCGCGCAGTCGGTCTGCGCGCCTGCGACCGCGATGCCGTACTCACCCAGCACGACACCGACCGCCAGCAGTGCGGTCAGGTGCAGAATGCGCATTCGTCGATCGTCCTCGCGCTGTGAAGACGGCACCGGCGCCGTCGCCGTCAGCCTACCCGCGCTTGTCGCCCGGGGCCGATGGTCGGCACAGGAATACAGAAGTGCGTTCACCCGCGCCCGCGCCGATCCGGGTGATCACCAACGCCAGCGACACCTGCCCACCGGGCCGCAGCCGCCGTCGCAGCGCGTCGGGATCGACGTCCACCCCGCGCACCAGGATCTCCAGCTGCCCGCAGTCCCGTTCCGCGAGCGCTCGGCGCAACACCTTGTCCCGCAAGGGCAGCTCGTCGAGCACCTCGAAGCCCCGGACGCCGGCGGGCAACTGATCACCGGTGAGATAGGCGATCGCGGGATCGAGCTGCCACAGACCGTGCCGGGCCGCGTAGTGCCGGACCAGTCCGGCGCGCACGATCGCGCCGTCAGGGTCCACGATCCACCGTCCGGCCGGACCGGCCACGCAGTCGTCGGGCTCGGCGTCGGTGACCACCTCGTCGCGGTCGAGCACGCAAGCTCGCCGGCGCACTCCCGGCTCGGCCAGCGCCGCCGACCACAGGCAGGCTTCCCGCACCGATCCGCCGGTCGAGGTCACCTCGATCTCACCGTCGAAGCCCAGCTGTTGCAGGGCGTCGAAATCGATTCCCGGCGCGCATTTCACGACGGTCGGCCGTCCGCGGTAGGCGTCGAGCAGCGCGTCCAGCGGCGGCAGGTAGTCGCGTGGGTCGAACCGGCGCCGCCCGCCCGACCGGCGGGCCGGGTCGAGCACCACCACGGTGTCGCGGCTGATCGGTCGCAGGGCGTCGGCGCGGCACAGCGCCACATCGGGCACGTTGTGGCGAGCCATCGCCAGCCGGACCTCGTCGAGGTCGCTGCCGACGAGCATGGCCGCGGTCGTGCGCAGCGCGGCCAGCTCGGTGCCGATCGAGCAGGTCGCGTCGTGCACCGCCGCACCGGCCAGCCGGGCGGCCCGGTGCCGGGCCACCGGCGCCGCGGTGGCCTGCTGCAACGCGTCGTCGGTGAACAGCCAGCCCGATACGTCGGCCAGCGAGGCGAGTTTGGTGACGGCCTTGCGGCGCAGCAAGGTGGTTTCGATCAGCGCGATCGCGCGGTCGGCGAACCGGTCGCGGATCGCGGCGATGTCGGCCAAGCGGCTGGCCTCGGTCAGCGGATAGGCCGCCACCTCGGCCAGCGCCGCCGCACCCTCGGCACTGGTGAGGTAGGTGACGTCGTCGCGCCCGAAGGTCAGGACGGTTTGACCCCGGTGATCATGACGTTGTAATACCAGCCCTTGGGCACCACCCGGCGCCAGACGTTGTCGTCGATCCAGCTCAGCCCGATCCAGCTGGTGAACGCGAACTTCGCCCAGCCCCAGCCCAGCTTGCCGGGGGGTACCGCGGCCTCGAAGGTGCGCAGCGGCCAGCCCAGCATCGCGGCGGTGAACTCCGTCGTCGCGGTCGACACGTCGACTGCGCCGGCATTGCGGGCCATGGCCTCGAGATCGGCCGGGTCGAAGGTGTGCAAGTCGACGACCGCCTCCAGCGCAGCCGCGCGCGACGACTCGTCGAGTTCGGTCTGCGGCCGGCGCCACCCCTGCAGGCCGGGAAGCTTGGTGGCGTTGGTGGCGACCCGCCAGGTCAGCGTCGACAGCGAGCGGGCGTAGGTGTTACCCACGCTGGTGGGCTCGCCGGCGAACACGAACCGGCCGCCCGGTTTGAGCACCCGGACCACCTCGCGCAGCGACTTCTCGACGTCGGGAATGTGGTGCAGCACCGCGTGACCGACGACGAGGTCGAATGTGTCGTCCTCGTAGGGCACGCCCTCGGCGTCGGCGACCCGGCCGTCGATGTCCAGGCCCAGGTTCTGGCCATTGCGGGTGGCGACCTTGACCATGCCGGGCGACAGGTCGGTGACCGAGCCGCGTCGGGCCACCCCGGCCTGAATCAGGTTCAGCAGGAAGAAGCCGCTACCGCAGCCGAGCTCCAGCGCCCGGTCATAGGGCAGTTCGCGCAGTTCCTCGGGCGGCACGGTCGCGTCGAACAGGTTGCGGGCGTAGTCCACACAGCGTTTGTCGTACGAGATCGACCACTTGTCGTCGTAGCTCTCCGCCTCCCAGTCGTGGTACAGGATCTGGGCGAGTTTGCTGTCCTTGAGAGCGGCCTCGACTTGCTCGGCAGTCGCGTGCGGTGTCGGAGCGGGGTCGCCCGCGACATCAGACAGGGCGCCGGAGTCCTTGGTGTCCATCAGGGCAGCCTAACTGCCATCGCCCGCCGCGAAGACCTCGCCGTAGCGTTGCGCCTGCTCACCGGCGTCAAGGTGGCCGTCGATCAGCGCCTTGGCCCCGGCCAGCGCGCTCGGGGCGGCGTCGACGAACCGGCCCGCCCACGCCGCGGCGGCGTCGAAGACGTGGTCAGGTGCCACCATCTCGTCGATGAGCCCGATCGCCAGCGCCTCCTTGGCGTCGACGAACCGGCCGCTGAACGCCAGATCCTTCGCGCGGGCGGTTCCGATGGCGCGGGCCAGCCGCTGGCCTCCCCCGCCGCCGGGCACCAGGCCGGCCAGGATCTCGGTGGCGCCGAGTTTGGCGTTGTCGCCGCTGACTCGCCAGTCGGCGGCCAGCGCGAGGGTCAGCCCGGCGCCCAGGGCGTAGCCGGTGATGGCGGCGACGGTGGGCTTGGGGATCGCCGCGACCGCGTCGATCGCCTGTCGGCGCAGCCCGTCGGCGGCCTGCGCTTCCTGGCGGTTGAGGGTGCGCAACTCGGGGACGTCGTCACCGGCGGAGAAAATCTCGTGCCCGCCGAACAGGATCACCGTCGCGACGTCGGTGCGGTGTCCCACCTCGGCGGCGGCGTCGATGAGCTCCCGGTAGGTCTGCCGGGTCAGGGCGTTGGTCGGCGGCCGCGACACCAGCAACACGCCGACGCCGGGATGCTGCTCGCCGACGTGGATGCTGACGAACTCGCGCATGTCAGTCACCGCCGTAACCCGCCGGGCTGCGGCGGTTACGGGCGGCGTTGTAACGGTCGCTGTTGAAGAACTCGATCTCCCAGTTGCCTTCGCGGACCGCGAGATTGGGCTGCACAACCACGATCTGGCGCTCCAGGGTCAACACCTCGTCGACAGTGCGACCGGCCAACGAGTCCAGCTGGGTCCACGTCGGCGGCAGCAGGAAGGACCGGCCCTGCGCGAAATCCTCGATCGCGGCCTCCGGACTGGTCCAGTCGGCCTGGTCCGATTCGGTGTTGAGGCCGTCGGCGCGTTGACCGTGCGGCAGCGCACCGACGAAGAAGTAGGTGTCGTAGCGGCGGGTGCGCTCTTCTTCGGGCGTGACCCAGTTGGCCCAGGGCCGCAACAGGTCCGCGCGCAGCACCAGGTTCTCGCGGCGCAGGAACTCCGAGAACGACAGGCTGCGGTCCACCAGCGCAGCGCGGGCACCGTGGTAGATCGACGCGTCGGCGACGATGCCGTCGGGGTCTTCGGCGGGCCCGGCGAACAACACCCCGGATTCCTCGAACGTCTCGCGAGCCGCGGCACAGACCAGCGCCTCGGCGAGGTCGGCGTCGATGCCGAACCGGTCCGCCCACCACTGCGGCGCCGGGCCGTACCAGGCGATGTCGGAGTTGCGGTCGCGGTCGTCGACCCCGCCGCCGGGAAACACCATCACCCCGCCGGCGAACTCCATCGCGCGGTGCCTGCGCATCAGAAAGACCTCGACACCGACCTCGTGTGTGTCCCGGATCAACATGACCGTCGCGGCCGGACGAACCGGCAGCGGTTCGGGTTTGTCCCCGGTCATGTGCTCGCTCCTCCCCGGACCTCGTCCCTCGGCCCGCATCGTCGACTCGAGGTCACAAACGCCTCCTGTGGGCCGCGCGACTGCGCACCCGCCGGGCGAAGTAGCGGCCGTCGATGGTGTCCAGCGCGATCGATTGCCCGAACGCGGTGGACAGGTTTTCCGCTGTCAGCGTGTCATGCAGCAGCCCGGCGGCCACCACCTGGCCCTCGGACAGGATCAGGCAGTGGCTGAAGCCGGGCGGGATCTCTTCGACATGGTGGGTGACCAGCACCAGCGCCGGCGCGTCCGGGTCGGCGGCCAGATCGGCCAGCCGGGCCACCAGTTCCTCCCGGCCGCCGAGGTCGAGCCCGGCCGCGGGTTCGTCCAGCAGCAGCAGTTCGGGGTCGGTCATCAGCGAGCGTGCGATCAGCACCCGTTTGCGTTCGCCTTCCGACAGCGTTCCGTAGACCCGCTCGGCGAGGTGTTCGGCGCCGACGCTCTCCAGCATGTCGACGGCCTGGGCGTAGTCGACCGCCTCGTAGTCCTCCCGCCACCGGCCCAGCACGGCGTAGCCGGCCGAGACGACGAGGTCGCGGACCACTTCGTCGTCGGGCACTCGCTGGGACAGCGCGGAGCTGCTGAGCCCGACCCGCTGCCGCAGTTCGGACATGTCCACCCGGCCCAGCCGCTCACCGAGCACGTACGCCGTGCCCGACGACGGGTATTCCATCGCGGCCGCGATGCGCAGCAGCGAGGTCTTGCCCGCGCCGTTGGGTCCGATCACCACCCAACGCTCGTCTAGTTCGACCTGCCAGGTGATGGGCCCGACCAGGACCCGTCCCCCGCGGCGCAGCGAGACTTTCCGGAAGTCGATCAGCAGGTCGGGGTCGACCTCGTCGGCGGCGTCGGGCACTGCACCATCGTGCCGCATTCAGCCCGGTTCGTACGTGCGGGGTCGCCGCGTTTTCCGCCGTGTCCGACGATGTGGGCCCAGCCGCTGACCGCCAGCACCGGCCCGGGGGTCAGCCGCAACACCAGCTGGACCATCGGCCCGATCCCGAATGCGTAGATGACCGTCCCGACGCCGACACTGCCGCCCAGCAGCCAGCCCGCGCCCAGCACGGTGGCCTCGATCGTGGTACGCACCAGACGCACCGAAAGGCCGCTGCGGGCAACCAATCCCGTCATCAGTCCGTCGCGCGGACCGGGCCCGAGCCCGGCACCCACGTACAGCACCGTGGCCACCGCGTTGAGGACCACCGCCGCAAGCATCAGCGCGATGCGGGCGGGCATCGACTCCGGCGCGGAAAGCACGGCCAGACCGGCGTCGACGGTCACCGCGATGACGATGACGTTGGCGATGGTGCCGATGCCGGGCTTGTTCCGCAGCGGGATCCACAACAGCAGCACGACGATGCCGACCACCGCCGAGGCCACCCCGATGGTCATCGGAGTATGCCGGGTCAGGCCCTGGTGGAACACGTCCCATGGGTCCAGCCCGAGCCCGGCCCGCACCATCATGGCCATCGAGAAGCCGTAACAGGCCAGTCCGGTCAGCAGTGCGCTGCCGCGCAGTGCCGCCCTCACCGATGGTCGGAGAAGCGGACGCGCAGGGCGTCGAGGTCGGCGCGCAGCCGGCGGGCGTCGGCGTCGACGTCGTCCCAGCCGGTCGTCGTCGGATTCCACGGGCCGTTATGGGCGTCCAGCATGGCCGCCAGCCGCTGGGCCACTCGAGAGAACCAAGTACTCATGACATCCATGCTTCCGAGTGACTGGCTTGCCGATCAATAGCCAGTTGGCCCATACTGGCTTGCAAATGGCGACGACATTGACGGCCCGGGCCCTGGATCCGGAGCTTTTGGCCCGCGAACTGGGCAACTGGCGGACATCCAGTCGTAGTGGCCCCACCTACCAGGCGCTGGCCGACGCGCTGCGGATGCTGATCGTCGACGGCCGGTTGCCGGTCGGCGCCCGGCTGCCCAGCGAGCGCGCGCTGGCCGACGCGCTGCGGGTGTCCCGCACCACGGTCACCGCCGCCTACACCGAGCTGGGCGAGTCCGGCTACCTGCACGCCCGTCGCGGAGCGCGCAGCACGGTCGCCCTCCCCCACGCGGCCGAACCCGCGCGAAGCGACACCCCGGCCAGGATCAATCTGGCCGAAGCAGCCCTGGCCGCACCGGCCAGCGCGGTCCAGGAGGCGTTCGCCGAAGCCGCCCGTCAGTCCGCCACCTATCTGCAGCAGACCGGTCACGACATGCGCGGGCTGCTGGCCTTCCGCACGGCGATCGCCGAACGCTATTGCGCCCGAGGACTTTCCACCACCGCGGACCAGATCATGGTGACCAGCGGCGCGCAGCACGCCATCGCGTTGATCCTGGCGACCTACGTTCAGCCCGGCGATCGGGTGCTCGTCGAGCAGCCCACCTACCACGGCGTGCTCACCGCGATCGGCACCGCAGGCGCACGGCCGGTGCCCGTCGCAATGACAAGGGAGGGTTGGGAACTCGACGCGATACACGCCGCCGTGCGCCAACTCGCTCCGACCCTGGCCTACTTGGTAACCGACAATCACAATCCGACAGGGTTCTCGATGCCGGCGGCGGATCGCAAGCGATTATCCGACATCATCGCCGAGACCCGCACCCGCACAGTGATCGACGAGACCATGACCGACATCTGGCTCGACGAGCCGGTGCCCCCGCCGGTGGCCGCGTCGATGACCTCGCGCACCGACCTGCTGATCACGATCGGGTCGATGTCGAAGTCGTTCTGGGGCGGTATGCGCATCGGCTGGATCCGGGCCGAACCGAACGTGCTGGCCACCATTCGCGCACTGCGCCCGTCGATCGACCTGGGCACCTCGATGATCGAACAGCTGGCTGCCGCATGGCTTCTCACCGAACGCGCCGAGGATGTCCTGCCCGAACGACGAGAGATCCTGCGCGGCAGGCGGGCCCTGCTGCTCGACCTGATCGCCGACCATCTCCCCGAGTGGCGGCCGCTACCAGGAACCGGCGGCATGTCGATGTGGGTGCAACTGCCCGCCCCGGTCAGCTCGGCGATGTGCGCGTCGGCCTCCCGGCTGGGAGTCGAGTTGCCCCCGGGCCCACGCTTCGGTGTCGACGGCACGCTGGAGCGGTTCGTCCGGATACCGTTCGCGCTGCCCGAGCACGAGCTGACCGAGGCCATCGAACTGCTCGGCCGGGCATGGCGCAGCATCACCGGATCGGCCACCCCCGAAACCACGGCCGTGGTGATCTAGCGATTTCGGCGCGCAAACGTTCGCTCAGCGGCGGTTTCCGCGCCGAAATCGCTTACTCTGGCGGGATCTCGACCCGGCGCAACGTACCGTCCACGGCGTCGGCCGCCTCGATCTCGGCGCGGGTGATGCCCAGGATGAACAGCACGGTGTCCAGATAGGGATGGCTCAGCGACGCGTCGGCGACCTCGCGCAGCGCGGGCTTGGCGTTGAACGCCACCCCCAGACCGGCGGCGGCCAGCATGTCGATGTCGTTGGCGCCGTCGCCGACCGCCACCGTCTGCTCCATCGGGACCCCGGCCTGGCGGGCGAAGTCGCGCAGCGCCTTGGCTTTTCCGGCGCGGTCGACCACCTCGCCGACCACCCGTCCGGTCAGCTTGCCGTCGACGATCTCGAGTTCGTTGGCCGCGACGAAGTCCAGCATCAGCTCGTGCGCCAGCGGGTCGATGACCTGACGGAATCCGCCGGACACCACACCGCAGTGGAAACCCAAGCGGCGCAAGGTCCGAATCGTGGTACGCGCGCCCGGGGTGAGCTCGATCTGGTCGGCCACCTCGTCGAGCACCTCGGCGGGCAGGCCGGCCAGGGTGGCCACCCGGCGGTGCAGGGACTCGGCGAAGTCCAGTTCGCCGCGCATGGCCGCCTCGGTGATCGCCGCGACTGCCTCGCCGGCGCCGGCGTGGGCGGCCAGCATCTCGATGACCTCGCCCTGGATCAGCGTCGAGTCGACGTCGAACACGATCAGCCGCTTGGCCCGGCGCTCCAGACTGTAGTTCTCCACGGCGATGTCCAGCCCCTGCTCGGAGGCCACCCGAGCCAACACCGTGCGCAGTTCGGCACCGACGCCGACGGGCACCGACACCCGCAGCTCCAGGCCGGTCACCGGGTAGTCCGAAACCCCGCGGATGAAGTCGATGTTGACCCCGAGTGCCGCGGCCCCACGGGCCACCACCCCGAACGCCGCCGCCGTGATCGGCCGGCCGAGCACCACGATGGTGTGGGTGGACGGCTCGCGGATGATCGGCAGGTCGTCACTGCGTTCGATCGTGACGTCGAGCCCGACCCGGTGGATCGCATCGGTGACGTCGTCGCGCAACCGGATGCCGTCGGCCACCTCGGCGCGGCCGGAAACCAGCACCCCGAGCGTCAGGCGCCCCCGGATCACCACCTGCTCGACGTTGAGCAGGTCCACTTCGTGGCGGGCCAGCACTTCGAAGAGTGCCGACGTCACGCCAGGCTGATCGACACCGGTGACGGTGATCAGCACCGACACCTTGGACATGGTCATACCTGGACGGGTGTATATCCCGGGCTAGGTGCGGACGTGCTCGTCGTCGAGGCGGGTGACGTCGCCGTCGTCCGGCCCGTGCGCGCGCCCGACGTGGGCCTCGGCCCGCATCCGCTCGATCATGTGCGGGTAGTGCAGCTCGAACGCCGGCCGCTCCGAACGGATCCGGGGCAGCTCGGTGAAGTTGTGCCGCGGCGGCGGGCAGGAGGTCGCCCACTCCAGCGAGTTGCCGTAGCCCCACGGGTCGTCGACCGTGACGACCTCGCCGTAACGCCAGCTCTTGAAGACGTTCCAGACGAACGGCAGAACCGACACACCGAGGATGAACGCACCGATGGTCGAGACAATGTTCAGGGTCTCGAAGCCGTCCGACGGCAGGTAGTCGGCGTAGCGGCGCGGCATGCCCTCGTCACCCAGCCAGTGCTGCACCAGGAACGTGGTGTGGAAGCCGATGAACGTCAGCCAGAAGTGCAACTTGCCCAGCCGCTCGTCGAGCAGGCGTCCGGTCATCTTCGGGAACCAGAAGTAGATTCCGGCGTAGGTGGCGAACACGATCGTGCCGAACAGCACGTAGTGGAAGTGCGCGATCACGAAGTAGCTGTCGCTGACGTGGAAGTCGATCGGCGGGCTGGCCAGCAGCACGCCCGACAGGCCACCGAGCAGGAAGGTCACCAGGAAGCCGATGGAGAACAGCATCGGCGTCTCGAACGTGAGCCGGCCCTTCCACATCGTGCCGATCCAGTTGAAGAACTTGATCCCGGTGGGCACCGCGATCAGGAACGTCATGAAGCTGAAGAACGGCAGCAGCACCGCACCGGTGACGTACATGTGGTGCGCCCACACCGCCACCGACAGCGCCGCGATGCTGATCGTGGCGTAGATCAGGGTGGTGTAGCCGAAGATCGGCTTGCGGGAGAACACCGGGAAGATCTCCGAGACGATGCCGAAGAACGGCAGCGCGATGATGTAGACCTCAGGGTGCCCGAAGAACCAGAACAGGTGCTGGAACAGCATGGTGCCGCCGTTGGCGGGGTCGTAGATGTGCGCCCCGAGGTGACGGTCGGCGGCCAGGCCGAACAGAGCCGCGGTCAGCAGCGGGAAGGCCACCAGCACCAGGATCGACGTGACGAAGATGTTCCAGGTGAAGATCGGCATCCGGAACATGGTCATGCCGGGAGCACGCATGCAGACCACGGTGGTGATCATGTTGACCGCGCCGAGAATGGTGCCCAGACCACCGACGGCCAGGCCCAGGATCCACAGGTCACCACCGGCGCCGGGGCTGTGCATGGCGTCCGAGAGCGGCGTGTAGGCAGTCCAGCCGAAGTCGGCCGCACCACCGGGGGTGATGAACCCGCCGAGGGCGATCAGCGCACCGAACACGAACAGCCAGAACGAGAGCGCGTTGAGCCGGGGGAAGGCCACGTCGGGCGCGCCGATCTGCAGCGGCAGCACCAGGTTGGCGAACCCGAACACGATCGGCGTCGCGTAGAACAGCAGCATCGCCGTGCCGTGCATGGTGAACAGCTGGTTGTACTGCTCGTTGGACAGGAACTGCAGGCCGGGCACGGCCAGCTCGGCGCGGATGAACAGCGCCATCAATCCGCCGAGGAAGAAGAAGATGAAGCAGGCAACGCAGTACATGATGCCGATCAGCTTGTGATCGGTCGTCGTGATCATCTTGTAGATCAGGTTGCCCTTCGGGCCCATCCGTGCAGGCATGGGCCGAGTGGCCTCGAGTTCTCCCCGTGAAGGCACAACGGCAGTCAACAGTCCTCCAAAATCAGTTAGCACACCCGAGAACGTGTAGTTGATCCTAGCCGCCCGTCGTCGCCGATGGGGTGTGGGTCCTACATTCTGTCGTATTCGGCACCGCGACGCCTTCGGCCGCAGCTCAGCGGCACTGCCACGGTCGGGTGTTACCGTCGGCGTCGTGGTGATCGGCGGTAAGCGTGCGGGTGTCGTGATGGCCGCCGGCGCGGTGCTCGCGGCGGTCGCCATGACGGTTGTCAGCGGGTGCTCCGGTTCATCGAGCAGCCCGGCCCCGGCTGCCACCCGGACACCGGTCACCAGCACCACCAAGATCGCCAGCGCCGGCGTGCTGGGCAATCAGCGCCGGCCCGACGAGTCGTGTGCCCCCGACCCGGCCCGGCTCGACCCGGCACCACCCGCGCCGGTCCGGCACGCCGCCGGGGAGACCGCGGTGGTCGCCGACCCGCAGCGGATCGTGGTGCTGGCCGGCGACGAGCTCGACGCGCTGTGCGCGCTGGGGCTGCAGACCCGGATCGTGGCCGCCGCAATGCCCGATGGCTCCACCGGCCAGCCGTCGTATCTGGGCACCGTCATCCACAATCTGCCCGGCGCCGGCACCCGCAGCGCACCCGACCTGGCCGCGATCGCTGCGGCCAAACCAGACCTCATCCTCGGTTCGCAGGAGCTGACCCCCCAGTCTTACCCGGCGCTGTCGGCCATCGCCCCCACGGTGTTCACCGACGCCCCCGGCGCTGGATGGCAGGACAACCTGCGCACGATCGGCGCCGCCACCGGGCGCGGTGAGGCCACCGCCGCTCTGCTGGCTGATTTCACCGAACAGGCCCGGCAGAAGGGCATCGCCAACGACGCCGCGCACTTCCAGGCGTCGATCGTGCAGTTCACCGACACCACGATGCGGGTCTACGGAGCCGCCAACTTCCCGGCGTCGGTGCTGGCCGATGTCGGCGTGGATCGCCCTGCGGCACAACGGTTCACCGACAAGCCCTACATCGAGATCGGCATCTCCGACGCCGACCTGGACCGGTCGCCGGACCTGTCGGCCGCCGACGGCGACATCGTGTACCTGTCGTTCGCGTCGCCGGCGGCCAAGGATCGCGCCGCGGCCGTGCTCGACAGCGGGCCATGGCGCAAGCTGTCGGCCAACCGCGACAACCGGGTCTTCGTCGTCAACAACGAGGTGTGGCAGACCGGCCAGGGCCTGGTGGCCGCCCGCGGCATTCTCGACGACCTGCGCTGGCTCAACGCCCCGATCAACTAGGTCGAGATTGCCGCACCGCCGGTGCCGGACAGCCCGTGTACCGTCACGCCTTGTGTTCCATGTGCTGACCATCACCTACGAGAAGCCACTCGACGTCGTCGACCAGACTCGGCCCGCCCACCTGGCCTGGCTGAACGAGGAGGTCGCCGCCGGGCGTCTGCTGCTGGCTGGGCGCCAGGACGACGGATCCGGTGGGGTGCTGATCACCGCCGACATCAGCGTCGAGGACGCCGAGGACATGACCCGGCGCGACCCGTACACGCTGGCCGGGGTGGTCAGCTATCAGCGGCTGTCCTTCAACGGCGGAATCCGCGCGCCCGGGTTATAAATCTCTCACGCGGGATTAGGCACCCACCGCCCCGGGTTATTCCTGTTGGTCGCAGCGTCGCGACACCTAACTTTTGTCGACTGAGTCGATCAGTGCTGCCTGAAACGCCAACACGAGGACAACGATGAGCACAGTTTCCGCATACGCCGCCACATCCGCCACGGATCCGCTGGCCAAGACCACCATCACCCGCCGCGACGTGGGCCCGCACGATGTCCGGTTCGACATCCATTTCGCGGGCATCTGCCACTCCGACATCCACACCGTGAAAGCCGAATGGGGACAGCCGAATTACCCCGTCGTACCCGGCCACGAGATCGCCGGCGTGGTCACCGAGGTCGGCAGCGAGGTCACCAAATACCAGGTGGGCGACCGCGTCGGCGTCGGCTGTTTCGTCGATTCCTGCCGCGAGTGTGACAACTGCAAGGCCGGCCTGGAGCAGTACTGCACCGGCACCGGGATGGTCGGTACCTACAACGCCGTCGGACGCGACGGCGCGCCCACCTACGGCGGCTACAGCGGCGAGATCGTGGTCGACGAGAACTACGTCCTGCGCATCCCCGAGGGTGTCGGCCTCGACGCCGCGGCTCCGCTGCTGTGCGCGGGCATCACGCTGTATTCACCGCTTCGGCACTGGAACGCGGGCCCCGGCAAGAAGGTCGCCGTCATCGGCCTGGGCGGCCTCGGCCACATGGGTGTCAAGCTCGCCCATGCGATGGGCGCCGAGGTGACCGTGCTGAGTCAATCGCTGAAGAAGATGGAAGACGGCCTGCGCCTGGGCGCCGACGCCTACTACGCCACCAGCGATCCCGCCACCTTCAAGACGCTGTCCGGCCAGTTCGACCTGATCCTGAACACGGTGTCGGCGAACCTGGACATGGGCAAGTACCTGGGCCTGCTGGCCGTCGACGGCACGCTGGTCGAACTCGGCATCCCCGAGAAGCCGATGGCCGTGCCGGTGTTCCCGCTGGCAGGCGGGCGTCGCAGCCTGTCCGGTTCGATGATCGGCGGTATCGCCGAAACCCAGGAGATGCTGGACTTCTGCGCCGAGCACGGCGTCGCCCCGGAGATCGAGATCATCGAGCCGGAGTACATCAACGAGGCCTACGAACGGGTGCTGGCCAGCGACGTGCGCTACCGCTTCGTGATCAACACCGAATCGCTGCGCGGCTGATCAGTCGCTGACCGCGTCCTCGTCGACGCCGGCCAGCGGCCACCCGGCGGCGGCCAGCGTCGCCGCCACCCGCTTGACGTTCTCCGGGCCGGCGTCGTGGTGGATATGGTCGGCGATGAAGTGCTCGATCTCGTCGCGGTCGATCTCGTGGCCGGCGGGTGCCTGCGACTCCTGCGCCGAGATCTCGCGCACGATCTCCTTGATCTCGTCCTCACTGAGCGGGGTGTTGCGCAGCAGTGCCAGCAGCGGCACCCGGTCGGGCCCCGGCACCCCGTGCGGATAGCCGCCGCGCAGCCAATCGAGGACCCTGTGGAAAAGCGATGCTCCGGTCACGCTGAACAGTGTCGTGCGCGGCGGCGGGCCGCGCCAGCACCGGTGGGACAGTTCGCCGCCGGTTCACACCCCGTTCACCCGTCGTCCGGGCACCTGGCCAGGAACTCCACCACGGCCTGCGCGAAGACGTCGTTGCGGTCACCGGCGACCATGTGCCCGGCCCCCGCGACGTCGACGAACTCGATCTGCGGGAACCGGTCCAGGAAATGCTCGGCCCGTTCCGCGGTGACCAGGTCGCTCATCTGGCCGCGGACCAGCAGCATCGGCACTCCGGCGGCCAGGATCGACTCGACCGCGGCGTTGATCCGGTCCACTTCGGTCACCTCGATGGGCGGGCTGGCGGCCGTGCCGTCGATGAACTTGGGATCCCAGTGCCAATACCAGCGGCCGTCGCGCAGGCGCAGGTTCGCGCGCAGCCCGTCGAGGTCGCTGGGCCTGCGCCGATTGGGGTTGTACTCCGCGATCATGTCGGCGACCTCGTCGAGCGAGGCGAAACCCGACTCCATGCGCTCGTACATGAAGCGGTGGATGCGCGACGCCCCGGACGGATCCATGTCGGGCACGATGTCGACCAGCACGAGCGCCCGCAACGCCGCCGGTGCCAGCTCGCCGGCGAGCAGCATCGCGGTGAACCCGCCCAGGGACGCGCCGACGAGTACCGGTCGCGGGGGCAGGTGGCGCAGCAGTTCCAGGACGTCGCCGGCGAAGCTGACCACCCGGTAGTCGCCTTCGGCCGACCAGTCCGACTCGCCGTGGCCGCGCAGGTCGACGGTGATCGCCTGCCAGCCCCGTTCGGCCACCGCGGCGGCGGCCCGCCCCCACGAGCGCCGGGTCTGCCCACCGCCATGGAGGAAGACGACGGATGGGGCGGCCGGATCGCCCAGCCGGTCGGCGGCGATGCGCACCCCGTCCACGCCGAGCGCGGTGAACGGTTCGGGTGTTCTCACGTACCCAGCATCCGCGATCTGGCCGCCGGCACAAGCACCGGTCCCACCCGAATGAGCCCTTAGACGCTGATAGCCGGGACGAACGGCCCTACAGGGCGCCCGGCCGGTCGCGGACCTTGATGAGGTGCGATGGAGACCTCTGTGACCCACCGGGCCCTGTTTCCGCGGGCGACCCGCGCGGCGGAACGGCCGTGGTATGTGCTGGGCCGGATCGGCGATCAGGCGTTGTTCTACGCCAAGGCGATCGCAGGCATCCCGACGGCGGTGCGCTACTACCGCAGTGAGATCGTCCGGTTGATCGCTGAGATCAGCATGGGCGCAGGGGTTTTGGCGATGATCGGGGGCACTCTGGTGGTCGTCGGGTTTCTCACCGTGGCCACCGGCGGCACGTTGGCGGTGCAGGGTTACAGCTCGTTGGGCAACATCGGTATCGAAGCGCTCACCGGGTTCCTCGCTGCGTTCATCAATGTCCGGATCTCGGCACCCGTGGTCGCCGGTATCGGGCTGGCCGCGACCTTCGGGGCCGGGGTGACCGCCCAACTCGGCGCGATGCGGGTCAACCAGGAGATCGACGCGCTGGAGGCCATGGCGATCCGGCCGATGGCGTTTCTGGTGAGCACCAGAATCGTCGCCGGGATGATGTCGATCGCCCCGTTGTACGCCGTGGCGGTCATCCTGTCGTTCCTGGCCAGCCGGTTCACCACGGTCGCTCTGCTGGGCCAGTCGGCGGGGCTCTACGACCACTACTTCTCGACGTTTCTGAGCCCGATGGACCTGCTCTGGTCGTTCGTCCAGGCCATCCTGATGGCCTTGGCAATCCTGTTGATCCACACCTACTTCGGCTACTTCGCATCGGGCGGGCCGTCGGGTGTCGGTGTCGCGACCGGCGATGCGGTGCGCACCTCCCTGGTGGTCGTGGTGTCGGTGACTTTGCTGATCTCGCTGGCGATCTACGGCAGCGGCGGACGGTTCAACCTTGCCGGATGACACCCGGCGCGATCGGGATTTCCCGGCAGGCGCACCACGTGCCGGCGCTACCATCCCTGCGTGATGCGAGTCGCCATTGTCGGTGGTGGAGCCGCGGGTGTGCTCGCGGCCGCTCACCTGCGCCGGGTCACGCCGCAGGCACAGATCACGCTGATCGACGCCTCCGGCAATCCCGGTACGGGTGCGGCCTACGGCACCAGCGACCCCACCCATTTGTTGAACGTTCCCGCCGCGCGGATGTCGGCGTGGCCCGACGATCCCGACCACTTCGCCCGTTGGCTCGACGAGCGGGCCGTGCCGACGTTCGAGGGTTTCGCACCCCGGCTCGCGTACGGCCGGTATCTGCGCGAACAGCTGACTGCTGCCGATGTGCGGATCGAGAAGGCCGCAGTCGTCGGCGTGGTGCCGGGGACTCCGACGCACGTGAAACTGGACGACGGACGGTCGGTGTGGGCCGATACCGTCATCCTCGCGGCCGGCCGCCCCGATGGCGGCATGCCCGATTCCCTGGACCGCGCGTTCGCGCCGGTGCTGGCCGCCGACACCGACGGCAAGGTCGTGGTCGATCCGTGGGCACCGGGCGCGCTGGCCGCGCTGGGTGCACGCCGGCCGGCGAACGTCCTGGTGATCGGATCGGGACTGACCGGTGTCGACGTCGCGCTGCATCTGATCGCACGTGGTGCCACCGTGACGCTGTTGTCGCGCAACGGCGCTCTGCCGCACCGGTTCCGCTACACCGGCACCCCGGCCGACATTCCGCACCTGCAGGCGCTGGGGGCCGACGTCACTCTCGAGCAGCTGCGCGTAGCGCTGGGCGCGGATCTGGCCCAGGCCCGCGAATCCGGCCTGGACTGGCGGCAGGTCATCGATGCGATCCGGCCGCACACCGCACGTCTGTGGCGCGCGCTGGGCTGGGAGGATCAGCGCCGGTTCCTGCGTGAGGATCTGCGCCAGTGGGAGATCCTGCGCCACCGCATGCCGCCGACCGTCGCCGACGCGATCGCCGCGGCGATCGAGAGCGGCCGGCTGACCGTCGAAGCGGGCGAGGTCGCCGACGTCACGCTGCGCGACGACGGAGTCGAACTCGTCGTCACGACCAGCGATCAGTCGGTGCGCCGGCGCGGTGACGCGGTGGTCGTCGCCACCGGAACCGCGTGGGATCGGCGATCGTTGCAGCGTTCCCCGTTGTGGGCCAACCTGTTGGCCGCCGGGCTGGCGTCACCGCATCCGTGCGGTATCGGGGTGCGTCTCGACGGCGAGGGACGCTTGATCGACGACACCGGCGCCACAGTTGCGGGCATCGTGTGTCTCGGGTCGATCCGCCAGGGTGAGGAGTGGGAGACCACGGCCATTCCCGAAATCCGCACGCAGGCCGCGGCTGTCGCGAGGTTGGTCGCCGACGACACCCGTGATCATCCTGTGCGGGCGCCCAGGCCGGTGCCCGCCGCCACGCAGTCGACCGGGGCCGACGCCGCCTACGCCGAAGGGGTGCGACGGCTGCTCGCCGTCCAGGACGGCGCGTCGGTCGCCTTCGCCGCTGCCGTCGCCGAGGACCCGAACCATGCGCGCGCCCATGTCGCGCTGGCGATGATCGCGATGGAGCGCCCGGACCGCGCCGGCGGGCCGGACGCGGTCGGCGGACATCTCGCGCGAGCGCGCGCCGCGCTGGCCCACGGTAGCGAGGAGGACCGCAGTCACGTCGAGGCCATCGCGACCTGGTGCGAGAACGGCAATGCGGCGGGCACGCAAGCCCTCATCGCGCATCTGGACCGCGCACCCGACGACGCGGTCGCGCTGCTGGTGCTCGCCCCCTCGATCGCATTCGCCGGTGCCGGCGACGCACTGCCCGACGCCTGGCAATACGTCGAAAAGTTCACCGGTGTGCACGGCGAAGCGCCGTGGTATCTGGGCCTGCGCGCCTACGGCCGCACCGAACAGGGCCTCTGGTATGACGCTGCCGATCTGGCCGACGCCGCGCTGGAATTGGATCCGGGCAACGGCAATGCGGCGCATGCCCTTTCCCATGTGCATTACGAAACCGACGCTCACGGAGCGGGTTTGAAGTGGTTGTCCGACTGGATCCCGAGCGACGGCAGCACACAGCGTTACCTGCCGCACTTCCAATGGCACGCCGCACTGCACGAGTTGGCGATGGGTGACGCCGCCGCCGCGGCGCGGCGGTACGCGGCGTTCCTGGCTCCCCCGCACTCCCGGGATGTGCGCGCTCTGGTCGATGCCGGTTCGCTGGCGTGGCGGGCCCGCCTGCATCCGGACTGGGTCACCCCACCCGACCCGATGCCGGTGCTCGCCGAGGCCGGCTCACTGGCCTACCGGCCGCAGACGGCGTTCATCGCGTTCCACGCGCTGCTGCTGCTGGCCGCGGCCAACGATCCGGCGGCGATCCGCGCGGTCAGTGTTCCGGGCGCGACCGAAGCGCAGGCCAACACCTTGCATCTCATCGGCGAGGGCCTCATCGCCCTGGTGAACGGCGAACCCCGCGCCGCGCTGGACTATCTGCTCGAATCGCTGCCGGGCCTGCCGTCGATCGGCGGCAGCCGAGTTCAGCAGGAAGTGATCCTGGAAACCGCGTTGGCCGCCATGCTCCAACTCGGTGCGCCCGGTCAGGCCGGCCGGCTGTTGTCGCGGCACCGCTCGTCCCCCGGGCCCCAGGTGACCCGCGGCGCGGTGAACTGAGTTCGGTAGTGCACTACTGACGTTGCCCACGCCGCCGGCGGTGACGATGGTCCCCAGACACAGGGGGCAGCACCATGAACATCGCACGACAGCTGAGTTTGTCGATCGGCAGCGCCGTCATGGCGGTGGCCACCACGGTGATCCCCGCGGCGGCCGCCGATGAACCGGACCGAACCGCGCTGATCGTATGCGGGACCACCTGCCCGACGCCCGATGCGACCTTCATCGACGTCGTCAAGAACCAGTACATCGCGCCGACCCACCCCGGCGAAGACATCGCCTACGTCCCGGTGACGACGCCGCAGCAAATGTGGCCGGTGACCGGGATCATGCGTCTCATCGGGCTCGCGCTCGGGGACCCGCGGTTGTTCGGGTTCGGCGGCCCGGCATGGCCGGACGAGTCAGTGTGGAAGCTCTCGGGACTGTTCGACCTGACCGCAAATCAGTCCCTGCAGGCCGGAGCCGCCGATCTGGAGGCGGCAATCACCGCGCGGGGCACCGACCCTCTGGTGATCTACGGCCTGTCGCAGGGCGCGGGTGTGGCCAATGTGGTGAAAAAGCGGCTCGCCGAGCGGTATCCAGTCGGCACCATCGCCCCCGACATCCAGTTCGTCCTCAGCGGTGATCCCAATCTGCCCAATGGCGGCTTGATGTCCCGGTTCGGCGGCGCCTACATTCCGATCCTCGATTTTCCGTTCAACGGCGCCGCGGCAACCGACACTCCGTTCACCACGATCGAGATCAACCGGCAATACGACGGGTTCACCGATTTCCCGCTGTATCCGCTCAATCTCGTCGCCACCGCCAACGCAGTGCTGGGCATCTTGTACCTGCACACCAACTTCTTCGATGTCAGTCTGCCGCCCGACCCGACGACATCGTCGGCCTATCAGGGCACCCACGGCGACACCAGCTACTACTTCTTCGCGACCGAGAACCTGCCCCTGTTCAACCCGTTGCGTTCACTGGGTGTGCCCGAGGCGATGATCGACGTGGTCGAACCGTTCTTCCGGGTGATCGTCGAAGCGGGCTACGACCGCAGCATCAAGCCCTGGGAAACCACACCGGCGCGGCTGATCCCGGCGATCACCCCGCAGAAGTTCGCCGCTGACCTCGCCGACGCGATCGACACCGGAATGGACAACGCCCGGGCCGCGCTGCGCACACCACCACGATCGGCGAATCCGCTTCGGGCGCAATCCACTTCGCATGCGGTGGCCCGGCCGAAACCCCGCAGCGCAATGCCCGCCAAAGCGGTCACGGCAGCGAGTGGGCCCAGCCGTCCTGCCCCGCGAACCCAAGCGACACCGGCATCACACGATAGCGATCGCGATGGTCGCGGTGCGTCGGCCCGTCACCGCTGACACCGGCCACCAGAGCCGGTCACGGCATTGCGACGGCCCAGGTCAGGTGCTCCTCGAAGCCGAGGTTCGCGGCCAAGTCGGCGTAGCGGTCCCGATGGCCGCGATACCCGATGGTGTCACCCCGTCGCCGAGCCAGCAGTGCACGCAGCTTCACCAGGGCCACCTCAAGCACCGCCGATCCGGTGTCGGCGCACAGCGTGCCCAGCCAGTCCACCGCCGCTTCGGCCTCGGTCAGATCACCCGCACCGTCTCGCTGCAGCAGCATCTCCGCCAGGACGCCGGTGCCCCAGAACCCGTAGAACAGGTTTCCGGTTTCCCGCAGCTCGTCGACGGCTCGGCGGACCGCCTGGAGTGCGGCGTCCGGGTCGCCGTGGCTGGCCGCTTCCCGAGCGATCCACACATCGGTGACCGGGATGAGGAAATGTGCCCGTTTGGCCAGCCATATCTCGCGAGCCCGCCGCACCAGGTCCAGCCCCCGGCGCCGGTCGATCGGATCGTCCTGATTCAGCAGAGCCACGGCCAGCGTGTAGGTGGTCAAGTCCAGCGCGCGATCGTTGCCGGCCTCCTGGGCAGTCTGCAGCGCAGCTTCACTCGCACCGATGATGGCGTCGTCGGCGCGCAGCACCCCGTAGTGCATCGCGAAGCCGTAAGACCAGGCGATCACTGCGGCGAGGGTATCCGGGGTGCTCATGCGAGCCGTGGCCACGGCCGTATGGAGATCGTCACGCCATCCGGGGCGGCCCAACCACCACCGCGCGGTGCCGCGCCAGGCCAACGCGCCCGCCAGCGGTGACCCCACCCCGAAGCCGGCGCCTTTGTCGGGGTCGCCACCGGCCAGGTCGACGATCTTCTGCGACCAGCGCAGGATCTCGCCGAATTCGGCAACCCTGAGCCAGTTGACGAACGCCAGCAATGACAGCCCCATGGCCGGGGTCGGGTCGGCGATGGACTCCAGTAACGCCATCTGCTGGGTGGATACCCGGGCGGCCTCACGGACCCGCCCCGCAAAGCACAGCTCAGTGGACAGCGCGCTCATGCCGATCGCCAGCGAGACGGTGTCGCCGGCCGCGTTGCACAACTGTTGCAACTCCGCGAAGCGGGCTTTTCCTTCTGCGGCTTCCCGGGCTTGACTGTCGGTCGCGCACAGCATGGTTCGCGGGGCAATACGCATGGACAGCTGCTCGGGATCGTCCTCAGGCAACACGTCGGCGATCCGCCGGGCCCGCTGCCAGCTGGTGCGGGCCGCGCCGATGTCGCGGTTGGTCGACCATGTTGCGGCGCGCATGTGCCACCTGTACGCCGCGGTGAGGTCGCCGGCCGCTTCCAGGTGTTCGGCAATCAGCGCGGCGTTCTCGTCGCCCTGCGGTGCGCAGCGTTCCATAGTGGCGGCCAGCCGCCGATGCCACCCCGCGCGATCCGATTTCAGTTGGGAGTCGTAGGCGACGGCGTGGATCAGCGGGTGGTGAAAGGCGAACTCGGCGTACGGGTTGGCCCGCACCTGGTCGATCAGTTCGGCAGCGAGAAGCTCGTCGTACACGGGATCGATGCCGAGCTGCGCCAGCAGGCCGGCCCCGAACCTCGCACCGATCACCGAGGCGGCATTCAGGGTCTGCCGGCCGGGCGGGCTGAGCCGGTCGATACGCGCCGCGATGGCCGCCTGCACCGTGACCGGCACGCTCACCTCGGCGACATCCGCGGCACATCGATAGTCACCCGGGGCGCCGGTCAGCACACCGCGTTGGACGAACTCGCGCACGATCTCCTCGGCGAAGAACGGGTTGCCCGCGGCCCGCTCGACGATGATCGACGCCAGCTCACCGATGGACGGATCGGCCCCCAGAACCTCGGCCAGTAGTGCGGCGATGTCCGAATCCACCAGCAGCTCAAGCTCTATGGTCTGGCTTCCGGGTACCCGGGACAGCGCGGAACGGTATTCCGGGCGGTAGGTGATCAGGACCATCGACGCGGTGCGCGGGATCACCGCGAGGAAGTCGGCCAGCAAGGACTCGCTGACCGGATCGATCCAGTGGGCATCCTCGATGATGAACAGCGCAGGCGCGTCGCGGGCGAGCGCTCTGCTGTTGACCAGGTCGGTCAGCCGGCGCCGCCGGGTATCCGAATCCATTTGAGGCAGAGGCACGTTCGCGTCGGCAATGCCGAGGAGATCATCGAGCAGCAGCAAGTCCCGCGGATCGGCAGCGGGCATGCTGGTCCGCAATCGCTCGCGCGCGGCGACGCCGCCGAGGTCGGCCACCCCCGCGACATCCCGCAACAGCCGAGTCACGGCGTGGAACGGGACGTCGCGGGCGTGTGATTCGCAAAAGCCCCAGAACACCTCGGCTCCGCGCGCCACGGCGCGGGCGGCGGCCTCGCGCGCTGCCCGGCTCTTTCCGACGCCCGGGGCACCGACGATGCCGACCACCCCACCACGGCCATCGACGGCGCGCGCCACGGCAGTGTCGAGGGTGTTCATCTCGTGGTGTCGCCCGACCAATGTGGTCTCGGCGATCCCGAGCCGGCTGCGCCTGGGACCGATGCCGGTCAGCCGCCGTGCGCATACCGGGTCCTCGAAGCCTTTGATGCGCACCCATTCCGGTGCGGCCATCGTCACCCGCTCCCCCACCAGCGCCGCGGTCGACTCGGACAGCATCACGCCGCCCGAGGCCGCCACCGACTCCATCCGCTGCGCAAGCCCGACCGTTTCACCGGTCGCCCGATATCCCGCCGACCCGACATCCCCGGCGATCACCCGGCCCGAGTTCAGCCCCACCCGCAGCGACAGCTCCACCTTGTCGGCTTGGCGCACCTCACCGGCCAGCCGAGCGGCTTCCTGCTGAATCGCCAGCGCCGCTAGACAAGCGCGAAAAGCATGGTCTTCCAACGCAACCGGTGCGCCGAAGATCGCCATCACCCCGTCGCCGGTGTACTCCACCGTGCCACCGAAACGCCGCGCCACCGACGCCGACCGCTCCACCAGCTCGGTCATGATCTCGCGCAACCGCTCGATGTCCACCGACGCCGCGATCTGCATCGACCGCACCACATCGGCGAACAGCACCGTCACCTGCTTGTACTCGGCCGACCGGCCGGCCGAGGCCACAGCCGCGCCGCACTGGTGACAGAACCGCGAGTTCAGCGGCAGCCGGACACCACAGGATCCACACGACACCGCAGCCACCGACTGCGCATCGCGACCGTCCCCGAAGCCGCCCACGGCACCATCGTGTCATCGCCGCCCGGCGATGTCCGCGATATTCTGCAGCCTCAGATCGCTAGAAGTTCCAGTCCTCGTCCTCGGTGACCACGGCCTTGCCGATCACGTAGGACGAGCCCGATCCGGAGAAGAAGTCGTGGTTCTCGTCGGCGTTCGGCGAAAGTGCGGACAGGATCGCCGGATTGACGTCGGTCTCGTCGCGCGGGAACAGTGCCTCGAAGCCCATGTTCATCAGCGCCTTGTTGGCGTTGTAGCGCAGGTACTTCTTGACGTCCTCGGTCAGTCCGACCGAATCGTAGAGATCCTGGGTGTACTCGATCTCGTTCTCGTACAACGCGTACAGCAGTTCGTAGGCGTAGTCCTTGAGGTCCTGCTTGCGCTCGTCGGTCTGCGCCGCGTAGCCCTTCTGGAACTTGTAGCCGATGTAATAGGCGTGCACGGCCTCGTCGCGGATGATCAGCCGGATCAGGTCGGCGGTGTTGGTCAGCTTGGCCCGGCTCGACCAGTACATCGGCAGGTAGAAGCCGGAGTAGAACAGGAACGCCTCCAGGAACACCGAGGCGATCTTGCGCTTGAGCGGGTCGTCGCCGCGGTAGTAGTCGAGGATGATCTGCGCCTTGCGCTGCAGATTGACGTTCTCCTCCGACCAGCGGAAGGCTTCGTCGATCTCGGTCGTCGAGCACAGCGTCGAGAAGATGGAGCTGTAGCTCTTGGCGTGCACCGACTCCATGAACGTGATGTTGGTCAGCACCGCTTCTTCATGCGGGGTGAGCGCGTCCGGGATCATGCTGACCGAGCCGACCGTGCTCTGGATGGTGTCCAGCAACGTCAGGCCGGTGAACACCCGCATGGTGAGCTGCTTCTCGTCGGCAGTCAGCGTGTTCCACGACGGCATGTCGTTGGACAGCGGCACCTTCTCGGGCAGCCAGAAGTTACCGGTCAAGCGATCCCAGACTTCCGCGTCCTTCTCGTCAATGACACGGTTCCAGTTGATCGCCGTCGCCCGGTCGATCAGCTTCGTTCCATCGCTCACCGAAACCCCACTTCACCACGCTGTTTGCCCCGTTTCCGGCTGACGCCCCAAACACTACCCCTGGGGTCGGACAACACGCCGCAACACAACAACTTGTGTTTGTCCGGTGCCGAAGCCACAGGTCCGGCCCGCGCCGCGACGCGACTCGGCGTGTCGGACGATCAGCGTGCTGCGGCCCGCTCGGCCGGCTGCGCAGCGGCCACCCCGGTGAAGCGATATTCCGAGCGTTTCAGCGAGCGGGTGGACAACCAGTACTGCCACGTCATACCGCTCCACAGCGTGCGGTTCTTGCCGTGCTCGTCGAGGTACCAGCTGCTGCAGCCGCCGGTGCTCCACACCGCGCCCTGCAGGTCGTCCTGCAGTTCGGTGTTGAACGCGTCCTGCGCGGCACGGGTCGGCGCCAGCGCCTGCGCGCCGGCCTTGTCCACGGCTCCGATCGCCTGGCCGACGTAGCGGATCTGCGACTCGATCATGAACACCACCGAGTTGTGACCCAGCCCGGTGTTCGGCCCCAGCAGGAAGAACAGGTTCGGCATGTCGGCAACGGTGATCCCGCGGTGCGCCTGTACGCCCTCGCGATTCCACCGGTCCACCAGGTCCTCGCCGCCGGGGCCCTTGATGTCGACATAGGTATAGGAGTCGGTGACGTGGAAGCCCGTCGCGAACACGATGACGTCCGCCTCGCGCTCGACGCCGTCGGCGGTGACGATCCCGCGCGGGGTGATCCGGGCGATCCGATCGGTCACCAACTCCGAATGCGGCTTGGCGATGGCGCGGAAGTAGTTGTTGGAGAAGAGGACTCGCTTGCAGCCCACCTGATAGCTCGGGGTCAACCGCCGGCGCAGCTCCCGATCGCGGACCTGGTGGCGGATGTTCCACTTGCCGGCCTTCTCGCCGAGCACGAGCAGCTCCGGACGCTTGGTCATCGCGAATCCGAGCGCCTCCTGGAACCAGTAGATGCCGGTGCGCAACGCGGCGCGCGTGCCGGGCACCGTGCCGAACGCAGTGCGCATCCACTGCGGAATCGGGTTGTTCGATCGCGGCAACACCCACGCCGGCGTGCGCTGATAGAGCTGCAGTGCGCCGACCTTGTCGACGATCTCCGGGACAAGCTGGATCGCACTGGCGCCGGTACCGATGACGGCGACCTTCTTGCCGGTGAGATCGACGCTGTGGTCCCACTGTGCCGAATGGAACGCCGCTCCTTCGAAGTCGGCCAGGCCCTCGAAGTCGGGGATGGACGGGATGTGCAGCGCGCCGGCGCCCGAGATCAGGAACTGGGCGACGAATTCCCGCCCGTCGGAGGTGAAGACGTGCCAGCGGCATTCGGCGTCGTCCCAGTGGGCGCGGTCGACGTGGGCGCCGAAGCGGATGTAGCGGCGCAGCCCGTGCTTGTCGGCCACGCCTTTGAGGTAGTCGAAGATCTCCGGCTGCAGGGACCACATGTAGGTCCAGTCCGCCTTGGGTTCGAAGGAGAACGAATACAGGTGCGCGGGGATGTCGCACGCGCAGCCCGGGTAACTGTTGTCCCGCCAGGTGCCGCCGACCTCGTCGGCCTTCTCCAGGATCAGGAAGTCGACGCCGCGTTGCTGCAGTTCGATGCCCATGCCCAGCCCGGAGAAACCGGTCCCGATGACCAGCGCGCGGGTGTGGACAGGCTCGGCGGACGATTCGGCGGCGCTCATGCCACCAAAATACCCAATACCGCCGGTATCGGCTAAGCCATCCGGTGAGTTCAGCTGACGGCGGCCCGCCGACGCATCGCGTCGTGAATCGGCCGGTCGGGATCGAGGTTGACGCCCAGGACGTCGGCGGTGCCGTTGACCGTGCCGAGCATGATCGTGGTCAGGTGATTGACGAACTCGTCCGTCGGCATCCGCCGGGGGCTGTCCGGGTCGGGTCCCAGCCACCAGTCCGTCGCCGCCGAGCACGCGCCGAATGCAGCCGCGGCGGCCAGTTGCAGCGCCGCGGGATCGAGCTGCATGCCGCTCAGTTCGTTGTTGAACGTGTCGGCGAACGCCATGGTGATCTCGCGCCCCTCGTTGAGCGCGCGCTGGGTGGATTCCGATTGCTCGGGGAAGCGGCCCTGCAGCATGAAGCGCAGCACGTTGGGGTGCTGCTCGACGAGGTTGACGTACTCGGCCACCCCCCGGCGCACGACCTCGCGGGTGGGGTCGGTGGCGGCGTCGATATTGGAGAAGATCGCCGCCCACAGCATGTCGCGCAACCGCTTGCCGATGGCCTGGAACAGGTCGGACTTGTCGGTGAAGTGCCGGTAGATCTTCGGCTTGGCGGTACCCGCCTCCTCGGCGATCTCCCGCAGGCTGACGTCGGGGCCGTGCTTGTCGATGGAGCGGAACGCCGCGTCGACGATCTCGGCGCGCACCTTCTTGCGGTGCTCACGCCAGCGCTCACTGCGCGCATCGACCTTGCCCGGCTCTGCGCCGGATCGCGATCGGGGCACTCTGCGCACGTCAAGCACTGTACCCGCAGCCAGCCCGGCATCGGCCAGACAGAGCGCGACGCCGTTCTCGGATAGCATCGTGGCATCCGATTTCCGAAGCGAGACGAGACGTAGTGACCGAGCGATTCGACCTGGTGGTAGCCGGCGGGGGGCCATCGGGATCCGCGGCGGCCTGGCAGGCCGCGCAGACTGGCGCAAAAGTGGTGGTCCTCGACAAGGCGGACTTCCCGCGTGACAAGCCCTGCGGCGACGGGCTGACCGCGCGTGCGGTCAGCTACCTGCAGAAGATGGGCCTGGCCGAGGAGGTGTCGCACTTCCATCGCATCAGCGGTGTGACGGTGTACAGCCCCTCGGAGTGGGAGCTGTCCTTCCCGAAGCGGCCCGGCATGCCCGACCACGGACACACGGCGAGCCGCACCGAACTGGACGCGATGCTGCTCAAGCACGCCGAGTCGGCGGGCGCGGTGGTGCGTCAGGGCGCCGAAGTCGCCGGGCCTGAACTCGACGAGCGCGGCCGGGTGGTCGGCGTGGTGCTCAAGAGCGGTGAAAAAGTTCTCGGCGACGCGGTGATCGCCGCCGACGGCGCCTACTCCCCGATCAAGCGGGCGCTCAAGATCGACTCGGACTACAACGGCTATTCGGCGATCGCGATCCGCTCCGAGATGCACGCCAACCGGGCCGACTCCGACCGCTTCGAGATCTACCTGAAGCTGCTGTTCCAGGGCGATCAGCTGCCGGGCTACGGCTGGGTCTTCCCGATGGGCGGCGGCCGGTTCAACATCGGCCTCGGCTACGTCAACAGCTACCGCAAGTGGCAGTCGATCAACGCCACCCATTTCTTCGGTGACTTCCTGCGCAGCCTGCCCCGCGAGTGGGAGTTGCCGCCGGTCGAGGAACTGAAGAAGAACAAGACGGTGCGTGCTTGGCGGCTGCCCATGGGCTTCACGGCCTGGCCGCCGTGGCGTCCCGGCGTGCTGTTCACCGGCGACTCGCTGGGCGCGGGCAAGCCGGCGTCGGGCGCGGGCATCTCCAAGGCGTTGGAGTCAGGGCTGGCCGCCGGCGAGTGCGCGATCGCGGCCCTGCAGAACGGTGGCCCCGACGACTTCACCAACTACCAGCTGCGCATGGAAGCGGCGTGGGGCCGGGAGTACAAGCGCGGGCGGGTGTTCCACAAGCTCGCCGGCTACCCCAAGGTTTCCGAGGCCGGCCTGAAGCTGCTCGACAACCACACCTTCCGCGATGTGCTGCTGAAGTCGCTGTACAAGAAGGCCCAGAGCCCCTCGCACACCTAGTGCTCGCCGACGGCAGCGTGACGCTCACACCCGGGCTCACCGACGACGAATTGGCAGGCATCGAAGGCGAATTCGGCTTCGAGTTCGCCGACGACCATCGGGCGTTTCTGTCCGACGCGCTGCCGGTTGGGGGTACCTGGCCGGATTGGCGGTCGGCACCGCGCCGAGGCCTGCAGCAGCGGTTGCAGTTGCCTGTCGAGGGCATTCTGTTCGCGGTCGAGTGGCAGGACTTCTGGTTCGGCGATTGGGGTGTCCGGCCGGCACGGATGAAGGATGCGCTGCGCAGCGCGAACTACCACCTTGCAAGGGTGCCGCAGCTGGTGCCCGTGCATTCCCATGACTACCTGCCCGCCGGGCATGGCACCTCCGGCCATCCCGTGCTGTCGGTGTACCAGGCCGACGTGAGCTGTTGTGGCGCTGATCTTTCCGACTATCTCGATCCCGACCCGTCGCGAGTGCCGACTCCCACCGTCCCGTTCTGGTCGCAGCTGATCGGCTAGGCCCCAAGCGGATTCAGTTGATCGGCAGTCGCGTCGTCTGCTGCTGTCGAGTTGCTGAGGGCCTCATACCGTTCGTCGGCGGCGAGCAGGTCTCGGCCGGCTGCAGTCGCGTAGCGGTAGGCGTCGGGGCCGACGAGTAATCGAGCCGGCGGGGTGTCCATGTCGACGATATCGAGCAGCAACGCGGCCACCTTCACCGGATCGCTGGCTCCGAGGTGCGCAGACTGGCTGAGTTGGGCGGCGGCACCTACGGTTTCCTTGTACTCGTCACGGATCGGGGCGATGCGCATCGACGAGCCTGACCAATCGGTGCGCATTCCCCCCGGCTCCAGGACGGTCACCTTTATCCCGAGCGGCGCGACCTCCTGTGCGAGGACTCCGGAGTAGCCGGTGACGGCCCACTTGGCCGATTGATAGGCGGCCAGCCCCGGGCGAGCCAAACGGCCGCCGACGGAGGAGATTTGAACGATGTGTCCCGCGCGCTGTGTCCGCATAACCGGAAGCACGGCTTGGGTGAGCCGGACGACACCGAAAAAGTTCGTCTCGATCTGGGCGCGAAAGTCGTCGAAATCGACATCCTCGGCGGCGGCCATGTTGGCGTAACCGGCATTGTTGACCAGAACGTCGAGGCGCCCCCAACGACGGATCGCGGTGTCCGCGGCGGCGCGGACATGATCATCGTTGGTGACGTCGAGTTCGACGACGGCCAAACGGTGTGGTTCTCGCGCGGTGAGATCGTCGAGCGTCGAGGTTGCGCGAACGCCTGCGACGACGCGGTGCCCGGCAGCCAGAGCCGCCTCGGTGATGGCACGTCCGAGACCGCGGGAGGCTCCGGAGATGAGGAAGACATGTGACATGAGGATGACCTTTCTTTGTGATCGTTGGGTATTCAGGTGACGTTGCGGACCGTGCCACCGTCGACGCGTAGATCGGCGCCGCTGATGTAGTCAGCGTGCGCGCTGGAGAGGAAGCACACCGCGGCTGCGATCTCCTCGGGTCGGCCGAGCCGACCGATGTCGTTGGGGAACCACGTTGTCGCCGCGGCCTTTTCGACGTCATCCCACGTCGGCCCCCAGCCGTGGGCGGCGGCAGCGTCTAATGCCATGTCCCTTGTGCTGTCGGTGAGGACGGCTCCGGGGGCGACGATGTTCGCCGTGACGCCCGTACCGGCCAGCTCCCGCGCGAGTGACACAGTCAGGTTGTGACGAGCAGCCAGCGTGGCGCTGTAGTGGGGCTGCTCGGCCACCGGTTGAACGGCAAGGCCTCCGCCGATCTGGATCACTCGACCCCAACCACGTCGACGCATTCCGGGGACCAGGTGGCCGATCATCCGCACGGCCGAGACGACGTTTGTCTGGTGGATTCGTGTCCACTCCTCGGTGGAAAGTGTCGCCCACGACGACCCGTCGTAGTAACCGGCGTTGTTGACCAGGATGTCGACATCCCCGACGGATTGCGCGACCGCGGCGGCTCCCTCGTCGGTCGCGAGATCACCGAGTACGGCAAACGCGTCGCCGTGTTGTGCGCGGATGGCGGCAGCTACCGCGTGGGTACGGTCGGCGTCGCGTCCGTGCACCGCCACCGAGGCTCCCTCCGCGGCCAGCATCTCGGCGATCGCGCGGCCGAGTCCTGTGCTCGATCCGGTGACCACCGCCCTCTTGTGGGCCAATCCCAGATCCACAATCGCCTCCTTGTCTACAGCCGTATACCTTCGATGATGTATACGAACGTAGACTTGTGCGAATAGATTCCCGCCCCGATAGCTGACGAAAGACGAGTTAGGCCTACCCAGCGTCGATGAGCCCGGCAATCAGCGGTTCGAGGACTGCCCCGATGTCGGCAGCCTTCGCCCCGCGCAGAGCCCGGGTGCCTATCACTGCACGCATCATCAGCACCCCACTGATCACCGAAAGCAGTACCTCGCTGCGCAGTTCCCGATCAGACGAATCGAGTTGCCGCGCCAGACGAGCGCCGACGTGTCGGTTGATGGCCTCTCGCACAATCGTCACGGCGACAGGGCTGGATGCGGACCGCAGCATGATCAAAAACGGTGGCGGCGCGTCCGCACGCGGCCCGCTTTTGACCACCAGCGCCTTCACCAAGTCAGCCGCCAGGTCATCCGACCCCTCGGGGACGAAAACGGGTTCGGCGAAGGCGGTTTCGACTGCCTCAGCGAACAATCCCTCCTTCGAACCGAAATACCTGTTCACCAGCATTGCGGTGACGCCGGCATCGTGAGCAATCTGGCGCACCCCGACACCGTCATAGCCTGCGCGGGCGAAGTTGTGAATCGCCGACTGCAGGATCGCCTCGCGAGTCGCCGCGGCGTTGCGCGGATGCGGAGTGGATGTGGCCATGGGAATCTCCTCCCGTCGATGCCGAGCTGGCAGCGCTACTGCAGCGGGGAACTCGCGATCGGTGCAAGCGATTGCGTACGCGTCGCGACAATGAGGGAGACATCGAACGTCGAATGATCCTCGGCGAAGTCGTCGCTGTTGCGGTAGTTCTGGGCGAGGCTGCGGGAATCACCGCCCGAATAGTCAACGAGTGCGATGACTCGGGGCTCACTCGACTCCACATCGGTCCAGACCCCGCGCACGGTGATGTCGTACTTGCGCAAAGTGCGGATGTGACGAGGCCAAAACTCCGAGACATAACTGTCCAGAGCAGCGGCGTCCGCCAACGTATAGGTTCGCAACTCCACCCGTTAAGTCTACGGGCGTAGATCGACTAGATGTTCGACTCGTCGACCGGGACGCCACGGGCCGGTGCGGCGGCGCCACCGTCGTCATCCGACGGGGCCATGACCTCGAGGCCCAGCAGATACGACGTCATCGACAAAGAGCCGTAGGCGCAGCCGTCGGTGAGCACCTGCAGGCCGCCGCCGTCGACGGCGGCCAGACCGGCCAGATACAGCAGCGGCAGGAAGTGGTCCGGGGTGGGCACGGCGGCCCGGTAGTCGGCGTGCTCGCGCAACGCGACGGCGTCGCCGGGGTCGCTCAGAAGTTGCTCCCGGGCGTGATCGTCGAAGCGCTGGGCCCAGTCGAAGGCCCTGTCCCCCAACGCCGGATCCATGCCGGCCAGGTTGTGGACGACGTTTCCGCTGCCAAGGATCAGCACGCCGCGTTCGCGCAGCGCCGCGAGCTTGGCACCCAGCTCCAGGTGGTAGTCCAGCGGCTTGTCGGCGTTGACGGCCAACTGCACCACCGGAATCGACGCGTCGGGGAAGGCGTGCACGAGCACCGACCAGGTTCCGTGATCGATGCCCCAGCTGTCGATGTCGGCACCCACCCAGGTCGGCTTGACCACGTCGGCGATCTCGTCGGCCAGCTCGGGCAGTCCCGGCGCCGGATATTGCACGTCGAAGAGTTCGGCGGGGAATCCGTAAAAATCGTGGATGGTGCGCGGGACGGCCATCGCGGTGACGGCGGTGGCGTTGATGTACCAGTGCGCGCTGACGACGAGGATCGCCCGCGGGTTGCCGTGCGACGCGCGCACCGACTGGCCGAAGGCCCGCCACGCCGCGGTGTAGCGGTTGAGCTCCAGGGCGTTCATCGGGCTGCCGTGGCCGATGAACGCCGCCGGCATGAGTGCGGCCATGGACCAAGTTAACCGTGCGCGGCTGGTTACTCGCTATGGGTCAGCTGGTCGGCGAACGCCGCACCCGCGTTTCCGTTGAGCTTGGCGGCGTCGAAACCGTAGCCGACGGCGTCGCCGCGGATGGCCCGCAGTGGGTCCTCGAAGTCACGGAAGTACCCCATTGCCCAGGCGCCCTCCTGGTAGCCGATCAGCTTCAGCAGGTCATCGTCGAGCGTGCGCGCGACTTCAGGTGGCACCGAAAGAAATTGGTTCTCCTCCTGGCGGACCCAGCCGACGCAGTAGTTGACGTTGATGGCGCGCCGGACGCGGTCACTGCGGTTGGCGGCACCGCTGTGCACGATCTTGCCGGAGTAGATCAACACCGAACCTCGCGACATCTCGGCCTGCAGGCACTCCTCGTCGGCGTAGTCGGTGGGTATCTTGTCACCGACCTGGCTGCCCGGCACGACGCGGGTGGCACCCATCTCCGCGGTGTAGTCGGTCATCGCCCACAGCGTGTTGCACTGCACGTGGTAGTCGTCGGGAAACGGATAGAAGTCGAAGGCGTTCTGGTCGCGGTGCAGGGCCTGGTCCGATTCGCCCGGCTCGATCGAGATGACCTGGGTGAGCATGAGCTGGAAAGCGCTGGCGTGGCCGAGGAAGTCCTGGCACACCCCGAGAATGGTCGGATCCTGGATCAGCGTGCGACAGGCCGGCGAGCGGGCGACGAGCGCGCCGGTGCGCCGGGTCTTGTGGCCGATCATCGCGTTGTAGCCCATCGGGGTCGCGTCGAGGTAGGGGGCCAGCTCGTCGCTGATCGCGTCCATCAGCGAGTCCGGAACCAGGTTGTCGACGATGACGTAGCCGTCGCGGCGAAGGTGGTCGGCAAGGTCGGCCGGGGAGGTGGTGGCCGGAACGTGCGTCAGTTCGGTCATCACCTCAGTGTCCTGGACACGTGTGTTGACCAGGTAAAACGGCGTCACATGGTGGTTAAGGGCGCCGCCGCTTGGCCGAACCGGGGGTGCGGGCGACCTTCCCCGCGGCGGCGCGGGCGGCCTGCTTGGCCAGCGTCTTCTCGCGTGCGGTGCGCTTGGGTGCGGGCTGGGACTGTCCCCGCGACGACCCGGCTTTACGGCCCCGCACGATGCCGGTGAACTCCTCGATGAGTTCGGACTGCGCGCCTTCGCGGAATGCAAGCGCCACCGCGCAGGCCGGGGCGTCGGCGATCGGACGGTACGTGAGGTCCTTACGGTGATACAGCCGGGCCAGCGATTGCGGGACGACCAGCACCCCGATTCCGGCGGCGACGAGTTCGATTGCGTCCCCAGCGGTTTCGGGCCGATGATCGAGGACGACGCCGGGAGCCTGTGCCCAGCCGACGACGTCGTCGAGGGGCAGCAGGACCGGTTCGTCGTCCAGGTCGGCGGCGGTGATCGCATCGGCGGCGGTGAGCAGGTGGTCGGCCGGCACCACGGCCACGGTCATCTCGTCGTAGAGCGGGATGACGGCCAGGCCGTCGGTGTCGGCCGGTAGCCGCAACAGCGCCAGGTCGACTGTCCCGTCCCGAACCTCGGCGGCCGCCCCGGCCGCGGCGACGGGACGCAGGGTCAGCGGAACGTCGGGGTGACGCTGCGCCCAGATCCGCGCCCACTTCGCCGGTGTCGCGCCGGGGACGTACCCGAGCGTGAGCGAGGACTGGGTCACCGCCTCAGGCTATAGGCTGACGGGCATGAGCAGGCCCAACGCGCAGTCGATGAAACCCGCCACGGCGGCCAAGAAGCTGGACGTGTACCTGCCCGCGACGCCTGCGGAGTTCCAGGAGAACGCGATCACCCGCGACGAGTTGGCCGCTCTGCAGGCCGATCCCCCGCAGTGGCTCATCGACCTTCGCAAGAACGGCCCGCACCCGAAGAACCTCGTCGCCGCCAAGCTGGGTGTCTCGATCGCCGGGCTGGCGCGCGGCGGCGTGGTGGAGGCGCTCACCACCGAGCAGATCGAGGCGCTGCTCGCCGAGAAGCCGGACTGGCTGGTCGCCGAGCGCGAGAGCTACCAGAACGTGCTGTCCGAACAGCGACGGCTGAAGGCAGCGCGCGCCGAGAAGGCTCGTTGAGACCGTCGTGAGAGCGAGGAATTCAGCGAGTTATCGCTCTCATGACGGTCTCAATGCAGTAGCGCGCTGGGTTCGCGAACACCGGATCGCCGTGGCCACCGCCGGCTATGTGGGCTATTCCGCGGTGATGCTCCGGCTGGATCGTCAGATGCAAGCCACCGGCGGGCCCGGCATCATCCCGTTTGAACTGGCAGGCTCAGCCGCCGAGGCCGAGGCCATCATGCAGCGGTGGGGCGACGCCGGCATGCGCGCGGCCCGCAGGTCGATGTGGCTCGATTTCGGCTACATGACCACCTACGGAATCGGGTTGGCGCTACTTGTCGACCGTCGGCGTCAACGCCGTGGTCACTCCAGGTGGCTACCGGCCCTTGCCGCAGGTGCGGTCGCCGCCGACGCGGTCGAGGGTGTGGCGCTGCTGCGGGTGCTCGACCGCCGGGACGTCGCCGCCAACGCACGCATCGCTCAGGTCTCGGCGTCGGTGAAGTTCGCCATCCTCGCGGTGGCGCTCGGATATGCCGCCTACCCCGGAACGACCGCAAGCCAGGGATAGCCTCCCTGGCCTGCGATCTGTCGGTGCTCAGCTCACAGCATGCAGCTGACGCAGCCCTCCACCTCAGTCCCCTCCAGCGCCATCTGGCGCAGCCGGATGTAGTACAGCGTCTTGATGCCCTTGCGCCAAGCGTAGATCTGCGCCTTGTTCACGTCGCGGGTGTTGGCGGTGTCCTTGAAGAACAACGTCAGCGAAAGCCCTTGGTCCACATGCTGAGTGGCCGCGGCGTAGGTGTCGATGATCTTCTCGTAGCCGATCTCGTACGCGTCCTGGTAGTACTCCAGGTTGTCGTTCGTCATGTAAGGCGCCGGGTAATAGACGCGGCCGATCTTGCCTTCCTTACGGATCTCGACCTTGCTGGCCACCGGGTGGATCGAGCTGGTGGAGTGGTTGATGTAGGAGATCGACCCGGTCGGCGGCACCGCCTGCAGGTTCTGGTTGTAGATGCCGTTGGCCTGCACCGACTCCTTGAGCCGCAGCCAATCCTCCTGCGTCGGAATGCGAATGCCCGCCTCGGCGAAAAGTTCGCGCACCCGCTCGGTTGCCGGCTCCCACACCTGCTCGGTGTACTTGTCGAAGAACTCACCGCTGGCGTACTTCGACTTCTCGAAGCCCTTGAACGTCGTACCACGCTCGATGGCGATCTTGTTCGACGCCCGCAGTGCGTGGTAGAGCACCGTGTAGAAGTACATGTTGGTGAAGTCGATGCCCTCTTCGGATCCGTAGAAGATCCGTTCGCGGGCAAGGTATCCGTGCAGGTTCATCTGGCCAAGGCCGATGGCGTGCGAGTCGTTGTTGCCCTGCTCGATCGACGGCACCGACCAGATGTGGGTCTGGTCGCTGACCGCGGTCAGCCCTCGGATGGCCACCTCGATGGTCTGTGCGAAGTCCGGCGAGTCCATCGCCTTGGCGATGTTCAGCGAACCCAGGTTGCAGGAGATGTCCTTGCCCACATGGGAGTACGACAGGTCCTCGTTGAACCGCGAGGGCGTCGACACCTGCAGGATCTCCGAGCACAGGTTGGAGTGGGTGATCTTGCCGTCGATCGGGTTGGCCCGGTTCACCGTGTCCTCGAACATGATGTACGGGTAGCCCGACTCGAACTGCAGCTCGGCCAGCGTCTGGAAGAACTCGCGGGCCTTGATCTTGGTCTTGCGGATCCGGCCGTCGTTGACCATCTCGTGGTACTTCTCGGTGACCGAGATGTCGGCGAACGGCACCCCGTAGACCTTCTCGACGTCGTACGGCGAGAACAGGTACATGTCCTCGTTCTTCTTGGCCAGCTCGAAGGTGATGTCGGGGATCACCACGCCCAGCGACAGGGTCTTGATGCGGATCTTCTCGTCGGCGTTCTCCCGCTTGGTGTCCAGGAAGCGGTAGATGTCGGGATGGTGCGCGTGCAGGTAGACCGCGCCCGCGCCCTGGCGTGCACCGAGCTGGTTGGCGTAGGAGAACGAGTCCTCCAGCAGCTTCATGATCGGGATGACGCCCGAGCTCTGGTTCTCGATGTTCTTGATCGGGGCGCCGTGCTCGCGAATGTTGGTCAGCAGCAACGCCACTCCGCCGCCGCGCTTGGACAATTGCAGTGCGGAGTTGATCGAGCGGCCGATCGACTCCATGTTGTCCTCGATGCGCAGCAGGAAGCAGCTCACCGGTTCGCCGCGCTGGGCCTTGCCGGAGTTCAGGAACGTCGGGGTGGCCGGCTGGAAACGCCCGTCGATGATCTCGTCGACCAGCTTCTCGGCCAGGATGGTGTCACCGGCGGCCAGCGTCAGCGCCACCATCACCACACGGTCCTCGAACCGCTCCAGGTAGCGCTTCCCGTCGAAGGTCTTCAGCGTGTAGGACGTGTAGTACTTGAACGCGCCCAGGAAGGTCGGGAAGCGGAACTTCTTGGCGTAGGCGCGGTCCAGCAGCGTCTTGACGAAGTTGCGCGAGTACTGGTCGAGAACCTCACGCTCGTAATAGTTCTCGCGGATCAGGTAGTCGAGCTTCTCGTCCTGATTGTGGAAGAACACGGTGTTCTGGTTGACGTGTTCGAGGAAGTACTGGCGCGCGGCCAGGACGTCCTTGTCGAACTGGATCTTGCCGTCCGCGTCGTACAGATTCAGCATCGCGTTGAGCGCGTGGTAATCCGTCTCCCCGGGCAACGCGTGCCCGGAGGTCGTTACAGGCTCTGCAGCTGTGACCGTAGGTGCCACGTGTCCTCGTCCTCCCAGAATGTTGCCAACTCCGCACGGACGGCCTCGACGTCCTCTGCGGTTCCCATCATTTCGAAGCGATACAGGTTCGGGACCCGGCACTTGTGCGCGACCAGAGTGGCCGCGAAGCAGTATTCGGCACCGAACTGTGTGTTGCCGGCCCCGATCACGCCGCGGATCAAGGACCGATTGTGCGGATTGTTCAAGAACTTGATGACCTGCTTGGGCACATACCCCTTCGCCTCGAGGTGCGGGCTGTCGCCGCGGCCCCTGCCATAGGTGGGCAGGAGCAGAACGTACGGCCGGTGCACCTCGATGTGCTCATGAAGGGGAATCCGGATGGCGGGCACGCCCAGCTTCTGGACGAAGCGGTGAGTGTTCTCCGAGACGCTGGAGAAGTACACCAACCGCTCCGGGCCTGCCAGGCTCGGGCTGCCATCCGGATTCATCAGATCTCTCCGTGGCGCCCGGACCGCTAGGCGCTGAGAGCTGCGGTGGAGAGAGCCTTGATCCGGTCGGGCCGGAAGCCGGACCAGTGATCGCCACCGGCGACGACGACCGGCGCCTGCAGGTAGCCCATCGCCATCACGTAATCGCGGGCCTCGGCGTCCTCGCTGATGTCGACGACGTCGTAGGACAGGCCCTCCTTGTCCAGGGCCTTGTAGGTCATGTTGCACTGCACGCAGGCGGGCTTGGTGTACACGGTGATGGTCATCTGCGGTATGGCTCCTCAGCGAAACATGACGATGGACTCAACGGCTTGACTGTGCGCAGGCACTCATGACTTCCAGCGAGCTGTCGGACCGTGAAATTCCTGGTCGGCGGAGCCGCTCGGACCGACATCTCAGCTTCGGTTCCGGCGTTCCGGCGACCCTGTGACTCTCGGGTCTGTCGGCCTCACGAACACTACACCTAGTGTCCGACAGCGAGAAGAGATACAACATGTTCTGAATAACAATTCTGAAATTCCCTGGTCGTAAGCACCTCGGCGGTGACCCGCACGGCGTGTCGCATCTCACAACACGCCGAGCGACGCCGGCTGTGCCTAGATCTACCAGCGACCACCGACAGGACGCGCCGGCGGCACCGACGATCCCCCGCCGATAGCAAAAGCCGCCGGTGCGATCTCCCACCGGCGGCTTTGGCGACTGAACGACCGGGTCAGCCCACCTCGGCGGCGAGCTTGCCGACCACGTCGCGGACCGCGGCAGCCACCTCGGCGTTCTCCCGCGGATGCTTGCCGTCCAGGGCCGTGGCCGGCAGCGACAGCTTCAACGACTCCACCACCCGGGGGCCGGCGATCCCGAACGACTTGCGGGTCTCGTCATGCGCCCACACGCCGCCGTACTGGCCCAGGGCCGAGCCGATGACGGCCAGCGGCTTGTCCTTGAGCGCACCGTTGCCGTAGGGCCGCGACAGCCAGTCGATGGCGTTCTTCAGCACGCCCGGGATGCTGCCGTTGTATTCCGGTGTCACCACCAACGCGGCGTCGACCTCTGCGGCCGCGGCACGCAACGCCACCACCGCGGCGGGCGCGTCGTCGGTGTCGATGTCCTCGTTGTAGAACGGCAGGTCGCCGAGACCGTCATACACCGTCACGGTGATGCCCTCGGGGGCCGATTCGGCCGCCAACTCGGCGAGCTGGCGATTGACCGATGCCGCTCGCAGGCTGCCTACCAGCGCCAGAACCTTGGTATCCGCCATGTTCGTAGTCCCTTTCCGTTGTCCACGATCCTCGCACGGCTCAACCGGACCACAGTCCGGTTTATTTCCGGCTGAGCTAAAGTGTGGGAGTGAGCGTGATCGGCCCGGCCAATGAGCTGCCGGTCTCCGCGCCGCAAGAACGCGGGGACGCCGCCCGCAATCGACTCCTGTTGCTCGACGCCGCGCGCACCCTGATCGCCGAACGGGGCGCCGACGGGGTCTCGATGGACGACATCGCCGCCGCCGCCGGCGTCGGCAAGGGCACGTTGTTCCGGCGCTTCGGCAGCCGCGCCGGCCTGATGATGGTCCTGCTCGACGAGGACGAGCGCGCCATCCAGCAGGCCTTCCTGTTCGGGCCGCCACCCTTGGGCCCCGACGCGCCGCCGCTGGAGCGACTGCTGGCATTCGGTCGCGCCCGGCTGTGTTTCGTCCAAACCCACCGCGACCTGCTCCTGGATGCCAACCGCGATCCCGATTCCCGGTACAGCGCCCCGTTCGCGGTGATGCGCACCCACGTCCGGGTGCTACTCGAATCTGCCGGCACCACAGGTGATCTCGATGCACAAGCCGATGCGCTGCTGGCCCTGGTGGATGCCGACTACGTGACCCACCAGCTCACCGAGCGGGGCCGCACCATCGATCAGCTGGCCGACGCCTGGGACAGCGTCGCGCGCAAGCTGTGCGGGAGATGAGCAGCCCCCAAGCCGTGCCCTGGGTCCTGCACGTGGACCTCGATCAGTTCCTGGCCTCCGTCGAACTGCGCCGTCACCCCGAGCTCATCGGCCTGCCGGTGATCGTCGGGGGTAACGGCGACCCCACCGAGCCCCGCAAGGTGGTGACCTGCGCGTCGTACGAGGCCCGCGAATTCGGAGTGCACGCCGGGATGCCGCTGCGCAGCGCTGCGCGCCGCTGCCCCGACGCGACGTTCCTGCCGTCGGATCCGGCCGCCTACGACGAGGCATCCGGGCAGGTGATGGGGCTGCTGCGGGACCTGGGCCACCCCGTCGAGGTGTGGGGCTGGGACGAGGCCTACGTCGGGGCCAGGGTCGCCGACCCGGTCGAACTGGCCGAGCGGATCCGGACGGTGATCGCGGCCGAGACCGGGCTGGTCTGCTCGGTCGGTATCAGCGACAACAAGCAGCGCGCCAAGGTGGCGACCGGGTTCGGCAAACCCGACGGGATCTACACCCTGACCGACGCGAACTGGATGGAGGTGATGGGTGCCCGCCCGGTGGACGCGCTGTGGGGGGTAGGGCCGAAGACAGCGAAAAAGCTTGGCAGCCTTGGCATCACCTCGGTACGGCAACTGGCCCACACCGATGCCGAGCTGCTCACCGCCGCCTTCGGGCCACGCACCGGCCTGTGGCTGCTGCTGCTGGCCAAGGGCGGCGGAGACGCGACGGTCAGCGCCGAACCGTGGATACCCCGGTCCCGCAGCCATGTGGTCACGTTCCCGCGCGACCTGACCGAGCGCGCCGAGATGGACGCCGCCGTGGTCGACCTCGCCCGCCATGCCCTGGCCGACGTGGTGGCCCAGTCGCGCATCGTCACCCGCGTCGCGGTTACGGTGCGGACCAACACGTTCTACACCCGGACCAAGATCCGCAAGCTCGACGAGCCGACCGTCGACGGTGAGGCGATCACCGCCGCGGCGCTGCGGGTGCTGGACCTGTTCGAGCTCGACCGGCCGGTGCGACTGCTCGGGGTACGCCTGGAATTGCTGTGATTTCGGCGCGAAAACCGCCGCTGAGCGAACGAAAGCGCGCCGAAATCGCTAGGCCGGCGGCCGGAAGGTGGCGCTGCGGGGGCGCAGGGCGCGGGTGAAGAACACGTTGACCCGCGTCATCGCCACGCTGTAGGGCCACCACGCCAGCCGTTTGGCCGCGTACAGCGCACGGATGTCCGGCGAGGTGTAGATCAGAAAGCGGTTCTTGACGATGCCGGCCAGCATCTTGTCGGCGACCTTCTCCGGCGTGACGGCGTGGCCGCTGAACAGCCGCACCCAGCGCTGCACCTTCGGGTGGTCCCGGTCCACCCCCGCGATCTGCACCGTCTGCACCAGCGGGGTGTCCACCGCGCCTGGCACCACCAGCGACACTCCGATGTCGTGGCGAGCCAGGTCGAAGCGCAGTACTTCCGAAAGTCCGCGCAGCCCATACTTGCTCGCGCTGTAGGCGGCATGCCACGGCAGCGCGACCAGACCCGCGGCCGAGGAGACGTTGACCAGCTGGCCGCCCCGGCCCGCGGCGACCATCGGCGGCAGGAAGGTCTCGATGACGTGGATCGGCCCCATCAGGTTGACGTCGATCATCGAGCGCCAGTGCCGGTGGGTCAGTTGCTCGACAGTGCCCCACGCGGAGATCCCGGCGATGTTCATCACGACATCCATTGCCGGATGGCGGGTGTGGATGTCGGCGGCGAACCCGGCCACCGCGTCGTAGTCGGCGATGTCGAGGGCACGATGCTCGGGGACGTCGGCGCCCAGCGCGCGGACGTCGGCGACGGTCTGTGCGAGTCCGTCGGCGTTGATATCGGTCAGATACAGTTCGGCGCCGCGGCGGGCGAGTAACAGCGCGGTGGCCCGGCCGATGCCGCTGGCGGCGCCGGTGACGAACACCCGCTTGCCCGCGAAATCGTCAGCCATCCTCAGTCGCCGACCCGTCCGCCCCACAGCGCGTGCAGCCACAACTTTTCCAGGATCCGCACCGCCCGGTCCAGGTCGCGTTCGGGTCCGATGAACGCCGACTCCCCCGACAGCGTCAACGCGGTTGTCGCGGTGAGGATCCGGACAAGCCCGCCGATGTCATCACTGATCGGGTCGGCGGTGCCGTTGGCGATCTCGGCCTCCACTATCGGCACGATCTGCGCGATCACCGCATTGTTGTACCCGTCGAGGATCTCCCGGATCTCGGCGTCGGTGTGGCGCGCGGCGTTACATGCCGACATCACCGGGTCGTTGTGGGCGTAGACGACCGCCGCGCTGCGCACCATCCGCTCGGCAAAGGCCGTCGGCGTCTCCTCGGGGCCGCGCGGCGCGAATGAATGGGTCAGTTCCTCCAACTCGTGAGCGGCTTCACCGACGATGTGGGCCAGTACCGCGTACTTGGAGTCGAAATAGAAGTAGAAGCCGGACCGGGCGACGCCGGCGCGGTCGCTGATCGTGCTGACGGACAGTTCGGCGAACGGCTTCTCTTCGAGCAACTCGCGCACGGCCGCGACGATGGCGTGGCGCTGCTTGTCGCCACGGCGACGCGGCGCCTCGACGGGTTCCTGCTGCGCGGTCACCCGTTTACCTTGCACCACGCCACGCCCGAAAAGAAACTTGACATGCGTCAAGAAATTTGGCGAGGATGGTGTCACGTGTGGCCCCGGCCACAACAGTCCGCATGCCCGTCCCCCTTTCGCCGAGGAGCGTCGATGGCCACGATCAGTACCCCGCACTACCTCTTGGACCAGGCCAAGCGCCGGTTCACCCCCACCCTGAACACCATCCCCGGGATGGGCACGGTGGAAAAGCGGCTGCGGGAGCGCGACTGGCCGCAGTTCGAACTGGCCAAGCCGCCAGCGGGCAGCGGACTCAAGACGGTGATGGGCGATTCGGGCCTGCCGCTGCTCGGCCACATGGTCGAGACGTTCCGGGGCGGCCCGGACTACCTGATGCAGGTCTACCGCAAATACGGACCGATCCACTACGCCTACTCCCCGGCCCTGCCCGCGGTCACCGCGCTGGGGCCCGACGCCACCCAGGCGGTGTTCTCCAACAAGAACAAGGACTTCTCACAGAAGGGCTGGCACCCCGTCATCGGCCCGTTCTTCAACCGCGGCCTGATGATGCTCGACTTCGACGAGCACATGTACCACCGCCGCATCATGCAGGAGGCCTTCACCCGCACCCGGCTGTCCGGCTACGTCGAGCACATCGACCGGGTCGCCTCACAGGTGATCGCCGACGACTGGGTGGTCAACGATCCGCGCTTCCTGTTCCACCCGGCGGTCAAGGAACTCACCCTCGACATCGCCTCGGTGGTGTTCATGGGCCACGAGCCCGGCTCCGACCACGAGTTGGTGACCAAGGTGAACCAGGCGTTCACCATGACCACCCGCGCGGGCGGGGCGATCATCCGCACCGCGGTTCCGCCGTTCAAGTGGTGGCGTGGGCTGCAGGCCCGCAAGGTGCTCGAGGAGTACTTCGAAGAGCGGCTCAAGGAACGCCGCAACGCCGAGGGCACCGACATGCTGACGGTGTTGTGCCACACCGCCGACGAGGACGGCAACACCTTCACCGACGCCGACATCGTCAACCACATGATCTTCCTGATGATGGCTGCCCACGACACCTCGACGTCGACGCTGACCACGATGGTCAACCAGCTGGCCGCCAACCCGGAGTGGCAGGAACGCTGCCGCGACGAGTCCGACCGGCTCGGCGACGGGCCGCTCGACATCGATGCCCTGGAAAAGCTGGAGACGCTCGACCTGGTGATCAACGAGTCGCTGCGGATGGTCACGCCGCTGCCGTTCAACGTGCGGCAGGCGGTGCGCGACACCGAGTTGCTCGGGTTCTTCATCCCGGCGGGCACCAACGTCAACGTCTGGCCGGGCCTGAACCATCGGCTGCCCGAGCTGTGGACCGACCCGGAGAAGTTCGACCCGGATCGCTTCGCCGAGCCGCGTAACGAGCACAAGCGGCACCGCTACGCGTTCGCCCCGTTCGGCGGCGGCGCGCACAAGTGCATCGGCATGGTGTTCGGCCAGCTGGAGATCAAGACCGTGATGCACCGGCTGCTGCGCAAGTACCGCCTCGAGCTCCCGCATCCGGGCTACCTGCCCCGCTACGACTACGCGGGGATGCCGGTGCCGATGGACGGCATGCCGATCGTGCTGCGTCCGCTGCACTGAACTGCCGCGCCGAGATCGACGAATTGGCGAGATCTACTCGGCCTTTCCCGCCCAATCGTCGGTTTGGGCGATCGAGAGCAGGCGGTTGGCGCAGGCGATGACGGCCCGCAGCGCGGACTGCGTGGGGTCGTCGGACCAGCCCATCGCCCATTCCCGGCGCCGGCCGTCACTGCCTTGCACGAAGGTCGCGGTGTGGGCGCCGGAGGCGAGTTGGTGGAAGCGGGTCATCTCCACGCCGATCCCGCGCTCGTAGAGCATCGCGGTCAGTGCCGCGACCGGGCCGCCGGCGTGCGCGATCGCCGTCTCGATCCGGTCGCCGACGGCCAGGGTGGCGCGGAACCGGCGCGGATGCGGGCTGAGCCGGGACACCTCATCGGACTCCCAGGCGCCCAGGCGAACCGGGCCGCCGCTCGGGCTGTAGGTGGCGGTGAACGTGCTCCACGGCATCGCTTCGGCGTGCTCGCGCAGCCCGACGGGCAGCGGAGCACCGAAGCGCGGAGACAGGTCGGAAATGGGGGTGCTGTGCGGGGTCATGATCGGTCTTCTCGTCGAACGGAGGCTGACCGACGTCGTAGCTTTCGACCCACAGCGGGGGGTCGGTCTGGATCAGACCCCGCTGCGGGGAGCTACTACGAGAATCGCGCTGTGCACGATCGCGATGCTAGACCTCGGCGGACGGCGCGTGCAACCACGTTTCGGCGGAGCCGGCTCGGCGCGCATCTTCGGCGGCACTGACGAACGCCGAGAACAGTGCCAGCCGGTCGGCTTCCGGCCCGTCTTCGTCCTCCGGGTGCCACTGGACGCCCAGGTAGAAGCGCTCCGGGTCCTCGACGGCCTCGACGATGCCGTCCAGGGCACACGCGGCCACCACCAGGCCCGCACCGACCCGGTCGACGGCCTGGTGATGCCCCGAGCGGCCGATCACCCGGTCTGCGCGCAGGATCGACGACAGCCGCGTACCTGCCACCACGTCGATCGGCTCGTCGACGAATTCCGGCTCGCCCGGCGCGCCATGGTGCAGCGCGTAGTCGACGATGTCGGGGATCAGGGTGCCGCCCCGCGCCACGTTGAGCAGCTGGGACCCCCGGCAGATACCGAAGACCGGCCGCTGCGCAGCCTCGGCGGCGTGGATCGCACCGAAGGCGTCTTGGTCAGCTCGCACATCGACCCCGTATGCGGCCGGGTTGGCTGCCGTGGCGCCGTAGCAGCTGCCGTCGACGTCACCGCCGCCCAGCAAGAGTAGGCCGTCGAATTCGGCTGCCCCGGAAGGGTTGTCGAGGGCGGTCGAGGTGTCCCAGAGCTCGTAGGTGGCACCGAGGGCGACCAGGGTGGTCAGCGCAAGCCGGGTGAATCGCCGGATCAGCACGACGTCGGCGGCACTGATGTCGGGAAAATTCAGCGATGCCAGCACGCAGACGTGCGCGCGAACCACGCCCGGCGGCGGGAGATCCGGGATGACGTCCTCGCGGCGTACCCGGTGGTCGACGGCATCGCTCTGGGTGGTCATCGGGACTCCCTTCGTTTGTTGGCCCGGTCGACGAGATCGCCGAACAGGGCGGCATCTGCGCCGGAGGTGGCGTGCCGGTCCTCCGGGTGCCATTGGACGGCGACGATGTCGGCGTCGGTGTGTTCGACCGCCTCGATGACACCGTCCGCGGCCACCGCCGACACGCGCAGACCGGAACCGAGTTGGTCGATCCCCTGGTGGTGGTAGGACGACACGACGACGCGGTCGGATCCGACGACGCTGTGCAGGCGCGAGCCGGCCAGCACCGTGACGTCGTGGAGGCAGTCGTGGTGTGCGGTGGAGCTTTCCGGCAGGTGTTGCACCAGGGTGCCGCCGAGCGCGACGTTGAGGACCTGCATCCCGCGGCAGATCGCCAGCGCCGGCACCGGCAGCGCCAGCAGGGATCGGGTCACGGCGAGGTCGAACTCGTCTTGGAACGCGACGGTGTCCCGGGTCTGCGGCTGCGGCCGGGCACCGTAGCGGCGTGGTTCGACGTCGGCGCCGCCGGGCAGTACCACGCCGTCGAATTGTCCGAGCCGCTGCGGTATTTCGGCGACCGGGTCGCCGGCCGGGCCATGCAGTGCAACCGGTTCACCGCCGGCCGCCCACACCGCTTCACAGATCGCCTCGGCCACCACCGTGGCCGAGAACCGCAGGATGGGCACCTGACCGGCCCGTCGGCCGACGACAGCCACCAGCGGTCGTCGCACCCTCAATCCGGGAACGGGTATTCGAGCGTCGGCAACCACTGGGTCCACACCTGACGCAGCCGACCCGAGACGATCATCCGTGCCAAGGCCGCGTCGATGGTGGCCAGCAGGTCCGGCCGGTCCTTGGCGACCGCGATCCCCCATTTGTTGGCGGTGTGCACGGTGAAGGCGAGCTCGTAGTCGGGGTGAGTGGCGCCCAAGGGAACGAACACCACGTCGTCGTCGACGACTGCGTCGACCTCGCCGGACAGCAGGGCGGCCAGCATGTCGGCGTACACATCGTCAGAGCCCGGCCCGAACGCCACCGGGATGGCCTCGGTGAACGTCTCGACGAGCGACATGTTGGTGCTGTTCTCTATCGCCGCCACTCGACGGCCGACAAGGTCTTGTGGCGCATGGATTCCGGCTCCGCGGCGCACCAACACACCCTCGTGAAAGATGGCATAGGGCCGGGTGAAATCGACCTGGGCCAGCCGTTCGGTGGTGATGCCCTGCCCGCACAACACCGCGTCGGCGTCACCGCGCTGCACTGCCGGGATCATGTCCACCCAGGGCACCCGGATCCATTCGACCGGCCGCCCGAGTTCAGCGCCGAGCGCCTCGGCCACCCCGGGTTCGTATCCGGTCCGGCCGTTTTCCGGTGTCCACAACGAGAACAGCGGGGGCGCCTCGGCGTCCAGGCAGGCCAGCCGCAGCGGTGCCGTCACGGTGTGTCATCCCAATACATCTCGCGCTCCCAATCAGTCACATATCCACAGAATCTGGCCCACTCATCGGCGTGGAAATCGACGAGCAGGTTCGACAACGCCGACCCGAAGGTCGACGTGAGCAGCTGGTCGGCCTGAAACGCCTCGATCGCCTCACCAAGGGTCAACGGCAACGCCGGGAACCGGTCGTCGGGTGCCGCGTCATAGGACGAGCCCTGGGTCGGTGCGCCGGGATCGATCGCGTTCTTCATGCCGTCCTCGCATGCCGCGAGGATGACCGCATGCGACAGATACGGGTTCACCGCGGCGTCGGGCAATTTGTACTCCAACCGGCCGACCGTGGACAGCCGCACCGTGCAGGTCTTGTTGTCCAGGCCCCAGTTGATTCTCGACGGCGCGAATTGTCCGGCATCCCAATAGCGTTTATAGGAATTCACCGTTGACGCGTTGATCAGCATCGCTCCGGCGGTGTGCGCCAGCAGGCCGCCGAGCGCATGCCGCCCGACCTCGGACAGGTGCAGGTCGCGCCGGCCCGGAACGGCCAGCACGTTGACGTCGTCGCGCCACAGGCTGAAGTTGTGGTGGCAACCGTTGCCCATCATCCCGGTGCGCGGCTTGGGCATGAAGCTGGCCTCGATACCCAGTTCCCGGGCGACCTGTTTACAGATCTGCCGGTAGGTCGTGAGCCGGTCGGCGGTCAGGTCGGCGCGGTCGTACATGAAGTTGAGCTCGACCTGGAACTCGTCTTCGTAGTCACCTTCGACCATGTCCAAGCCCAGCGCCTGGGCGTACTCGATGACCTTCTTGACGATCGGTCGGTTCCGCTCGAGATGCTCGATGTGGTAGGCCGGACTAGAGCCGGGCCGGAACTGCGCCTGCAGACCGTCGCCCTGCCAGGTCATTTCCGGCTCGCACCCGGTGCGCAGTTCCAAACCGGTGCGTTCGGTGAAGTCGGCATGCAACCGCCGCAGCAATCCCCTTGTGTCGGCTGCGAATTCGGCACCTGCACGCTCGGGCAGGTGGTCCGGCTCATAGAGCCGGCAGAACACTCTGGCGAAGCTGCTGTCCCATGGCAGTACCGCGAAGGAGTCGAGGTCGGGCAGCGCGGTGTATTCGGGGGCGTTCACGCCGCCGGCGAGAAGGATCCCTTCCCGAGTGCCCTGCAGGTTGGCGATCGCGGTCTGGTGCTGTTGCACCCCTTTGACCGCGAGTCGCTCGAAGTGGCGCGCCGGAGCCACCTTGCCGACCACTCGTCCGGTGATGGTGACGGCCTGGAAATAGACGAATTCCACACCGCGATCGGAGATGGTCGCCAGCGCCGATGCCAGGTCGGCGCTGCCGGCATTCGCCTGCCGGTGAAGGTCGAGCGCTGTGGTGCTCATCGGGAGTCCTCTCGGGGGCTGGGAGTCGAGGTCACGAGCCGGGGGTGAAACCGACCGGAAGGGCGTTGGGCCCGGTGTTACCGGAGTCCGGCAGCCAAGTCGCGCCGGGCAACTCGTGGGGGTCGCGCATCCGGCGGGCCAGCAGCGGCAGCGCCTCACTCATGTCGGCCCGCGCGACAAAATGCCCGAGGCAGTAATGCACGCCGCCACCGAACCCGAAGTGTGGCTTGCGTTCTGCGGTGATGTCGAACCCGGGCGTGAAGACTCGCGGATCGGTGCCCGCCGACTCCCCGTAGAGGTGCACGGTGGTGCCGGCCTTCAACAGCACACCCTCATACTCGAAATCCTCGATCACCTCGCGGGTCACCCAACGGGTCGTCGGGTTGACGCGCATGACCTCTTCGACGGCCTTGGGGCCGAGTTCGGGCTGCTGGGCCAGCAGCCGCCACTGGTCGGGATGACCCAAGAAGGTCTGCATGGCCAGACCGAGCTGGTTGCGAGTGGTGTCGAACCCGCCGAAGATCAACAGCACCAAACCGTCTCGCAATTCATCATTACTGAGCCGACCCTCCTCCGGCAGCGAGGCGTTGACCAGGGCGGTGACGAAATCGTCTCGGGGATTGGCCCGGCGTTCGGCGATCACCTCGTCGCAGTAGGCGTACAGCCTTGCCAGGGCGGCCTCGATCTCGGGCAGGTCCGCTTTGAGGGTCACCCCCATTGCCAACCCCAACGTCGCCGACTCGGTGGCGATGACCCGCCATTCGGACTCGGGAAGCCCGAGCATGATGGCGATGACGCGGGCCGAGTAGGGTTCGGCGAACTCACTGACGAACTCGCATCGGTTCGGTTCGGCGAAGTTGTCGACGAGTTCGCTTGCCAGCGCCTGGAATCGGGGAACGAGACCCACGATCAGCTGCTGAGAGAAGGCCGGGGTCATCAGCCGGCGCAGCCGGCGGTGCTCCTCGCCCTCCTTGTTGAGCAGCCAGCTCGACCACCACCGCGCGAATGGGCCTTCGGTGACGCCGTTGTGGGCCGGCCAGGCCACCGAGCCCTGCCGGAGTTGGCGGCTCTTGAGCAGCTTGTTCATCTGCTCGTAGCGCAGGACGGCGATGCCGTACGGCGTGGTCGCGTACCAGCTGCGCTCGCGCGCGGCGTGCACGGCCTCGGAGGTGATGGAGAACGCCGGGTCGGCCACATCGAAGGCGGGTACTTCCCCGAAGGCGAGCGACGACATCAGCTGTGAACCTCCGGACGGCTCCGACAGGATCCCCGACAACCCCGGAAGGACACCGGCGGGGAATGTCGGTAAATACTCTACGAATAGAGTCTTACTGTCAACCGTTGGCGGTCAATCGGTCTCGGGCCACGCAACGGCGACCACCCAATCGGTGCCCAGCGGCATCCCGGCGACCTCACGAAACGCCGCGGGGTCGCCCGCCGGTCCGGCCATCGGCATGCTCGCCAGCCGCGAGCCGACGATCCAGCGCGGGGTGTTCGCGGCGATCACCCGCCGCTCGGTGTTGACCACCACGGCGTCGCGGGAACTGCGCCGCAACACCTCGATGAGCTTGCGTTCGACCGGTCCGACCGCCAGATCGGCGCCGACCACCCCCAGGAACGTGCCGTCGGCGACGACGGGGACGGTCGCGGTGATCGTGTACATGTCCGATCCGCTGTAGTCGACGTACGGCCCGTAGGCCACTCGGTCCTGGCCGTGCTGGGCCAGCCGATACCAATCCATCTGCAGGTAGTCGTAGACGTCGATGCTGGTCGGGTCGAAGTTCAGCCGGAGCCTGGCCACCCGTTCGTTGTGGCGCTGCCACCACGCCATGTAGCGCTCGAGGCCGTCGACCACGAACGGCGCGGCGACGAACCCCATTCCCCAGATCTCTTGTTCCCGCCCGACCAGGTCGGCGAGCAGTCGCTGCAGCCCGCTGAAATGCGCCTCCGTCAGAGCGGCGCGCGCGGGGCGGCTGCGCAACACCTGCTCGGCGACACCGGCGAGCAGTTCGTACACCGACTCCAGCGCCAGGGTCGCCTGTTCGGCGAGCTGCTGGGCGGACGGGTCTGCGCTCACGATTCCGCCCCGCCGGTCGACAGGTCGAGATTGATCCTGGTCAGCCGGGCAAGCTGGCCCATGACGTGGTCTTCGGCCAGGCGGCGGGCCTCGCCGGGGTTTTCCGAGGCGACCGCGGTGGCGATGGCATGCTGCTGCTCGACGTGGGCGGCGACGTCCTGGGCAGGGCCGATGGGCAGCCAGATCAGGCCGGCGACTTCGGCCTGCAGGTTGGCCTCCCGGCGGGCCAGCCGGGCCGATTGCGACGCGACGGCGACCTGAATGTGGAATCTGCTGTCGGCCCGGATGCGGTCACCCAGGGTGGCGGCGGTGCCGAGTTGGTCGGTGAGCGCGAACAGCCGACGTACCGCATAGGAGGCCGCCCGCTCGGCAGCCAGCCGGGCGGCCTGGCCGGCGACAGCGGTGTGTTCGTCGAACAGATCACGCAGGTCAGAGGCGCTCATTGCGGCCAGTCGCGCGGTGAGTTTGTCGACCGGCGGGCCGTCGGGCCTACGCACGAAGGAACCGCCGCTGCGGCCGCGCCGGGTCTCCAGCAGGTCCTGGTCACGCAGCGTGGCCAATGCCTCGCGGACGGTCATCGGGGCCACTCCGAATTGGGCTGCCAGGTCGACCTCGACCGGCAGCCGCTCGCCGTCGTCGAGAAGTCCGAGGTGGATGGCTTCGGTGATGCGCGCGACGATCTCGTCGGCACGGCTCACCGGCGCTTCCGGCGCAACCAGCGGCGACAACGACGACACCGGGCCCTCCTTGCGCGCGTGCTCCCGATGGATCCGACCTCGGCAACTTACCCGATTTCCGACGAATTCCGCCGTTCCGGTTGCCGCATAAACAATAGCTCTGTAGTTTTTCGGCCACGCCAGGACCTACGGAAGAAGGCACTCCATGTCCACATCCAGTGCGTCATCTCCCCCCTCTGACCCCGCCGCCGACAGCTACTACGACTTCCACGACGAGGACGACGTCCGTCATCTGCACGCCCTCGGATACCAGTCGGAGTTCAAGCGGGACATGAGCCCGTGGGCCAATTTCTCGCTGGGGTTCACCTACTTGTCCCCTGTCGTAGGGGTCTACACCCTGTTCGCCTACGCCCTGGCCACCGGCGGGCCGCCGATGATCTGGAGCTTCCTCATCGTGGGCGTCGGCCAACTGCTGGTAGCGCTGATCTTCAGTGAGATCGTCGCCCAGTTCCCGGTGGCCGGCGGGGTGTATCCCTGGGCGCGGCGACTGTGGGGGCGTCGCTATGCGTGGATGACCGGATGGGTCTACATGGTGGCGCTGCTGGTGACCATCGCCTCGGTGGTCTACGGCGCCGGGCCTTACGTCGCGGCGGCGTTCGGATTCGAGGCGACGGTCAACAACACCATCGTGTTCGCGCTCATCTTGCTCGCGGTGGCGACCGCCATCAACTTCATGGGCACCAAAGTGCTTGCCACAGCAGCGATCATCGGCTTCACCGCGGAGATCGTCGGTGCCCTCGCGGTGGGCGGGTGGCTGCTGATCGCGCACCGCGAGCACAACCTCGGGATCATCTTCGACCGATTCGGCGCCGGCGGTGACGGCAACTACCTGTGGGCGTTCGCAGCGGCGGCGTTGATCGGCATCTACCAGTACTACGGCTTCGAGGCATGCGGCGATGTCGCCGAGGAGGTGCCGAACCCGGGCCGGCTCATTCCCAAAGCCATGCGCCGCACCATCTATGTCGGCGGCGCCGCAGCGACCTTCGTCTGTCTGGCGCTGGTGCTGGCGGTCACCGACATCCCCGCCGTCATCGCCGGTGAAGACACCGACCCGGTCAGCACGGTGCTCAACGAAGCCTTCGGCAGCGGTGGCGCGAAGGCGGTCCTGCTGGTGGTGTTGATCTCGTTCCTGTCCTGCGCGATGAGCCTGCAGGCCGCGGCCAGCCGGTTGGCGTACTCCTACGGCCGCGACGAAATGATCATGGGCAGCTCACTGCTCAAGAAATTCTCGGCCAGCCGCCACGTCCCGCCCTACGCATTGCTGCTGGCCGCACTCATCCCGGCGGTCATCGTGATCGGCTCCAAATTCTCCACCGACGCGATCACCAAGATCATCAGCTTCGCCGCGTTCGGCATCTATCTCGGCTTCCAGATGGTGGTACTCGCCGCGCTGCGCGCCCGGCTGAAGGGCTGGGTGCCCAGCGGCAAGTACTCACTGGGCCGATGGGGCATGGCCGTCAACGTCGCCGCCTTGCTCTACGGTGTGACCGCCATGGTCAACATGGCGTGGCCGCGCACCCCGGATGCCCCCTGGTACGACAACTGGATCGTCGCCCTGTCGGCAGCCATCGTGGTCGGCGTCGGTCTGGTCTACATGGCCGTCCATCCGCTGCACGACCGCAGCACCGCCCCGCACAACGACGCGATTCCGACGAATTGAGGGCTGAGCCGTCGGACCGGGCGGCAACTCGACGGTGAAGACGGTGCCGGCACCCGGGCCGGCACTGGCGACACCGATCCGGCCGCCGTGTTCCTCGACGATCGCCTTGGCGATCGCCAGGCCGATGCCACTACCGCCGCCGGCCCGGCCCCGGGCCGGATCTACTCGGTAGAACCGTTCGAAGAGATGCGGGAGATGTTGTGCGGCAACGCCTTCACCGGTGTCCGCGACGGTGACGACGACCTCACCCTGGCCCGGGCTGACGCTGACGTCGACCCGCCCGCCCTCGGGGGTGTGACGCAGGGCGTTGTCCAGCAGATTGCCCAGCACCTGCCCGAGCCGCTGCGGGTCCACCCACAACGGACCGACCGCGGGATCGACGTGCGAGCCAAGCTGCACACCCGCGGCGTCCGCGCGGTCGGCCCCGGCCGCCAGCGCCGCGGCCACCAGCGTCCCGGCGTCCACCCACTCCGGGGCCAGGCCCTGCCCCTCTTCGGCCTGGGCCAGCGCCCCGACGTCCTCGGACAGCCGGACCAGCCGCCTGGCCTGATCCCGCATCACCGACACCGAGTCGCTGTCGAGCGTCTTGACACCGTCTTCGAGTGCCTCGATGTAGGCCTCCAGCACCGCGACGGGGGTGCGGATCTCGTGCGCCAGGTCGCCGAGCAGCCGGCGGCGGGTCGCCTCCACGTCTTCCAGCCGTGTCGCCATGGCGTTGAAGGCCCCGGCGAGCGCGTCGAAGTCGGCGCCGAGGTGCGGCGCCGCGACCCGGGCGTCGAAGCGGCCGTCGGCGATCCGGGCCGCCGCGGTGGAGACCTCGGCCAGCGAGCGCTGCAAGCGCCGGCTGACGTACCAGGTGACCACCAGCGCGGTCAGTGCGGCGGCCGCGACCGCGACGGCCACGGAGATCGCGGTCGCGTAGGTATAGGCCTGCTCGGCGTGGAACTGCTCGTGTGAATCGGCGGCCACCCCGGCCCGGCGCAGGTGTTCGCGAAACAGCGGTGGTCCCACCACCATCGCCACCACCGCGGTGGCGAGCGCCCCGGCGAGCAGGACCAGCACCTGCGCCAGCAGCAGCCGGGTGGCCAGTCCCGGGGTGCGGCTCACTGCCCGCTGCCCATCCGGTAGCCGACGCCGCGCACGGTCAGCACATAGCGTGGGTCGGCGGGGTTGTCACCGAGCTTGCGCCGGAGGTGCCCGATGTGGACGTCGATGAGGTGCTCGTTCCCGAACCAGTCGTCGCCCCACACCGCTTCCAGTAACTGACGCCGGGTGAACACCAGCCCCGGGCGCGCGGACAGCGCGGCCAGGACGTCGAATTCGGTACGGGTGAGGGTGACCGGCCCGGAGGCGACCGACACTTCCCGAGCTGAGGTGTCGATACGCAGATCACCGAAGACCCGGGGCGGCGGCTCGCCGGCTGTTCCCGTTCGGGCGGCGACCCGCGGCCGGCGAAGCATGGCGTGGATACGCGCCACCAGCTCGCGCGGGCTGAACGGCTTGGTCATGTAGTCGTCGGCGCCGACGGAGAGCCCGACGATGGTGTCGACCTCGGTATCGCGCGCGGTGAGCATCACCACGTAGGCGTCGGAGAACGTCCGCAGCTGCCGGCACACCTCCAAGCCGTCGATGCCGGGCAAACTCAGGTCCAGCACCACCACGTCGGGATCGCTTTCCCGGGCCAGCCGCAGCGCCTCGGCACCGTCGGTGGCCGAGGTGACCTCGAAATGCTCACGCTCCAGATAACCGGCGACCACGTCGGCCAGCGAGACCTCGTCGTCGACGACGAGGGCGCGGTAACCCGGCGCGGCCGACGACTCAGGCACCGCTCAGCGAGTCGATGGCCGACTGCAGCTTGCCGGTGACCTCGTCGGCCACTGCCTGCAGGTCGTCCTGGCCGGTGACGCCCACCAACAATTGCGGGTTCATCGCTTCGACGTGCACGGTGTCGGCCCGGTCGGGGTCGGTGCGCACCACCACGTTGCACGGCAGCAGCAGCCCGATCTGACGATCGATCATCACGGCCTTCTGTGCGAGCGGCGGATTGCAGGCGCCCAGGATCACATAGTCACCGAGGGCCGCGCCGGCGGCGTCGCCGAGCTTGGCCGTCATCGTGGCCTTCATGTCGATCTCGGTCAGCACACCGAATCCGTTGTTCGCCAACGCTTCCCGGGTTCGTGCGACGGCATCGTCAAAGCTGCCGTGCAGCGTGGTCGACAGCGCAATGTCCATGCTCATGTCCTCACCGTCCTTAGGCGAGAGCGAGAAACAGCTTTTCCAGCTCGGCCTCGCTCATCGGAGCGTCCCCGTTGCTGGCGTTCCCGGTCACACACTCGCGCAATCCGGTCGCGACGATCTTGAACCCGGCGCGATCCAGCGCCCGCGAGACGGCGGCAAGCTGGGTGACCACGTCCTTGCAGTCCCTGCCCTGCTCGATCATCGAGATCACACCGGCCAGCTGGCCCTGTGCCCGGCGCAGCCGGTTGAGGACAGCGGCAATAGCGTCTTCATCACCAACCATGGTGAACCCTCCTCAGGTAATGGGGACAAGCGTACCCGCGGGGGTATAACACCGCGGCCTGGGGTTTCATGCCCGCCGGCGCTGGCCCTCGATACCCCCAATGGCATACGGAACTGGTGGAATATATACCCCATGGGGTATGTTGGACGGCAGCGAAGGCGCCACATCGGCGCACCAGAGCCACCCTGTCAAGGAGTTTCGACGATGATCCTCGAGCAGTACTACATCGAGTGCTTGTCGCACGCGTCCTACCTGATCGGTGACCCGTCCACGGGACGGGCGATCGTCGTGGACCCCCGCCGCGACATCACCGAGTACCTGGACGACGCCCGCAACCACGGTCTCGTGATCGAGGGGGTGATCAACACCCACTTCCACGCCGACTTCGTCTCCGGCCACCTCGAACTCGTCGAGGCCACCGGCGCATGGATCGGCTTCGGCGAGGCCGCCGAGACCGATTACCCGATTCGCCGGCTGAGCCATGGTGAGCACCTCTCGTTGGGCGATGTCGACCTGGAGATCCTGGCCACCCCCGGCCATACCTGGGAGTCCATCAGCGTGGTGGTGCGCGAGCATCCCGATGCCGTCCCGACCGCCGTGCTGACCGGAGACTCGCTGTTCATCGGCGACGTCGGTCGGCCGGACCTGGTCAACCTCGGCGACAGCTCGACCACCGATCTGGCCCGGGCCATGTACCACTCGATCCACGACACCTTGCTGACGCTGCCCGATTCCGTGACGGTGATGCCCGCCCACGGCGCCGGGTCCTCGTGCGGCAAGAACCTGTCGACCGAGCTCACCTCGACGATCGGCGAACAGCGCCGCACCAACCCCTCGGTGCAGCCGATGGCCGTCGAGGAGTTCGTGGCGATGATCACCGACGGGCAGCCCGCGGCGCCCGCGTACTTCTCGGTCAACGCCGCCATGAACAAGCGGGTCCACCCACTGCTCGGCGAGTCCCGCACGATCCCCGCAATGACCGCCGCGCAGGTGCGCCAGGCGCTCGATGCCGGCGTCCGGGTCGTCGATGCCCGATCGGTGGAGGACTTCGCCGCCGGCCATCTCACCGGCTCGGTCAACGTCGGATTCGACGGCCGGTTCGCCGAGACCGGCGGGATGGTCGCCGAGGTCGGCGAGCAGATCGCGCTGGTGACCTACCCCGGTGAGGAGCAAGATGCCGCGCTGCGGCTGGCCCGGATCGGGTCGGACAACGCGATCGGCTACCTCACCGTCGGGCACGACGGCGAGTTCCCGGCCGAATTGCGCGATCTGGTCCGCACCGCGCCGCGCACCAGCCCCGTCGACCTCGACAGGCTGATGGCGCAGGATGCCGTGACCGTCATCGACATTCGCAACCCCGGTGAACGCAGCAACGGCGTGATCCCGGGTGCGCTACCGATCCCGTTGGCACAGCTGCGACTTCGGCTCGACGACGTCCCCACCGACAAGCCGATCGTGGTCCATTGCGCCGGCGGCTGGCGCTCCAGCGTCGCCGCCTCGCTGCTGCGAGCCCAAGGCTTCCCCAACGTCACCGACCTGGCCGGCGGCTACCAGGCGTGGGCCGAGACCCACACCGCCGCCTGAGCGACCCCGAAAGGAAACACCGTGTCCACTGTTACTCTCACCTTCGACGATTTCGAGTCGACGATCACCGGCAACCCGGTGGTCATCGTCGACTTCTGGGCCGCCTGGTGCGGTCCCTGCCGGGCCTTCGCCCCGGTGTTCGAGAAGTCCGCGCAGGCCCACCCCGACATCGTGCACGCCAAGGTCGACACCGAGGCCGAACAGGAGCTCGCCGCAGCCCTGCAGATCCGGTCGATCCCCACGGTGATGGCCTTCCGTGACGGCGTTCTCGTGTACAGCCAGCCCGGCGCGATGCCGCAGGCGGTGCTCGAAGAACTGATCACCAAGATCAAGGCGCTCGACATGGCCGAGGTTCGTGCGACCATTGCCGCGCGCAAGGCCGGATCCGACGCATAATCTGCCAACGCAAAAGGAGACTGATCATGTGCTATCCCGTTGAGTGCCCGCGCTGCCACAAGACCACCTGGGCAGGGTGTGGCGAGCATGTCGACCAGGTGATGCGCGAGGTCCCGCCGACCCAGCAGTGCACCTGCGGGCAGGGCGATTCGCCGCGCCGCTGACGCACCCACTGCCGAGCTAGGCAAACGGACTGTCGCCGGCGGCGACGCGCTCCCCCAGCCCGATCAGCCGGCTCGCCGAGTCGTGCAGGCGTTCACCGGCATCGCGATGCGCCTGCCCGGCCAGATACCGCGAGTAGGTGCCCTCGATGACGATCGCCAGCTTGAAGCACGCCATCGCGACATACCAGTCGAGGTTCTCGGTGGACCGGCCCTCGGCATCGGCGTAGGCGGCGACCAGTTCGGTGCGACTCGGCAGACCGCCGAGGGCGGCCAACTCCCGTCCGGCATTGATCGGGTCGGGATCGTGCGGCCAGCACACCAGGATCCAGCCCAGATCCAGCAGCGGATCGCCGATCGTGCACATCTCCCAGTCGACGAACGCCGCGACCTCGGGCACATCACGGCGCAGCAGCACATTGTTGAGATGCGCGTCACCGTGCATGATGCCGGGTTCACCGTCAGGGGGTCGATGGGCCACCAGCCAGTCGGCGAGCCGGCCGACGGCGAGAGTCTCCGGCTGGTAGCGCTCGTGCCGGTAACTGTCCAGCAGCGCGACGAAATTCGGAACCTGGCGCGCCAGAAAGGATCCCGGTCGGTGCAGCTGCTGCAGCGGCCGGCCCTGCCAATCCGCGGTGCTCAGCCGGGCAAGATCGGCCGCATAGTTCAGGCCGACCCGGTGCCGCAGCTGCGGGTCGGCGACGTAGGCCGGTGCCACCTCGGTGGCCGGGTTGAAGCCGTCGACGTCTTCCATCAGATAAAAGACGACGCCGAGGACGTCGAGGTCTTCGCAGGCCGCCACGAATTCCGGATGCGGCACCGCACTTCCGGCCAGCGTGCGCAGCACCGCGACCTCGCGCGTCATGGTGCGGTTGCTGTTGGGTCGCGGGTGCGGCGGGGGCCTGCGCAACACCACCGGACGACCGTCGACGCGCAACCGCACCACCACGTTCTGGGTGCCGCCGGCCAACGGTTCGACGTCGCTGACGACCGACCCGATCCCCTGCCTGCGCAACCAGCCACCCAGCGCGGCCACCGCCGCATCGTCGAGTGTCCCGGGTACCTCGGCGGTCCGGTCGTCGATGTTGGTCACCCGTCAGCAGATCCTCGGAAGCTGTTCGCCCAGTTCACGTTCGATCACCCGGGTGGTGCCGAACGCGGTCCGTCCGACCACCATCCCCGGGTGCTCGGCCACCACCCGGCCGATCAGCACGGCACCCGCGCCCTCGGGCCGAGATCGCATCGCGGCCAGCACGGCCTCGCTGTGAGCGGGGTCGACGAACGCCACCAGTTTGCCCTCGTTGGCCACCTGCAGCGGGTCGAGGCCCAGGAAGCTGCACGCCGAGGACACCGTGTCGGGGACCGGGATGCGATGCTCGTCGAGTTCGACGCCGACACCGGCGGTTCGGGCGATCTCGACGGTGGAGGCGACCAGCCCGCCCCGGGTCGGATCGCGCAGTACGTGTACGGCATCGGGGTCGGGGACGGCCGCCAGCATGGCGGCCACCAGCTGATGCAGCGGTGCGCTGTCGGTGGTGACGGTGGTGCCGAAGTCGATCCCCTCACGCACGCTCATGATCGCGACGCCGTGCTCGCCGATGTTGCCGGACACGATGACGTGGTCACCGGGCCGGGCTTGCTCGGGCCCGATGCGCACGCCGTGAGGCACCACGCCGACACCGGCAGTGTTGACGAAAAGCCCGTCCGCGCCGCCCTTTCCGACGACTTTGGTGTCGCCGGTGACGATGCCCACCCCGGCCTCGGCGGCCGCCTTGCCCATGGTCTGGGCGATGGCCCCCAGCACCTCGAGTTCCAGGCCTTCTTCGATGATGAAGCCGGCCGTCAGCCCGAGCGGCTGGGCACCGCTGCACGCCAGATCGTTGATGGTGCCGTTGACGGCCAGATCGCCGATGTTGCCGCCGGGGAAGAACAACGGGTTCACCACGTAGGAGTCGGTGGTCAGGGCGATGCGCCCGCCCGCGACGTCGAGCACCGCGGAGTCACGCGCCGGGCCGCCCGCCGAACCGAACGCCGGCAGGAAGAGGTTCTCGATCAGTTCCTCGGACAGGATGCCGCCGCCACCGTGCCCGAGCACGATGCGCTTGGTCTCCCGCAGCGGCAGCGGACACACCCAATCGGACGGATCGATGCCCGCGGGGCTAGACATGGGCAGCGGTCTCCAACCTGCGGAACTGGTAGTAGGCCGCACATGCGCCCTCGCTGGACACCATGGTGGCGCCCAACGGGGTGCGCGGCGTACAGGTGGTCCCGAACGACGGGCATTGGTTGGGCTTGAGCAGACCCTGCAACACCTCGCCACTGTGGCATTGCGCCGACTCCTGCACTTGCAGATGCCCCACCCCGAACTTGAGCTCGGCGTCGAACTGGGCGTAGCGCGGCGAGAGCGCCCAACCCGACCGCGGAATCATGCCGATGCCGCGCCACTGCCGGTCGACCACCGTGAACACGTCAGACAGGGCCTGTTGGGCCACCGTGTTGCCGGCGTCGTTCACCGCGCGGGGGTAGGCATTGCGCAGCTCGACGGTGCCGGACTCCAGCATGTCGACCACCTGGCGCACGCCTTCGAGCAGGTCCAACGGCTCGAATCCGGTCACCACGATCGGCACGTTGAACCGCTCGACGAGCGGGCCGTACTCCGCGGTGCCCATCACCGTGCACACGTGGCCGGCGGCCAGGAAGCCCTGAACCCGGTTGGTCGGCGAGCTCAGGATCGCCGTCATCGCCGGCGGGACGAGCACGTGCGAGATCAGCACCGAGAAATTGGTCAGTCCCAGACGCTGGGCATGCAGCACCGACATGGCGTTGGCCGGTGCGGTGGTCTCGAAACCCACGCCGAAGAACACCACCTCTTTGTCGGGGTTGTCGGCGGCGACCCGGGTGGCGTCCAACGGCGAGTAGACGATGCGCACATCCCCGCCGCGGGCACGCACGCTGAACAGGTCCTGGTGGCTGCCCGGCACCCGCAGCATGTCACCGAACGAGCAGAAGATGACGTCGTCGCGGCCGGCGATCTCCAATGCCCGGTCGATCATCTCCAGCGGCGTGACGCACACCGGGCAGCCCGGTCCGTGGATGAATTCGACGGCGCCTTCGAGGAGCTGGTCGATGCCGTTGCGGATGATCGAATGCGTCTGTCCACCACAGACTTCCATGATGGTCCAGGGACGAGTTGCCCTGCGCGTGATGGCGTCGACCAGGCTTTTGGCCGCCGCCGGGTCCCGGAATTCGTCGAGATACTTCATGCTGGTTCCCTCCTGTTCTGACCCTCGGTACCGCCCAGCTCCTCCTCCAGGACACCGAGGTCGGCGAACATCTTGAGCGTCTCGTTCGCCGACGCCTCATCGAGTCGGGTGATCGCGAAACCCGCGTGCACGATCGTGTACTCGCCGATCTGCATGTCGGGGAGGTACGCGAGGCACACCGTCTTGGTGGTGCCGCCGAAGTCGACGGTCGACATCCGGGTTCCGGCCTCCTCCCAGATTTCGATCACCTTGCCGGGTATTCCGAGGCACATATGCCGATCCTTTCCGATACAGCCGCCGGCTCCGCGTCGTTCAGCGTTGCGGCGGCGATGGCGGCCTGGCCGAGCGCCAGTCCTCCGTCGTTACATGGCACGATTCGGTGGCTGAGGACCTCAAACCCACTCTCGGTGAGCGCCGACCGAAGACCTTGCAGCAGAATGCGATTGGCGAACACGCCACCGGTCAGACCGATGACGGTGATGCCGGCGGCGCGGGCGCAGGCGGTGGCCGCCGCCGCGGTCGCACGGATCACCGCCTGGTGGAAGCCGGCGGCCAGGTCGGCGAGCGCGGTGCCCCGGCGCAGCCCGTCGGCCAGGCCGGCGATCACCGGTAGCGGATCCAGCTCACCGGCGGTGACGCCGAAGTCCAGCGGGCTGGGCTGTCCGTCGCGCGCCAGGTGCTCGAGCTCCACGGCGGCCTGGCCTTCGTAGCTGACCTCCTGACACACCCCGAGCAGGCTTGCGACCGCGTCGAAGAGCCGACCCATGCTGGTGGTGGGCACGCAGCCCAGGCCGCGCGGGATCTGCTGGCCCAGAATGTGCAGTGCGGTGTCGTCCAGCGCGGCCACCGGCGGAAGGTCCGTGGTCCACCCGATGCCGGCGCGGTGCAGCAGATCCAGCGCGATCCGGGCGGGCTGGCGCGCGGCGCCGTCGCCGCCGGGAAGCGCGAACGGCCGAAGGTGCCCGACCCGGGTGAAGCGGGCGGTCTCGGTGATCGCCAGCAGCTCGCCACCCCAGATGGTGCCGTCGGTGCCGTACCCGGTGCCGTCATAGGTCACCGCGATGGCAGGGGTGCCCAGCCGGCGATGCTCGGTGAGCAGCGAGACGGCGTGGGCGTGGTGATGCTGGACGGCGATCACCGGTCGGTCCCGGGCGTAACGCCGGGCCCACGCGCTGGTGGCGTAGCCGGGGTGCATATCGCAGGCGATCACGTCGGGGGTGCGGTCGGTCATGAACGCCAGGTGATCCAGCGCCGCTTCGAAACAGGCCTGGGTGCGTGGGTCGGCCATATCGCCGAGGTGCGCGGACATGTGAGCGTGTCCGTCGGCACCCATCAGGCAGAAGGTGGTTTTCAGGTCACCACCGGTGGCCAGGACGACCCGGTCCGGCAGCGGACCGGGTACCGACACCGGCAGCGGGGCGTAGCCGCGCGAGCGGCGCAGCGGTACCGCACCGTCCCGGTCGGCGATCATCAGCACCGAATCCTCACAGGGCACACCGATGGGCCGGTCGTGCGCCAGAACCGCGTCGGCCAGGCCGTCGATCCAGCTCAGATCGCCCTCGCGGAACACGATCGGCGATCCGCCTTGGTTCGCCGAGGTCATCACCAGCGTCTCCGACCTGCCCAGCCGGTCGAACAGCTGGTGGTGCACCGGCGAGTAGGCGAGCATCACACCCAGGTCGGCCAGGCCCGGCGCCACCTCGTCGGCGACCGCGCCGGGCCGGCGGGCGACCAACACGATCGGCGCCGACGGCGAGCTCAGCGCGGCGGCGGCGGCCTCGTCGAGCATGGCGATCTGCTCCGCCGCGGCCAGGTCGGCGACCATCACCGCGAACGGTTTGGCGGGCCGGCTCTTGCGGCGGCGCAGCTCGGCGACGACGGATGCGTCCTGCGCGCGGCAAGCCAGATGGAATCCGCCGATGCCCTTGATCGCGACGATGCGGCCGGCCCGCAGCGCGGTCACCGCCGCACCGATCGGGTCGTCGGTCGTCGAATCGGCGCCGCCCGGGTGCCAGCTCAGCCGGGGCCCGCAGTCCGGACAGGCCACCGTCTGGGCGTGGTACCGGCGATCGGCGGGGTCGTGGTATTCGGCCGCACACGCCGAACACATCGGGAAGCCGGCCATGGTGGTCGCCGGCCGGTCGTAGGGCAGGTCGGTGATCACCGTGTAGCGCGGCCCGCAGTTGGTGCAGGTGATGAACGGGTGGGCGTGACGACGATCTTTCGGGTCGCGCATCTCCCGCAAGCAGTCCGCACAGGTGGCGATGTCGGGCGGTATCAGGGTGCGCGAGAGGTCGCCGCTTCGGCTGCCGACGATCTCAAAGCAGTTGTCGCCGTTGGGCTCCAGTCGCCGGCTGCGGATGCTGTCGATGCGCGCCATGGGCGGTGGGCGGTGCCGGATCGCCGCGATCGCCGCTTCGACGTCGACGGCCGGGCCTTCCAACTCACAGTGAACCGACCCGGCGTCGTTGTACACGAAGCCACCGAGCCGGAACTCGGCGGCGATCCGCGCGACCGCCGGGCGGAACCCGACGCCCTGCACCACACCGGTGATGTCGAGACGCACCCGCACGTTCATCGGGACGCCGTCGCCTCAGCCCGCCCGGCGCAGGGGTAGAAAGGCGCTCATGAACCTCCTGAGCAGAAGACGGCCACCCGCGACGGTGGGCTGTTCGCGCGGGTAGGTGGGAACAACGCTAGTCCCGCCGTTCTATGACCACAATCACAATTTCGCACCGAAAGTCTGCGTTTTTCCGTCCAGAATCCCCTCGGCGGCACCGGCGCGGCGCTGTAGGGTGCAGGCCTGCCCGATCCGGAAGACAGAAAGACCGACCGTGCACGAATTGTCGCTGTGCCACGCGATCGCCGGGGTGGTGAAGCCCTACGCGGCCGGCCGCCGGGTCGACGTCGTGCGGGTCCAGATCGGGGCCCTGCGGCAGGTCGTCCCGGAGTCGTTGTCGTTCTGCTGGACGCTGGTCCGCGACCACGAGAGCATGCCCGAGGCGGAGTTGGAACTCGAGTTCGTCGCCGCCGAGGTGGACTGCCACAGTTGCGGGGGGCATTCCGAGATCGCCTCCCGGTGGTCGGTGTGCTGCCCACAGTGCGAGAGCTCCGATGTCGAGGTGGTCCGGGGCAACGAGTTCCTGGTCACCTCCCTCGACGTGACGTGAGCCGGGAAGTGAAAGGTATTCAGCATGGGTAGGTTTCATCGCCACGACGACGGCACCGTGCACGACCACGACCACGACCACGACCACGACCACGACCACGGCGATCACACCGGTTATGCCACCGGCACCCAGCGCATCGAAGTGCTCGAGGCGATCTTCGCCGAAAACGACACCCGGGCCGACATCAACCGGGCAGCGTTCGAGAGCAACGGGATCCGCGCACTGAACCTGATGAGCTCACCCGGCTCGGGCAAGACCACCGTGCTGGCGGCCACGCTCGACGAGCTCGCCGGTGATCTGGCGGTCGGCGTCGTCGAGGGCGACATCGCCACCGATCTCGACGCCGCGAAGCTCGGCGGTCGCGGTGCCCAGATCTCGTTGCTCAACACCAACAACGGCTTCGGCGGTGAATGCCACCTGGATGCGCCGATGGTCAATCGCGCGTTGCAGGGGCTCGACCTGCCTGCGCTGGACCTGGTGATCATCGAGAACGTGGGGAACCTGGTGTGCCCCGCCGAGTTCGACGTCGGCGAGCATGCCAAGGCGATGGTCTACTCGGTGACCGAGGGCGAGGACAAGCCACTCAAGTATCCGGTGATGTTCCGTTCGGTCGACGTGGTGTTGCTGAACAAGATCGACCTGGTGCCGCACCTCGACGTCGACGTCGACACCTACGTCGCCCGGGTGCGCGAGGTGAATCCGGCAGCAACCATCCTCCCGGTGAGCGCGCGCACCGGCGAGGGCATGGCCCAGTGGTTCGCGTGGCTGCGCCGGTTCGCCGCGGCGGCGGTGAGCTGACCCGCCGCGACTCGAAATTGACGCGAGTGGCCGGTATTTCGCGGCCACGACGCTGCTCCCAGCGCAGCGGATCGGCGAGCGTTGACAACGCTGCGGCCTGGGAGTAGACCCAGAACCAACGCCGCGCAAGAGGGCCGACGGTCGACTCCGGCGGCGCCAGGGACGGACAGCTCCCGTCCCGGGAAGCTGCGCAATGCCGACAGAAGCAGCAGTCAAAGCAGAACAAACTCTGATCCACGTTCTGTGGATCAACGCGGGCCTCAGTTGCGACGGTGATTCGGTGGCGCTGACTGCCGCCACCCAACCCAGCGTCGAGGAGATCGCCCTCGGCGCCCTGCCGGGTCTCCCTCAAGTGGCGGTGCACTGGCCGTTGATCGACTTCGAGTGCGGCCCCAGCGGCGGCGCGGACGATTTCCTCGAATGGTTCTTCCGAGCCGACCGCGGCGAGCTGGAACCGTTCGTGCTCGTCGTCGAGGGTTCGATTCCCAACGAACAACTGCACACCGAAGGCTACTGGTGCGGGTTCGGCAACGACCCGGCCACCGGCCAGCCGATGACCACCAGCGCCTGGCTGGACCGGCTGACCCCCAAGGCGACCGCGGTGGTCGCGGTGGGGACCTGCGCCACCTACGGCGGCATCCACGCCATGGCCGGAAACCCGACCGGCGCCATGGGAGTTCCCGACTATCTGGGCTGGGACTGGAAGAGCAAGGCCGGCATACCCATCGTGTGTGTGCCGGGCTGCCCGATTCATCCCGACAACCTGTCCGAGACACTGACCTACCTGCTGTACATGGCCACCGGGCAGGCGCCGATGATCCCGCTCGACGAGGCATTGCGTCCGCAATGGCTGTTCGGCAAGACCGTTCACGAGGGGTGCGATCGGGCCGGCTACTACGAGCAGGGCGATTTCGCCACCGAGTACGGCTCACCCAAGTGCATCGTCAAGCTCGGATGCTGGGGCCCGGTGGTGAAATGCAATGTGCCCAAACGCGGTTGGATCAACGGTGTCGGGGGCTGCCCCAATGTCGGCGGTATCTGCATCGGCTGCACCATGCCGGGGTTCCCGGACAAGTTCATGCCGTTCATGGATGAACCGCCGGGCGGCAAGCTCTCGACGACGGCCTCCGGGCTGTACGGATCGGTGATTCGCAACCTGCGTGAGATCACCGGGCGCACCGTCGACAAGGAGCCGCGCTGGCGGCACAAAGGCAAAGACCTCACTACCGGCGCCCGGCGCACCTGGTAGCCACCCCCGATCGACAAGGTCTGAAGTTCGATGACAACCATCATTCCCGAGCCCTCGCAGATCAAGAACGAACCGGGCGCCCTGGTCGAAATGGCCTGGGATCCCATCACCCGGATCGTCGGCAGCCTGGGCATCTACACCAAGATCGATTTCGAGAACCGCGAAGTCGTGGAGTGCCACAGCACTTCGTCGATCTTCCGGGGCTACTCGCTGTTCATGAAGGGCAAGGACCCGCGCGACGCCCACTTCATCACCAGCCGGATCTGCGGCATCTGCGGCGACAACCACGCGACCTGCTCGTGTTACGCACAGAACATGGCGTACGGTGTCAAGCCGCCGCACCTGGGCGAGTGGCTGATCAACCTCGGCGAAGCCGCGGAATACATGTTCGACCACAACATCTTCCAGGAGAACCTGGTCGGCGTGGACTACTGCGAGAAGATGGTCTCCGAGACGAATCCGAGCGTGCTCGCCAAGGCCGAGAACACCGCCGCGCCGCACGCCGACGCGCACGGCTATCGCACCATCGCCGACATCATGCGGGCGCTGAACCCGTTCACCGGCGAGTTCTATCGGGAGGCCCTGCAGGTCAGCCGCTACACCCGGGAAATGTTCTGCCTCATGGAGGGCCGGCACGTACACCCGTCGACGCTGTATCCCGGCGGTATCGGCACGACGGCCACCATCCAGCTGATGACCGACTACATGACCCGGCTGATGCGCTATGTCGAGTTCATGAAGAAGGTCGTCCCGATGCACGACGACCTGTTCGACTTCTTCTACGAGGCTCTACCGGGCTACGAGAAGGTCGGCCTGCGGCGCACCCTGCTGGGCTGCTGGGGCTCGTTCCAGGACCCCGAGGTGTGCAACTTCGCCTACCGGGACATGGCCGACTGGGGACGGGCGATGTTCGTCACGCCCGGCGTGGTGGTGGACGGCAAGCTGGTCACCACGTCCCTGGTGGACATCAACCTCGGCATCCGAATCCTGTTGGGCCACTCCTACTATGACGACTGGACCGACCAGGAGATGTTCGTGCGTACCGACCCGCTGGGCAATCCGGTGGACCGCCGCCATCCCTGGAACCAGCACACCAACCCGCATCCGCAGCGGCGCGACTTCGACGAGAACTACAGCTGGGTGATGTCACCGCGCTGGTTCGACGGCACCGATCATCTGGCCCTGGACACCGGTGGCGGTCCGCTGGCCCGGCTGTGGTCGACCGCACTGGCCGGCCTGGTCGACGTGGGCTACGTCAAAGCCACCGGACGCAGTGTGCAGATCAACTTCCCCAAGACGGCGCTGAAGGGTCCCGTCGAGCTGGAATGGACGATCCCGGCGCACGGCAGCAACACGATCGAGCGCAACCGGGCCCGAACCTACTTCCAGGCGTACGCGGCGGCGTGTGCGCTGCATTTCGCCGAGAAGGCCCTCGCCGAGATCCGCGCGGGCCGGACGAAGACCTGGGAGAGGTTCGATGTTCCCGACGAAGGCATCGGCTGCGGCTTCACCGAGGCGGTGCGCGGGGTGCTCAGCCACCACATGGTGATCCGAGACGGCAAGATCGCCAACTATCACCCCTATCCCCCGACGCCCTGGAACGCCAACCCGAGGGACAGCTACGGCACCCCCGGCCCATACGAGGATGCCGTGCAGGGCCAGCCGATCTTCGAGGAGAACGATCGGGAGAACTTCAAGGGCATCGACATCATGCGCACGGTCCGCAGTTTCGACCCGTGCCTACCCTGCGGCGTGCACATGTACCTCGGCCAGGGCAAGTCGCTGGATACGCTGCACACCCCGACGCAGTCGCTGACCGGGGAGTGAGCGGTGGACCGCGACGCGCACTGGCGGTCGGCGGGTGAGCGGATACAGAACCTGCTGGACGCCAGCGCGGTCGGCGGGCCGGCGGCCGCCGCACGCGCCGAACAGCTGGTCCGCGAACTCGTCGACCTCTACGGGGCAGCGCTGACCCGGGTGGTCGAACTCGTCGACGGCGCCACCGCGGAGCGGCTGGCCGCCGACGACCTGGTCGCCAGCCTGTTGCTGGTGCACGGGTTGCATCCGCACAATGTGAGGCGGCGGGTGGCGCACGCCTTGGACACCGTGCGGCCCTACCTCGGCTCGCACGGCGGTGACGTCCGACTGGTGGACATCAGCGGCGGTGTTGTGCAGCTTGCCTTTTCGGGAAGCTGCCGAGGCTGTCCCTCGTCGGCGGTGACGCTGGAGCTGGCGGTGCGGGACGCCGTTGCGGCTGCCGCGCCGGAGATTGCCGCCGTCGAAGTGGTGCCGACCGATCCCGATGACGGCCCTGCGGTGATACCGGTGCAATCGCTGATGTCACGGATGCGTGACGGCAGCCGGAGCACCTGGCACCCGGTCCCCGAGCTCGCCGAGTTGCGCACAGGTGAGGTCGCGGGTTTCGCGGTCGGCGGCACCGTCGTGCTGGCCTGCCGCGCCGGTGACGACCTGTTCGTCTATCGCGACAACTGCCCCGGCTGCGCAGGATCGCTTGCCGGGGCAACTGTTTCGGGTGTCGTCCTGCGCTGTCCGCGCTGCCACGCCCGCTTCGACGTCGCTCGTGCGGGTGCCGGGATCGCAGGCACCGGCAGCCATCTCGAACCCGTTCCGGTGCTGATGCGCGACGGTGTGCCGTCGGTGGCGCTGACCGCCGAACCGATGGGAGTTCTCCTGTGACGACATCACCGATGGAGGTACTGGCCCGGATCCGCACCGCCCGACCACCGTTGCAGCGCAGCGCCGAGCGATGCGAGATGTGTGCCGATCCGATTGCCGACGAGCATCGCCACGTCGTGGATGTCGATGCGCGCCAGCTGATGTGCGTGTGCCGGGGATGCTATCTGTTGTTCACCGATTCCGCTGCCGCGATGCGGTACCGCGCGGTTCCCGACCGCTACCTGGCGTTCCCGGACTTTGCGCTGGGCCGGCGCGAGTGGGATGCCCTGCAGATACCGGTGGGCCTCGCGTTCTTCTTCCACCACTGCAGGCTGGACCGCACGGCGGCCTTCTATCCCGGGCCGGCCGGAGCATGCGAATCCGAGCTGGACATGGCAGCGTGGGCCACCGTGAGCCGCGATCCCCGGATCGGTCTACTCACCGACGACGTCGAAGCGCTGTTGGTCCGGGTGCCCGACTCCGGAGACGCTCCCCAATGCTTCCTCGTGCCCATCGACGCCTGCTACGAGTTCGTCGGCGGACTTCGGCTGCTCTGGCGCGGATTCGACGGCGGCACCCAGGCGCGGGAGTACATCGACGGGTTCTTCACCCGGGTCGCCGAACGTGCGGTGGTACAGCTGCCATGACGAGCGACGTGACGTTCCAGGTGCTCGACGTGACGCCCGAACGTTACGCGGTGACACCCAGCCTGGCGGCGGAGGTCGGCATCACCGCCTCCGGTGACGCCGCGATATCGGCCATCGCCCTGCGCTGTCAGGTCCGCATCGAACCGCAGCGCCGGTCCTACACCGACGTCGAGGCGGCCGGACTGCTCGACCTGTTCGGTTCGCGCGACCGATGGTCTGCCACCCAGCGCAGTTTCCTCTGGCTGCACGCCACGGCCATGGTGCCGGGGTTCGTCGGTACCACCCGGGCCACGCTGCCACTGGCGTGCACCTACGACGTCGAGGTGACCGGGGCCAAATACTTCCACGCCCTGCATGCCGGGGTGATTCCGCTGCAATTCCTGTTCAGCGGGACGATTTTCGATGCCGGCCGACAGGCACTGCAGGTGCGACAGGTGTCCTGGGAGTGTGAGGACTCGTTCGACCTGCCCGTCGCCGCGTGGCGTGCCCTGGTCGCGCAGCACTATCCCGACACGGGATGGGTGCGCCTGTCCCACGACACCATCGCCGCCCTGTGCTCGTTCAAGTCGGAGCGCGGACTGCTCAGCGCCGACGACGCGGTCACCCTTCTGTTGGCCGCGGCCGGCCGTCCCACGCTCTGCACCAACGGATCGGGCCGGGAGCAACCGTGACCGCCGGCTGGGACCGGGCCCGCGCCGTCGCCGACGCGGTGCTCTACGAGGGGTACCTGCTCTATCCCTACCGGGCATCGTCACGAAAGAATCAGTGCCGCTGGCAGTTCGGTGTCCTCGGACCACCAGGCGCGGCGGAGGCCGGGATCGGCGAGGAAGGATCACTGGTCACCCAGTTCCTCGTCGCGCAGGGCGACACACTCACGCTGGTCGTGCGTTGCCTGCAATTGCAGCACCGGCAGGTCGAGCGTTTCACCGACGGGCACTTCGTCGGAGTCGACGAACTTCTCACGCCGGGCGGCCGGTGGCTGACCTGGGATGAAGCCACCGAGTGCGAGATCAGCATCGGGCCGCTGGATCTGACCGATCCTGGCCGGTCATGGACGTCTGCGGTGACGGTGCCCGGCGGTACCACGGTCGAGACGGTCGAGGGTGGCCGGCTGATCCGCACTCGGCGCGACCTTCGCGGCGCGGTCACCGTCGACGTGGATCGCGACGACGGCATGGATCGGGTGAGCCTCACCGTCGCCAACATCTCCACTCCGGCCACCGAAGCGACCGACGCCATCGCCGGTTCCATGATCGGCACCCATGTCATCGCCGACATCCACGGCGGCCGGTTCGTCTCCCTGCTCGATCCGCCGCCGCAGGCCGCCGCGGCGGCGGCCCGGTGCCGGCACTCCCGGTGCTTCCCGGTGCTGGCCGGTGCGCCCGGTGAGCAGGACCTCCTGCTGGTGTCCCCGATCATCCTCTACGACCACCCGCAGGTGGCCGAGCAGAGCGAAGGTGCCCTCTACGACTCCACCGAGATCGACGAGATCCTCACCTTGCGGGTGCTGACCATGACCGAGGAGGAGAAGACTCAGGCCAGGGCCACCGATCCGCTGGCGGCGGCGATCGTCGAACGCTGCGAGGCGATGTCGCCGGAGGCGATGCAGCGGCTGCACGGGGTGCTGCGCGATCCGCACGCCGGCACCGCCCGCGGTGGTCTGGTCCCCGAAGTGCCCGACGGCGTCGACTGGTGGGATCCGTCGGTGGACCGTGAGGTCCGCCCCGACGTCGACGCCGTCCTGATCTCCGGTATCCCGGTGGCTCGGGGAAGCCGGGTGCGGCTGAGGCCGGGACGCCGGGCCGACGCCCAGGACATCTTCGTCGCGGGGCGCACCGCCCGAGTCACCTCCGTTCACGAAGACGTCGACGGCAACACCCATATCGGCGTGGTCGTCGAGGACGACCCCGCCGCTGATCTGCACCAGTGGTACGGGCGCTACCTCTACTTCGCGCCCGACGAAGTTGAGCCGCTGGTCTGAAGAGCCGTCCGAAGAAGGGAATTCGATATGGCAGTCATAGGGTGGATCGCCACCAGCCTGGTGGCGGTCGTCGTGGTGGCCGGTGTGGTGATCGGGGTCCGGTCGATCCCGGACGTCCAGCGCTACCTGCGGATGCGGCACATGTAGCCCGCAATGCAGCCACGCATTCTGGTCGCTGGGATCGGCAACATCTTCCTCGGCGACGACGGGTTCGGGTCGGAGGTGATTCGCGCGCTGGGCCAGACGCTGGCCGCTACGCAGGACGTGCGGGTGACCGACTATGGCATCGGCGGCATGCACCTGGCCTACGACCTGCTCGACAGCTGGGCGGCACTGGTGCTCGTCGATGCGCTGCCGGACCGGGGCCGCCCGGGAACCGTGCACGTGTTCGCCGCCGAGCACGAGTCCTTGAGCACCGCAGCGGCATTGGATGCCCACGGGATGGATCCCGGCGCGGTGTTCGCCAGCTTACGGGCACTGGGTGGAGCCGCACCGCCCACCGTCGTCGTGGGCTGCGAAGTCGCCGACGTCGCCGACGGGATCGGGTTGAGCGACCCGGTGCGCGCGGCGGTACCTGCGGCAGCGGATGCGGTCCGCACCACGGTGGCGATGCTGCGCGAACGGGAGGTGTGAGCCGATGTGTCTGGGCATACCGGGCCGGGTGATCGGCGTGCTGGACGGGTACGGCGGACAGCTGGCACTGGTGGACGTTGCCGGCGAGCAGCGGCGAGTGAACATCGGGATGCTGCCCGAGCAGACCTTCGTTGCCGGCGACTGGGTGATCATCCACCTGGGTTTCGTGGTGGAGAAGACCGACGAGCGCGGCGCCGAGGCCGCGCTGGCCGGGCTGCGGCTGATGGGCAGCGGACTCGACGAGGCCCCGTGACCGCGCCGCCACCCACCGCGCGGCATGGCTGGGAGTTGTTCGCCCGCTTCGCGTTTCCGCCCAACGAACTGGGTTACTGCGGCCCGCCGGACGCCTCGGTCTTGCTCCCAGGCCATGGCTGCGACGAGATCACCGGACATGCACACGGTTTCGACGGCGCTTGGCCGTACCTCGAGGAGATCGCCGCCGCCGCCGGGGTAGTCGACCCGCTGGACACCGAGGTGGTGCGCAGTTACTGGGTGGGCGGTCCCCTGCTGGCCGCTGTCGATGCGAGCACCCTCACGGTCCGGCTGCGCCACGTCTTCGCCCGACAGCCCACCGGCCTTCTCGACCGGATCGACGGACAGGCATTGGCCCATCACAGCTTTCACGTCTTCGTCGTCTACCCGTGGGTGCGGTTCCTCGACGCCGATCCGGCGACGCCGCTGCGCATCCTGCAGGCCTGCCGGATCCGCTGGGGGATGGTCGATTCAGTCGGCGAGGAGCACGTCGTGCTGGTGTCGCGGGCGCTGGGATTCGAAAACGGCCGGCTGCAGCTGGGGCGGCCTGCGCCGGAGACGGTGCGCTGGCGTCGCGACGGGATCTCGCTGGCACCTCCGCCCCACCCGGGGGACATCATGGCCGCCCATTGGGATTGGGCCTGCGGGCGACTGCGCGCCGACGAAGCCGCCGCGCTGAGCGCGGCTACCTCGACGACGCTGGAGCTGGTGAACTCGGTCCGCCGATAGCACCGATGGCCCCAAAGCGCACCGCCACCACGCAGACGTCGTCGTCGCGCGGCCGCGGCGCAAGGGTCTGGGTCAGTTGCCTGCAGGCCGCGGGAAGTGACTCGTCACCGCGCCACCGGGCGACCAGGTCGGCCACCCGCGCCATCCCGGATTCGATGTCCTGCCCGCGCCGTTCGATCAGCCCGTCGGTGTACATGACGAGGATGTCCCCTTCACCGACCTCCACCGTGCCCTCGCTGTAGGACGCCCGCTCGACCGGTCCCAAGACCGGGCCGTGCGCCCCGGCGAGCCGGATGACCGTTCCGGTCGCCGACCGCCGCAGCAGCGGCGGCGGGTGTCCGGCCGCGCCGTAGGCCAGGGTGCCCGACTCCGGGTCGAGCACCGCCACCCCCATCGTTGCGAACTTTCCGTTGCTCGCGAGCCGGGTGAAGGTGTTGAGCGAGCCGAGCAGCTGCGCCGGTGCCAGGCCCTGCAACGCCAGCGCCCGCCCGGCACTGCGCAGCTGCGCCATGTCCTCCACTGCCGGAAGACCGTGACCGACCACGTCACCGACGGCGAGATACATCCGCCCGTGCGGCAATTCCAGCGCGTCGTACCAGTCACCCCCGAGACCCTGGACGACGTCGGCCGGTTCGTAACTCACCCCGACATCCACCCCGTCGATCAACCCGGGACTGGTCGGCAGCACCGCCGCCTGCAGCACCGCCGCACGAGCGTGTTCGTCGGCATATACCCGCGCCCGCACGAGTGCCTGGCCGATCATGGTGGCGACCGCCGACGTGTAGGCGAGCTGCGCGGTGTCCAGCGGCTGCGGATCGCCCCAGGCCAACACCAACACGCCAATCGCCTTGCCACCCACGGTCAACGGCCAGCTGGCCACCGCCGCGCCGCCGCTGGCCACCATCCACCGAGCGTTCTCCGGGTAGCGCCGGCGATACTCGGCAACGGTGCGGATCAAGACCGGTCTCCCGCTGCGAACGGCGTCGGTGGCCGCGGTCGACTCGTCGAGCGCCACGCCGCCGGCGAACCGCTGGACCACGAAGTCGGGATAGCCGCCCATCGCCACCCATTCCAGGGCGGTCCCCTCGTCGTTGATCAGCCCCACGGTGAGCGCCTGAGCGCCCGCGTCGTTGATCACTTGACCGACCACCGCGTCACCGATCTGGCTCTGGGTGATCGCGCCGGACAGCAGCCGGCCGAGGTTGGCGAGCGTCTCGAGGCGGGCTCGCTCCCGGCTCTCGGCCTGCCGTTGCCGGACCGCGGTGACACGCCCGGCGGCCTCCTGCGCGGTCAGCATCGCCACCAGCACCACGACCGCGATGAACGCCTGGGCGATCGCCAGTTGGCCCGGCGCGTGTAGGTCCAGGTTCTCGAAGCTCGAATAGCCGGCGTTGGCCATGACATTGGCGGTGAAGGCCAGCACCCCGCCACAGAGTGCGGCGCCGATCATGTCGAGACGCAAAGCGGCCCACGCCATCACCGGAAGCAGGAACAGTGCGGGCGGAAGCTCGAGCCGAAACGCCACCACCGTCAGCCCCGCCATCGCGGCCAGAACCAGTGCCGTCTCCAGCTTTCGGGCGCGCAGCAGGTGCGACTGCAAGGGCCACAACAGGATCGGCGCGCCGATCATGAGGACGCCGACCCCATCACCGGCCCACCAGTGCAACACCGCCATCGGCCATGAACTGTTGTTGTTGGCCGCGGTGACCAGCCCGCCGATCAGCGCCCCTGCCAACGGGCCCAGGATCATCGCTCCGGCCACGAACCGGGCGAGGTCGCCGCGCTCGCGGAGGTCCGGGGGGCCCTTACACCAGGCCCGCACCAGTGACGCACCGACCACCGGTTCCACCGAGTTGGCCAGCGCGAACCCGGCCGCGACCGGGACGGCGGTCCCATACCGCAGGTCGACGGCCAGTTCGGCCACCACCACCGCGGCGACGATCACCGGCCACAGTGACCGGCGGGTCAGCAGCATGGCCGCGACGGTCACCCCGGCGGGCGGAAAGAAAGCCGGCCCGATACCCGCGCCGAATGTCTGCCACGCCAGGACCGAACCGGCCAGGTAGGGCAGCGCGACCCAACCGAACAGTCCGCTGGCGAAGCCGATCCGAGCGCGCAGACTCACAGCGTTCACGCGGTCGGTCCAGGTGATCGGTGGATCGACCGGCCCGCGCGCACGTCACGAGCGTAGTCACCAAGGAATCAACCGGCGGGTTTCTCAGCGATCGCGGGCAAACTCGCTGCGGTTGCCAGGGTGCCGGGTGAAGAACTCCGCCGCCTGCCGGATCGACTCGTGGACGTCGTGGGGCTGCCAGCCCAGTTCCCGGACCGCCTTGCCGTGGTCCATCGGCGCCATGATGTGCATCAGCCGAACCGTGGTCGGATTCAACGGCAGATCGCGGCGGGTGGCCGCGGCGGCGAGGCCGCCCAGGGCACCGATCGCCGTCATCACCGGCTTGGGGATGCCCCATCGCGGCGCCGCGCGGCCGGCCGCGCGCGCCGCCGTCTCGTAGAGCTCGCGGTAGGACAAGTAGCGCTCGGAGATGATGTAGCGCTCCCCCACCCGGCCGTGGTCGGCAGCCAGCACCAGCGCCCGAGCTGCGTCGTCGATGCCCACCACCTCGGTGGCCATGCCGGCCAGGTAGAACGGCAGCTTGCCGCGGGCCGCGGCGGCGACCAGCGAGCCGTGCGGGGTGGGCTGCCAGTCACCCCCGCCGTAGGTGTTGGACACGCACAGCGCGACCGCCGGCAGCGCTTTCTCCCGGCAGTAGTCCATCACCAGCTGCTCGGCCGCGACGCGTGAGCCGATATAGCCGCCGGCCTTACGTCCCCACGTGAACGGGGTGTCTTCGTCCACGAGGCCGCCGCTACCGAGCCCGATGGTCCCGATGGTGCTGGTGAACACGAACCGACGCAGGTCGGCGCGCACGGCGACATCGAGGACGTGGCGCAACCCCTCGACGTTGGTCCGGTACAGCGGCGCAGGGTCGCGCAGGTTGGCGCGGGTGTCCACGACACAGTGGAACACCACGTCGCAGCCGTCCATCGCCTCGCGCAGCACCGCGTCGTCGAGGATGTCGCCGTAGAACCGCCGCACCGGAAGGTCGTCGATACCGCGGGTCGAGCTGGTGGGGCGCAGCATCACCCGGACCGCGTCCCCGCGCTCGACCAGCTGACGGGTCACGTGCGAACCGAGGAAGCCGCTCGCGCCCAGAACCAGTTTGTCGGTGCCCGCCACGTCCCGCAGCATGCCCGATCGGCACCGCGGGAGACAAGATCCGCGAAGTGTTCACAGCTATTTTTCGGACAGCGGCGCTACGATCGCCGCCGAGTGGACAATCCGGAGGTCAGGCGATTTCGATGGACGCGACAGCTGGGCCCGACGCCACCGTTCGTCGTTGGGTCTCGACGCTCTTGGGCGGGCTCGGCATCCTGGCACTGGGGGTCCTGGTGGCCGCCGTCGTCAGCGTGTCGCACGAGTCGTCACACCCCGCCGGACATGCTCATCCGGTGGCGACGTCCGGCAGCGCGCTCGCGACCGCAAGTCACACCACAACCATCGCGTCGCCGTCGGCTGCGCCGGCCGGGTCCTGGGCAGTGACGGCGATCGGCGCCACCCACACGGCAACGCCGCTGGCAACCGCGCCCAAGCACGAACCCAGTGTGCGCCAACGACTTCACGACATGTTCCCACGACTGTTCCCCGGGCACTGACGACCCGAATCCCCGCGAAAGCGCGGCCGCGAATTCAGTCCTTCAGGCAGGCGCCCGCCCCGTTGAGGACACCGTCGCGGTAGTGCCGGATCCGTTCGAAACCGGCGCCCTGCCGTTCGACGTCCCCGTCGCCGCGGAACACCAGCAAAGCCGTGATCGCCTCGTCCAGGTCACCGGGTGAGATGCCGAAACTGCTGGTATCCGAGCGGTTCTGCAGCAGCACGCTGGCGGTGTAGGCCCCGGCGAAGCAGTCCCCGCGCAGTGACTGGGTCTTGTCGTCGGACGTGTCGTTGGCGCGGGTCATGGCGGCCAGCCCGAACTGGGTGGCCAGCAGGGTGGCCACCGCGAAGTCGCCGCCCTTGCGGTACACCGTGGGCATCGCGTCGACGTTGTCCCAGCCGATGTAATCGTCGGGGACGCAGTAGAACAGGGCGTATCCCTCGGCGCGGGTTCCGCCGCACATCGGCGGGTTGGCCGGGTCGAACGGCTCGAGACCTTTGACCGGCACCCACACTTCGCCGTTGGTCAGCTCCGGGTAGACGTGCGTCCAATAGTCCTCGATGTCGTAGGGCACGTTGTTGACGATCGAGTCGTAGGGCATGTCGCCGCCGGCGGCCTCGTCGGCGGCGTTCTGGAAGGGAAGCTCGACGACCACGGGGTCGTCGTCGCGATACGCCTTGCACGCGGTGGGCCCATTGTCGTAGCCATCTTGGAACGCGCTGACACGATCAAAGCCGCTGCCGTGCGCCGACGGGTCGATATTGCTGGTGCCCGGTGAATCCCGCAGTTCCAGAATGCCGGCCAGGGCGTTGTCCAGGTCGGCGGCGTTGACCTTGTACGCCCCGGACGCCTGGGCGTGCTTGGCCCAGCCGCCGGCGAAGCAGTCGGCCTGCAGTTCCTTGGTCACCGTGCGGGCGGTGAAGTTGGAGCGGGCCTGGACGGCGTGGCCCCATTCGTGCGCCAGCACGATGGGGATCACGAAATCCCCGAATTTGGACTGCAATTCGGGCAGCAGTGTGGCGGCGTCCCAGGCCACCACGTCCTTGCTGGCGCAGTAGAAAGCGTTGCCGGAGATGTCGGCTGCATCCGACGCGCACGGCGGCAGGTCGCCCGAGGACGGAATCACCGCGAAAAAGCCACCCTCGATCGGGCGGTAGTCATCACCGTAGAGCTTGGGATATTCGTCGGCCCAATACTTCTGGAGGTCGGCGATGGCCGAGACCGCGATCTTGTTGACCGAGGCGGAGGCATCTCCGTTGATCGTGATCTCGTCGGGCGCCGTCTTGGCGACTGGCGGCGTCTGGACGAGGGCGTCGGGAGCGGCAGGCTTGGGCCCGCCACAGGCCGCCAGGGCGACGGCCAGCGCAGCGAAGAGCAGACCTTTGGTACGCATGGACGAACATTAGCCACTGCTCACTACCCCTGCGGTGAATCCGGCAGAAACGGTTTGCCGACACCGCACCGTCGTGCGAATTACTTGATCAGCGGGTCACGCGGCATGCCCAGGATTCGCTCGGCAATCTGGTTGCGGGTGATCTCAGAGGTGCCGCCGGCGATCGACAGCGCGCGCGAACCCAATGCGGTCCGGCCGGCCAACTCACCTTCACCGCCGTCGAGGGCGATATCGGGACCGACCAACGCCGCGGCAATGGTGCCCTGTTTCTGGAACTGCTCGGCCAGGATGAGCTTGGTGATGTTGCCTTCCGGGCCCGGGCCCGCGCCCTCCAGCGCCCGCACCACCCGGCGCAGGTTCAGCAGCCGCAGCGCCTGGTCGTCGGCGAGGAACTGACCCACCCACTGCACCGCGCCCGCCACCCGGTCCCCGTGCGCCTTCACCAGCGCCACCAGCCAGGCCGCCGCCGGCGCGATCGTGCCGGCGCCGCCGCCGATGCTGACCCGCTCGTTGCCCAGCGTGGCCCGCGCCACGGTCCAACCGGAGTTCGGCTCGCCCACCACGTCCTCGTCGGGCACGAACACGTCGTTGAAGAACACCTCGTTGAAATCGGCGCCGCCGGTGATCTGGCGCAGGGGCCGCACCTCGACGCCGGGCGCGTCCATGTCCACGATCACCGTCGTGATGCCGGCGTGCTTGGGCACGTCGAAATCGGTGCGGACGGTGGCCAGCCCGCGTTTGCAGTAGTGCGCACCGCTGGTCCACACCTTCTGACCGGTGATCGTCCAACCGCCGTCCACCCGGGTGGCCCGGGTCTTCACCGCAGCGGCATCCGAGCCCGCAGACGGCTCGGAGAACAGCTGGCACCAGATTTCGTCCTTGCGCAACGCCTTCTCGACGAATCTGTCGATCTGGGACGGTGTTCCGTGCTGGATCAGGGTGAGGATCACCCATCCGGTGATGCCGTAGTCCGGGCGTTTGACACCGGCGGCGGCGAATTCCTCCTCGATCAGCAGCTGCTCGACCGCACCTGCCGCGCGGCCCCACGGTCTGGGCCAGTGCGGCATCACGTATCCGGTCGCGATCAGTTCGTCGAGGCGGGCGTTCTCGTCCAGTTTGGCCAATTCGGCGGCGTCGGCGCGGATCTGGGTGCGCAGCTCGTCGGCCTCGGCAGGCAGGTCCAGGCTGTTGGCCCGGCTGCAGCCCGACTCGGTCAGGGTGAACACATCGGTGACCGGACCGTCCCCACCGAGTATCGCGCGCACGGTCAGCGCCCTGCGCAGGTGCAGATGCGCGTCGTGCTCCCAGGTGAACCCGATGCCGCCGTGCACTTGAATGTTCAACTCGGCGTTGCGCACATAGGCCGGAAACGCCAGCGCGGCGGCCGCCGCGGCGACCAGCTCGAACTGCTTGCGGTCCTCGCCGGCGGCCCGGGCGGCGTCCCACACCACGGCGATCGCCGACTCCGAGCCCACCACCATGTCGGCGCAGTGGTGCTTGATCGCCTGGAACGTCGCGATGGTGCGGCCGAACTGCTCGCGCACCTTCGCGTACTCGACGGCCGAATCGACGCAGTCGGATGCGCCGCCGGCGGCCTCGGCGGCAAACAGGGTGCGGGCCAACGCAACCGCCACGGTGTGCGCACCACTGAGCACGTTGCCACCAACAGCGACGTCCCGCAGCGAGACCCGGGCCGAGCGCCGGGCCCGGTCCAGGCTCCCCGGCGCCTCGACCGAGACGCCGTCGGCGCCGCGCTCCACCAGCACCACGTCGGCACCGGCGGCGAGCACGAACAGATCGGCCGACCCGGCGCCGAGCACCACCCCGGCATCGCCGCTAGCCGCCTCCCCGGCAACGGTGATGTCACCGCCGAATCCAATTGCCGCCGTGACGGATCCATCGACCAGACCGGGCAGCAGGCGACCTTTCTGCTCGTCGCTACCGGCAGCGGACACCACGGCGGAGGCGACGACGGTCGGCACGAACAGACCGGGGGCGATCGCCCGGCCGAGCTCGTCGATGACGACCACCAGCTCGGGCAGGCCGAATCCTGAACCGCCGTACTGCTCGTCGACGTGCAGCCCCAGCCACCCGAGGGCGGCCAGCTCGGACCAGAACGGCGGGCGGGTCTCCTCGGCATCGTCGGCGAGCAGGTCCCGCGTCGCCGCCCTGACCTTCTGCGTGGCAAGGAACGAGCGCGCCACCTCGCTGAGTTCGCGGTGGTCGTCGGTCAGTGCGATACCCATCGGATCCTCCTCGAGGCGGCGGTGCCTATTGCCCTAATGCCTTACCACAGCCGGGATCACTTGGGGGCGAAGCGCTGCCCGGCGTCCAGCCGGATGCACTGGCCGTTGAGCATCGGGTTCTCCACGATCGCGGCGACCAGCTTGGCGAATTCCTCTGGCCGGCCCAGGCGCTTCGGGAAGGCGGCGTCCTTGGTCAGCGCCTTGGCGAACTCGTCGGGGATGCCCTTGGTCAGTCCGGTGGCGAACAGGCTGGGTGCGATCGCCAAGGCCCGGATGCCGACCGGGCCGAGATCACGCGCCATGGTCAGGCACATGCCGGCGATGCCGGCTTTGGCCGCGGTGTAGGCGACCTGGCCGATCTGACCCTCGAATGCGGCGATCGAGGCGGTGTTGATGATGACGCCGCGCTCCTCGTCCTCGGGTTCGTTGCCGGCCATGTGCGCGGCGGCCAGGCGGCTGATGTTGAAGCTGGCGATCAGGTTGAGGTCGATCGTGCTGCGGAAGGTCTCCAGCGCGTGCGGGCCGTTCTTGCCGAACGTCTTCTCCGCGACCCCGCCGCCCGCGGTGGTGAGCACCACGTGCAGCCCGCCGAGCTGGTCGACGGCGTCGGCCAGCGCCTTCTCGGTGCCGGCGAAGTCGGTGACGTCCACCGGGATGAACGGGCCGCCGACGGCGGCCGCGACCTCGGGCCCGTCGGTGCCCTCACGGTCGAGAATCGCCACCTGGGCCCCGCGGGAGGCCAGCAGCTCCGCACTTGCCCGCCCGAAGCCCGACGCGCCGCCCACGACAACTACCTTCTTGCCCGAGATCTCCATCCGATCCTCCTGTCGGTCGAGGCCGGCACGGTAACCGTGCGGCTTACAGTTCGCTCTTCCATTCGCGGGACACCCTGGTGGCGCCCGAGCCGGTACGCACGTTACCGCTCGTCATCAATCGGTAATGACCAAGGGTGTCCAGCCAGCGGTAGGTTGGCTCGCATGGCCCAATCCACCACCGGTCTGCGGATGGGTGCCGGGGTGGCGGCCGCCGCCGTCGCGCTCGGTGTGGTCCAGCTGACGGCGGCGTTCTTCTCCCCCGCCGCCGATGCCCGCACGGCCGTGGGAACCGCGGTCATCAACGTGACGCCGGGTCCGGTCAAGGAGTGGGCGATCCAGACCTTCGGGACCGCCGACAAACTGTTCCTCTCGGTCGCGGTGATCGCGGTGATCGGGGTGCTGGCCGCCGCGGCGGCGGTCTGGGAGCGGTCCCGCATTCCGGTGGGGACGTTGGCGATCCTGGCTGCCGCGGTCCTCGGCAGCGTCGCGGTGCTGGCGCGGCCCGGCGCCCGTCCGGCCGACATCATCCCGACCCTGCTCGGCGCGGCATGCGGTATCGCGGTCTTACGGCTGCTCACCTCGGGCCGCATCGCCGACGGCAAGTCCACCGCGGCCTCTGATGCCGCCGGGGTCGATCCCGGACGACGGCTCTCACTGGTGACGCTCGGCTTCGCCGCGCTGGGGCTGCTGGGCGGCGTGGCCGGTGTCGTGATCAATCGCCGGCTGCACTCGGTGTCCGGTGACCGGGAGAACTTCGCGCTGCCCTCGGCGCCGCCACCGTCGCCGGTTCCGGCCGACGTCACGCCCCAGGGCGTCGCGCTACCCAGCTTCATCACTCCCAACGACGACTTCTACCGCATCGACACCGCGCTGAGCGTGCCGCAACTCGCCCGCGCCGACTTCCGGCTGCGCATTCACGGCATGGTCGACCGCGAGGTCAGCTACACCTTCGACGACCTGGCGAAGTTCGAAGTGATCACCAAAGTCGTGACACTGACCTGCGTGTCCAACCCGGTCGGCGGCAACCTGATCTCCAACGCCACCTGGACCGGCTATCGGGTCAGCGACCTGTTGCGCGCCAGCGGAATTCATCCGGATGCCGACATGGTGCTCTCGACGTCGGTGGACGGGTTCACCGCCGGGACACCGGTGGAGGCGCTGACCGACGGGCGGGAGGCGATGCTGGCGATCGGGATGAACGGCGTGCCGCTGCCCGTCGAACACGGTTATCCCGCGCGGCTGGTGGTGCCGGGTCTGTACGGCTACGTGTCAGCCACCAAATGGGTGGTCGATCTCGAGCTCACCCGCTTCGACCGAGTGCAGGCCTACTGGACCAAGCTCGGCTGGGCCGAGCGCGGCCCGATCAAAACCGAGTCGCGGATCGACGTGCCGCGTGACGGCCAGAAGGTGGCCAAGGGCCCGGTCACCTTCGGCGGGGTGGCGTGGGCACAGAACCGCGGGGTCAAGGCCGTCGAGGTGCGGATCGACGACGGACCGTGGCAGCCCGCCCAACTCGGGGCGGCCTACTCGAACGACACCTGGCGGCTGTGGAGCTTCCCGTGGACGGCCACCGCCGGCTTCCACACCATCACCGCACGCGCCACCGACAACACCGGCGCGGTCCAGACCGAGGACCAGGCGCCACCGGCGCCCGACGGTGCGACGGGGTGGCCCTCGGTCTCCTTCGAGGTCGCCTGACGCTCGGTGTCGGACGGCCGTGCCAATCTGGAGTGATGTTGCTTGTCGATGTCGCGGCGGCGTCGGTCGATGTCACGGCGACGACGTCACGACTGGCCAAGGTCGCGCGGATCGCCGACCTGCTGACCGGTGTGGGTGACCCACGGCTGGTGCAGGTCGTGGTGTCGTGGCTGTCCGGTGAGCTGCCGCAGCGCCAGATCGGCGTCGGCTGGGCAGCACTGCGCTCGCTGCCCGAACCGGCGGCCGCACCGACCCTGACGGTGTCGGCTGTCGACGCGACGTTCACCGAGATCGGCGCCGTCGCGGGCAAGGGCTCCCAGGCCCGGCGCGCCGGTCTGCTCACCGACCTGTTCGCCGCCGCCACCGACACCGAACAGCTCTTTCTGCGTCGCCTTCTCGGCGGCGAACTACGGCAGGGTGCGTTGGCCGGGGTGATGGCCGATGCGGTGGCCAAGGCCTCCGGCCTGCCGGCCGCGGCCATCCGGCGGGCGGCCATGCTCGGCGGTGACCTCGCGGCGGTGGCGGCATCGGCGCTCGGCGGCGGCAGCGATGCGCTCGCCGAGTTCACGTTGACCGTGGGCAGGCCGGTCGGGCCGATGCTCGCCCAGACCGCGACCGGTGTCGTCGATGCCCTCGAACGTCTCGGCGGCCACGCCGTCTTCGAGGCCAAGCTCGACGGCGCCCGGGTGCAGATCCACCGCGCCGGCGACGACGTCACCGTCTACACCCGCAGCCTCGACGACGTGACCGCCCGGCTGCCCGAGGTGGTGGAGGCCGCGCTGGCACTGCCGGTCACCGATCTGATCGCCGACGCCGAGGCCATCGCGCTTCGCCCCGACAATCGTCCGCACCGGTTTCAGGTCACCGCGTCGCGTTTCGGGAAGTCCACCGATGTGGCCGCAGCGGCGGCGGCACAACCACTTTCGGTGTTCTTCTTCGACGTCCTGCATCTCGACGGTATCGATCTGCTCGACGAACCGACGCATGCTCGGCTCGCGGCGCTGGACTCGATCGTGCCCGCCGAGCAGCGTGTCGACCGGCTCGTCACCACCGATGCCGCTGCGGCACAGGGCTTTCTGGACGTCACGCTGGCCGCCGGGCACGAAGGGGTGATGGCCAAGTCGCCGACCTCCCCCTACGAGGCCGGCCGACGCGGCGCGGGCTGGCTGAAGGTCAAACCGGTGCACACTTTGGATCTGGTGGTCCTGGCCGTGGAGTGGGGGTCCGGGCGGCGCACCGGCAAGCTGTCCAATATCCACCTGGGAGCGCTGGATCCCCAGACGGGCGGGTTCGTGATGCTGGGCAAGACGTTCAAGGGGATGACCGACGCGATGCTCGACTGGCAGACAGCGCGTTTCACCGAGCTCGCGGCGGGGTCGCTGGACGAGTATGTCGTCCCGCTTCGTCCCGAGCAGGTCGTCGAGATCGCGTTCGACGGGGTGCAGGGCTCGAGCCGCTATCCCGCGGGCATGGCGTTGCGGTTCGCCCGGGTGCTGCGCTATCGCGACGACAAGAGCCCGGCCGAGGCCGATACGGTCGACACCGTGCGGGCGTTCTACGAGCGGGACTAGCGTTTCGCATCCGCGAGCCGGTGACTATCGTCCGGTCTGGTCGGACTGCCGTTCGATGACAACAGCTTCGGCGCTGGCGGCGATTTCGCACACCCGGTCGCGGGTGGCGCGATAGGTCACGTCGAGCATGTCAGCGACCCGGTGTTCTGTGAGAACGCGAGTTTCCAGCCGTCGGTGGCACGCACCGCGACGCTGGTGTTGCGCCGGCTGAGCCGAATCACCGGGCCGGTGATCGCGGCGCGCGCCTGGATCAGCGCCACATCGGGTGTCAGGTAACGCAGTCGGGTGATCTCGGTTCGCCCTCTGCGCCGACGGGACTGGCGGTCGACGAGCGCGCGGATCGCCTGTTCGTCGGCGCGGCTGACGGTCGAGTGCACCGCCGTCGCGGCTCGCGGCGCGGGCCGGAGGTTGGCCAGCAGGATGCGGGCGAAGAATGACGGTTCGCGCAGCCGGTCGGGCGGATCGATCAGCCCGCGCACGCGCAGAATCCTTTCGGCCACCACGATATCCACGCTTGCCGCCCGCATCGCGGCACGCTGGATGCCTTGGGCCAGTCGCGACGGCCGGTGCACCGCGGTCGGCGGCCGGTCGTTCGCCCGGTTCTCCGACCACACCGGTGCGATCCGTTCGGCTGCGGCGAGGAAGAACCGCCGCGGCAGATCCGTGCCATCCACGCGCAGGCAGTCGCGCAGCTCGAGCGCCTGCAGGGCCGCCATCGTCATACCCTGGCCGTACAACGGGTTGAGGCTGCACAGCGCGTCACCGATGATCACCAAACCCGATGGCAGACGCGCCATCCGGTCATAGCGCCGCCAGACGGCGGCGGTGCTGCGCGAGACCGAGATCTCCCCGACGGGCACCGCTTTGCGCACCCCCGCCATGATCCGCTCCGGCAGCATCTGGGCGGCCGCGTCCATCATCTCGGCGACATCGCCTGGCGGCCTGCCCAATTCCGTGGGACGTGAGATGGCCAGCATCCAGGTGTCGTGTTCGTAGGCCACCAGCAACGCTCCCGGTGCGCGCGGACCCTGATTGACGAACGCCATCCGCTCACGGATCCACCCCGGCGGAATTCGCAACAACTGACTGCTGTAGCCGGTGATGGACGCGACCCGCTGCTCCGGTACCGCACCGTAGCCGTGAGCCGCCAGGAAGTGGGCCGTGCGCCCGGCGCGCCCGGTGGCGTCGACGACCAGGTCGGCCGCCAGATGCGACGAGATGCCGCTGTCGCGGTGGATGATTCGCACACCGGTCACGGCGTCGCCGGCCAGGACCGGGGCCACCGTGTTGCGGCGGTCGAGGATCGTGACGTTTCCGAGCGCGGCGACCCGCCGCCGGAGATGGAACTCCAGGAACGGACGGCTCGCCTGGTAGGCGGCCAACGGTTCGGGATCCGCCAGCCGGCCCGCCGGATTCAGCTCGAACTCGCCGACCCGCACGTAGAGCCGCGACAGGTCACCACCGTCGTCGACGACAGCGCCGGCCGCACCGAGTTCGTCCAGAATCCCGGGAAAGAGCTCGCCGATCGCCTGGGTGCCGCGGCTCAGCAGACTGTGCAGATGACGCCCCTGCGGCACCCCGGTCCGCTGTGCGGCGTGAGCGGGCAGCGCGTCACGTTCCACGACGGTGACCGACGCGTAGAACTCCGACAGCACTCGGGCTGCCAGCAGCCCCGCGAGGCCCGCTCCCACGATCACCGCCTGTGAACCACGTTCGGCCATGACGCGACCCTACCGCGAAATTAAGAAAATTAAGAGAAACTTGTGGTAACACTAAGACCAGCTCTGGGCGCGGCGCGGCGTTTGGCGTTCCCCTTACTGGCGAACCTGTGAATGAAAGGATCACCGCACCGCCTGACATGACACGTCTCGTCAAGGGAGAAACACTGTGGCTTCACCGACCGCCGCGCCGTCAGAACATATCGAGGAGACCAGGGGCGACGTCACCTTCATCCGGACCGACAAGGATCTGCCGCCGGTCGCGATTGTCGACCGTTCGCCGATCACCACCCGGCACAAACTGATCTTCGGCGCGATCGCCGTCCTCGGAGCCATCGCGTGGGCCATCATCGCCTTCTTCCGCGGCGAGACCGTCAACGCGGTCTGGTTCGTGATCGCGGCGATCTGCACCTACGTCATCGGCTACCGGTTCTACGCCCGACTGATCGAAATGAAGATCGTCCGCCCGCGCGACGACCACGCGACGCCGGCCGAGATCTTCGAGAACGGCACCGACTACATGCCCACCGACCGGCGGGTGCTGTTCGGTCACCACTTCGCCGCCATCGCCGGCGCAGGCCCGCTGGTCGGCCCGGTGCTGGCCATGCAGATGGGCTACCTGCCCGGCACGATCTGGATCATCGTCGGTGCGGTGTTCGCCGGCTGTGTCCAGGACTACCTGGTGCTGTCGATCTCCACGCGCCGTCGCGGCCGTTCGCTGGGGCAGATGGCCCGCGACGAACTCGGCGCAGTCGGTGGAATCGCGGCCATCGTCGCCGTACTGGTCATCATGGTCATCCTGCTCGCGGTGCTGGCGCTGGTGGTTGTGGGCGCGCTCGCCGAAAGCCCGTGGGGCGTCTTCTCCATCGCGATGACGATCCCGATCGCCATCTTCATGGGTCTGTATCTGCGGTTCCTGCGGCCTGGCCGGGTCTCGGAGGTCTCCCTGATCGGCGTCATACTGTTGCTGCTGGCCGTGGTCAGTGGCGGGTGGGTCGCCGGAACCGATTGGGGCGCAGACTGGTTCACGCTGTCCAAGGTCACCCTGTCGTGGTGCATCATCGTCTACGGGCTGGCGGCCTCGGTGCTCCCGGTGTGGTTCCTGCTCGCACCACGCGACTACCTGTCGACGTTCATGAAGGTCGGCACCATCGCGCTGCTGGCGGTCGGAATCCTGCTGGCCCGTCCGATCATGGAGGCCCCGGCGATCTCGAAGTTCGCCGAGAGCGGCTCCGGTCCGGTGTTCGCCGGCTCGCTGTTCCCGTTCCTGTTCATCACGATCGCCTGCGGTGCGCTGTCGGGCTTCCACTCTCTGATCTCCTCGGGCACCACACCCAAGCTGCTGGAGAAGGAAAGCCAGATGCGGCTGATCGGCTACGGCGGCATGCTCACCGAATCGTTTGTGGCGATCATGGCGCTCATCACCGCGGCGATCCTCAACCAGCATTTGTACTTCGCGATCAACGCACCCTCCGCCCAGACCGGCGGCGCCGCCGAGACCGCCGCCAAATACGTCAACGGACTTGGCTTGTCGGGCGCCCCGATTACCGGGGCCGACATCTCCGAGGCCGCCAAGAGCGTCGGTGAGGAGTCGATCGTGTCCCGGACCGGTGGGGCCCCGACGTTGGCATTCGGCATGTCCGAGGTGCTACACCAAGTGTTCGGCGGCGTATCGCTGAAGGCGTTCTGGTACCACTTCGCGATCATGTTCGAGGCGCTGTTCATCCTCACCACCGTCGACGCCGGCACCCGGGTCGCCCGGTTCATGCTCTCCGACGCCCTGGCCAATCTCGGCGGCCCGCTGACGCGGCTGCGCAACCCGAGTTGGCGGGTCGGGGCCTGGATCTGCAGCCTGGTGGTGGTCGCCGGCTGGGGCTCCATCCTGCTGATGGGCGTCACCGATCCGCTCGGCGGCATCAACACCCTGTTCCCGCTGTTCGGTATCGCCAACCAGTTGCTGGCCGCGATCGCACTGACCGTCGTCACCGTCGTGGTGATCAAGAAGGGTCTGCTCAAATGGGCGTGGATACCCGGCATTCCGCTGCTGTGGGATCTGACGGTCACCCTCACCGCGTCGTGGCAGAAGATCTTCTCCGGCGATCCCAAGCTCGGCTACTGGACGCAGCACTTCCAGTACCGCGCGGCCGCCGAGGCGGGCAAGACCGCGTTCGGTTCGGCCAAGAACGCCGACCAGCTGCACGCGGTCATCCGCAACACGTTCATCCAGGGCACGCTGTCGGTGGTCTTCGCCGTCCTGGTCGTCATCGTGTTCGTCGCCGGCGTGACCATGGCGCTGCGGGCGATCCGCGGCGGTGGCCGGGAGTTGACCGAGGACACACCGGTCCCGTCGAAGATCTTCGGGCCGTCCAGCCTGATCTCCACCTCGGCAGAGAAGGAGGTGCAAAAGCAATGGGACGCGCTACCCACATCGCACGCCAGATCCGTTGGTACATCCGCACATTGATGGGTGACAGCCATTACGGCCGCTACGTCGCACACCGCACCCGCACCCATCCCGGTGAGCCGGTGCTCAGCGAGGCGCAGTACTGGCGGATGCGGCACGACCAGCAGGACACCAACCCGACCGCGCGCTGCTGCTGACCGAACGCCCAAACCGCCGCATGGGCGGGAAAGTGCGAGTGGTTCACACCATTTCGTCGTTCTCGACGACGCCGTCGCAGAACTCCCGGGTGGTGGCGATCAGCCGGGCGTTGGGTTCGTCCACCTCCTCGACCCAGGCCAGGGCCGCCCCGGGGTCCCGTCCCCCGCGACGATGCCGGGCCACCAGCCGGTCGCGCCGAAGCGGCGCCGGACAGTCGACGTAGTACAGCCGATCCAGCAGCCCACGCACCGGCGCCCACTCGCCTGTCGGCATGCCCAGGTAGTTGCCCTCGGTGACCACCAACCGGCACTCGGCGGGGATCACGTGGCCGGCCGCGATCGGCTCGTCCAGGCTGCGGTCGAAGGCGGGCACGTAGACATCCCGCTGCCGGAACTCGGCACGTGCGCGCCGCAGCGCGGTGACATACCCGGCAGCGTCGAAGGTGTCGAGCGCGCCTTTGCGCTCACGTAAACCCAGGCGGTCCAGCGCCGCATTGGACAGGTGGAAGCCGTCCATCGGCAGATAGGCCGCGCCGTCCACCGCCGCGACAACCATGCCGGCCAGCGTCGATTTACCCGCCCCTGGCGGGCCGGTGAGACCGACCACGACCCGGCCGGGCGTCGCTGCGAGCAGCGCGGTGACGTCGTCGGCCAGTCGGTCGGCAGAAATATCGCGGGCGTAACTGATGGCGGATGGCCTCCGATAGTCAGGTAGGTCGGGGGTGGACGACCACAGGGGCAGGACCTTTCATGAATTCTTTTGGGAAGATACGCAGTCGGGGGATCCTTCGGGCGGCGAGCGCCGTCATCGCTGCACTGCTGGTGTTCGGCGCCACCGCAGCCCTGCCGCCGACAGCCGGCGCCGCCGAGGTGGAGTACCTCAAGGTGCCGTCGCCGTCGATGGGACGCGACATCACCGTGCAATTCCAGGGCGGCGGCCCCAAGGCGGTCTATCTGCTCGACGGTCTGCGCGCCCAGGACGACCGCAACGGCTGGGACATCAACACCGGTGCGTTCTCCTGGTTCAACGATTCCGGGGTGTCGGTGGTGATGCCTGTCGGCGGCATGTCGAGCTTCTACACCGACTGGTATCGGCCCGCGACCGGCAACGGCACCACCCAGACCTACAAGTGGGAGACGTTCCTGACCGCCGAGCTGCCGGCCTGGCTGTCGGCCAACAAGGGCATCAGCCCGAGCGGCAATGCGGTGGTCGGGTTGTCGATGTCCGGGAGCGCCGCGCTGATCCTGGCCGCCTATCATCCCGGCCAGTTCGTCTACGCCGGTTCGCTGTCGGGCTTCTTGAACCTGTCGGCGCAGAGCTGGCCGCTGGCGGTCTCGATCGCCATGGCCGATGCGGGCGGATTCAACGCCCTGGACATGTGGGGTGCCTTCGGCGGTCCGGCTTGGCAGCGCAATGACCCGATGCTGCACATCGGCCAGCTGGTCGCCAACAACACCCGGGTGTGGGTCTACAGCGGCAACGGCAACCCGACCGACCTCGACGCCGGCCTGGGCAACGCCCAGCTTCCCGCACAGTTCCTCGAGGGCCTGACGATCCGGACCAACCGAGCGTTCGAGGGCCGCTACGAAGCGGCGGGCGGGCGCAACGGGGTCTTCAACTTTCCGCCCAACGGCACCCACAGCTGGGGCTACTGGGGTGGTCAGCTGCAGGCGATGAAGCCGGACATCCAGCGGGTGCTGGGCACCTCGCCAACCGCCTGAGCGCAGACGAAAGGCCCGGTCCCTTGTCCAGGGACCGGGCCTCTCAGTGTCACGTTTCGGGGCGCCCGCGGCGGCCAACAGACCTGTTCCCAGACGGTAGGAACCTCAAACCCGACGGCCTAACATTTCCAGCACGGACCCTCGGCGGGTGCGCCGGAGCCGACGGGCTACGGTAACTTCTGAAAACAGCCGTATGCAGATAAGAGGACACCAGATGGACCTGTCGTGGTCGGCGAAAGATCTCGAGTTCCGCGACGAGGTCCGCGCGTTCCTCGACGAGAAGCTCACACCTGACCTGCGCCAGGCGGGCCGGCTGATGACCAGCGTCTACGCCGACCACGAGGCCAGCATGGCCTGGCAGGCAATCCTGCACGAACGCGGCTGGGCCGCCCCCGCCTGGCCGGTGGAGCACGGTGGCTGCGACTGGACGCTGACCCAGCACTACATCTTCAGCCGCGAATCGACACTGGCCGGGGCGCCTACGCTGTCCCCGATGGGAATCCGGATGGTCGCGCACGCGATCATCGCCTACGGCACGGCCGAACAGAAGGACTATTTTCTGCCGCGAATCCTCACCGGCGAGGTGTTCTTCTGCCAGGGGTACTCCGAACCCGAGGCCGGCTCGGACCTGGCCGCGCTGACCATGGCGGCGGTCGAGGACGGCGACGACCTGATCTGCACCGGCAGCAAGATCTGGACCACCCATGCAGGAGAGGCCAACTGGATCTTCGCACTGGTGCGCACCACCCGTTCGGCCCGCAAGCAGCAGGGCATCACCTTCGTGCTCATCGACATGACCACGCCGGGCATCGAGATCCGTCCGCTGGTGATGACCTCCGGCGAGAAAGTGCAGAACCAGATCTTCTTCGACGCGGTCCGGGTGCCCAAGGCGAACGTGATCGGCGAGATCGACGACGGCTGGACCGTGGCGAAGTATCTGCTGGAGTTCGAAAGGGGCGGTGGCGCAACCGCACCCGCGCTGCAGGCGATGGCCGAAGCCATCGCCGGCGAGGCCACCGAACAGCCCGGTCCGGCGGGCGGCGCGCTGATCGACGACCCGGCGTTCGCGGCCAAGCTCGCCGACGTCCGCATCCGTGCCGACGTGCTCGAGATCCTCGAATACCGAGTGCTGACAACCGTTGCCGAGGGGCGCAACCCGGGTGCCGCGTCGTCGATGCTGAAGATCCTGTCCACCGAACTGTCCCAGGCGATCACCGAACTGGCCATGGAGGCCGCCGGACCGCGCGGGCGCGCCTACCAGCCGCACGCCACCCGGCCCGGCGGCCCCGTCTCGGATTTCGAGCCACCCGCCGACGGTTATGTCAGCGGGCAGCCCTGGCAGGCGGTGGCGGCGCTGCGCTACTTCAACGACCGGGCCGGCTCGATCTATGCCGGTAGCAACGAGATTCAGCGCAACATCCTGGCCAAGGCGACCCTGGGACTGTAATGGACTTCAATCTGAGTACCGAGCAGGAACTCCTGCGCGACGGCCTGGGCAAGTTCCTGGCCACCCGCTACGACCTCGAGAAGAGCCGCACAGCGGCCAAGCTCGGCCCCGGCTGGCAGCCCGAGATCTGGCGGGCCCTGGCCGACGAACTCGGCATCCTGGGCGCGGCATTCCCCGAGTCCGTCGGCGGAATCGGCGGTGGACCGGTCGAGATCATGGTGATTGCCGAGGAACTCGGGCGGGCGCTGGTGATCGAGCCGTTCGTCGACACCGTGGTGGTGGCCGGCGGCCTCCTGCAGCGCACCGATCACCCGGGCGCGGCCGGGCTCTTGGAGCGCATCGCGGCGGGTACCGCGGTCGTCGCCGTCGCGAGCGCCGAACCCGGGGCCGACGAGCGCACCGTATCGGCGCGGGCGGTCCGCGACGGTTCACAGTGGGTACTGTCCGGCGAGAAGGTCGTCGTCACCGCCGCACCGCTGGCCACCCATCTGTTGATCACTGCACGGACGTCGACCGAAGATGAAGGCTCCGAACGGGTTTCGCTGTTCCTGACCGACTTCGACCCGGTTGCACCGCCTGCCGGGATGCAGGTTCACGGTTACCGCACCATCGACGACCGGCGCGCCGCCGACCTGACGTTCGAGGGCCTCAGGCTTCCGGAGGACGCCCTGCTGACCGCCGATGCTGCGCCGTCATTGGCGCAGGCGCGCGACGAGGGCGCCGCCGCGGTCTGCGCAGAAGCGGTCGGGGCGATGCGAAAGGTGCTCTCGGACACCGTCGAGTACTGCAAACAGCGCCAGCAGTTCGGCCAGCCGATCGGCGGCTTCCAGGTTCTGCAGCACCGCATGGTGGACATGTACATGGAGCTCGAACAGGCGGTCGCCGCCGTATATCTGGCAGTGCTGAACCTGCAGGCCGAGCCACATACCCGGGCCCGCGCGGTGTCGGCGGCCAAGGCAACGATCGGGCGAGCCGCCCGGTTCGTTGGCCAAAACGCCGTCCAGCTGCACGGCGGCATGGGCATGACCGAGGAGCTGGCGATCGGTCATTACTTCAAGCGGCTCACCGCGCTGCAGTACGAGTTCGGTACCACCGACTTCCACCGCGCGCGGTACGCGAAACTCAGTCGGCCCTAACCGGTTTGGGCGGCCCGCCGGGCGCGTTCGCGCATCGAGGCGATCACGCCGCCGTCGTTGAGGATGTCGGTTCCGGTGAGATAGCCGGCGCGCTCACTGGCGCAGAAGGAGAACAGTTCGGCCATTTCCTGCGCCGTTCCCCAGCGGGGCACCGCAAAGTCGGCCACCATCGCGCCGGCACCGGCTTCGGCCTCCAGCAATCCCATTTCGGTGTCCACCGATCCAGGCGAGACCGAGACGATGCGCAGGCCGCGGCCGTTGAACCTTTCGGCCTGTGAGGAGCTGTACCACCGCACAAAGGTCTTGCTGATGCTGTAGGCCAAGCCCGAGCGCATCTGCTCCCCCGCGATGTCGCACGCCGCGAGCATCTCGGTCAGAAAGCGCTTCTCGTCGGAAAAGGCGAGATCGAAATGCTGCGCCGGGACCAGTTCGTCGGGCAGCATGTGCGAGGCCATCGATGCCACGTTGACGATCACGGCGCCGTCGCCCGCCGAAGCGAAGAACACCTCGTTGACGTTGAGGGTGCCGATCGCGTTGGTCCTCATGACGTAATCGGCCGGGCCCATGCTCGGGCTGACGCCGGCCGTGTGGATCACCGAGGCGACCGGACCGATGCCCGACGCCGTCTCGAACAACCGGCCGACAGCGTCGCGATCGGTGACGTCGCAGTTGATCACGCTCGCGGCGATGCCGAGGTCGTTCAGGGTGGCCGCAGCGCTGTCCAACCGGTCCGCCCGGACGTCACAGAGGACCGGGGTGTGGTCGCGACCGACGATCTTCGCGGTGGCCAGGCCCATGCCACCGGCACCACCTGTGATGATTGAGACCCGACTCATGCCAGGACCCTATCTGGGCGGCTGCCGGGCCCACCGGGACGGGCCGTCAGAGAGTCGTCATCGGCGAAACCCTGACATCCGCGCCGCCGGCCGGTTCACTGGAATCATGCCGAACAAGATCGTGGGTGTGCTGACTCAGGTCGCGGAGGCCGGGGGTCAGATCGTCGGAATCCGCACCGGCACCGAGGAACCGGCCTTCACCGTGGAGCGTGAGGTGGACGGCGTCGAGATCCGGCGGTACGGACCCCGGATCGCCGCCGAGACGGCGGTTTCCTCTGACGAGGAACCGGCCCGTAACGAGGGGTTCCGCCGCCTGGCCCGCTACATCTTCGGCGCCAACTCGGGCAAGAAGAAGATCGCGATGACCGCCCCGGTCGCCCAGCAGAGCAGCGAGAAGATCGCGATGACCGCCCCGGTGTCGACGCGGCGTACCCCGTCGGGCGAATGGGTGATCCGGTTCTTCATGCCCTCGAAGTACACCCTGGAGACACTGCCCACCCCCAACGACGATCGGGTGCGTCTGGTGCCGGTGGCGCCCGAGACCGTCGCGGTGCTGCGGTTCACCGGTTCGATCGGACCCGCCGCGGTCGCGGCACGAACCGACCAGCTGTTGAAGGTGTTGGAGCGCAACGGCATCGAGACCGTCGGCGAACCGCTGTCCTGGTTCTACGATCCGCCGTGGACGGTGCCGTTCCTGCGGCGCAACGAGGTCGTCATCGGTCTGAGCGGGTGATCGCGAGCCGGCATCGCCGGCTGGTCTGATCCGCTATGCGGATCGCTTCCGCGGCCCGGCGTCATGTCGCCGGCCGACACCGAACCCGCAGGTAAACAGCTGGCCACAAGGCGCGCACGAAGCCGGATGTCGGTGTCACAATGCGGGTCGTGTCCACCATCGCGACGCCATCGTGGCTGGCCCCGGGAATCCGGCCCTACCACGCAAGCTGGCTACGGGCCGACGTCCTGGCAGGGTTGAGCACGGGCGCGGTCGTCATCCCGCTGGCGATGGCGTACGCGACGGTCGCCAACATGCCGGTCCAGATGGGTCTGTACACCTGCATCGTCCCGGTGCTGGTGTACGCGTTCGTCGGCGGATCCCGGGTCGCCAGCGTCACCACGTCGTCGACGGTCTCCACGCTGACCGCCTCCACCATGCTGGCCGGCGGTGTGCTGATCGGGTCCGACGACCAGCGCGGCGACCTGGTGACGCTGACCCTTCTGGTCGGGTTGTTCCTGTTGGTGGCCAGGGTGTTTCGGCTGGGCATGCTGGTCGACAACATCAGCGACATGACCCTGATCGGCATCAAGGTCGCGGTGGGTCTGACCGTCATGGCGGCGCAGCTTCCGAAGCTGCTCGGGGTGGCCCCCCACCCGCACACGACCGGATTCTTCCGGGTGGCCTGGGCGGCGCTCTCCGACCTCGGCCGGGCCAGTCTGGTCACCGTGGCGGTGTCGGTGGTCTGCCTGGTCGTGTTGTCCGTGCTGACCCGATTCGCCCCCCGCGTCCCGGGGCCGCTCGTGGTGATCACCATCGGCCTGGCGGTGAGCGCGGTGGTCGCGTTCCCCGCGCACGGCGTCGCTCTCATCCCGACTGTGCCGTCGGGTTTCCCGGCACCCGCCATGCCGCACCTGGATCACCACATCGTGCCCTTGTTGCCGGGTGCGCTCGCGATCGCGGTGATGGCATTCCTGGAGAGCATCGCGGTCGCGCGCACCTCACGGCGCGCGGAGGAACCCCGGATCGAACCCGACCGCGAACTGCTGGCGCTCGGCGCCGCGTCGGTGGCGGGGGCGTTCTTCCACTCGCTGCCGCCATCAGGTGGGTTCGCCCAGACGTCGGTGAACCTGCGCTCGGGTGCTCGCACCCAGATCAGCGGCCTGGTCTTGCTGGCACTGGCCGTGCTGGTCGCGTTCTTCGTCGCCCCGGTGCTGAGCCTGCTGCCCCAGGCCGTGCTGGGCGCGGTCGTGGTCATCGCGGTGACCCGACTCGTCGACGTCGCCGCGCTGCGCCGGCTCTACCGGCTCAATCCACGGGAATGCTTCGGCGCGCTGGGGGTGGCGTTGATCGGGTTGGCGTTCGGGCTGATCCCCGCGGTGGCCGTCGCGGTGGCGGTCACGCTGCTCGTGGTGTTGCACGTGGTGAACTCCCCGCACGTCGTTCAGGTGGTGCGCCACGAGAACGGGGCGTGGATCGAACAGCCGGAGAATGTGGCGCTGATCCCGGCCGATCCCCTGGTGCTGCGCTGCCTGGTTCCGATGTATGCGGCCAACGTGCGCCCGAACATCGCCGCGATCCGCGACGCGGCGCTCGGCGACCAGCCGCCGGGGACCGTGGTGCTCGACCTGGTTCGCCAGACCGTACTGGAATCGACGGTGCTGCACATCCTGGTCGATCTGGATCTCGAATTGTCAGGGGCCGGAGTCCGATTGATGATCAGCGCGCTTCCCGACCGGGCTTTGCGGACCGTGCAGCGCACCGAATGGTGGCAGGAGTTCACGGCCGAGGAGCGCTATCAGCCTGACCTCGATGCGGCCGTGCAGGCGGTTGAGCGGGCTTAACCCGCCGGCGCGGGAACGGGCGCCTCACCGCCGGGCGGCACCGCCGACGATCCCACCGGTCCGGACGGACCCGCAGGCACACCCTGCGGCGGGGCGGCCCCGGCGTCCAGTGGGCGCTGGGTGAGCAACAGCAGCGCGTCGCTGCCCGACACTTGCTGGGTACGCATCGCATGCAACAGGTCGCGCAGATAGCCCAGCCGGCCCTCGGGCGGGGCGTCGGCCGACGTTCCCGGCGGCAGGTTGTCGGGGCTGGACAGGTGCGGCACCACCGCGGGGGCCGCCGCCACGGCGGTGGTGGGGTCGGTGCCGACCGGGGCCGGTGCCGCCGGATCGACCGGAGTGACCGGGGTGGCTGAGGCGGCGGCGTCGGTGGGATCGGTGGGATCGGCCCACGCCGCGGGTGCCGCCAGGAACACGGTCGCGATGCTCGCCGCGCCCAGCCCCAGGCTGACGCGCCGCGCCCACGTGCCGGTGGGGACGGGCTTGCTCGTCATGATTGTCACCGTGTGTCCTCCGCGGTCCCGCAAGGCGGCGTCCCCGTGCTGCACCGGCCGGTGAACGCCCTGTACAGGTGTTTTCGACGCACAACTCAGTTTGTTACATCCGTCACTCGTGTCACGGGAATCTCAGCATCCGCCGCCGCGCGGGCGACTCCGGCGGCTGGGCTTGAAAACGCGGCAGTTCACGGGGTAAAACACTGTTTGCCCGCAGAACCTGGGATGGCGATGGGTTCTGCCTTCATGGCACCCTTCGGCGTCCCGGCGCATGCGGCATGTCGTTCACACGTGACAACCACAGCGTTGTCGGGCGAGGGGTGCCGATGTTTCCGGACGAAGATCCGGCGGAGAGCAACGCCGACGAGACCACCGTGCGCCCGGAGCAGGTGGGCTGGTTTCGGTTCTACTTCGACGACGAACGCTGGGAGTGGTCGGCCGAGGTCCAGGCCATGCACGGCTACGAGCCGGGCACGGTCTCACCGACCACGGACCTGGTGCTGTCGCACAAGCATCCCGACGACTACCAACAGGTGGCGACCACGCTCGACGACGTGCGTCGGCACCATCAGGCCTTCAGCACCCGGCACCGGATCATCGACACCGCCGGCCGGATCCATCACGTGATCGTCGTGGCCGACAAGCTGCAGGACGAAACCGGGGCGGTGGTCGGGACCCACGGCTTCTACGTCGACGTCAGCCCCGCCGAGCACCGCCAGCAGAAACAGCTCAGCGCGGCGATCGCCGAGATCGCCGAGAACCGGGCAGTCATCGAGCAGGCCAAGGGCATGCTCATGGTGGTCTACGGCATCGACTCCGTCGCGGCGTTCGACCTGCTGCGCTGGCGTTCCCAGGAGGCCAACGTCAAACTGCGACTGCTGGCCGAACAGGTGGTCACCGACTTCGTCGGCTTCGCCCAGTCCGAGTCGGCGCCGAGCCGATCGGCGTACGACAACCTGCTGCTGACCGCCGATCAGCGCATCGGAAGCTCACAAACTCAGCCGCAGTGATCCCGGGGCGGCGGGCTCTATGCTGCCGTGATGCTGGAGCTGCTGCGCGCCAGGCCGCTGGTGTCGTTCTTCGTCCTGGCATACAGCGTCACCTGGCTGTTGTGGGCGCCCGTGGTCATCGGCGGAGTGCCGGCCTTCTCGGCGACCACGCACACGCCGTCGTGGTACGCGCTGCCCGCCGTCGTGGTGGGCGTCACCGGGACGGCGTTCGTCATGACCGCGGTGACGCAGGGGCGCGACGGCGTCAGGCGGATGCTTCGGCGGCTGGTGCGCTGGCGGGTGGGCCCGCGGTGGTATCTGATCGCCGTGCTGGCCATCCCGCTGGGCCAGATCCTGGTCACCGCCGCCCTGGTCAGCCCAGACGCGCTCTCGGCGCTGACCCCGACCGCACTGGCGAGCTATCCGCTGTCGTATCTCGCCCACTTCTGGTTCGGCCCGCTGTTCGAGGAGGCCGGCTGGCGTGGCTTCGCCCTGCCGCGGCTGCAGCATCGCTACGGGCCGGTCCGGGCCAGTCTCCTACTGGGCTTGCTGTGGAGTGGTTGGCACTTTTTCCTGTACGTGCCGTCGTGGCTGCGGGCGGGGCCCGTCGACGCGCTGGTGTCGGGCGCCATCTTCGTGGTGTTCACGACGGGCATCACGGTCCTGTTCACCTGGCTGTCGAACAACACCGGCGCCAGCCTGCTGCTCGCGATCCTGCTGCACGGGTCGGTGGACGGCACCGCCACCTACCTGCAGCGGCTGGCCGACCGCCGGGTGATCAGCGCCGACGCCGTCGCGTTCAGCGTCCAGTTCGGCGTGTTGATCGTGGCTGTCGTGCTGGCGCTGGGTCTGCTGATCGCCACCCGCGGACGGCTCGGCTACCCGCGCTACCGCGCCGAGGCCGAGCCGCTGGACGTGACCGGCACAATGCAGACATGACGGGATTTCGCCGACTGTTCGCCGCGCCGATGTGCGCTCTGGTGATCGTGTCCCCTGTCGCCGGCGCCGCACCGGACGGCGGGGTACCGCCGGTCAGCCCGCAGGCCGCCGCGGCCGGCTTCGTCGACGTGCGCTCCGTGATTCCCGACGCGATTGTCGACCTGCGCTATGCGACGCCGCAGAACTTCGTCGGGGTGCCGCTGTATCCGGCCGACGCGCGCTGCCTGGTGCACGAGTCGATGGCGCCGGGCCTGGCGAAGGCCGCCGAGCAGCTGCGGGCTCAGGGCGATGTGCTGGTGTTCTGGGACTGCTACCGGCCACACGATGTCCAGGTTCGGATGTACGACGCGGTCCCCAACCCGGCTTGGGTGGCCAAGCCTGGCCCGTATGCGCGCAGCCACGAGACGGGGCGTTCGGTCGACGTGACGATCGCCGAGCGCGGCAGCCTCGTCGACATGGGCACCGACTTCGACGACTTCTCGGCGCGCGCCCAGGCGTACGCCACCGACGGGGTCAGTGCCGCCGCCCAGGCCAACCGGGCCCGGCTGCGAACCGCGATGGCCGCCGGCGGCCTGACGGTCTACGCCGGCGAGTGGTGGCATTTCGACGGGCCCGGCGCCGGTGTCTCGCGTCCGATCCTCGACGTACCCGTCGATTAGATCCGTTGCACCAGACGATCAGCGGCTGCCGATGAGGTCGAGCGCGATGTCGACGAGCATGTCCTCCTGGCCACCGACCATGCCCCGGCGGCCCGCCTCCTCCAACAGGGCCCGGGCGTCGACGTCGTAGCGCGCGGCGGCCGCCTCGGCGTGCCGCAGAAAGCTCGAATAGACCCCTGCATAACCGAGTGTGAGGGTCTCGCGGTCCACCCGGACCGGCCGGTCCTGCAGCGGCCGCACCTGGTCGTCCGCGGCATCTTCGAGCGCATGCAGGTCGCAGCCGTGGTGCCAGCCCATCCGGTCCGCCGCGGCGATGAAGACCTCCAGTGGCGCGTTGCCCGCGCCGGCCCCCATGCCCGCCAGCGACGCGTCCACCCGGTTGGCCCCGTGTTCCACGGCCACAATCGAATTGGCGACACCGAGCGAGAGGTTGTGGTGGGCGTGGATCCCGATCTCGGTGGTGGCGAGCAGCCGCTGGCGGAGCGCGTCCACCCGGTCGGCAATGTCGCGCATCACCATGGCGCCACCGGAATCCACGACGTAGACGCAGGTGGCGCCGAACCCTTCCATGAGCTTCGCCTGGCCCGCCAAGTCGTCGGGGGTGGTCAGGTGACTCATCATCAGGAATCCGACGGTGTCCATGCCCAACTCCCGCGCGGCGGCGATGTGGCTTGCGGAGATGTCGGCCTCGGTGCAGTGGGTGCCCACCCGCAAGACGGTCGCACCGGCCCGGTTCGCGTCCCTGAGGTGGCGCGCGGTGCCGATCCCGGGGATCAGCAAGGTGGCGATCCTGGCCGAGGTGACGGCCGCCGCGGCGGCCTCGATCCATTCCAGGTCGGTGTGTGCGCCGAACCCGTACGTGCATGTCGACCCGGCCAGCCCGTCGCCGTGCGCTACCTCGATGGAGTCGACTCCGGCCTTGTCGAGCGCGGCGGCGATCGCCGCCACTTGGTCGGTGGTGTATCGATGGCGGACGGCGTGCATGCCGTCACGCAGGGTGACGTCGCTGATGTAGAGATCGCCGGTCATGCGCTGACCCCGGCGATTCGGTTGGTGTGCGCGGCGATTCGCTGCGCGGTGCTCAGCGCAGCCGCGGTCATGATGTCCAGGTTGCCGGCGTAGGCCGGCAGGTGATCGGCGGCGCCGGTCACCTCGAGGAGCACGGTGACCCGGGTGCCGGTGAATGTGCCGGTCTCCGGGATGAACAAGGGGCGGGCCGCGGTGAAGGTCTCGAACTGCACTCGCTGCCGGAGCCGGTAACCGGGAACGTAGGCCGTGACGGCGTCCGCCATCGACTCGACGGACTGCTCGATCTGCGCGTGATCGGCGTCGCCGTCGAGAAGACAATAGACGGTGTTGCGCATCATCATCGGCGGGTCAGCCGGGTTCAGGATCAACAGGGCGCGGGCCCGCCGGGCACCGCCGACGGTGCGCAATGCCGCGGCGGTGGTCTCGGTGAACTCGTCGAGAGTGGCACGGGTACCGGGCCCGGCCGACCGCGACGAGATCGACGAGACGGTTTCGGCATAGGACACCGCGCCCACGTCGGCGACGGCGGCGACGATCGGCACCGTGGCCTGTCCCGCGCAGGTGACCATGTTGAGGTTGGCGGCGTCGAGGTGGCCGTCGACGTTGACCACCGGTACGCAGTACGGGCCGATCGCGGCCGGGGTCAGATCCAGCACCCGCCGGCCGGTGTCTTTCAGCATGGCCCAATTCCGTTCGTGTGCAGGCGCCGTGCTGGCATCGAAGACCAGCGCGATGTCGGCGAATTCGGGCATCGACATCAGCTCGTCGACCCCGCCCGCGGCGACGGGAACATTCATCCGCTTGGCCCGTGCCAGCCCGTCGCAATTGGGGTCGATACCCACCATCGCGCCCATGACGAGCGGGCCCTCGCTGCGCAGCACCTTGACCATCAGGTCGGTGCCGATGTTGCCGGACCCGATGATCGCGACCGGCCATTGCCGTTGAGTTGACATCGCGTCCTCAGCGGAAGCTCAGTGATACGGAGCCTAGTTGTTCTTCACGGGTAGGTTGTGAACGCGTAGGCGCTCGATTGGTGTCATTCCGCCGATGCCGGTGTGGGGTCGGTGGTGATTGT